>JAQGMJ010000027.1 GCA_028292405.1 Betaproteobacteria bacterium
GCGCGTACAGCAGGTGCATGACGGCGTGCTCGATGCCGCCGATGTACTGGTCCATCGGCATCCAGTAGTCGTTGCGCGCATCGACCATGGCGTTGTCCGAGCCCGGCGAGCAATAGCGCATGAAGTACCAGGACGAATCGACGAAGGTGTCCATCGTATCGGTCTCGCGCTTCGACGGCTTGCCGCAGATCGGGCAGGGTACGTTGAGGAAGGCCGCGTTCTTGTTCAGCGGATTGCCGGAGCCGTCGGGGATGCAGTCTTCCGGCAGCACCACCGGCAGGTCCTTTTCCGGCACCGGCACCGCGCCGTGGTCGCCGCAATGGATGATCGGGATCGGCGTGCCCCAGTAGCGCTGGCGCGAGACGCCCCAGTCGCGCAGGCGCCAGGTGGTTTTCTTTTCGCCCAGGCCCTTGGCCGCGAGATCGGCGGCCACCGCGTCCACCGCTGCCTTGAAGGAGAGGCCATCGTACTTGCCGCTGTTGACGCATTTGCCCGACTGCTTGTCGGCATACCACTCTTGCCAGGCGTCGGTGGAGTAGGTCTTGCCCTCGACGCCGACCACCTGCTTGATCGCCAGCTCGTATTTTTTTGCGAATTCGAAGTCGCGTTCGTCGTGCGCCGGTACGCCCATCACGGCGCCGTCGCCGTAGCTCATCAGCACGTAGTTGCCGACCCAGATTTCGACCTTCTCGCCGCTCAGGGGGTGGGTGACGTAGAGCCCGGTGGGCACGCCTTCCTTTTCCTTCAGCGCCAGTTCGGCCTCGGTGGTGCCGCCCTGGCGCGCCTTCTCGATGAAGGCCGCGACCTTGGCGTCGCCTGTCGCTGCGTATTCGGCCAGCGGATGCTCCGGCGCCACGGCGCAGAAGGTCACGCCCATGATGGTGTCCGGGCGGGTGGTGAACACATACATGCGCCCGCCGCCGATCAACTCTTCGTCCGGCCCGCGGATGTCGTGCGGAAAGGCGAAGCGCACGCCCTCGCTCTTGCCGATCCAGTTTTCCTGCATCAGGCGCACGCGCTCCGGCCAGCCGGGCAACTGCGTGAGAGTGTGGTCGAGCAGCTCTTCGGCGTAGGCGGTGATCTTCAGGTAATAGCCGGGGATCTCGCGCTTTTCCACCACCGCGCCGGTGCGCCAGCCGCGGCCGTCGATCACCTGCTCGTTGGCCAGCACGGTCTGGTCCACCGGGTCCCAGTTCACCACCTGGGTCTTGCGGTAGGCGATGCCCTTTTCCAGCATCTTGATGAACAGCCACTGGTTCCACTTGTAGTACTTCGGGTCGCAGGCGGCCATTTCGCGCGACCAGTCGATCGCCAGGCCCATCGCCTGCATCTGCTTTTTCATGTAGGCGATGTTGTCGTAGGTCCATTGCGCCGGCGCGACCTTGTTCTTCATCGCCGCGTTTTCCGCCGGCAGGCCGAAGGCGTCCCAGCCCATCGGCATCAGCACGTTGTAGCCGTTCATCCGCAGGTGGCGGTACATCACGTCGTTGATGGTGTAGTTGCGCACGTGGCCCATGTGCAGCTTGCCCGAGGGGTAGGGCAGCATGGAGCAGGCGTAGTACTTCGGCTTTTCGATCCCGTCCTTGTTTTTGGCGTGCTCGACCGCGAGGTAGGCGTCGATCGCATTCCAGTGCAACTGCGCGCGCTTTTCGACCTCGGTGGGATTGTATTTCTCTTCCATGGACGCTCCGCCCGCGCCAATGAAGGCGGCGGGCTGCAAAAATAGGTAGCAAAGTCCCAAATTATATAGGGCAGGGGCATTTCGGGCCGGTTTGCCGGGTTTACACATCCCCGGGAGGCCGCCTGACCTACAATGTGGCGGGGAATGTGATTTTTCGCACAATGTCCAACATACGGATCATCCACGGATCGCAATCGCTTCGTATATCGACTTGAGCAAACACACAAGGGGAGTGGAAATGCAGATCAAGCGAATCGCCGCCGGCATCGCGCTGGCCTTATGTATCAGCCCGTGTACTACCGCATTGGCCGCGCCCACCGCCGTCGTCGAGGGCGTGCAAATGCCCGCCTGGGTCGAGCGCGCCGGCGCCAAACAGCCCCTCGCACCCGGCATGCAGCTCAATGCCGCCGACAAGATCAGCACCGGGCAGAACTCGCGCCTGCTGCTGCGCCTGGCCGAAGGCAGCACCGTCAAGCTGGGCGAAAACGCCATGCTTTCGCTCGACAAGCTGGAGCAAAGCAAACAAAACAAGCAGACCTTTCTTTCGGCCGCGCTGGATGTGGCGCGCGGCGCCTTCCGCTTCACCACCGACGCCGCCAACAAGCTCAACTCGAAGCGCGACGTCAACATCCGCATCGCCACCCTCACAGCAGGCGTGCGCGGCACCGACCTCTGGGGCAAGTCGGCCGGTGACCGCGATGTGGTCTGCCTGATCGAAGGCCACATCGCCGTGCAGCGCGAGCAGGACCCGGTAGTCGACATTGCCCAGCCCCTGCAGTTCTACATCGCGCCGAAAACGGCGGATGGCAAGGCTGATCGTTCCAAGCCCGAGCCGCAACTGGCCGCTGTCGGCGAAGACCAGTTGAAGCAATGGGCGCTGGAAACCGAAATCGCCGCCGGCCAGGGCGCCGCGCGCAAGGGCGGCAAGTTCAAGTTCACCGCGATGAAAAGCGCGGACCAGAACGCCGCGATCAAGGCCTATTCGGACCTGCGCGCCGCCGGCTATCCGGCACAGATCTATCCGGGGGTCGATGCCGGCAAGCGCAGTTATGAAGTGCGCATTCCCGGCCTGGCCTCGAAGGACGATGCCGACAACCTGGCGCCGAAGATCGAGGCCATCACCGGCGTCAAGCCCGGCGCCTGAGCCAAATCGCGGAATGAAAAAAGCCGGGGCAGCCCGGCTTTTTCTTTTTGCGTCCGCGCTCAAGGCCCCGCCGCTTTTGCGCGTACCATAGGCGCCGCCGCGAGCAGGCGCGGCGCCGTTGCCTACAAATATTCAGTGTCCGAGACTCAAACCCTTCCCACCCCCGCGCCGCCCGCGCGCGCCTACGCCGTGCTCGCCATCGGCGTGCTGATCGTCTCCACCGCCGCGATATTGATCCGCTATGCGCACGCCCAGGGCGTGCCCTCGCTGTCGATCGCCGCCTGGCGCCTGACCCTCGCCGCGCTCTGGCTGGCGCCGGTGGCGCTGATGAAATGCCGTGGTCAATTGCGTGCCCTCCAGCCGGCGCAATGGGCTCTTGCCCTGGCCTCCGGCGCTTTTCTCGGCGTGCATTTCGCCAGCTGGATCGTCTCGCTCGAATACACCACCGTCGCCTCCAGCGTGGTCCTGGTCACCACCAACCCGATCTGGCTGGCCCTGTTCGCTTGGACGTTCCTGCACGAGCGCCTCTCGCTGCGCCTGTCGCTGGCCGTCGCCCTGGCGCTGATCGGCAGCGTCGCGATTTTCATGGCCGACCAAAGCGCGGAATCCGCCTCGCGCCCGGCGCTGGGCAACGGCCTGGCGATACTCGGCTCGCTTTCCATTTGCGGCTATCTGCTGATCGGCCGCAAGCTGCGCTCAAGCGTGGGCCTGCTGCCCTACATCAGCATCGTCTACGCCAGCGCCGCCGTCTGCCTGATGGCCGCGGCGATTGTCGCCGGCGCGCAACTGCACGGCTACGGCACCGCCGGCTGGCTGTTGCTGGGCGCGCTGGCCCTCGGCCCGCAACTGCTGGGCCACGGCGCGGTGAATTACGCGCTCAAGTATTTTCCGGCCACCGTGATCGCGGTGGCCGTGCTGGGCGAGCCGATCGGCTCTTCCGCACTTGCCTGGCTGCTGTTCGACGAGAGCATCGGCGTAGTGAAATTCATCGGCATGGCGCTGCTGCTCGGCGGCATTTTCCTCGCCGCCAACGCCAGGTCCCGCTAGGCCGACCCGCCAGCGCCTGCAGCCAGGTCGCCTCAGCGCCTACAGCTTATACGCCTCGGTCTGGATCGACAGCTTGATGTCGTCGCCGATCAGCGGCAGGAATGCCTTCATGCCGTAGTCCGAGCGCTTCAGTTCGCCCACCGCGTTGGCGCCGCACTCTTCCTTCTTGGTGCGCGGATGCGGCCCGCAGACGAAGTTGACCACGTTCAGCGTCAGCGGCCTTGTTACGCCCAGCAGCGTCAGTTCCCCCTCGATGGCCACCAGCTTATCGCCCTCGAAGCGAAAGCGCATGCCCTTGTAGCTCATGGTCGGATACTGCTCGATGTTGAAAAACTCCTTCGACTTGAGGAATTTTTCCATCGGCGCGATGCCGGTCGAAATCTCCGCCGTATCCACCGTCACTTCCATGCTGCCGCTCTTCGCCTCGCGGTCGTAGGTGATCTTGCCGCTGGTCTTGGTGAAAATGCCGGTGTGGTTCGAGAAACCGTTGTGGCTCACCTCGAACTTGGGGAAGGTGTGCGCATTCTCGATCTCATACACCGCCGGCGCCGCGCCCGCCGCGCCCGCGCACAGCAGCGCGAGCGCGCCGCTTGCTGCTTTCAGTCCGCTCATGTTTGTCTCCGTTATATGTTTTTGGTTTGCCGCAACGACCATTACTTTTTCACATACACCTTGAAACGCACCGCCACCTCATTTGCCACCACGCTGGTATCGGACCACGGCCCTTCTCCCATTTTGTAGTCGTTGCGTTTGACCGGCACCGAGCCCTCGATCAGCGTGCCGCCCGCATCCGGCTTGGCCGTAAAGCTCGCCGTGACATCGCGCGTCACCCCCTTGAGGGTGAATTTGGCCGGCGCCTCGAAATGCCCGCTGATCGCCTTTGCCGGCCCGCTGATGACGAAGGTCGACTTCGGAAACTTCGCGGTGTTGAACCACGATTCCGACTGGATATCGTTGTTCCACCCCGCATCGCCGAAGTCCACGCTGGTCACGTCCACCTCCACGTTCGCCTTGGTGGCCTCCGGCCTGGCTGCATCGAAGCTGATTTGCGCGGTGAACTTGCGGAACTTGCCCTCGCCCGGCACGTTTTCCTGCTTGAAGCCGAAGGTGATCTGGCTCTTGCCCAAGTCCACGACCTGCGCGTGGGCCGCGCTACCCAGCAGCAATAGCAGTCCGGCAGTGTAACAACGCGAAATCGTTTTCATCATGCCATCCGTCAAAAAGGGTTCATGCGCGCCAGCAAGCCATCCCGGTCTAGAAAATGGTGCTTGAACGCTGCCGCCACATGCAGCACCACCAGTGTCGCCAGCGAGTAATTCAGCGTCACATGCACGAAGTGCAGGCTGTCCGCCATTTCCTTGTTACGTTCCAGAAGGTCGGGCAGTTGCAGCGCGGAGATGCCGAAAGGCACCGTCGGCACCCCGGCCGCTGAGGAATACAGCCAGCCGCTCAGGGGAATGCACAGCATCAGCAGGTAAAGCAGCGCATGCAGCGCCCCGGCCGCGTTGCGCTGCCACGCGGCCATGCGCGGCGGCAGCGGCGGCGGCTTGTGCGTCAGGCGCCAGAGCAGGCGCAACAGCGCCAAGCTGAACACCGTCACGCCGATCCACTTGTGATACGAGTAAAGCGAAAGCTTGAGCGGACTGAACTTCAGTCCGGTCATGTAAAGACCGAGGCAAAAGCCGCACAGCATCAGCAGGGCGATCAGCCAGTGCAGCACGATCGCGGTGCGGGTATAGCGGGGCGACGAATAGGCGGAAAGCATTGTCTCGTTATCTTCTTGGGCCAAACCGCGCGATTGTACCCACCCCCCGCCGTCCGGTGCTGCCCATGCGTATCCCTCCATGCGGCGAATAACCGCCCGCGGCGCACGGGCCGCCCGGTTTTTGGCTAAAATGGCGCTCTCGAACCTGTCCGGACATTTATGGGCAGGCTGCCGCCGGCGCTTCAAGTACACGTCCCCGGCAGGCTACCAGCAAGCGCCCGATTTTTCCGTTCCGCGCCGCCGCGGGGGCGGAACGATACCCAGGCTTTCCCGCCCATTTTCCGGAGCCCTCCATGAACAAACCCGTAGACAAAGCCCTTTCCTCCATCGCCCAGGTCTCTTACTGGATCAAGGGCGAAAAAACCACCGGCACCACCACCCGCTCCGGCGAAGTCACCAACCCCGCCACCGGCCAGGTGACCAAGCAGGTGCCCTTCGCCAACGCGAAAGATATCGACACCGCCGTGCAGGCCGCGAAAGCCGCCTTCCCCTCCTGGCGCGACACCCCGCCGCTGCGCCGCGCCCGCGTGATGCAGAAGTTCCTCACGCTGATGCAGGAAAACACCAACGAACTCGCCCGTCTCGCCAGCGAAGAGCACGGCAAGACCCTGCCCGACGCCGTCGGCTCGGTCACCCGCGGCATCGAAGTGATCGAATTCGCCTGCGGCATCCCGCACCTGCAAAAGGGCGAGCATTCGGAAAACGTCGGCACCGGCGTCGATGCCCACACCCGGAGCCAGCCCCTCGGCGTGTGCTTCGGCATCACCCCGTTCAACTTCCCGGCCATGGTGCCGCTGTGGATGTTCCCGGTGTCGATTGCCACCGGCAATACCTTCGTCTTGAAGCCCAGCGAAAAGGTGCCCTCCTGCTCGATGAAAATGGCCGAACTGTTCAAGCAGGCCGGCCTGCCCGACGGCGTGTTCAACGTCGTCCATGGCGACAAGGAAGCGGTGGACCAGCTGATCACCCACCCGGACGTGAAAGCCGTCTCCTTCGTGGGTTCGACGCCGATCGCCCAATACATCTATGAAACCTGCGCCAAGGGCGGCAAGCGCGTGCAGGCCCTCGGCGGCGCGAAAAACCACGCCGTCGTCCTGCCGGATGCCGACCTCGAATTCACCGCCGATGCACTCGTCGGCGCCGGGTACGGCTCCGCCGGCGAGCGCTGCATGGCCATCTCGGTAGTGGTTGCCGTCGGTGGCATCGGCGACGCCCTCGTCGCCAAGGTCATCGAGAAGGCGAAGAAAATCGAAGTCGGCCCCGGCGACAAAAAGGGCGTCGAAATGGGCCCGCTGGTCACCAAGGCGCACCGCGACAAGGTCAAGGGCTACATCGACAAGGGCGAGGCCGAAGGCGCCACCATGGTGATGGACGGCCGCGGCCTGAAAGTGGCCGGCTATGAAAACGGCTTCTACCTCGGCGCCACCCTGTTCGACAACGTCAAGACCGACATGACGATCTACAAGGAAGAAATCTTCGGCCCGGTGCTCTCCGTGCTGCGCGTCGATACCCTGGCCGACGCCATCAAGATGATCAACGAATGCCCCTTCGCCAACGGCACCGCCATCTTCACGGCATCCGGCGGCGCCGCGCGCAAGTTCGAAAACGAAATCGAAGTCGGCATGGTCGGCGTCAACGTGCCGATTCCGGTGCCGATGGCCTTTTTCTCCTTCGGCGGCTGGAAGCAATCGATCTTCGGCGACTACAGCGTGCACGGCATGGACGGCGTGCGCTTCTACACCCGCCCGAAGGTTATCACCACCCGCTGGACCACCAGCGAAGTGGCCACCACCTCCTCGCTGCACATGCCGACGATGGGCTAAGGCGGTTCAATGCCAGCACGCCCGCGCAGGCGCCTAGCCGCGCGGGCGGTTCCCGGTCACCGCATCCGGGTCCAGCAAGCTCCACTCGACAATCCCGATATAACCGTCGCGCGCCGCCACCACCATCGCGGCGCCGTCGCCATGCACCATCGCCCCCGGCGCAGCGTTGTGCGACTCCGTCCAGCCCACCGCGCGGCGTACGAAAATGTCCACGCCGTTGACGCTCGCCGTGCACTCGATCAAGCCGAAGGCCCGCACCTGGCGCAGCACCTCATCGACACTGCGCGAAAAATCCAGCTTGCGGTCCTCCGCCCGCCAGTGCTTCCAGTAGCTGCCCGTCCCTTGCGCCCGCGCGCTGTTCCATAGCGCAGGCAAGTCGCCCGCCACCCGCCCCGCCAGGCGCTTGGCCGCCATCTGTATCTTCAGGTCCAAGCTCTCGTGGCTGTCCGCATCGTCCAGCGCGAAACTCTCCTGCGCCAGCAGGTCCCCGCTATCGAACGAAGCCTCCAGCTTGTGGCAACTCACCGCCCAGGAACGGCGCCCCTCCAGCAGCGCCTGCACCGCCGGGTAAGGCCCGCGCGCCTCCGGCAACGGTGAGGCATGCAGGTTGATCGCATACTTCAGCGCCGGCCGCCAGTCCGGAATCTTCCAGTTGTAGCTTGCCACCACCAGCGCCTCGCACCCCTGTGCCCCCAGCGCCGCCAGGTCATCCGCGGTCATCGGCGACAACTGGATCTGCATGCCCAGCCGCTGCGCCGACTCGATTACGGCGCGGTTCCGGTGCACCCGCCCGTCCACTGGCGGCGTGAACAACTTCACCGGCGCCCAGCCGGCCTGAACCAGCGTATCCAGCACGCCCAGGTAGCGGTCGGTCGCGGTGATGGCAAATCGCATGTGTTTTCCTTGAGGTCTTGCCCGGTGTCCTGCCGCATATTATCCGCGCCGGCGCCGGCAGGTAAAAATTCCCGCGGCCACCCGCCAATACCAAGCACCGATTGCCCCCGCGCCGGGTTTTCGGCACACTGCATCCAACCGCCCACCAGCGCCCGCGAGAGGCCCGACCATGCCGGAAAAATCGAACAACAAGAAAGTCCTGCTGATCATCTTCGGCGGCCTGTTCGCAGTCGCCATCGCCGTCGTCGGCGGCGGCTACTGGTTTTTCAAACACCAGGCCACCGATTTCTTCCGCGAAACCCAGGCCGCCGCCGCCGAAGCGCGCAAGGCCGGCGCCAACATGAGTGAAGTGCTGTGCTTCGACCGCGCCGCCGAGCGCCTCAAAACACCCGAGGGCCACTCCATCGGCGGCTCCATCCGCAACAGCGTGGTGCTGGGCGCCTGCCTGCAGCCCAGCCAGCCGGTCGCCTCCTTCTGCGAAGGCGTGCCCGACTACGGCAACATCCTCGACGGCGCCCTCTGGGAAGCCAAAACCTGCGCCGCGCTGGACGAGACCGGCGCCGAATATTGCACCCACATGGTCCGCGAAGTAGCGAAGTACTGCTCCTCGCCCGGGCGCGCCGCCAAGCTGCTTCGCGCCGCCAACAAACAGCCAGGCAACGCCGGCACCGGAGAAACCAAATGAAATTGCATGGCCGCACCGCGCTCGCCCTGATCTGCGCGGCCTGCATCACCCCGCTCGCACACGCCGCCGATTGCGCCGCCCTCGCCAAGCAGGCGGAGGCAGAAGCACCGGCCTTCTCGCCGCCTTCCTCGTACATCGTCGGCGGCGCCGGCCGCCTCTACTTCCACACCGCGCCCGGCCCCGCCTGCCGCGACAACAACGTGTTCGTCATTCCCAACGACCGCCTTGCCGGTTACGCCGAATTCCACGGCTACATCAGCGTCATGTACCTCAACCCGGGTTCGCTCAAATCCTACCTCGGCTGGGTCGAGGCCAAGCGCCTGCAATACCAGGGCAGCCTCGCTCCCTACGCGCCGCCCAAATAAATGCAATCGACCCGCTTGACGCGCATGCGCCGCGTCGCCGTTCTCGCGGCGCTGCTACACCTCTGCTGCGCCACCTTCGCGCTCGCGCAAGCGGTAGTCCCCTATGTCCAGATTCCCGCCACCCGGGACGGCATCGGCAAGGTCTACATGGGCCGCGAAATCGCCCAGGCCATGGGCTGGCAAGGCGCCACTTGGCTGGAACGCGACGAGCGCGAAAAGGAAGAGCGCACCGACCTCCTGCTGCGCGAGCTGCCCTTGAAGGCCGGTATGGCCATCGCCGACATCGGCGCCGGCACGGGCTACATGTCGCGCCGCATCGCCGCCGTCGTCGGCGCGCAAGGCACCGTCTACGCCGTCGACGTGCAGCCCGAGATGGTGCAAATACTCAAGACCCTGGCGAAACAGCCGGGCTTGAGCAACATCAAGCCGATACTCGGCGGCGAAATGGATGTGAAGCTCCCGCCGGCCTCCATCGACCTCGCCATCATGGTCGATGTCTATCACGAACTCGCCTACCCCGCCGAGGTACTCGCCAGCATCGTTCGCGCGCTCAAGCCCGGCGGCCGCGTCGTGTTCGTCGAATACCGCGCCGAAGACGAGCGCGTGCCGATCAAGGCCCTGCACAAGATGACCGAAGTACAGGTCAAGCGCGAAGCCGCGGCGCAGCCCCTGGTGTGGGAGCGCACGGCAGAAGGCCTGCCGTGGCAACACGTGATCATTTTCCGGAAGAAATAGGCCCGGGCTCGCAGGCCCGCGCCCGCCCTGCGCTTACTTCATCAGCGCATTCTTCCCAATCCAGTCCGCCACCATCTCCGCGATCTGCAGGTTGTTCTTGTCCTGCATCAGCATGTGCGAGTTGCCGTTGATGCCGTGCTCCGGCAACACGTAGTGCGTCACCTTGCCGCCCAGCTTGTTGGCCGCCTGAGTGAACTCGCGGCAGCCCTTCAGGCGCGGCGACCAGCGCGGCGAAGTGTCGACGTAGTCGCCCCAGAGAATCATGATCGGCACCTTGAGATACGGCGCCAGGTCCCCCTTCGCGTCGGGGCAGGCGCCCGGCTCGATGGAAACAATCGCCGCGATGCCGGTGTTGGAAAGCGCTGCGGTCTGGAAGGGGTAGATGCCGGATTGCGAATGGCTCATCAGCACCGTGCCCTTCAGGCGCTGCGCCAGCGCCGAGAGCGCGGGCACCGTGGGGTTGGGCGTGGGCAGCGCGGCGATCCAGTCGGGCACCATCTGCTTCCAGAATTCCTCCTGCGCCTCGAGCGGAAACTGCAGGCCCTCGTTCACCTTCGGGTACTCGGTGCCGAAGCGGAAGATTGCCCACGCGCCCTCATGCCCGGCGGCGAATACCGGCGGCAGCTCGGCGGCGCCGGCCTTGCCCATTTTTACCGCGTCGATGGCCGTCGCATTGGCCGCCGAGCGGCCGCGCGACACCTGGTCGATCACATAGACGGGAAAGCCGCGGCGCACGAAATATTCATCCCAGCCCATGCGCCCGTCCGGCGTGGTCTCCCAGGTCTTGCCGGTCAGGCAGCAGCCGTGGATCATGGTGATGGGCGCACCGCTGCGCGTGGCCGGCACCTGGTAGTGCACGTACATCTGCTCCACCGTCACGGTGCCGCTGGCGGCGTAGGCCGGGAGGGTGGAGAGCGTATCCGACTTGATGTCGCGCCCGCCGATAAAAAAGCTGCCTTGCGAGGCCAGCACAATGGGCTGCAGCGGGCCGCCCACGGCCGGGTCGCCCTGTACGGCGCAGCCGCCAAGGGCAAATGCTGCCGTACCGAGTAGCGCGGCAAGAAAGCCGCGGGCGAGCGGAAAAGAAATTTGCGTCATTCTTGTCTCCTCATCAGCCCGGCCGGTGGCCGGGCTGATGTTCTGGTTTTTATCTCGCGCTGGTGGCCGCGAGTGTTCGAAACTATATTTTTACGGCAAAACCGCTACGACTACGCTGCCAGGCTGATCACTGATCCGGCTGGCCTTCCGGCGCGCCGCGCCCCAGCAGGTCGGGCAGCGCCCCACCCTTTTCGGTGAATCCCAGCGACACCGAGTTCAGGCAATGGCGTTCGCCCGTCGGCGGCGGGCCGTCGGGGAAGACGTGGCCGAGATGGCTGTCGCAGCGCGCGCAGACGATCTCGGTGCGCACCATGCCGTAGCTCTTGTCGACGATGGTCTTCACGTGCGTCTCGTCGTAAGGCTTGAAAAAGCTCGGCCAGCCGGTGCCGGACTCGAACTTGGCGTCGGAGGCAAACAGCGGCAGCCCGCACAGACGGCAGGTGTAGACGCCGGTCTTCTTGTTGTCGAGGAAAAAGCCGCAAAACGGCGCTTCGGTGCCGTGCTCCAGCAGCACTTCCTTTTCCTCTTCGGAGAGGCCGGCGATCAAGGTCGCGCGCTGCGCGGACGAGGGCGGGGAGAGGTTGAATTTGCTCATGCGGTGATGATACTCCGGAGGGAAATAGTGCGACGAACAGGGGCAATGTCCAGCGCCGGGTCTCCTCCCCTTCAAGGAGAGGGGCAGGGTGGGGGCGGGGTTATGCAACCAACGGTCGTTCTATCCCGCTCAACCCCATCCCCCTCCGGGTTTTAGCAGATATCTCCCCTTGAAAGGGAGAGACGTACCAAGCGGTGGTTATGCGGGCACGCTGCTGCGAATCAAATAGTCAAAAGCCCCCAGCGCCGCCTTCGACCCCTCGCCCATCGCCACCACGATCTGCTTGAACGGTACCGTGGTCACATCCCCCGCCGCGAACACGCCCGGCAGCGAAGTCTGGCCGCGCGCATCGACCTCGATCTCGCCGTGCTTCGACAGATTGACCGTGCCCTTGAGCCAGTCGGTGTTGGGCAGCAGGCCTATCTGCACGAACACGCCTTCGAGTTCGACCAGATGCGTGGCTCCGCCCTCGCGGTCTTCGTACTTTAGGCCGTTCACCTTGCCCTCGGCGCCCGTCACTTCCGTGGTCTTCGCGCTGGTGATCACCTTCACGTTCGGCAGGCTCAGCAATTTCTTTTGCAGCACCGCGTCGGCGCGCAGCACCTTGTCGAACTCGATCAGCGTGACGTGCGAAACGATGTTCGCCAGGTCGATCGCCGCTTCCACGCCGGAGTTGCCGCCGCCTACCACCGCGACGCGTTTGCCCTTGAAAAGAGGGCCGTCGCAGTGCGGGCAGTAGGCCACGCCGCGGCCGCGATGCTCGCGCTCGCCCGGCACGTTGAGTTCGCGCCAGCGAGCGCCGGTGGCGAGCACCACGGCCTTGGCGCGGGCAACCGCGCCGCCGGCGAGTTTCACCTCGACCAGTTCACCCGGCAGCGCGGTCAATCCCTCGGCGCGAAGGCCGTGCATCACGTCCACCTCATAGCTGCGCACATGCTGCTCCAGTTCGCCGGCCAGGCGCGGGCCTTCAGTCTCTTTCACCGAAATGAAGTTCTCGATGCCCATGGTGTCGAGCAGCTGGCCGCCGAAGCGCTCGGCCAGCACGCCAGTGCGGATGCCCTTGCGTGCCGCGTAGATTGCCGCCGCAGCGCCGGCCGGGCCGCCGCCGATGATGAGCATGTCGAAGGGCGCCTTCTCGCTCACTTTCGCCGCCGCCCGCGCGGGCGCGCCGGTGTCGAGCTTGGCGAGGATCTGGTTCACGTCCATCCGCCCCTGGCCGAATTCCACGCCGTTGAGCATCACGGTGGGCACCGCCATGATCTTCTTCTCGTTCACCTCGTCCTGGAACAGCGCGCCGTCGATCATCGTGTGCCTGATCTTCGGGTTCAGCACCGCCATCAGGTTGAGCGACTGCACCACCTCCGGGCAGTTCTGGCAGGTCAGCGAGATGTAGGTCTCGAAGTTGTACTCGCCGTCCAGCGCCTGGATTTGCGCGATGGTGTCGGCATCGATCTTCGGCGGGTGGCCGCCGGCCTGCAGCAGCGCCAGCACCAGCGAGGTGAACTCGTGGCCCATGGGAATGCCGGCGAAGCGGATGCCCATGTCGGAGCCGATGCGGTTTACCGTGAAGGCCGGCACGCGTTCGCCGGCCGTCTCGGGGATGGTGGTCAAACGAATGCGGTCGGAGAGTTCGACGATCTCGCGCAGCAGTTCGCCCATCTCCTTCGACTTGGCGTCTTCGCCCAGCCAGGATTCGAGCTCGATCGGGTGCGTCACCTTTTCCAGGTAGGCCTTGAGCTGGTTCTTCAGATTGGTGTCGAGCATTTTTGTACTCCTTGCGTGGTCCGTGCTTTTCAGGAAAGCCTAAAAGTTTTTTTGCGAAAAAACCTGTTCTTTTTTAAGGGAGGAGGCGAGCACAGCCGCGACCACCGGGCAGGCGTTCGTGAAAAACAGAGTCCGTGTTGGGGAAGGCCGCCGGTGCGGCAAGCGCCGCACCGGGGCTGCGCGGGTTAACAACCCCGCGCGCTTGCAACGCTTAGATCTTGCCGACCAGATCCAGCGAGGGGGTCAAGGTCTCGCTGCCGGGCTGCCAGGAGGCCGGGCAGACTTCGCCGTCGTGCGTGGCGACGTACTGGGCGGCTTGCACCTTGCGCAGCAGCTCGGTGGCGGAACGGCCGATGCCCAGGTCATGCACTTCGGCGATCTTGATGATGCCTTCGGGGTTGATCACGAAGGTGCCGCGCAGGGCCAGGCCTTCTTCCTCGATCATCACGTCGAAGTTGCGGGTCAGGGCGCCGGTGGGGTCGCCGACCATCGGATACTCGATCTTCTTGATCGTGTCCGAGGTGTCGTGCCAGGCCTTGTGGGTGAAGTGGGTGTCGGTCGAAACGGAGTACACCTCGACGCCCAGCTTTTTGAACTGCGCGTAGTGGTCGGCGAGGTCGCCCAGCTCGGTGGGGCAGACGAAGGTGAAGTCGGCAGGGTAGAACACGACCACGGCCCACTTGCCCTTAAGGGAAGCTTCGGTGACGTCGACGAACTTGCCGCCGTGGTAGGCGGTGGCTTTGAACGGCTTGATTGCGGTGTTGATGATGCTCATGGTTCTTACCTCTTCTATGTTGCTCCGCGGCATGGTTGCCTCGGGGGTTGCTTAAGGGCTGTCGATGCCTGCTTGCTGGCTGGGGTAGGACAGCATGGTTGTTTGACAGCGACCCCAGTTTAAGAAAATCCGCAATCCAGGGCAAATTGAAATATCTTGTCGAAGGCATAGCCCTAGGCTATGGGCGCAGGGCAACACGAAATACGCAACAAAGGTAGCTGTTTTGGGGCATTCTTCACCGCTAAAAATGCGGATGAAGCGTCCAAATGCCAGTCAGCGGTGCAAAAGGTCTCTTTCGGCGCGTATGACGAGCAAACCGCCGGGGATTTCCCGCACTGCACCACCCGATTTTGGAAGGCGGGCGTCATGTGCCTGTAGCGACTTAGCGTCGTCTGTTCGGGCACATTCCACATTTATGCGCCAAATATCTGAAATGCCTGGACATTCGCCCAAAGCTATGGGTAATCTGAGGGTCTCTGTGTACGATTTACATACGGGCGCGTCTGGGCAGCAGTGTCGTGACGGCCGGTTCGTCGAGGTCTCGCATGGCAGTGATCGCGGTCGTCAATCGCAAGGGTGGGTCGGGCAAGTCGACGCTCGCCACCCATCTCGCGTGCTACCTGGCGATGCAGGGCCTGGACGTGATGCTGGGCGATGTCGATCGTCAGCAGTCTTCGCGGCTCTGGCTTTCGCTGCGCCCGGAGACGCGGCCGAAAATCCACGGCTGGACCATCGACGAGCGCAACTTCGCCCGCCCCCCCGCCGGCGTCAGGCACGTGGTGCTGGACACCCCCGGCGGCTTCCAGGGTATCGGCCTGATGAAGGTGGCGTTGTACGCCGACGCCATCCTGATTCCCGCCACCCCTTCGCTGTTCGACCGCGAATCGGCCGCCGAATGCCTGAAGGAATTGCGCATCCAGCCGCGCGTGATGACGGGCAAGTGCCGGGTAGCCGGCATCGGCATGCGCATCGACGGCCGCACCCGCAACGCGGCCGTGCTGGAGCAATGGGCGACCGGACTGGGACTGGCGCACCTGGGCACCATCCGCGAGGCGCAGGCCTACGCGCGCTGCCTGGAGCAAGGCATGGCGATCTTCGACATGCCGCCGGAAAAAGTGGCCACCTATCTTACGGAGTGGAGCCCGGTCAGCGCCTGGATTGACCAGGTGCTGGCCGGGCCGCAAGCGGAAACGGCGGAACCGGAACGGCGCCCTGCGGTGCTGGCGCGTCAGGTGCCTGCACCGGCAGCACCCGCCGTGCCTGCGGCCTCCGTGATGCGGGAAGCGCCGGCCTTCTTGCGTTCCTGAAGGCACAGCGCCTGGGGGGGCGGCGGTTCCCGCCGGCCCGCCCGCGCCCGTCCGTGGCTGCGCCAATCCCGCCGCCGCTCGGCGCCACCGGCGCTACTCTCTTAGAATAGCGTCCGCCGGCTGGTTTGCCGGCCCGTTTCCGGAGTTCTGCTTGACCTCACCCGTTCTGCCCGACCCGCCGCCCGACCCGGCTGCGCCTCCTGCCATGCCTCCCGCTTCGTCTCCTGTGTTGCCTCCGGCGGAAGAACCGCTCGGCCCCCTGGAACGTCCCAGCTTGCCGTCGGCGCTGTTCCTACTGGCGCCGGCGGCGGCCTGTTCCGGGCTGTTTTACCTGTGGCTGCGCCAGCCGGGGGAATCGATCGTCTACGGCTGCTTGTTGGGTGGCGGGCTGGCGGCCATGGGGCTGGAGTTGGTGAAATATGCGCGCTGGCTGCGCGAGAACCCCGATTTGCGCGACGCCAGCGCCACTGGCGCCTTCATCCGCCTGGTGCTGGGGGCATTCCGCCTGGGGTTCATGCGCACCGCCATCGACCTGGGCAAGGCTTTCGCCCAGATATTCGGCTTCAAGGCGGTGGTCAGCCTGGTGGTGGTTGTCCTGGCCTTCCTGGCCGCCCGAGCCGGGCACTGGTTTTGACCAGGCGCGATGTAGGGCAACGCCGGACAGCAAAACCGGCGGCAGCCGACCGCTTTTGCGCCAGTCGCATCGGATACTCCTCGGCATGTTGGGCATTGGCCCGCGAAGGAGATTCCGATGAAAAAGCATTCCTGGATGTTGGCGGGTGCCGCTGCTGCAGTGCTGATGGCCGGCGCCGCGCAGGCCGACACGATCTACAAATACCGCGGCTCGGACGGCGAGATGGTCTATTCGAACACCCGGCCCAAGGGCGTGGAAATCCTGGGCGAGATGGACTCGAAGGCGCTGAGTTCCGACCAGCAGACCATTTACAGCAGCCGCGCTGCGATGCCCCAGGCACAGGGCACGGGCGCGCGGGCGGATGCCCACCTGCAGCGCCTGGCCGAGGCCGATGCGAATGTAATGCGCGCGCAGCAAAATCTGCGTGCGGCGCAGGCCGCGCTGCAGAATGGCCGCGAGCCGCTGCCGGGCGAACGCATCGGCACGGCGAACGGCTATTCGCGGCTGAACGAGGCCTACGAGGCGCGCGTCGGCGGGTTGGAGCGTGCGGTGGAACTGGCGCAGCAGCAACTCGACCAGGCCTATCAGGTGCGTGCCCGCTCGTAACGGCGTGCCCGCTCGTAACGGCGTGCCCGCTCCCTAGGGCATGTGCCCTCGTGGCGTGGCGCCCGCTTCCTGATGCCCCCTGATCGCAACGCCGGCGCCATCTGACCGGCGTGCTTGCGCGTATCTCCTCCTAGGTAGTCATACTGACTGGCGGAAAAGGCAAAATCGGCGCATTCTTGCGCCGTTTGCCGGTCCCGGCCGGTGCAGCATCAAGGAGTGCGCATGAGTGCGGACAAAACAACTTGGGTGAAAGTGCATCCGGCAATGGTGCGCATCTGCCATTGGGGCAATGCGATCGCCATCATCCTGATGGTGATGAGCGGCTGGCAAATCTACAACGCGTCGCCGCTGTTCCCCTTCCGTTTTCCGAAGGCGATCACCCTAGGCGGCTGGCTCGGCGGGGCGATCCAGTGGCATTTCGCCGCCATGTGGCTGCTGGTGGCCAACGGGCTGCTCTACCTGGTCTACAACATCGCCAGCGGGCGCCTGCGGATGAAGTTCTGGCCGATCCGGCCCGGCGAAGTGCTGCACGATCTCGGCCAGGCGCTGCGCGGCCGGCTCGCGCATGCCGACCCCACGCACTACAACGCGGTGCAAAAGCTTGCTTACGTCGGCGTGATGCTGCTGATCGCCGGCGTGGTCGTCAGCGGCCTGGCGATTTGGAAGCCGGTGCAGTTCGGCGTGATCACCGAATTGCTCGGCGGCTACGAATTCGCGCGGCGGGTGCATTTCTTCTGCATGGCGCTGATCGTGTTTTTCGTCGCCGTGCATGTCGTGATGGTCGCCCTGGTACCCAAGACATTTATCGCCATCATCACCGGCCGCGCCAAGGCCGGCGTCGTGGAGGCCGCATGAAATCGCCCTTTGCCAAGAAGGTCACCGCGCAGGCGGATCGCCACCTGATCAACGAAGTCGCCAAGCGACTGGACGCGCCGGCGCGCCGCCAGTTCATGAAGTATTCGATGAGCCTGGGCTCGCTGGCCATGCTCACCGGCTGCGACACCAGCAGCGATGAAGCGCTCGACAAGATGCTGACCGGCATTTCGCGCTTCAACGACCGCGTGCAGTGGGCGATTTTCAACCCCGATCGGCTGGCGCCGACCTATCCGGACAGCATGATCAAGGTGCCGTTTCCGTTCAACGCCTATTACGACGTCGACCAGGTGCGCGAGGTCGACGGGTCCACCTGGAAGCTGGAGGTCTCGGGCCTTGTCGCCGACAAGCGTTCCTGGACCCTGGCCGAACTGGCCGCGCTGCCGCAAATGGCGCAGACCACGCGGCACATCTGCGTTGAAGGCTGGAGCGCGATCGGCCGCTGGGGCGGGGTGCCGTTCAGGACCTTCCTGGAAAAAATCGGCGCCGACAAGACGGCCAGGTACATCGGCTTCAAGTGCGCCGACGATTATTTCACCAGCATCGACATGCCGACCGCGCTGCATCCGCAGACCATCATGGCGCTAACCTTCGCCGACCATACCCTGCCGGCGGATTTCGGCTACCCGATGAAAATCCGCATGCCGACCAAGCTCGGCTACAAGAACCCGAAGCACGTGATGTCGATGTTCGTCACCAACACCAACCCCGGCGGCTATTGGGAAGACCAGGGCTACAACTGGTTCGGCGGCTCCTAGCCGCTGTTGATGCAGGTCGGCTCCTGGCCGCGAAAAAGGCCGGTAAACAAGCCTCTTTTCCGGGGCTTGCGAATGCGCCGTTGCGAATAACCTTGATGTGGGAAGAAAAGCCGCCGTGTTTCAAACTGCGCGGCTCCCCACGGGAACCCTTTGGCCATTGGTCGGCCACCCGACCCCACATGAGGACTTCAAACGTGAACAAGTTTTTTCAAATGCCGATTGGACGCCAGGTCTTCGTCGTGACGCTGGCGCTGTGCTCGCTGGTATTTGCCGTGCTGATCACGGTGGTGAGCGCGAAGATGGAAAAGACCGCCGGCGATGTGGCCGAGCATGACCTGAAAGCCCAGCTCAGGGTGGTCACCGACCTGATGGAGTACGCCTACCGCCAGGGCATCGCCCGCGCGGAGCGCAACTCCGACCAGTTCGTCAAATACCTTCCCGGCAAGGTCACCATCGAAGACAAGCTGGTTGCCACCGGCCCGACTGAACTGCCGACGCTGAAAGTCGGCCGCGAAGTGGTGAACGGCAATACCCGTCTGCTCGACGAGTTCAAGGATCGCGCCGGCGTCGACGCGGCTTTCCTGATGCGCTACAAGGGCGAACTCTACCGGGTCGCCTCGCTGCTGAAGACGCCGGACGGCAAGCCGACCATGGGCACCATCATTCCCAAGGGCGACGCGCAGGAGAAGGCCTATGCCAGCGGCGTTCCCACCAGCACCATGGTCGAGCGCGATGGCCGCTATTACTCCTCGCACCTGGTGCCGGTGAAGGATGAAAAGGGCAACATGATCGCCGCCATTACCATCCGCGCCGAATTGACCAAGGATATGGCCGACTTCAAGAAGATTCTCTCCGGCGTGAAGATCGGCAATACCGGCTACCTCTACGCCTTCCGCCCGAAGAACGACGACGACGCCGGCGTGTTCACGGTACATCCCAAGTTCGAAGGCAAGACCATCAAGCAAGCGTTCGGCCCCACCCCGGTCTACGCCGCCATCAAGGAAATCGCCAAATCGAAAAACGGCGTGCTGCATTTCGACATGCCCGATGCCGCCGACGGCGGCAAGCTGAAGGACCGCCTCTCTGTCTTCATGGAAATCCCCTCCTGGGGCTGGGTGGTCGGCGGCGGCGCCTTCATGAGTGAATTCCTCGAGGAATCCACTGCGCTGCGCAATCAGCTGGTGATCCAGGCATCGATCGCGGCGCTGCTGCTGATCGGCCTGATCTATGGCCTGCTGATGTTGAGTCTGCGGCGCCTGAATCCGGTGATGCTAGCGATGCAGCGCCAGGGCGAGGGCGACCTGACGGCGCGCGTCGAGGGCCTGTCGGAAAAATCCAGGAACGAGTTCGACGTGCTGGGCCGCTGCTTCAACCAAAGCGGCGCCGGCGTGCAGGCGCTGATGGCCAATGTGGCCGGCGCGGTCAAGCGTATCGGCGGCTCCTCCGACGAGCTGGACCGTGCGGCCGGTGAAATCGCCCGCTCCACCAGCCAGCAAAGCGAGGCCGCCGCCTCGATGGCCGCTTCGGTCGAAGAGCTCACCGTCAGCATCACCCACGTTGCCGACAGCGCCGGCGAAGCCTCGGCCTCGACGCTCGCGGCCAAGCAGGCCTCGGATGAAGGCAGCAAGGTGATCGGCCATTCGATCGGCGAAATGCGCCGCATCGCCGAAGGTATCAACGGCTCGGCGCAGCAGATCAACCAATTGGGCGAACGCTCGCGCGAAATCTCCGGCATCATCAAGGTGATCGGCGAAATCGCCGGCCAGACCAACCTGCTGGCGCTCAACGCCGCCATCGAAGCGGCGCGCGCCGGCGAGCAGGGCCGCGGCTTCGCGGTGGTGGCCGACGAGGTGCGTAAGCTGTCCGAGCGCACCGGCGCCTCGGCGCAGGAAATCTCGAAGATGATCGGCACCATCCAGGCCGAGACCGAAAGTGCGGTCGCGCGCATGAACACCGTCGCCCGCGAAATGACGGGCGGCGTCGAGCTGGTGCAAAACGTCGGCGTCTCGCTGGAAAAGATCGACGCCAGGACGCGCGACACCGCCACCCTGGCCGGGCAGATCGCCACCGCCGTCAATGAGCAGAAGGTGGCCAGCGAAGACATTGCGCGCCGCCTCGAATCGATCGCCCAGGCCGCCGAAGAGAATTCGGCGCTCACCGGCAACAACCGCGAAGTGGCGCTGAACCTGCGCCAATGCGCGAGCGAGCTGCAGGGGCAGATCGAGAAGTTCAAGATATAACGTCCAAAAGTACAAACCTACTTTTGGCCGGCCTGACCAGACCGAAAATCACCGGCGGAGCCGGATGATTTTCGATACTGAAAGGCTACGAACGCCAAGCACCCTTGCGGGTGCGTTGGCGTTTTAAGGACGCATTGCTAAGCGGCTACGTCAACGAGCCGTAGTGCGGTATCACCATCCCGCTCCAGCTCGGCGCGCACCAGGTCCGCATTGGGATCGTGCGCGAGAATGAGTTTCACCAAACGCTGGCGCAGCATCAGCCCGGCGCGGTCCATCGCCATCTGGGCTTCGGCGTGCGGGCTCAAGGGAAAGTCCGCCTCCATCGTTTCGAGCAGGCGCTTGTCTTCGGCCTGCACGCGGCGGTCGAAGGCGGCGACGTTTTCCGCCGGCGCGTCGGCCTCGCTGTCGTTGCGAAAGACGAACTGGATGCGCTGCACCTGGCTGTCCGAGATCGGCGTGGCGAAGCCGCAGATGGAATGGATCAGCCCGTTCGGGTAGGTGATGTGGATGTTGAAGGTGCCCGGCATCCAGGTGAGGATGCGCTGGCGCCGCACCGTCTCGCCGGCGGCGATGCCGAGATTCTTTTGCTGGTCGGGCGGATTGACCACGCCGAAGTTGCAGCGAAAGCCCAGCGTCTCGGGCTCGTCGATCATCTCCAGGCGCGTATATACGGGTTTCGTTTCCGTGCCGAAAGTGCCCCCATGCACATAGCTCACATGGGCAATGTCCAGCGCGTTCTCGATGATGCGGAACATGTTGACGTTCCACGGCTCGTCGAACTCGAACACCTGGCGAAATGCCGGGTCTGCGGCATGGTCGAGGTTCGGAATGCCCGCCAGCGGCTCGTCCAGGCAGACCCACGCGTAGCCGTAGCGCGCCTGCACGTTCACCTTGGTGGCGCAGCGCCGGTGGCCGGCGGTGCTTTGCCCTGGCTGCTGCGGAATCTCCACCACCTGGCCGGTGGGACCGAAGCGCCAGCCATGGTAGCCGCAGCGTAATGCACCATCGACGACCTTGCTATCCACCGACAATGCCACGCCGCGGTGCGGGCATTTGTCGTGAAACGCCACCGGTGCCCCGGCCGCATCCAGCCACAACACCAGCTTCTGTCCCAGCAGGGTGAAGGGCAGTGGACCGTCTCGCAGAGACGAGAGGGCGATGGTCGGATACCAGAAGCGGCGAAACACCGGGTGTTGCATCACCAGCATGGCGGCTCTCCAGCGCGATATTGATGTCCCGGATGATGCAACTTCAGTGCCACGCCAATAAAAAAGCCCCGGCAGAAACGCGGGGGCCAAATGCAGTCCGGAGGCTGCTTCAGGGAGATGAACTCAGGCGGCTTTTTTCAACTCGATGCCCAGGTGCCGCGCAATGCCCTCGCCATAGGCCGGGTCGCATTTGTAGAAATGGTTCAGGGCACGCTGGACGATATCGTCGGCCACGCCCGCCATCGAACCGGCAATGTTGGCCGCCAGCCGCTCCTTCTCGTCGGCCGGCAGCAGGCGGTACAGGTCGCCGGGCTGGGTGTAGTAGTCGTCGCCGATGCGATGGTCGTAGCGGTCCGCGTCGCCCTGGATGCGAAGCGGTGGCTCGCGGTAGGCCGGCGCCTGCTTCGGTGCGCTGCCCACGCTGTTCGGCTCGTAGTTCGGCTGACCGCAGCGATTGCCGTCGAAACGCATATGGCCGTCGCGCTGGTAATTGTTGGCCGGGCTGCGCGTCTTGTTCACCGGCAACTGCTGGTAGTTGGTGCCGATGCGGTACAGGTGCGCGTCGTGATACGCGAAGATGCGGCCCTGCAGCATCTTGTCCGGCGAGAACGACAGGCCGGGCACCACGTTGGCGGGCGAGAAGGCCGCCTGCTCGACGTCGGCGAAATAGTTATCCGGGTTGCGGTTCAGTTCCATCACGCCGACTTCGATCAGCGGGTAATCCTTGTGCGGCCACACCTTGGTCAGGTCGAAGGCATTGATGCGGTAGTTGTCGGCATCCAGCTCCGGCATGATCTGCACGCACACGCGCCACTTCGGGAAGTCGCCCTTCTCGATCGCGCTGAACAGGTCGCGCTGCGCATAGTCCGGGTCCTCGCCCGCCAGGCGCCCGGCGTCCTGCGGCAGCAGGTTCTTCACGCCCTGCATGGTCTTGAAGTGCCACTTCACCCAGAAGCGCTCGCCCCTGGTATTGAGCATGCTGAAGGTGTGGCTGCCGAAGCCGTGCATGTGGCGATAGCCGTCGGGCGTACCGCGGTCCGAGAACAGGGTGGTGACCTGGTGCAGCGCCTCGGGCGAGAGCGACCAGAAATCCCACTTCATCGTGTTGGACTTGAGGTTGGTCTCGGGGTCGCGCTTTTGCGTGTGGATGAAGTCGGGGAACTTGCTCGGGTCCTTGATGAAGAACACCGGGGTATTGTTGCCGGCCAGGTCCCAGATGCCTTCTTCGGTATAGAACTTCACCGCGAAGCCGCGCGGGTCACACTCGGTATCGGCCGAGCCCTTCTCGCCGCCGACTGTGGAAAAGCGCACGAACACCTCGGTCTGCTTGCCGGTCGTCTCGAACAGCCGCGCCTGCGTGTACTGCGTGATGTCGCGGGTCACCGTGAAGGTGCCGTAGGCGCCGGAGCCCTTCGCGTGCACCACGCGCTCGGGCACGCGTTCGCGGTTGAAGTGCTGCAGCTTCTCAAGCAGGTGATGGTCCTGCAGCAGCACCGGGCCGCGCGGGCCGGCAGTGATCGAATTCTGGTTGTCCGGCACCGGCACGCCGGAGGCGGTGGTGAGGATAGTGGTCTCGCTTGATTGGCTCATCGGTTCTCTCCTGAGCTGACTGCGGCTTAGACGGCCTGGGCGCAGGCGGCAAGCAGTTCGGTAAGGACGGCGGCGCCGGCCACCAGGGTCAGGCTTGCGGCGATGGCGGGTTTGAGCATGGTGTTCTCTTTTTCGATACAGGCGCGGATTGCGCATGAATCCAAGCTTAGGCGCGATTGATAGCCATTACCAATTGAAATTTCATAATCCATTGATATGGATAATTTATCGCCGCTCGAACATGGATAGCCGGCGGTCTTTGCGCTCAGGGCCGCGCCAGCCGCCAAGTCCAGGATTATTCGCGTAGGCACCGCCGGGAATAGGCCCTAGGGGCAGATCGGCCGTACCGTCGCCCGCGTGGGTGCGGCACAATGGCACAATGCCGGCGGATTGCCGTCAATCCCGCAATCCCCAATCCCGGCCGCAATCGCCGACTCCAGGCGCCACGTGGGAATCCAGGCGGAAAATCAGATAGATGCGAGTCCTGCTGGTAGAAGATGACGCCATGGTGGGCGAAAGCGTGCGCAAGGGCCTGCGCCAGGAAGGCTTTGCCGTCGACTGGGTCGAAGACGGCGCCGCCGCCGAACTGGCCCTGGCCACCGGCGTCTACGACCTGATGCTGCTCGACCTCGGGCTGCCGAAAAAGGCCGGCATGGAGGTATTGGCCTCCCTGCGGCAGAAAAAATCCGCCGTGCCGGTGATCCTGATCACCGCGCGCGACGCCGTCGCCGACCGCGTCAAAGGCCTGGACGCCGGCGCCGACGACTACCTGGTCAAGCCTTTCGACCTCGACGAGCTGGCCGCGCGGGTGCGCGCCCTGGTGCGGCGCCGCGCCGGCAATGCCGAAAGCGTGCAGCGCCATGGCGCCCTGAGCCTGAACCCGGCGACCCATGAGGCGACTTTCGACGGTCGCGCGCTGACCCTCTCCGGCCGCGAATTCGCGCTGTTGCAGGCACTGACCGAGCGCCCCGGCGCCGTGCTGTCGCGTACGCAACTGGAAGAAAAGCTCTACGGCTGGTCCGAGGAGGTCGGCAGCAACACGGTCGAGGTCTATATCCACGCCCTGCGCAAAAAGCTCGGCACCGATTTCATCAAGACCGTGCGCGGGGTCGGCTACACCGTGCCCAAACAGGCATGAACCGCGGGCCAACAAGGCGGTCCTACTCCCGGCAATGAATTCGATCCGCCGCCACCTGCTGATCCTGCTTCTGGCGACCCTGACCCTGGGCGTGCTGGTGGCTTCGGCCGCCGTCTACGTGCTGGCGCGCCAGGAAGCCAACGACCTGTTTGACTATCACCTGGAGCAGGTCGCGCGTTCCCTCCCGGGCCGCTCCTTCTCCGCCATCGACCCTGAAGTGCAGAGCATCGAGCAAAGCGACGACGGCAGCGTGGTGATCCAGATCTGGGACCGCGCCGGCGTGCAACTGTATTTCTCGCGTCCCTCCTCGCGCCTGCCGGAGCGCGCCGAGCTGGGTTTTTCCACCGTGCAGACGACGAACGGCGCCTGGCGCGTCTACAGCTCGCTGGTCGGCGCCAACGTGGTGCAGGTGGCGCAGCCGATGCAGGCGCGCCGCCAGCTGGCGCAGGACATCGCCTTCCGCACCGTCACGCCCCTGCTGTTGCTGCTGCCGGTGCTCGGGGTGGCGATCCTGTTCATCGTCGGCCGCGGCTTGCGGCCGTTGCGGCGCATCGCCGCCGAGGTCGATGCGCGCAGCGCTTCCGCGCTTGACCCGGTGAAGGAAGCCTCGGTACCCGAAGAGGTGCAGCCGCTGGTGCAGGCCCTGAACAGCCTGCTGGGGCGATTGGACCGCGCATTGGCGGCGCAGCGCGCTTTCCTGGCCGACGCGGCCCACGAACTGCGCACCCCGCTGACCGCGATCAAGCTCCAGACCGACCTGCTGGCCCGCGCACAGAACGAGGACGAACGCGCCGAAGCCCTGCACAAACTGAAAGCCGGGGTCGAGCGCGGCAGCCACCTGGTGCAGCAGTTGCTCACCCTGGCGCGCCAGGAACCGGCCGCCGCCGAACGCCGCTTCACCCGTATAGACCTGCCCGAGCTGGCGCGTGCGGTGATCGCCGAGCGCACCGCACTCGCCCTGGAGCGGCGCATCGACCTGGGCCTGGCGCGCGCCGAAGCCTGCGTAGTGGCGGGCGACCTCGAAGCCCTGCAAGCCCTGGTAGGCAACCTGGTGGACAACGCGCTGCGCTATACCCCGCCCGGCGGCAAGGTCGATGTCGAGGTCTATGCTGTCGAGGGAGCGCCGATGCTGACTGTCAGCGACACCGGGCCCGGCATCGCCCCGCAGGAGCGCGAGCGGGTGTTTGACCGTTTTTATCGCGTTCCCGGCGCCAGTGCCCCCGGCACCGGCCTGGGGCTGGCGATCGTCAAGAATATCGCCGAAATCCACGGCGCCCGGGTGGAACTGCAGGATGCCCCCGGCGGCGGCCTGCGCGTGGTCGCCATTTTCCCCGAACCCACCGCGCGAACAGCGGAAACATCTGCTTACAAATAGAGCTAACGGGAACGCCGATTGCGGCAAAACAAGGCCTGGCTTTTAAGGTGGGCTTAAGACAGCGCCACTAGCATGTTCTCCATCGGGTCGAAAGCCCCAAAGAAAAGCCAGGAGAACAATATGCGTGTCAATTCCCTGTCCCGCAGCATCATCGCCGCGGCGGTTATCGCGACTACGGGTTACGTCTACGTTGAAGCCGGCCTGCCGGGCATGACCCGCGCGCAGGCCATTGTCCCTACCGCCTCCGCCGCGCCCCTGATGGTGCCGGGCGCGCAGGCAATGGACTTCTCCAGCATCGTTAAAGCCTATGGCCCGGCGGTAGTCAACATCACCGTCACCGGCGTGCGTGACGGCAGCGACGGCGACAACGGCGCCGCCCAGCGCCGCGGCGGCCCGCAGACCAGCCCGGACGATCCGCTGTTCGAATTCTTCAAGCGCTTCGGCATTCCGCAGCAGCAGACCCCGAAGGGCCCGCAACTGTCGCGCGGCCTGGGGTCCGGCTTCATCGTCTCGGCTGACGGCGTGATCATCACCAACGCCCACGTGGTCGATGGCGCCCAGGAAGTGGATGTGAAACTCACCGACAAGCGTGAATTCCGCGCCAAGGTGATCGGCGTGGACAAGCGCTCGGATGTGGCCGTAATCAAGATCGACGCCAAGAACCTGCCGGTGGTGCGCATCGGCAATCCGGCTGAAGCCCAGGTCGGCGAATGGGTGCTGGCGATCGGCTCACCATTTGGGTTTGAAAACACCGCCACCGCCGGCATCGTCAGCGCCAAGTCGCGCAACCTGCCCGGTGACGCCTACGTGCCCTTCATCCAGACCGACGTGGCTGTGAACCCCGGCAACTCCGGCGGCCCGCTGTTCAATGCGCGCGGCGAGGTCATCGGCATCAACTCGCAAATCTACTCCGGCAGCGGCGGCTACCAGGGCCTGTCCTTCGCCATCCCGATGGACGTGGTGGCCAAGGTGCAAAGCCAGTTGCTGGCGCACGGCAAGGTGGTGCGCGGGCGCATCGGCGTCTCGGTGCAGGACGTCAACCAGGCGCTGGCCGATTCTTTTGGTCTCAAGGGCATGAGCGGCGCGCTGGTCAGCTCGATCGAGCCCGGCAGCCCAGCTGACAAGGCGGGCCTCTTGCCCGGCGACGTCATCACCGCAGTCAACGGCGGCGCCGTCGAAGGCTCGGGCGATTTGTCGGCGCGCATCGCCGACATCAGTCCCGGCAGCCGCGCCAGGATAGACCTTGTGCGCAAGGGCGCGCCGAAGACGATCGAAGCGAAGATCGGCGAGCTGCAGGATACCAAGGTGGCCAAGGCCGACACCGAGAAGGCCGACCAGGGCCGGCTCGGCCTGGCGGTGCGTCCGCTCGACCGTGACGAGAAAAAGCAGGTCGGCGCCGAAGGCCTGGTGGTCGAACAGGTCGCCGGCCCCTCCGAGCGCGCCGGCATCCAGCCCGGCGACATCATCCTTTCCCTGAATGGCAACAAGGTAACTACGGTCGACGAATTGCGCAGCTTGGTGAACAAGGCCGGCAAGCGCGTCGCTCTCCTGGTGCAGCGCGAAGACGCAAAAATCTTCGTGCCCGTCGATTTGGGTTAGACGGTAAGGCCGTTTCAGCGCACCTGCTCGCGCCGACCGGCCTAAGTTATCCCCCCACTCGCAAGGGTGGGGGGATTTTTTTTTTTGATTTTCCGGCGTGCCGGCCGCCTGGGCGACATCGGGGATAATGCACCGATGTCGAATCCGATTTTTCTCACGGTGCTCCGATGATGCTTGGACGGCTGTTCTCCCGTGCCGCCACGCCGGGCACCGCTGCCCTGGAGTCTGCGGCGCCGCCCGCCGCCGCGCCGCCGCCAGTTTCCGCCAGTGAGGCCAACCGCTCCGCCTTGCGCACCTGGCTTGCGCAGGACGGCTTTCCCGCCTACTTTCTGGATGAGTTGTGCGCGCAGCCGCAACGCCGCGAAGCAGCGGGGTACCTGGCGGCCGGCGCGCAACTGCAAGAGGCAGAAGCGCTGCTGCGTCAATTGCTGGCGGCCGATCCAGCGAGCGTGCTCGATCAGATGCTGCTGGCGGAGGTGCTTGGCCGGCACGGCGAATTCGCGCAGTCGGCGCAATTGCTGCAGGCGGTCGCGGCCGATCCCGGGCATCTTGGCGCGCGCGCCGCGGCGATGCTGGCGGAGCAGGCTTTTTTTCGTGGTGACTTCGAGGTGGCGCGCGTCCTGATCGAGCGCGCCGCGGCGCTGGTGCCGGACGCGATGCACTGCCAGACATTGCTCGGTTGCGTGCGCGAACTTGGGCGGGCCGATGCGCCGCCGCAATATGCGCAAGCGCTGGCGCATTTTCGCCGCGCGGTGGCGCTGCGCCCCGCCACGCCGCTGGCGCGGGTCTACCTCGCTACCGCCCTGCTGCGCCAGGGCGCGCTGCAGCAGGGCCTGACCGAATGGGTGATCGCCGAATGCCTGGGCGGCACTTATGTGAATCGCGCCATCTGCCCGGTGTGGGACGGCCGGCCGCTGGGCGACGCGCGCCTGCTGCTGCTGACCCACAGCGGCTACGGCGACGTGATCCAGTTCCTGCGCTTCGCCCATCACCTGCGTGCACGCGAACCGCGCGTTCGCTTAAACCTGCTGATCCGCGCGCCGCTGGCGCGCCTGGCGCAGGCCACCGGCCTGTTCGAATCGGTGTTCACCAACGGGCCGGAGGGCGAGGGCTTCGACTGGCAGGTGTCGCAGACCCATCTGCCGCTGCTGCTGGGCCTGGACGTGCCGCAGTTGCGCACCTTCGAGCCCTACCTGCAAGTCGATGCCGCGCGCCTGCAGGCCGCGCAGCAATGGTTGCCGCCGCGCGCCGGCAGGCTGCGCGTAGGGCTGTGCTGGGCCGGCCATCCCGGGGTCTTCGACGCCAAGCGCAGCGTGCCGCTGGCCGCATTACAGCCGCTGCTCGAGGTGGAGGGTGTGGACTGGGTCTCGCTGGCCGAAGAGCCCAATGCCGGCGCACAGCAACTCGGCATCGCCGACGTCTCCACGCACTTAAGCGATTTCTACGCTACTGCCGCGCTGATGTGCCAGCTCGACCTGGTGATCGCCGTCGACACCTCGGTGGCGAACCTGGCCGGCGCCCTGGCGTTGCCGACCTGGCTGATCGCCCGGCCGGACCCGGACTGGCGCTGGGGCCTGGAGGGCGAGGCGACGCCGTGGTACGGCTCGGTGCGCGTATTCCGCCATCCGCCGGGCACCGGGGTGAACTGGCCGGCCATCGCGCGCGACCTGGCGGTGGCGCTGCGTCAACGGGTGGCCGAAGGCGGCCCGCGTTAATCCACGGTATGCGCGAAACGCGCCGCCGGCCTCGGTAGAATCGGCGCACCAATAAATCCGCATGAGCGGCGCCGGGTTGCCCCAAGCGTCTGCCGAGGAGACACCGATGCGCGCAACTTCCTGCTGGCTGGTTTTGGGTGGATGGCTGGGCGCTTGCGCCTCGCCGGCCTGGGCCGACGACGTATTTCCCTCGCAGCCGATCCGCCTGATCATCCCGATGGTCGCCGCCGGTTCCACCGACGTGATGGCGCGCATCATCGTGCCGAAAATGGCGGCGGCTCTCGGCCAGCCGATGGTGATCGACAACCGGCCCGGCGGCAACGGCCTGATCGGCGAAGAAATGGTGGCGCGCGCCAAGCCGGACGGCTACACCCTGATGCTGGAATCCACCGCCGCCGCCATCAACCCCAGCCTGAACGCGCAGAACTACGATCCGCTCAAGGCCTTCCTGCCGGTGTCGCAAGCCGCCGCCGTACCGCTGATACTCACGGTCAACTCGACTATGCAGGCGCAAAACGTCAAGGAGTTGATCGCCGAGGTCAAGGCCAAGCCAGGGGTGTATACCTACGCCTCTTTCGGCAACGGCAGCATCGCCCATTTCGCCGGCGAGATTTTCAAGCTCAATGCCGGGCTGGAGATGACCCACATCGCCTACAAGGGCAGCCCGCAGGCGGTCAACGACACCATCGGCGGGCAGGTGAACATGATGTTCGCCCCGGTGCCGACCATCGTGCAGCATTTCAAGGCCGGCAAGGCCCGCGGCCTGGCGATTACCGCGCCGGTGCGCTCCAGCCTGGCGCCGCAAATCCCGACCATGGCCGAGGCGGGCGTGGCCGGCATGGAAGTGCAGACCTGGTTCGGCTTTTTCCTGCCCACCGGCACGCCGCCGGCAATCGCCAACCGCTACTATGAAGAAATCCAAAAGGCGTTCAAACTGCCGGACGTGCGCGCCGCGCTCGACGCCCAGGGCTTCACCATCATCGCCAGCACCCCGGCGGAGTTCGCCAAGGTGTTCCATGCCGAGGTCGAGCGCTTCGCGCGGGTGGTCAAGCAGGCGCATATCAAGGCGGACGGCTGACAGCATCACGAAACCGCAATAGCGGGCACACGGAAACACAACCATGCAACTCCCCATCGCAGTTCTCGGTCTGGGCCTGATGGGCTCGGCTATTACAACCCGTCTCTCCGGCGCGGGTTTTTCACTCCTCGGCTACGACGTCGATCCTGCCAAGCGCGCCGCTTTCACCGGCGCGGGGCGCAGCAGTGCCGACAGCGTGGCGCAAGCCGTGCAGCGCTGCGACGTGTTGGTTCTGGCGGTGTTCGACACCACGCAAGTGGAGCAGGTGACCGAGGGCGGTGGTGGCACTGAGGGCATTGCCGCCGCAGCGCGCGACGCCGGCCGTCGCGTCACCGTGGTCTGCACCAGCACCTGCGACCCCGACCGTATCGAAAGCCTGGCCGCGCGCCTGGCGGGCGGCCCGGTGGATTTTGTCGAACTGCCGATCTCCGGCACTAGCATGCAGGTGGCGCGTGGCGATGCCGTCGGCCTGATCGGCGGCGAAGAAGCGGCGGCGCAGCGCGTGCAGCCGGTGCTGGAAGCGATTTGCCCGAAGCGCCATTATCTCGGCGCCGCCGGCAACGGCGCGCGCGCCAAGCTCGCCGTCAACCTGACCTTGGGCCTGAACCGCGCGGCAATGGCCGAGGGCCTGGCGTTTGCCGAGCAGGCAGGTCTCGACGTCGAAAAATTCTTCGGCGTGGTGCGCGAGTCAGCCGCCTATTCGGCGGTGATGGACACCAAGGGCAACAACATGGTCGGCCGCAAGTTCGACGCGCCGCAAAGCCGCATCGACCAGAGCCTGAAGGACTTCAAGCTGATGCTCGAATACGGCGAGCGCCGTGGCCAGGGTCTGCCCTTCGGCAGCGTCTATGTCGATATGATCAACGACTGCATGGCGCATGGCGAAGGGCAGTGGGACAACGCCGCGATCATCGAGGCGATCCGCCGCCGCCGCGGCTAAAGCGCGGCTGCTACACTGGCTTGCCCATCCTTCTCGAGGCCGCCGCCATGAACCAGACGCAAACGCGCAGACCGTTCCTGTTGAATCTCCTGAATTGGGTTGGTGCATTCATGCTGGCATGCGCGGGCGCCGCCGGCGCGCAGGACGCGGCGATGAGCGGTGCCGACACCAAGGCGATCGAAAGCGTGATTCGCGGGCAGCTCGACGCCTTTGCCGCCGACGATGCGGCCAAGGCCTTTTCCTTCGCCGCGCCCGGCATACGCCGCAGCTTCGGCACCGCCGAAAACTTCATGAACATGGTGCGCAACGGCTACCCAGTGGTCTATCGCCCGGCCGCGGTGGTGTTCCTCAAGCCCGAGACGGACGGAAAAGAAGTGCTGCAGCCGGTGCAGATGACCGACAAGGAAGGGCAGCTGTGGGTCGCCCTGTACATCATGCAGCGCCAGGCCGGCGGCAAATGGCTTACCGGTGGCTGCCGCCTCGTGCGCAGCAAGGGCAGCGTGACGCAGGTCGCGCCCGGGCCAGTGCAACAAGTCTAAAAACGCCGCAAGGCACAACAACAAACGGAGACAGCAGCATGAGCAGGAGCAAAGCAATCGCGGACAGACCAGTCATGGACAAACCGGTGGTCGGCGTGATCGGCTTAGGGATCATGGGCGGCGCCATGGCCGAGGCCTTGTTGAAGGACGGCTATCGCGTCATCGGCTACGACCCGGCGCCGCCGGCGCGCGCGCGCCTGAGAAAGGCCGGCGGCCGGCCGGTGGCCTCGAGCACCGCAGTGGCGGAGGGCGCCGAAATCATCATCACCTCGCTGGCCACGGCGGCAGCGCTGGCCGACACGGCGCAAAAGGTCGCAGCCGCGAAAAAGTCGCCCAAGGGTAGCCCGCGCCGCATCGTCGTCGAAACCAGCACCTTGCCGATCGCCGACAAGGAAGCCGCGCAAAAGCTGTGGCAAAAAGCCGGCATTGCCACCCTCGACTGCCCGATCAGCGGCACCGCGGTGCGCATGAAAGAGCGCACCTGGAACATTTTCGTCAGCGGCCCGCAGGTGGCGGCCAAACGCGTGATGCCGGTGCTCAAGGTATTCGCCGACATCCTGCCCTACGTCGGCACGTTCGGCAACGGCACCAAGTTCAAGTTCGCCGCCAATCATCTGGTGGCGATCTACAACGTGGCCTACGGCGAGTCGATCACCTTCGCGCGCAAGATGGGCCTGGACGGTCAGCAGCTGGTCGACCTGTTCGGCCCCAGCGGCGTGCTGGGAACAGGCGTGATGCGCCTGCGCATGGGCATGATGGCCAGGCGCCAGTTCACCCCGCCGACCATGAAGGTGCAGGTGTGGCAAAAAGACATGCAGGTGATCGGCGACATGGCCAAGTCGGTCGATTGCCCGACGCCGCTGTTCACCGCCTGCGTGCCGATCTACAACGCGGCGATGGCGCAAGGACTCGCGGGGGAAGATACCGCGTCGGTGGCCGAGGTGCTGGGATCGATGGCGGGTTTGCCGCCGAAGCGTGGCGCCAAACGTTAACCCGCGCTAGTCCGAGGGCGCCGCCGGGGACGGCGGCGCGGCCTGCTACTTTTTTGTTGCGGTCTTGCGCGTGCTCTTCACGGCCTTCTTTGGCGGTGCCTTGCGCGCGCTGCTCTTGGCGGCTTTCGCCGCGGCCTTTTCAGCCGCCTGAATTTCCGGCAGTGCGGCGCGCACGGTGGCGCAGGCATCCAGCGCCGCCGGGCCGCCGCAATACATGAAGGAGTGCAGCAGCAGCTCGCGGATCTGCAGCAGGGTCACGCCGTTGCGCAGCGCTCCGCGCAGGTGAATCTTGATTTCGTTCGGGCGGTTGAGCGCGATGCACATGGCCAGCGTCACCAGGCTGCGGCTAGGAAGGTCAAGACCGGGACGGGTCCAAACTTTCCCCCAGGCCATTTCGGTGGCGACTTCCTGGAACGGCATGCCGAGAAAATCGGCGTTGGCGATGGCGCGCTCGACATAGTCGGCGCCCAGCACTTTTTTGCGCATCGCCAGGCCGGCCTTGAAACCGGCGCTGTTTGCATTCTTCGGGACGGGCATGATGTTCCTCGCGGGTTAAGCGTCTAGTCGACCTTGATATTGGCGGAGCGCACCACTGCGCCCCACTTGTCGATCTCGGCCTTGATGTAGACGGTGAATTGCTCGGGCGTATTGCCGTCGGGCAGCGCGCCTTCGCTGTTGAGCTTGTCGTTGAAATCTTTTTGCTTCAGCGCATCGTTGACTTCGCGGCTCAGGCGCTGCGTGAGCTCGCGCGGCATGTGCGCGGGGCCGATCATGCCGACCCAGGAGTAGGCCTCGTAGCCGGGCACGCCGGACTCGGCGATGGTCGGCACTTCCGAGAGTGAAGGAATGCGCTTGGCGCTGCCGATGGCCAGCGCGCGCAGGCGGCCGGTCTGCACGTGCGGCATTACCGAGGGGATGCTGCTGTAGAGCAACTGCACCTGCCCCGCCAGCAGGTCGGCCAGCGCCGGGCCCTGGCCCTTGTAGGGCACGTGCACGGTCTTCACGCCCGCCATGGTGTTGAACAGTTCGCCGGCGAGGTGGCCGGAGTTGCCGCTGCCGGGTGACGAGAAGTAAATCGTGCCGGGTTTGGCTTTCGCCAGGGCGATCAACTCTTTCACGTTCTTCGCCGGCAACGAGGGATGCGCCACCAGCAACAAGGGGAAATTCACCATGTTGCTGATGGCGGTAAAGTCCTTCACCGGGTCGTAGGGTAGCTTGTCGTACAGGCTGGGGTTGACCGCCATCGGCCCGGCGGCACCCACGCCCAGGGTGTAGCCGTCGGGCGCGGACTGCATCAGCGCCTGCAGGCCGACGATGCCGTTGGCGCCGGCGCGGTTGTCCACCACCACCTGCTGGCCGAATCGCTCGGTGAGCTTTTGCGCCATCGCGCGGCCGATGACGTCGTTGCCGCCGCCGGGCGGGAAAGGCACGATCAGGCGGATTGGCTTGTTCGGATAAGCCTGGGCGTGCAGCACGGCAGGCGCGCTGCACAACAGGGCGAACGCGCAGGCAAGCGCGACGCGCAATCTGGACCGCATGGTTTGTCTCCCCGCAGGCTTGTTGTGTACTACCGGCCGCGGGACAGCGCGACAGGTGCGGGGCAGTGTGGCGAGGCGCCGCCGGGCTGTCAATCCCCAGGCGGCAATAGGGCGGATTGCGCCGCGCGCGCTAAACGGTGGGGCCGGGTACGGACCCAGACCCGGCCCCGAGCTGGCCTTCCTCGGCCAGGCGGCGGATGGTGCGGATAGCGTCGATGTCGGCCTCCTTGTACGCATCCTTGACGAACTGCTGGTAGTACGGGTCCACCGGCGGGCCGCCCTCGACGGCCTTGGTATCGTACTCGAAGCGCACGAACAACTGCTCGGGCTCGGGCTCCTCGATGGTGGTGATCAGCGTGGCGGCGGGTACTTCGCCAGCGGCTTCCACTTCGTATCGCACATGGCGCATCGGCGTGAAGGTGACGTGGTCGCGTATGGTCAAGTGGCCGAAGTGGAGTTCGCGCACAAGCTCGGTCTCGCTGCGGCTGATCAGCTCGAAGCTGTCCAGGCCGATGACGAATTGCGAAGGGTCCTCGGCGCGCAGCTTCAGGCCGCTCCACAATTGCTCGCGGGTCAGGAGGTCGATCAGCGGGTTGAGCAGATCGTTGATCTGTACGAGGTGAGTAAATTTCATTGCGGGCCGATGACGCAGGTAAGCATGCTGATGGAGCCGAGCTCGATGCCGTCGGTGACGAAACTCACCTGGTCGTCAGGGGCTTGCGCCCCCAGCACGTAGAGCAGCGGCAGATAGTGTTCAGGGGTGGGGATGGAGAGGCGCGCGTCTTCGCCCAGGGCTTCATAGGCGATCAGCGGCGCATGCTCGCCGGCTTCGATGCAGGCGCGCGCTTGTTGATTGAATCGCTCTGCCCATTCATAAGGCGCCGCATCGGCACCTCGGCGCATCACGCGCAGGTTGTGCACCACGTCGCCGCTGCCGAGAATCAGAACGCCTTCATCGCGCAGGGGCGCGAGGCGTTTACCGAGGTCGTAGTGCCAGGCCGCCGGCTGGCGCGCGTTGATCGACAGCTGTACCACCGGGATGTCGGCTTGCGGATAAACATGCGCCAGCACCGACCAGGCGCCGTGGTCCAGGCCCCATTCCTGGTCCATGCCGATTTCGGCAGGGGCCAGCATGTCGCGCACGCGCGCCGCCAGCGCCGGGTCGCCGGGTGCCGGATAGCGCACATCGAACAGTGCTTGCGGAAATCCGAAGAAATCGTGGATCGTCGCCGGCTTGTCCATCGCCGTCACCGCCGTGCCCTCGGTGTACCAGTGCGCCGAGACCATCAGGATGGCGCGCGGTTTCGGCAGCGTGACGCCGAGCGCGCGCCACGCGTCGGTATGGCGATTGCTCTCCAGGGTATTCATCGGGCTGCCGTGGCCGAAAAACGCCACCGGCATGCGGTTGGAAGTGCTCATCGGTTGCAGATGGTGCGCGTGGTCAAAAATACAAGAATAAAATCGATTATCGCAGGGATCGCCCCTGCTTCAGGCGAGAGCCTGGATCAGCGGCACATAGGCGCGGCCGGTATCGCGCGCCAGGTGCGCATGCGTCACCTGACCCATGTGCAACTGGATGCCTTCGGCCAGCGCCACGTCGCGCTGCGCTGCCCCTTTCACGCCGTGCTGGGCTAGCGTCAGCACATAGGGCAGGGTGGCGGCGGCCAGCGCAAGGGTGGCGCTGCGCCCGACTGCGGCGGGCATATTCGGCACGCAATAATGCAGCACGCCTTCCTCGACATACAACGGCTCGCTGTGACTGCTCGGGCGCGAAGTCTCGGCGATGCCCTTCTGGTCGATGCCCATGTCGATCAGCACCGAGCCGCGCTTCATCCCGCGCAGCATGGCGCGGGTGATCAGCACCGGGCTGGTCTGCCCGGGTGTCAGCACCGCGCCGATCACTGCATCCGCATCGGCGATTTCCTCGGTGATGGCTTCCGGCGTTGAAACGCGCGTGCGCAGCCGGCCGGGAAAGCGCGCCTGCAGTTCGTCCAGGCGCTTGCGCCCGCGTGCGAACACCACGGTGTCGCAACCCAGCCCCACCGCCACTTCCGCCGCATTGCCGCCGGCAGCGCCAGCGCCGAGGATCACCACCTTGCCCGGCCCCACCCCTTCGACGCCGGTGAGCAGCGTGCCGGAGCCGCCGTTTTTCATCTGCAAGGCCCACATCGCGATGCCCAGGCTCAGGCGTCCGGCGATGCGCGACATCGGCTTGAGGATAGGCAGAGACCCGTCGCCCATGCCGACCGTCTCATACGCGATGGCAGTGATGCGCGCATCGATCAGCGCCTGCATCATCACCGGGTCCGGCGCCAGATGGTGAAAGCCGAACACCGTGAGCCCGGGATGCAGCAGCGCGAACTCGGCCGGGTAAAGCTCCTTCACCTTGACCACCAGTTCGGCGTCGTAGATTTCCGCCGCCTGCATGGCGATGCGCGCGCCGGCGGCGGCATAGTCGGCATCGGCGAAGCCCACGCCCGCACCAGCCCCGGTTTCCACCAGCACCTCATGGCCGAACGCATGCAGCTCGCGCACGCCTTGCGGCGTCATGCCGACGCGAAACTCGCCATCCTTGATTTCACGCGGGACGCCGATGATCATCGCCCGTCCCTCTCACTTACGCGCGCAGCGCCCGTGCCACTTCGGGCACCAGCGCCGGGCCGCGGTAGACGAGACCCGTATAAAACTGCACCAGGCTCGCGCCCGCCTCGATCTTGGCGCGCGCATCCGCTCCGCTCATGATGCCGCCGACGCCGATGATCGGCAGCGCGCCGTCGAGATGCTGCGCCAGCTTGCGGATCACCCGGTTCGATGCCTCGAACACCGGCGTGCCCGAAAGGCCGCCGGCCTCTTCCGCGTTCGGCACGCCCTGCACGGCCTCGCGCGAAATCGTGGTGTTGGTGGCGGTGACGGCGTCGATGCGGTGTTTCACCAGCAGGCGCGCGATCGCTTCTACCTGCTCGTCATCCAGGTCCGGCGCGATCTTTACCGCCACCGGCACCATGCGCCCATGCTTGTGCGCCAGGCGCGCCTGGTCGCCCTTGATACGTTCCAGGATAGGCCCCAACTCATCCTCTCCCTGCAACTGCCGCAGGTTCTTGGTATTGGGCGAGGAAATGTTGACGGTGGCGAAGTCGCAGTGCGGATAGATTTTTTCGTAGCAGATGGCGTAATCGTCGGCGGCCTTTTCCAGCGGCGTGTCGAGGTTCTTGCCGAGGTTCACGCCGATCACGCCGCGATAAGTGCGGCGCTTCATGTTCTCCACCAGCACGTCGACGCCGAAGTTGTTGAAGCCCAGGCGGTTGATGATGGCTTGCGCGGCCGGCAGGCGGAACAGGCGCGGCTTCGGGTTGCCCGGCTGCGCCCGCGGGCAGACGCCGCCGAGTTCGAGAAAGCCGAAGCCCAGGGCGCCGAAACCGTCGATGCATTCACCGTTCTTGTCCGCGCCCGCGGCCATGCCCACCGGGTTGGGAAAGCGGATGCCCATCACCATGCGCGGGTCGTCGGGGATGCGGCCGTTGATCAGGCCCGCCAGGCCGAGGCCGGCGAGCGTGTTCAGTCCGCGCATGGTGAGGCCATGGGCGCGCTCGGCTTCGAGATTGAACAGCGCGGCGCGCGCCGCCGGGTAAAAAACGTTCAAGCCCATGCGCGCCCCCGGAAGAGGGCGGCGTCTACAGCCATTTCGAAACGGGGGAGAACTGGAAATTGGCCAGCCAGTCGAGCAGGTCGCCGGCATCCTTCGACACCGCCACCCACTTGCGCTGCGCCTCGGGCAGGAAGCCTTCTTCGATCATCCGGTCGATCATCTGGATCTGCGGCAGGTAGAAGTCCTTGGTGTTGAGGATGCCGATCGGCTTGTTCAGCCCCTGCAGCTGGGCACGGCTCCACATGTCGAACACTTCTTCCAGGGTGCCGATGCCGCCCGGCAGCACCAGAAAGGCGTCGGCCAGCTCGGCGAAGCGGTGCTTGCGCTCGGCCATGGTCTCGACCACCTCGCACACCTGGATGCCGGCGTGCATCATCTCGCGCGACTTCAGCGCCTCGGTGATCACCCCGTGCACCTGGCCGCCGGCGGCCAGCGCCGCGTCGGCCGCCGCGCCCATCAGGCCGCGATGGCCGCCGCCATACACCAGGGTCAGGCCGCGCTCGGCGATCAGGCGCCCGGCGGCTCTGGTTTCTTCGGCATAGACCGGGTCCTTGCCCGGGTTGGAACCACAAAAGACGGCGACGGATTTCATGTTTTCAGGATGTTTTTGATTGCTTGCATTGTACCTGCCGGGCCGGCCGCGCGTTTTCGCGGGTTTTGCCGGCGCTTCGTTTTCCGCAGCGCAATAAACGCGGACGAATCGGCTACAATGTTCATGTGGGCATGCAGGTCAAGCGCTGCCCGCGCATCCATCCACATCCCAAGGCCCAGGCACGCACCTTCATGGCCGTCGAAACCAGTGAGTTCGTCATCCAGGGCATCACCCTGGACGGCCAACGGTTTCGTCCCAGCGACTGGGCTGACCGCCTGGCCGGCGTAATGTGCTCCTTCGGCGGCGACAACCGCATGGCCTATTCGCCGTTCTGCTACCCGATCGGCTCGGGCGGGGTCAATTGCGTGGTGGTCGACATCCGGCTCAAGGAAATCGAGCCGATGGCCTACAACTTCCTGCTCAACTTCGCCAAGGATAATGAATTGCAGGTGCGCCCGGGGCGCTTGACCCTGCGCGAGGCGGGGCAGAAAAAGCCCGGTACCTGAGAACCTGCCAGCCGAGGCACGGACTCGGAGTCAACGAAGCCGCGCTGGCTCACGATGGCCGGCAAAAAAAGCCGCTGCGCTCCACGACGGGCGGCAACAAAAAAGCCGCTGCGCTCCACGACGGGCGGCAACAAAAAAGCCGCTTCCTCCACGACGGGCGGCAACAAAAAAGCCGCCCGAGGGCGGCTCTTTGCTGCCCAGCGAAAACTTACGCCATCGCCTTCAGGGCGGCAGCCAGGCGGCTCTTGTCGCGCGAAGCCTTGTTCTTGTGAACAATACGCTTGTCGGCGATGGTGTCGATGACCTTTTGCGCGGCCTGGAAGCTGTCGGTAGCGACCTTCTTGTCGCCGGCGGCCACCGCCTTGCGGACCGACTTGATCGCCGTGCGCAGCTTGGAGCGCAGACTGGAATTGTGGGCGTTCTCTTTGATTGCTTGACGGGCGCGCTTGCGGCCCGAGGCGGTGCGCACGATGCGCTTAACTTTTTGAGCGGTAGCCATGTGAAATCCGTGGATGCAAATTGGGCAGTCAAAAATTATAACAGGGTTTTGCCACTTTTGGCAAGGGGCGGGTTGGAAAGGCCCGGCTGGCGCGGCCTGGCTGCAACAATCCGGGCTCATGGCGGGCGCTGGCGGACGGTCCGCCTCGGCACCGCCCCCGATTTGCCCTTTGGGTGTCCTTCGGCCGCCATCTTGCGCGGTTATACTCCGGCCCGTGAATCTCCTGTCCGTCCTCGCCAAAGTCAGCGGTTTTACCCTGCTTTCCCGCGTCACCGGCCTGGTCCGCGAAACCCTGATCGCCAGCGCCTTCGGGGTCAATCCGCTGACGGACGCCTTCGTGGTTGCCTTTCGCATCCCCAACCTGCTGCGCCGGCTGTTTGCCGAGGGCGCATTTTCGCAAGCCTTCGTGCCCATACTTGCCGAAACGCGTGCGCGCGGCGACGAAGCGGCCACCCGCTCGCTGATCGACCACACGGCGGGCGCGCTCGGGCTGATTCTCTTGGTGGTATCGGGCATCGGCATCCTGCTGTCGCCGCAGATCGTGCAGCTGACCGCGCCGGGCTTTCACAACGACCCGGCCAAGTCAGCCGCTACGGCGGACATGCTGCGCATCACCTTTCCGTACATCCTGTTCATCGCGCTGACCGGCTTCGGCGGCGCCATCCTCAACACCTGGGGCAAATTCTCGCTGCCGGCCTTCATTCCGGTGCTGCTCAACATCTCCTTCATCGCCTGCACCCTGTGGCTGCCGCCGTATGTGCATCCGGGCATCGAGGCGCTGGCCTGGGCAGTGGCCATCGGCGGCGTGGCGCAACTGGTGCTGCAATGGTGGGGCCTGCGCCGTGAGGGCCTGCTGCCACATTTCCGGCTCGATTTCGGACACCCCGGCGTGCGCCGCATCCTCAAGCAGATGACCCCAGCGCTGCTCGGCGTCTCGGTGGCGCAGATCAGCCTGCTGCTCAACACCGCGATCGCCTCCGGCATGCGCGACGGTAGCATCACCTGGCTCTCCTATGCCGACCGGCTGATGGAGTTTCCGACCGGCATGCTAGGCGTGGCGCTGGGTACCATCCTGCTGCCCAGCCTGTCGAAGGCGGCGAAAACCGATGAAGCGCATTTTTCCAGCTTGCTCGACTGGGGCCTGCGACTGGTGTTTTTGCTGGCGCTGCCCGGTGCCGTCGGCCTGGCGTTGCTGTCGGTGCCGCTGGTGGCCGCGCTCTATCACTACGGCCACTTCAAAGATGTCGACGTCATCGCCACCCACTGGGCGCTGCTCGGCTACTCGGTCGGGCTGGTGGGACTGATCCTGGTCAAGGTGCTCGCCCCCGGCTTTTATGCACGCCAGGACATGCGTACTCCGGTGCGCTACGCCATTATCACCCTGGTGCTGACCCAGATGCTCAACCTGGTATTCGCCGGGCCTTTCGGCCATGCCGGGCTGGCCCTAGCCATTAGCGTGGGCGCCTGTACCAACGCGGGCCTGCTCTGGCAGGGCCTGGCGCGACGCGGCGCCTACCGCGCGCATGCCGGCTGGGGGATTTTCCTGCTCAAGCTGGCGGTGGCGCTGGGCGTAATGGGCCTGGTGCTGTGGCTGCTCAGCCCTGCTGATCAACAATGGATCAACTGGCGCACCCAGCCCTGGCTGCGCATCGGCGCGCTGACGGGGATTGTCAGCGCCGGCGCGCTGGTATATTTTGCTACATTGTGGGTTCTGGGTTTTCGCCTCAGGGATTTCAAAAGGGTGGGATAGTTGGATCCGAATTTGCAGCGTTTTCGCGATGCGGTAGCGCCGGAGCGGGTAAAGATCAATCTTTGCGAGGCCGCGCTCCTGTGCGCGCAGGACACTTATCCCGACCTCGACGTCTCCGGCACCCTGAGGCGGATCGAGGAACTGGCCGAGGTGCTCAAGCGCCGGCTGCCGCCGGACTTTTCCACCACCCATCGTCTGCTGGCGCTGAACAACTACCTGTTCCGCGAACTCGGCTTTTCCGGCGATGCGGACAACAACTACGACCCTCGCAACAGCTTCCTCAACGACGTGCTGATGCGCAAGACGGGCATCCCGATTACCCTGTCGATCCTGTATATCGAGATCGGCCAGCGCCTGGGGCTGAAGCTGCGCGGGGTTTCCTTCCCCGGGCATTTCCTGGTGAAAATCCGCGTCACCGGCGGCGAGCTGGTGCTCGACCCTTTTTCCGGCGGGCGCTCCCTGTCCGAAGAGGACTTGCGCGAGCGCCTGGCGCGCTTCACCGGCGAAGATGCCGCGCAGACCCTGCCGCTGGAAGACCTGCTGGAGTCGGCCGGCCCGCGGCAAATCCTCGCGCGCCTGCTGCGCAACCTGAAGGCGATCTACCTCGAAGCGAAGGATCTCGACCGTGCCCTGGGAGTGATGAACCGGCTGGTGCTCCTGTTGCCCGAAGTGCCGAAAGAACGGCGCGACCGCGGCATGGTGTTTGCGCAACTCGAATGCCCGCGCGCCGCCGCCGACGACCTCGGCTTTTACGCCCGCCAATGTCCGACCGCCGAGGATGCCGAAAAAGTCGCGGCGCAACTCGCCGCCGTCACCATCAGCGCGGCGCGTTTGAACTAACCGCCACGGCCAAGGGGCATCCAGCGCCTAGCCTGCCAGTTCCTCGGTGCGCTTGAGCACGTCCTTCTTGTAGCCGAGTGCGAAAAACACCTCGGCCATGAGGAAAATCGGTGCGATGAAAATCTGGAAAAAATTGTCCGTCAGCGCCGGCTTGCGGCCTTCGATCGCATGGCCGATGAGCTGGATCACCCAGCCGCCGACGAAGGTGGCGAGAAAGCACAGGCCGCCGATTCTCCACGATAGTTGCGAGACTTGGTCGGCGCCATAAAGCATCAGCGCGATGAAGGCGGCCAGCGTCGCTGCAAGTACCGCATCGAGCATGAAGTAATAAATCATCACCACCAGGGCGAACACCTGCGCGCCCGTCACGTCGAAGCCACCCAGCGGCAGACGCAGCCAGCCCAGCGGAATGAACAGGGCAAAGATGATCAGCGGCACGCCGATGAAATGGGTAAAGCGGTTCCACGGGTTGCGGTGGTAGCGCAGGTAGAAAGACATCTGCTGCTCGAGAGTGCGCATTGCTGTCTCCTTCGGGCGACACCGCGATGGTTACGAATACGCGGCGTCCACAAACAGTCTAGCACTGTGGAAACGGCGTGTTGCAGCCGGCTAGTTGCCCTCGGGTGTCGTCGGCGCCGCCGCCGGGTTCCACTGGCCGCGGCGCATGCGGGTGATTTTCACGGACTTGAATACGCCGGCGCAGCGCAAGGGCTCGTTGGCGGAAAAGCGCTCCACTGCCGCCCGGTCCGGCACGTTGAGGATCAGCACGCTGCCTTTGCGGGCGACGCCGTCGTCTTCCAGCATCGCGCCGCCCAGCACCAGGATGTCGCGATGCTGTTCGAGATAGGCGAAGTGCGCCGCCTTGTGCGTGGCGCGCAGGGGGGCGCTGTCGGGCACGTCTTCCTGATAGATGATGAACAGCATGTCCGTCTCCTACCGCGGCGCCATGCGGATGGCGCCATCGAGGCGGATGGTTTCGCCGTTGAGCATTTCGTTTTCGAAAATATGTTTCGCCAGTGAGGCGTATTCGTCCGGCCGGCCCAGGCGCGACGGGAAGGGTACCTGCTTGGCCAGCGAGTCCTGCACCTCCTGCGGCATGCCCGAGAGCAAAGGGGTGAGGAACAGACCCGGCGCGATGGTGACCACGCGCACGCCGTCGCGCGCCAGGTCGCGGGCGATCGGCAAAGTCATGCCGACGATGCCGCCCTTGGAGGCCGAGTACGCAGCCTGGCCGACCTGGCCATCGTAGGCCGCCACCGAGGCGGTATTGACGATCACGCCGCGTTCACCGGCGGCGTTCGGCGTGTTCTTCAGCATCGCCGTAGCGGACAGGCGGATCATGTTGAAGGTGCCGATCAGGTTGACGCTGATCACCTTGGTAAACACGTCGAGATTGTGCGGGCCGTTCTTGCCGACGGTTTTTTCCGCTGGGCCGATGCCGGCGCAGTTGACCAGGCCATGCAGGGCGCCGTAGACAGTGAGGGCGGCATTCACCGCGCTCTGGCCATCGGCTTCGCTCGACACATCGCACTTGACGAATGTGCCGCCGAGTTCGGCCGCGAGCTTTTCGCCGGCCTCGGTGTTGAGGTCGGCAATCACCACCTTGGCGCCGGCGGCGGCCGCCATTTTCGCGCTCGCCGCGCCCAGGCCGGATGCGCCGCCGGTGACCAGCACCACGCTTTGTTCGAGTTTCATTTGCCTCGGCTCCTCTTGTTGATCTGCGCCTTATTGTAACTAGCCGCCCAGCACCTTCAGGCGTTCGGCGGCGCGCGCATCGCCGCGGCGCGCGGCGAAGTCGAACCAGCGGCGCGCCTCGGCCTGGTCCGGCGGCACGATCACGCCATCGATGTAGAGCTCACCGACCAGCATCTGCAACTCGGCATCGCTGCCGGCGGCCAGGTCGTTGAAGTAGGCCGGGGCGTAGCGCCGGGCGTCATCGGTGGCGTCGCCGGCGCGGGCGAAGACGATCATGTGCGCTTTCGCCAAGGCGCTGCCGTGGGCGGCGGCCAGCGCCAGCCAGAACTGCGCGGCGGCGCGGTCCGAACGCACGCCGTCGCCGCGCAAATACATATTGCCCATGTTGTATTCCGCCTGCGGTTCGCTGCTTTGCGCGGCACGGCGGAAATAGCCCTGCGCACGCTCCGGGTCGCGCGCCACCCCTTGGCCCTGCAGGTACAAGGCGCCGAGGCTGGTGTAGGCCTGCGGCAGGCGCCGCGCCGCGCTTTTCTCGAACCAGCGCCGGGCGGTGTCGAAGTCCTGCGGCACCTGCTCGCCGTCGCGATAGGCGCCACCGAGGTTGTTCATTGCCGCAGCGCTGCCGAGATCGGCGGCGCTGCGATACAAGGCGATGGCGCGCGCGCCGTCGCGGGCCAGGCCGCCGCCGCCCACCATCAGCAGGCCGGCGTAGGTATTGAGGGCATTGGCGTCGTTCTGCGCCATCGCTCGTTCCAGCCAGTAGCGGGCCGTCGCCTGGTCGCGCGGCACGCCCTGTCCCTGCTGGATCATTAAAGCCAGGTTGCCCTGCGCCTGCGCGTAGCCGTTGCGCGCGGCGCGCTCGAACCATTGCGCGGCCATCGCGTAGTCGCGTGCGGTGTTCAGGCCAAAGTAGTAGACGGCGCCCATGCGTTCCTGCGCCACCGGGATCTCCTGTTCCGCCGCGCGGCGCAAGTAGGGGACGGCGCGCGGCGCATCACGCGCGACGCCGTAGCCGTCGAGCAGCAGTTCGCCGATGGCGTAGGCGGCGTATTTGTTGCCCTGGTCGGCCAGCGGCAACAGCAGGCGGTAGGCTTTGAGGGGCTCGGCTGATTCGAAGGCGAGCCAGCCTAGGCGCAGGCGCTCGCCGCTGTCCTGCGCGTGTGCCGCGCCGCCGGCGAAGACAGCGAGAACCAATGGAAGGAGGCGCAGCGCAAAAACGGGCAGGTGCATGGAGGGCGGATTCGGGAGCGGAGCGCAAATGAAAAAGGGCAGCCTTGCGGCTGCCCTTATTTTACGCGGCTGCTGCCCGCGCAAGCCCGATCAGATCAAAGGCACGATCAACAGTGCCACGATGTTGATGATCTTGATCAGCGGGTTGACCGCGGGGCCCGCCGTATCCTTGTACGGGTCGCCCACGGTGTCGCCGGTCACGGCCGCCTTGTGCGCGTCCGAGCCCTTGCCGCCGTAGTTGCCTTCCTCGATGTACTTCTTGGCGTTGTCCCAGGCACCGCCGCCGGTGGTCATCGAAATGGCGACGAAGAGACCCGTGACGATGGTGCCCATCAGCACGCCGCCGAGAGCCTGCGGCCCGAGGATGAAGCCGACCAGGATAGGCACCATCACCGGCAGGATCGACGGCACCATCATTTCCTTGATCGCCGCGGTGGTCAGCATGTCGACGGCGCGGGTGTAGTCCGGCTTGGCCGTGCCTTCCATGATGCCCGGGATTTCGCGGAACTGGCGGCGCACTTCTTCCACCACCGCGCCGGCCGAGCGGCCGACTGCTTCCATCGCCATCGCGCCGAAGAGATAAGGAATCAGGCCGCCGATGAAGAGACCAATGATCACCTTGTGGTCCGACAGGTCGAAGGCGAAATGCTGGCCCGGGTGCGAGGTTTCCAGCGCGTGGGTGTAGTCGGCGAACAGCACCAGGGCAGCCAGGCCGGCGGAGCCGATGGCGTAGCCCTTCGTTACGGCTTTTGTCGTATTCCCCACGGCGTCCAGCGGGTCGGTGATGGCGCGCACGGAGTCAGGCAGTTCGGCCATTTCGGCGATGCCGCCGGCGTTGTCGGTGATCGGGCCGTAGGCGTCGAGGGCGACGACGATGCCGGCCATCGAGAGCATCGAGGTGGCGGCAATCGCGATGCCGTACAGGCCGGCGAGCGCGAAGGCGGAATAGATCGCCAGGCAGATGGCGACCAGCGGCCAGCCGCAGGCCTTCATCGAGATGCCGATGCCGGCGATGATGTTGGTGGCGTGGCCCTTGGTCGAAGCTTCGGCCACATGGCGCACCGGCGCGTACTCGGTGGCGGTGTAGTACTCGGTGATCACCACCAGCAGGGCGGTCAGCACCAGGCCCACTACCGTCGCCCACGACAGGCGCATGGCGGCGCCGGTGGCGAAGCCGGCATCGGCCAGCATATTGTCCGGCACCATCTGGTAGGTGATGATGACGAAGGCCACCAGCGAGAGCCCGCCGGCCACGGCCAGGCCGCGGTACAGCGCGTTCATGATCTTGCCGCCCGGGCGTGCCTTGACGAAAAAGCAGCCGATGATCGAGGCGATGATGGAGACGGCGCCCAGTACCAGCGGGTAGATCACGCCGGTGTCGCTGTTCTTGATCAGCAGCGCGCCCAGCACCATCGTCGCCACCAGCGTCACCGCGTAGGTCTCGAACAGATCGGCGGCCATGCCGGCGCAGTCGCCGACGTTGTCACCGACGTTGTCGGCGATCACCGCCGGGTTGCGCGGGTCGTCCTCGGGAATGCCGGCTTCCACTTTACCCACCAGGTCGGCGCCGACGTCAGCGCCCTTGGTGAAGATGCCGCCACCCAGACGCGCGAAGATAGAGATCAGCGAGGCGCCGAAGGAAAGGCCGATGAGGGGCTTGATCGCTTCGGTCAGGCCGTGCGGCGTGCCGTTCATGGTGAGGATCATGTAGTAGCCGGCCACGCCGATCAGGCCCAAGCCCACCACCAGCATGCCGGTGATGGCGCCGCCGCGAAAGGCAATGTTCAGCGCTTCATTGAGGCCGGTGCGGGCAGCTTCGGCGGTGCGCACGTTGGCGCGCACCGAGACGTTCATGCCGATGAAACCGGCCGCGCCCGAGAGCACCGCGCCGATCACGAAGCCGATGGCGGTCATCAGTCCCAGGGAGGGAATGACGCCGATGACGATGGTCAGTACCACGCCGACGATGGCGATGGTTTTGTACTGACGGGCCAGATAGGCTTGCGCGCCCTGCTGGATCGCACCCGCGATTTCCTGCATGCGCTCGTTGCCCGCCGGCTGCTTGTTGATCCAGCTGACGGAAAGCCAGCCATAAATCACTGCGATCACGCCGCAGCCGATGGCCAGCCAAAGTAGACCCATAGACGACATGGTTGTTGCTCCTCCAAAATTAGTTTTATGCCAAACAAAATGCGAATTGAGCAGCCTTGGTGCAAAACCTCAAAACTTGACTAAACCCCCGACGCAAAACGCAATCTACTTGATTGTAAAGGATAAAGCGAGTTTTTTAGGCACCGGAACGTTCTTCAGCCGGGCAAAAGCGGGTAACCCATTACGGTAGGGTTGGGGTGCTTCGCCGATGATCAGCGGGCCCAGGTAGCTGCGGCAGGCAGGGGTGATGTGAAAGCCGTCCTTGCTGATGAAATCGCGCGGCATCATCTTTTCCTTATTCGCTACTTTCGCCAGCGGCACCGGCTCGATTTTCCAGCGATAAGGAGTTTGCGAAGTGCGCTTGATCGCCGCCATCACGGCGTTCTTGCCGGCCAGGGCGTAGCGCACCGCCTCGCGGCCGACGGCGTAGGACTGTTCCAGGTCGGTCTTCGAGGCGATGTGGCGGGCGGCGCGCTGCAGGTAGTCGGCTACCGCCCAGTGGTACTTGTAGTTCAGTTTTTCTTTCACCAGATTGGCGATTACCGGTGCCACCCCGCCCAGTTGAGCGTGGCCGAACGCGTCGGTAAGCCCGGTTTCGGAAAGAAATTTGCCGTCGGCGCGCTGCAGGCCTTCGGAGACGGCGATTGCGCAATAACCGTACTTTTTCACCGTCGCCTCGACTTTGGCGAGAAACTTCGCTTCGTCGAACCTGATTTCCGGCAGCAGCAGGATGTGCGGCGAGTCGCCTTCCTGTTCGCTGGCCAGGCCGCAGGCGGCGGTGATCCAGCCGGCGTGGCGGCCCATCACCTCGAGCACGAACACCTTGGTGGACGTGCGCGCCATCGAGGCCACGTCCAATCCTGCTTCACGTATCGATGTTGCCACGTACTTGGCCACCGAGCCGAAGCCGGGACAGTTGTCGGTCAGCGCCAGGTCGTTGTCCACTGTCTTGGGCACGCCGACGCAGGTGACCGGGTAGCCGAGTTGACCGCTGATCTGCGAGACCTTCCAGGCGGTGTCCATCGAATCGTTGCCGCCATTGTAGAAAAAGTAGCCGATGTCGTGCGCCTTGAATACTTCCATCAGGCGCTCGTACTGGGCGCGAGACTCTTCCAGCGACTTGAGCTTGTAGCGGCAGGAGCCGAAGGCGCCCCCGGGCGTGTGCATCAGTTGGCGAATGTTGGCGGCGGACTCGCGGCTGGTGTCGATCAGGTCTTCGGTGAGCGCGCCGATGATGCCGTCGCGGCCCGCGTAGACCTTGCCGATTTTCCCCTTGTGCTTGCGCGCCTCCTCGATCACTCCGCAGGCGGAGGCGTTGATCACGGCGGTGACGCCGCCGGATTGGGCATAGAAGGCGTTGCGCGGCTTTGCGGCTTTGCTTTTCATGGGCTCGTTATCTCCTGTGCCGGACGCGGCAGAATGGGTACGCGTCGCGGACTTGCGGATTGTTTTTCGCCTGGGTGAGCGAGGCAGGGCATCTTACGATAGCTGGCTGATGAAAGCGGCGTGGCATGCGCCGGGGGACAGGTGGAGCGAAGTAACCTTAGCTTAGAAAGGGCCGCGCCGGGAAGTTCCGCCAAAAGCCGGTTGGCGGCCTCGCCGGCCGCATAAAACGGCGCGCAAAAAGAAAATGGCGCCCGGTTGGCGCCATTTTCCTGATTCATCGGTAAGGCCTACTTGAGGGCGGCGAAGGCGCGTTCGCGGATCTGCTCCACCGGACCGACGCCTTCGATCTTGCGGTACTGCGGCGCGCCGGCCTTGCCGCTTTTCGCCCAGTCAGAGTAGTAGCCGACCAGCACCTCGGTCTGCTGGTGGTACACCTTCAGGCGATTGGCCACGACTTCTTCCTTGTCGTCGTCGCGCTGGATCAGGGCTTCGCCGGTGACGTCGTCCTTGCCGCCAACCGTGGGCGGGTTGAAGATCAGGTGGTAATTGCGGCCCGAGCCCGGGTGCACGCGGCGGCCGCTGATGCGCTTGATCACTTCCTCGTCCGGCACGGCGATTTCCAGCACGAAGTCGAGGTTCACGCCGGCGTCCTTCATCGCATCGGCCTGCGGCACGGTGCGCGGAAAGCCGTCGAACAGGTAGCCATTGGCGCAGTCCGGCTCCTTCAGCCGCTCCTTGACCAGGCCGATGATGATGTCATCGGACACCAGCGCGCCCGAGTCCATCACTTTTTTCGCCGCCACTCCCAGCGGGGTGCCGGCCTTGACGGCGGCGCGCAGCATGTCCCCGGTGGAAATCTGCGGGATGCCGAATTTTTCCTTGATGAAGGTGGCCTGGGTCCCCTTGCCTGCGCCCGGGGGGCCTAAAAGAATAAGCCGCATGGTTTTTTTGCCTGACGGAATGATTGTAGTGAAGCGGCCGCACCCTGCGCTCCTCGCGGAGCGGCCTTTTGAAGATGGATTCTAGCCTGAAACTCCTTGCGGAGGGCTTACAGTTGCACGCCGACCCGGTACGTTGCCCCGGCATGCCGCCCCTAGCCCGGCCCGCCCGGACGCGCCAGCAGCGAGCGTACCAATTCGAGGTCGGCCGGCGTGTCCACTCCTGGCGCGGCGGTGGCGGCGGTGATGTGCACGGCGATCTTGTAACCGTGCCAGAGCGCGCGCAATTGCTCCAGCGCCTCGAACTGCTCGATCGGCGCCGGCGCCAGCGTCGGGTAGGTGCGCAGGAAAGCGGTGCGATAGGCATACAGGCCCATGTGGCGGTAGATCGGCAGGCCGTCGGGAATAGCCCGCGGCAACACCTCTCGGCTCGCCGCGAAGGCGTCGCGCGCCCAGGGGATGGGGGCGCGGCTGAAGTAGAGCGCCGTGTTGCGCGCGTCCAGCGCCACCTTGACGATGTTCGGGTTGAACATCTCGGCCGCCTCGGTGAGCGGGTGGCAGGCGGTGGCAATCGCGCAGTCCGGGCGCCGCGCCAGTTCGGCGGCGACTTCCGCGATCAACAGCGGCGAGATCAGCGGCTCGTCGCCCTGCACATTGACCACGATGGCGTCGTCGGCCAGCCCCAGCTGCTGCGCGGCTTCGCTCAGGCGGTCGGTGCCGGAAGGGTGGTCGGCGCGGGTCATCAAGGCGCGATAGCCGTGCGCTTCGACTGCCGCGCGGATCTCCTCGTCGTCGGTGGCGACCAGCACGGCGCCGGCGCCGCTTTGCGCTGCCTGCTCGGCCACCCGGACCACCATCGGCTTGCCGGCCAGGTCCGCCAGCACCTTGGCGGGCAGGCGGGACGAAGCCTTGCGCGCCGGGATCAGGACGATAAAGGAGGGCGCCGCCGGAGAAGCCAAGGCCGTCACACCTCTTCGGTGTCGGGCAGGCGGCGCGCTTCTTCTTCCAGCATCACCGGAATGCCGTCGCGGATGGCGAAGGCCAGGCGGTCCGCCTTGCAGATCAGTTCGCCCTCGGCTTTTTTGTACAGCAGGGGACCCTTGCACAGCGGGCAGACGAGAATATCAAGCAGCTTGGGGTCCACGGAGTTTCTCCAAAAGGGCGTCGACCAGGCCCGCGTCGATCTGCGCCGTCACCGGCAGCACCCAGAGGCGCGGGTCGCCGAACTGGGCGCATTTTATCGCGTCCTTCTCGGTCATCACGAGAAGCGGGGCGTCGATCGCCTTGAGGTCGGCAGCCGTATAGACGTGATGGTCGGGGAAGGGGTGCTCGGTAAATTGCAGGCCGAGACCGCGCAGGGTGGTAAAAAAACGTTCCGGGCTGCCGATGCCGGCGACTGCCGCGACGCGCGCGGCAGGTTCGCGGGCGAGGTCGGCGGCGCCGCGCCGCCGCGCCGGATCGCCGAGCAGGAAAAACTCCCCCGGCTGCAATTCCATGCGCCACGCCGGCCGCCCCAGCGCGAGCGTCACATCGCCGTTGAACACCACCGCGTCCAGCGTCGCCGCGCGCGAGAGCGACTCGCGCAGCGGGCCGGCCGGCAGCAGGTAGCCGTTGCCGGCGCCGCGCGCATCGAACACAGCCACCTCGGCATTGCGCGCCAGCGCGTAGTGCTGCAGGCCATCGTCGGCGATGATCACATCGGTCTCGGGATACGCGGCCAGCAGCGCGCGGCCTGCCTCTACCCGCTTGCGGCCGACGAACACCGGGCATGCCGCGCCGCTGCGGCGGATCAGCAGCGGCTCATCCCCCACTTGTGCCGGACTGGAATCGGCATGCACCTCGCGCGCCGTCTCGATCTCGGCGCCCGCAATTCTTCCATAGCCGCGGCTGATCACGCCGGGGTGCAGCCCGCGCTCGGCGAATGCTCGCGCCAGCGCGATCACCAGCGGCGTCTTGCCGCTGCCGCCCACGGTGAGGTTGCCGACCACCAGCACCGGCACCGCCAGGCGCTGCGTCTTCAGGATGCCGGCGCGGTACAGCGCGCGGCGCAGCGCTGCAAGCGCGGCGAACAGCGCGGAGGCCGGCAGCAGCAGCGCGGTGCGCAAGGTGAGACGGGGCTGCCACCAGTCGCGCATCGGCGCCTTCCGGCTAGAAAAAAACTACTTGGCGCCGGATGTCTGGGTGGTGAAGGTCACCTGCCCCAGCCCGGCCATTTGCGCGGCCTGCATGACGTAGATCACCGACTGGTGGGTGGCCTGGGCATCGGCGTTGATCACCACCACCGGGTCCTTCTTGCCGGTGGCGGCGTTCTTCAGGTCGCCGGACAGGGACTCCACGCTGGTGAAGGCCACCGACTGGCCGTTGACCGAATACTTGTTGCCGGCAGTGACGCCGACGTTTACCTCGTTCGGGCGCTCCAGCTGCTTTTCGGCATCCGCCGTCGGCAGGTTGATCTGCAGTTCGGCGTATTTCGAATAGGTGGTGGTGATCATCAGGAAGATCAGGATCACCAGCAGCACGTCGATCAACGGGATGAAGTTGATCTCCGGCTCTTCCATCCCGCGCTTCTTGTTGCGGAAGTTCATGGTTTGCGTCGCAATCTTTTCTTGCTGGGATCGGGGGTTGCCAAGGGGGGAACCCTTGACGTTTCCTGTTAGGCCTTGCGGTCGCCGTGGGCGATGTCGAGCAGCTTGGTGGCCGCCTGTTCCATCTCGACGACAAAGCTTTCGACCTTGCCGCGGAAGTGGCGGTAGAAGATCATCGAAGGGATGGCGATCACCAGGCCGAAGGCGGTGTTGTACAGTGCCACCGAGATGCCGTGGGCCAGCGCCTGCGGGTTGGTGCCGGTAGGCGCCTGGCTGCCGAAGATTTCGATCATGCCGATCACCGTGCCGAACAGGCCCATCAGCGGGGCGATCGAGGCGATCGTGCCCAGGCCGTTGAGGAAGCGCTCCAGCTCATGGGTCACTACGCTGCCGGCTTCCTCGATCGCTTCCTTCATCACGTAGCGCGAGCTCTTGTCGTTGCGCAGGCCGGCGGCCAGCACGCGGCCCAGGGGCGAACTGTTCTCCACCTTCTCGACCACGTCCGGGGTGATGCCGCGGCCCTTGTAGAGCGAAAGCACTTCGTTGAGCACGTAGTCGGGAATGACTTTCGACTTGCGCAGCACTATCAGGCGCTCGATAATCAGGGCCACCGCGATGATCGAGGCCACCAGCAGAGGATAGATCGGCCAGCCTGCCGCTTTAAGTATTTCCCACACGGATGAGTTTCCCTTCGTAGTGCTGTGACTGTGCTTATGCGAATTGTGGTTTGGGGCAGATCCTGGCCAAACTCGAATGAAACTGAGTGAACTGCCGGCGCTTAACCCTTCAAGTTTAACGGAAAGTCGGAATTTTGTCGGGGTGCAAGCGATTGTGGAATGTGTAACAAGGTTTGGCGGCGAATTTGCCGGCTTATCCACAAAGACTGTGGATAAGTGTGTTGAAAACGTCCGGACAAGCGGACTAAGTGGCTTGCCGGCAAGGGATTTTGCCGGGTTGCTGCATTTACGGGCAAGCCGATTGCATCAGGAAAGCACTAAATGCTGAGCCAGCCGGATTTCGACGACGCAGCTAAACCCCCGGTGAGCCCCGGCGAGCGCAGCCGCGCCATCTCGGTGAGCGAGCTCAACCGCGGGGTGCGCGGCATGCTGGAGCGCGGCTACCCGCTGGTGGCGGTACGCGGCGAAATCTCCAACTTCACCCGCGCCGCTTCCGGCCACATCTACTTCGTGCTGAAAGACGCCGGCGCACAGGTGCGCTGCGCCATGTGGCGCGGCAAGGCGCAGGCCTTGAGCTTCGTGCCGGCCAACGGCGACGCGGTGGAAGTGCGCGCCAACGTCACCCTGTTCGAGGCGCGGGGTGAATTTCAGCTCGCGGTGGAAAGCATGCGCCGCGATGGTGCGGGCAACTTGTTCGAAGCCTTTTTGCGCCTGAAGGAAAAGCTGGCGGGCGAAGGCCTGTTCGACCCCGAGCGCAAGCGCCCCCTGCCGGCGCTGCCGCGCGCCATCGGCGTCGTTACCTCGCCGCAGGCCGCTGCCTTGCGCGATATTGTCACCGCCCTGAAGCGGCGCGCGCCGATGATCCCGGTCGTGATCTACCCGACGCCGGTGCAGGGCGAGGGCGCGGCGGCGCGCATCGCCCAGGCCATCGCTACCGCCAATGCGCGCGCCGAGGTCGAGGTGCTGCTGGTATGCCGCGGCGGGGGCAGTATCGAAGACCTGTGGTCGTTCAACGAGGAGGTGGTGGCGCGCGCCATCGCTGCCTCCGACATCCCGGTGATTTCCGGTGTCGGCCACGAGACCGACTTCACCATTGCAGACTTCGCCGCTGACCTGCGCGCCCCCACTCCCACCGCCGCCGCCGAGCTGGCCGCCCCGCACCGCGACGACCTGCTGGCGCGCCTCTCCGGCGCCGCCTACGAAATGCGCCGCGCCATGCAGGCCTACCTCGATGAAGCGCGGCAAAAGCTCGACTGGACCGCGCGCGACCTGGTGCCGCCCTCGGCCCGCCTGGCCGCGCAGCGGCGCGACCTGGGCGACCTGGCGCGCCGGCTCGACTGGCTGATGCAGCGCGGCCGCGAGCGCCGCGGCGCCGCCCTCCAT
>JAQGMJ010000066.1 GCA_028292405.1 Betaproteobacteria bacterium
CGCGCACCGCCACCAGCGACGCCTTCACCGGCGCGCCCCTGCCGCCGCCCGCGGCCGTCGGCGCGCCGGCCACCAGCTACACGCCCTCGGCCGCCGGCGCGCTGCAGACTTCCGGTACCCTGGCCCCGCCGCTGGTGGAAGACGACCGCAACCGCCTCACCGTCAACGCCCGCATCATCCTGGCGATCGAGGACGACGTGCACTTCGGCGCCATCCTGCGCGACCTGGCCCATGAAATGGGCTTCCAGTGCGTGGTGGTGCAATCGGCCTCCGACGGCGTCACCGCCGCCTCGCTGTACCGCCCCAGCGCCATCCTGCTCGACATGCGCCTGCCGGACCACACCGGCCTCTCCGTGCTCGACCGCCTGAAGCACAGCCCGCTGACCCGGCACATCCCGGTGCACGTCTGCTCGATGATGGACTACAGCCAGGAGGCGCTGGAGCGCGGCGCCATCGGCTATGCCTTGAAGCCGGTGAACCGCGAGCAACTGGTCGAGGCCTTCCAGCGCCTGGAGGCCAAGTCCACCCAGAGCATGCGCCGCGTGCTGGTGGTGGAAGACGACGAGCGCCAGCGCGAGTCGATCCGCGCCCTGCTGGAGGCGCCGGACGTGCAGATCACCGGCGCCAACACCGGCGCGGCGGCGCTGGAAGCACTGCAAAAGACCACCTTCGACTGCATGGTCATGGACCTGCAGCTGCCGGACATTTCCGGCTACGAAGTGCTGGAGAAAATGGCGCGGCAGGAAAACACCTCCTTCCCGCCGGTGATCGTCTATACCGGGCGCACGCTCAGTCGCGAGGAAGAGGAAAAGCTGCGCCGCCATTCCCGCTCCATCATCATCAAGGACGCGCGCTCGCCGGAGCGCCTGCTCGACGAGGTGACCCTGTTCCTGCACCAGGTGGAGTCGGCGATGCCGCCGGAGCGCCAGCGCATGCTGAAAGTCGCGCGCGACCGCGAAGAGGTGCTCGACGGCCGCCGCGTGCTGGTGGTGGAAGACGACGTGCGCAACATCTTCGCCCTCTCCGCCGTGCTCGAGCCCAAGGGCCTGAAGGTGGAATTGGCGCGCAACGGCCGCGAGGCGCTCGACGTGCTGGCGCGCCTGGACATCGGCCCGCCCAAAGGCATTGACCTGGTGCTGATGGACATCATGATGCCGGAGATGGACGGCATTACCGCGATGCGCGAAATCCGCAAAAAGCCGGAGTGGAAAAAGCTGCCGATCATCGCGCTGACCGCCAAGGCGATGAAGGACGACCAGGAAAAGTGCCTGGCCGCCGGCGCCAACGACTACATTGCCAAGCCGCTGGACGTGGAAAAGCTGCTGTCACTGGTGCGAGTATGGATGCCCAAGTAGAAGTACAAGAGGCGCACGGGCCGGAGAAGGACTTCGACATCGAAATCCAGCTCCTGCTGCAGGCCGTGTACCTGAAGTACCACAGCGATTTCCGCGGCTACGCCGGCGCCTCGCTGAAGCGGCGCATGCGCGCGGCAATGGCGCATTTCGGCGTACGCACCCTGACGCAATTGCAGGACCGGGTTTTACATGAAGCCGACACCTATCCCGCGCTGATGAACTTTCTCACCGTGCAGGTGAGCGAGATGTTCCGCGACCCCAGCTACTTCCGCGCCCTGCGCGAGACGGTGGTGCCGATATTGCGCACCTACCCCTCGCTGAAAATCTGGGTGGCCGGCTGCAGCACGGGGGAGGAAGCCTACTCGATGGCCATCCTGCTGCAGGAGGAAGGGCTGCTCGAGCGCAGCATGATCTACGCCACCGACATCAACCCGCAGGCCCTGCACACCGCCGAGGCCGGCGTCTACGACGCCGAGCGCCTGACCGGCTTCACCGCCAACCACCGCCTATCCGGCGGCCGTTCCTCGCTTTCCGATTATTACACCGCCGCCTACGGCCGCGCGGTGTTCGACAAGCAGCTCAAGCAACATTTGGTGTTCTCCGACCACAGCCTGGCCACCGACCATGTGTTCGCCGAAATGCAACTGGTGTCCTGCCGCAACGTGCTGATCTATTTCAACCGTCCGCTGCAGGACCGCGCCATCGGCCTGTTTCGCGACTCTTTGGTGCGGCGCGGCTTTCTCGGCATCGGCGCCAAGGAATCGCTGCGTTTTTCGCAGCACGCCGGCGATTTCGAGGAACTCGTGCGCGAAGACCGCATCTACCAGATGCGGGGTGTGCCATGACGGCGGCAATTTCGCTGCACGCGTTCGCTCCCCTGCGCTCGCTGTTGCCGGGTGGGCTGGACGCCATCGTCATCGGCACCTCCGCCGGCGGCATTGAGGCCCTGGGCGTGCTGTTGCCGGCGCTGCCGGCGACCTTGAAGGCGGCCGTGCTGGTGGTGATCCACCTGCCGCGCGACCGCCCCAGCCTGCTGATCGAGATTTTTACCAAACGCTGCGCGTTGCGGGTGGAAGAGGCGGAAGACAAGAAACCGATCGAGCCCGGCGTGATCTACTTCGCCCCGCCCGACTATCATCTGCTGGTCGACCGTGAAGAAGGCAGGCCGGTGCTGGCGCTGTCTTCCGATGAACTGGTGCAATATTCGCGGCCATCGATCGACGTGCTGTTCGAATCCGCCGCCGATGTCTATGGAGAACGCCTGATGGGCATGGTCCTTACCGGCGCCAACCAGGACGGCGCCGAAGGGCTGGCCGCGGTGCGCGCCGCCGGCGGTATTGCCGCCGTGCAGCGCCCGTCCGACGCCCAGGCCGCGATGATGCCGGGCGCCGCGCTGGCACGGGTGCCGGATGCCGATTACGTTTTGACGCTGGCCGAGATGGCAGGTTTGCTGGCAGGGCTGCAATGAGGAATACCGAAATGACACCGCCGAGCAATCCCTCAATTGACCAGCCGCCCGGGGTTGAACCGGAAGGTGAACGCATCAAGTGCCTGCTGGTCGACGACCTGGAGGAAAACCTGCTCGCGCTTTCCGCCCTGCTCAAGCGCGACAACCTCGAGTTGATCACCGCGCGCTCCGGCCCGCAGGCGCTCGAGTTGCTGCTGGTGCACGACGTCGCGCTGGCGCTGATCGACGTGCAGATGCCGGAAATGGACGGCTTCGAACTGGCCGAGCTGATGCGCGGCAGCGAGCGCACCCGCCACATCCCGCTGATCTTCGTCACCGCCAGCGGTCGCGACGAGCAGCGCATGTTCCGCGGCTACGAAAGCGGCGCGGTGGATTATCTCTACAAGCCGATCGAGCCGCGCATCCTGATCAACAAGGCCGAGGTGTTCTTCCAGCTCTACCGCCAGAAACAGCAACTGGCGCGCGAACTGCACATCCGCACCGAGACCCTGCGCTTCAACGAAATGTTCGTCGCCACCCTGGGCCACGACCTGCGCTCGCCGCTGGCCGCCATCGTCAACTACGCCGAGCTGCTCGACAAGCTGCACGACACCGAGCCGGCGCACAAGGCGGCGCGGCGCATCATCGCCAGCGGCACCCGCATGAGCCGGATGATCGACGACCTGCTCGACCTGGCGCGCGCACGCCTGGCCGGCGGCATTCCGCTGACCCGCGAAAAGGCCGATCTCGGCGAGATCGCCGGGCGCGTGCTCGACGAGCGCTTCGGCGCCGTGCCCGAGCGCGCCGTGCGCATCGAGCGCCACGGCGACCTCACCGGTTACTGGGACGGCAGCCGCCTCGGCCAGGCGATCGCCAACCTGGTGGGCAACGCGCAGCAGCACGGCGCGGAAAACGGAGAGATCATCGTCGCCCTGGACGGCGGCAACCGCGATCACGTCAATTTCCGGGTGGCGAACGCCGGGCAGATTCCGCCAGAGCTGCTGGCGCATATATTCGACCCCTTCCGCCGCGGCTCGCGCGAGGCCGGCCCGGCCGACGGCTTGGGCCTCGGCCTGTACATCGTGCAGCAGATCGTTGCCGCGCATCGCGGCAAGATAGAGGTGCAGTCCGACGCCGGGCGCACCGCCTTCAGCGTCCGCCTGCCGCGCTAGCCGCCCTCGGGCGGCGCGCAAACAGGGCCGCGCGGCGCGTAAAAGAAGACCTCCGTACAGTGCGCAAGAAGTCGCTGCACGGCACTATTTACCGGCCGTGCCCATGCGTGTCCGCTCCCGGCGCGGGCCCCGCGCTTGCTCGCCTGAAGGTACGCCGCGGCCCCTGCCGCGCGGACGTGGGACCGGTGCGGGAACAACCCGCGCACGCCACGCCTGACACTTAAAGGAGATCATCCATGGATACCTACACCCGCGAAGGCGATCGCCACGTGAGCGGCTTTTCCGAAGGCCTGAACGCGCAAGACGTGCGCGAACAGGACGTGAATGCCTACGACAGTACAACCTACTGGACCGTGAAGGAAAACGGCCCCGGCCCGCGCGTGATGGCCGCCAGCACCCTGGAAGGCGACAACGTCTACAACCCGGCCGGCGAAAAGCTCGGCGACATCGACGAAATCATGATCGACGTACCCACCGGGCGTGTAGCCTACGCAGTGCTTTCGGTGGGCGGCTTTCTCGGCATCGGCGACAAGCTGCTGGCCATTCCCTGGCGCGCCCTGCGCCTGGACCCGCAGAACAAGCGCTTCATCCTCGACGTCCCGAAGGAACGCTTGAACGAGGCCAAGGGGTTCGACAAGGACCAGTGGCCGTCAATGGCCGACGAGCGCTGGGCCACGGAACTGCACAACTACTACGGCGCGCCTTATTACTGGCGCTGATCGGCGTTGATTCGGCACCGGCGGCTGACCGGTCAATAAGGCAAGGGGCGCGCAAGCGCCCCTTTTTTGATGGGCCGCCGCTTCGCGCCTCACGTGGTTTTGTCTCTGGCGGAAGGACCTCCCCACTTCTCGCCCCGGCGCGTATTCGCCCGCTTTTGCGCTTTTGCGACCCTATCGTTAACCCTAGTGCCAAACTCCATGATTATTCCCATGGCATATTTATTTGAGCATATGATTTAATTTGAGGGGGGCGCACATGCCCAGGCAATCGCAGCGTGAGACACCGCGATGCATGGAATGCGCGGGGAATAAACCTCTCCGCGCAGTTGTATACACACGAGCGGTGCCGCATGGACGGCGCCGCCGAACCCAACCAAAGGAGACAATATGTCATCTGTCGTCGCGGGAGCGAACACAGGGGGTGGCGACGAAACAGGGTTGCTGTCGAAGGAACGCACCATCGCCGGCGCGGGCTACAACCGCTGGCTGGTGCCGCCGGCAGCCCTTGCCATCCATCTTTGTATCGGCATGGCCTACGGCTTTTCGGTGTTCTGGCTGCCGCTGTCCAAAGCCATCGGCATTAAGTCCGCCGTCGCCTGCCCGGCCGGCACCGGGTTCTTCGACGAACTGTTCGTCACCAGTTGCGACTGGAAAATCGCCACGCTGGGGTGGATGTACACTTTGTTCTTCGTCTTCCTCGGCTGCTCGGCGGCGATCTGGGGCGGCTGGCTGGAGCGCGTCGGCCCGCGCAAGGCCGGCGTGGTCTCGGCGCTGTGCTGGTGCGGCGGCATGCTGCTCTCGGCCATCGGCGTCTACACCCACCAGTTCTGGCTGATGGTGCTGGGCTCGGGAGTGATCGGCGGCATCGGCCTGGGCCTGGGCTACATCAGCCCGGTCTCCACCCTGATCAAATGGTTTCCCGACCGGCGCGGCATGGCCACCGGCATGGCCATCATGGGCTTCGGCGGCGGCGCGATGATCGGCTCGCCCCTGGCGGCCCTGCTGATGAAGAATTTCGCCAGCGCCACCGGCGTCGGCGTGTGGGAAACCTTCGTCGTGATGGCCATCGGCTACTTCGTCTTCATGATGGGCGGCGCCTTCGGCTACCGCATCCCGGCCACCGGCTGGAAGCCGGCCGGCTGGACCCCGCCGGTGGCGGCCAACGCCAACGCGATGATCACCCAGCGCCACGTGCACGTGAAAAAGGTCTGGGGCATCCCGCAGTTCTGGCTGGTGTGGATGGTGCTGTGCATGAACGTCTCGGCCGGCATCGGCGTGATCGGCATGGCCAGCCCGATGCTGCAGGAAGTGTTCGGCGGCAGCCTGATCGGCGTAGCGAAAAAATTCAGCGAACTGAGCAAGGAAGAACTCACCGCGATCGCCGGGGTCGCCGCCGGCTTTGCCGCGCTGATCTCGCTGTTCAACATCGGCGGGCGCTTTTTCTGGGCCAGCATGTCCGACTTCTTCGGCCGCAGGATGACCTACGTCATCTTTTTCGTGCTCGGGGCCATCTGCTACGGCAGCCTGCCGTCGAGCGCCAACGCCGGTAACCAGTTGTTGTTCGTCGGCGCGGTGTGCATCATCCTGTCGATGTACGGCGGCGGCTTCGCCACCGTGCCCGCCTATCTCGCCGACCTGTTCGGCACGCAAATGGTAGGCGCCATACACGGCCGGCTGCTGACGGCCTGGGCTACCGCCGGCATCATCGGCCCGGTGGTGGTCAACTACATGCGCGAGTACCAGCTCGGCATCGGCATCCCGCGCGCGCAGGTGTACAACCAGACCATGTACATCCTGGTGGGCATGCTGGCCATCGGCCTGATCTGCAACCTGATGGTCCGTCCGCTGGCCGACAAGTGGTTCATGACCGATGCCGAACTGGCCGAGGAAAAAAAGCTGGCGCACGAGCGTGCCACCGCCTCGGAAGTCGGCGGCGTCGCGGTCTCGGACGCGCCGAGCAGCCCGGCAGTCGTGGGCCTGGCCTGGCTGGCGGTCGGCATCCCGCTCGCCTGGGGTGTCTACATGACCCTGATCAGCGCCGCGAAGTTCTTCCACTAAGCAGGGCCATGCAATAAAAAACGGGCGGGACGACAAGTCCCGCCCGTTTTCATTTGGAGGCCGCCTGTTTGCGCGCTGCCTACTGCGCCAGGCGCTTCCAGGCGGTCGCCTGGGTCGGCGAGGTGCGCACATGGACGATGGTCGGCACGTCGCTGGGCAAGAGCGCCTCGGCGATCTTCGCCGCGATCTCGTCATGGCTGGCGATGCTGATGCCGCGCGCGCCGAAGGAACGCCCCCAGGCCGCGAAGTCCGGGCTGAACAACTCGGTGGCGGGGCGAAACTCGTTGCCCGGGTAGCGCGCGCGCTGGTGCATGGCGATGGTGCCGTAGGCATGGTTGTCGGCCACCACAAGCACCGGCGCCACGCTATAGAGGCGCGCAGTGGCCAGTTCATTCCCCGTCATCATTGCCCCGCCGTCGCCGACATAGCCGATCACCTGGCGCTTCGGGTCGGCCAGCGCGGCAGCTACCGCCATCGGCACGCCCGAGCCCATCGCGCCGACCACCGAGCTCAGGAACACCTGGCTCTTCCTGAACCTGGTGTAGCGATGGATGAAGGTGGAAAAATTGCCGGCGTCCGAGGTAATCGCCGCATCGTCGCGCAGGTGCTTGTTGATCTCGCACACCACGGCGGCGAAGTTGACGCCGTCTTCCACGCCTTCCCATTGTGGCGTGGCCACCTTTTCCTGCAGCGCGTGCAGGTGCGCGACCCACGCCTTGCGCGCGTCCGGCGATTTGATGCTGGCGTCGGACTGGTTCAGTTCCTCGACCAGCGTCGCCGGATCGCAGGCCAGGCCGAGGGCCGGCACCCAGACCCGGCCGATCTCCTGCGCGTCCGGCCACACATGCACCAGCGGCACCTGCGGCACCGGCTGCATCGGGAAAGTATAGGACTGGCTCACCGGGTCGGTGAGGCGCTCGCCCAGCGCGATCAGCAAATCGCATCGCTTGATCTCGTCGAGCAGCGCCGGCGGCGTGCGAATGCCGATGTAGCCCGCATAGTGTGGATGCGCGCTGTCGAAAAAATGCGGCCGGCGGTTGGTGGTGCAGACCGGCAGGCAGAACTTTTCCGCCAGCGCATGCACCGCTTCGCGCGCCGCCGCATTGCCGATGGCGCTGCCCACATACAGCACCGGGCGCTCGGCTGCCTCGATCATTGCCTTGAGTTGCGCAAGGCCGGCCTGCCCCGGCCCGGAAAGCGGGCGCGGCCGCACCGGCGCGGCAGCGCCTTCGGCCGGCAATGTCAGCACGTCTTCCGGCAGCACCACCGCCACCGCCCCCGGCGTGCCCGAGCGCGCCAGATGAAAGGCGCGGCCGATGGCTTCCGCCGCATTACTCGGGTTGTTCACCTCGATCACGCCCTTGGTCACGTCGGCGAGGATCTTGCTGTAGTTCTGCTCCTGCAGCGCCATCCGCCCCATTTCCTTGGTGTCCACCTGGCCCACCAGCACCACCAGCGGCGTTGCGTCCTGGTGCGCGGTGTGCAGGGCAATCATCGCGTTGGACAGCCCCGGCCCGCGCGACACCATGCACACGCCCGGCATGTCGTTCAGCACGCCGTCGGCAATCGCCATGTAACCCGCGCCGCTTTCATGGCGGCAGACAATGAGCTGCACGCGCGCGCCGCGCAGCAGTGCGTCGGTGACGCCGAGAAAGCTTTCGCCCGGCACGAAAAACACGCGCTTGACCCCATGCTCGGCGAGCGAGGCGGTGATTTGATCGGATACGGTGATGGTCATTGAGACGGGTTTTCGTTTCAGTTCGTTGCGGTCGTGCTTACTTCGGATTGGGTTGCAGCACGCCGTCGGCGGCAAGCTTTTTCCAGCGCGCGGTGTCCTGCTTCAAATATTCCTCGTACTGCTCAACGGTCATCTTGCCCTGCTCCGCGCCGGCGGCGTTGATCACCTTCACATTGGCCGGGTCCTGCAGGCCCTTGAGCAGCACAGCCGAAAGCTTGTGGATGATCGCCGGCGGCGTGCCCTTGGGCGCGACGATGCCGAATACCGACATGATGTCTGCATTCGGAAAGCCGGCTTCGGCCATGGTCGGAATGTTCGGCGCCGCGCTCCAGCGGTTCGGCGAAGTAATCGCCAGCGCCTTTACCTTGCCGGCGGCGGCATTCGGCAGCCCGCTGTTGAGGTTATCGAACATGATGCTGACGCGCCCGCCGAGCAGGTCGGTCTGCGCCGCCGCCGTGCCCTTGTAAGGCACGTGGACCAGCTTGGTGCCGGTGGCCGAAGCGAAGATCACCCCCGCCAGGTGGCTCACGGTGCCCAGGCCCGCCGAGGCGAAGCTCACCTGCTCCGGGTTCTTGCGCGCGTACTCCACCAGCTCCTTCGGGCTGTTCACCGGCATGTTGGCGGCCACCACCAACACGTTGGGCGCCACCGCCAGCATGGTCACCGGGGCGAAGCGTTTCAGTATCTCGTTGTTCGGCTCGCGGTCGGCCACCGGGTTGACGATGTCGGCGAACACGTTCACCAGCAGGGTGTAGCCGTCCGGCGCGGCGTTGGCCACCTGGGTCGCGCCAATCGCGCCGCTGGCCCCGGGCCGGTTGTCCACCAGCGCCTGCGCACCCAGGCTGCTGGTGAGGATTTGCGCGGCAATGCGGCCGGTGATGTCGGTCGGCCCGCCGGCGGTGAAGCCCACTACCAGCTTGATCGGCTTGTCGGGATACTCGGCCAGCGCTGGCGCGCTTGCGGCGGCGCACAGCAGCAGGGCGCACATGATGGTTTTTTTCATCTTTGTCTCCGGTTATTGGCAGCCGGCGGCACGGGCCGCCGGCGCTGCGGCTATTTTTGCGCTTCTTTACACGTGTCTCTATGCATTGGTCGGCAGGTCGGCCACCCCCAGGCCCTCGTCGATCAGCTTGCACTTGCGCGCCTCCGCATCCGACTTTTCCAGCGCCATCTTCAGCACCTCGGCGGCGCGGGCGCGCGGGATGAACACGATGCCGGAGTCATCCGCCAGCACGATGTCGCCGGAATTGACGCGAATGCCCATGATCTCGATCTCGCCGTTGATCTCCACCGTCTCCAGGCGCCACTTGCCGGTGATCGGCGAACGCTCGGTCGCCCACACCGGGTAGCCGACGCTCCTCGAATGCGCCACGTCGCGGATCGCGCCGCTGACGATCGCGCCGGCTTCGCCCTGGCGCTTCGCCGTCTGCGCGGAGATGCCGCCCATGTTCGACACGCCCGAGACGCCGTCGATCACCAGCACGTCGCCTGTCGAGGCCAGGTTGTGCGCCTCGAATTCCGCCATCTTGTTCACATGCTTTTTCGCCGACTCGTAAGGGTGTTCCTGCTGCATGATGTTGCGTACGGTCAGCGCCGGGCCGACGATGCACGAGCCCGGAATGGTCGGCTGGAATTTGGTCGCCGGCAGCGCGCCGATGATGCCCAGCTCATCCATGATGTCCGAGAGCACGCCTGACGCGTCGCCCAGCGACTTGAAGCCCTCGATCATGCCCGCCGGCGGGCGCGGCACTTCCATCAGCCTGATGCGTTCGCGCGCAATTTTCCCGGTGAGTTTCTTTTCCACGATGTCTCCATGATGCGCGGCAGTCCGGCTGCCGGCGTAATGCTGGTGAATGCCGATGTTGGTAAAAGCCGGCGCGGGCGTCGAAAAATGGCCCGTTACCGGCGCAGCGGGCAAGCCTAACCCACGAGGGTGCCCCTCGCAACTAATGGGCGACTTCGGCACTTTGCAAGTGACGCGGATGGCGGCGCGGCGCGAGATTGCCGGCTGCCCCTCAGCTTCCGCCGCTGCTGGGCCAGTCTGGAAACGCCTCGGTGATGCTCTCCACGCTGCCGGCGCGCTCGCCGTTGTAGCCCGGCAAGGCATTCACCGCCGCGTGGTATTCGGCGCCGCGCACGATCTCCAGCATGCGCTGCACCTGCGGCTGTTCCAGCGTATCGTTCTTGCAGAGCAGGAAGTAGCGCTCCGTCTGCAGCGGTAAAAACTCCAGATTGAACTGGCGCGCCGGGGTCTCGATGCCGAAGCCGGCGTCGGCCATGCCGCTGGCGATGTAGGCCGCCACCGCCGCGTGGGTGTACTCGCCCTCGTCGTAGCCGTGGATGCGCGCCTGGTCGATGCCGGCTTGTTCCAGCAGCATGTCGAACAGGATGCGCGTGCCTGAGCCCTGCTGGCGGTTGACAAAGCGCATGTCTTCGCGCGCCAGGTCTTTCAGGCCGTAGATTTTTTTCGGATTGCCGCGCGCCACCATCAGGCCCTGGCGGCGGGTGGCGAGGTTGATCAGGGTCTGCGTGGCGGGGTCGATCCAGCGCGCGTAGTGCGCCACCGTGCGGGCCTCGAATTCGCCGATCGGCACGTGAAACCCGGCGATGTCGCAGCCGCCGGAAGCCAGCGTTGCCACCGCTTCGGTGCTGCCGCGGTATTTCAGGTCCACCGGAATCTGCGCACGCATCAAAAAGCCGCGCAGGGCCTCCACCGCGAAGCCGTGGCTGGCGTGGATGCGCATCACCGGCGGCGCTTTGGAGAGCGCGCGCTCGATCTCCACTTCGAGTTCGGAAGCCAGGCTGTCGAGCACCGGCGAGAGGCGCGCGGCAATGCGCCGGTCCGCCCACACAAGCTTTTCGCCCAGCGGCGAGAGCGTGGCGCTTTTGCCGCGCGCCATGTTTACCAGCGGCGCGCCGAACAGGGTCTGGCCATCCTGCAGCAGGCCCCAGGCGTAGCGGTAGGAAGCGCCGGAAGCCTCGCAGGCGGCGGCGATGCTGCCATGCTCGTGGATCGCCACCAGCAGCTCGATCAGGCGCTTGGGCAGCAACTGGGCGTCCAGATGCTTGATCGTCCACTGCGGCTTGATCGATACCTTGAACATGGTTTTGTCTGCTCCGGGCGATTTTATATGCTCTACACAGCATATGCGGCACGCTGCGCCCATATATTGTAGGGCTTGACCCCGGATCTGCTGTAGCGCAGCCTGAAGCGGGAAGCCTTATGTGGTTTAGAGCATATGTGGTCCCACGGCCAAGGGTATGTACGCCTAGGCTTATTGCGGCAGGCTGATCCGCGTGCCCAGCCAGGCCGAGCCGCCGCGGGAGAGATGTAATCCGTCGCGATATAGCAGCACCCCATTGCGCGTCGGGTAGCAAAAGGCCGTATCGCAAAACAGCGGCAGCGGGTCGACAGCAGCTATGGCCGGATATTGCCTGCGCAGCGGCGCCAGCAGGCGCTTGTACTCGTCGAGATAGGCTTCGTCGCGGCGCCCTCCCCGCCAGCAGGTGCCGGCTGCACCACGCCCCTGGCCCGGCATTGATCAGCAGCACCGCGCCGCCCACCGGCAACAGGGCGGCCCAGCCCGGGAACGCCCTGTGGCTGTCGAACAGCAGCACGCTTGTGCCCAGCGCCAGCAGGCCCGCGACCGCGAGCAGGTTCGCATGCATCACGACGCCGGGGCGGCGCAGGCGCGCATACGCCAAGCAGCCCGCCCGCCATCAATTCCCAGAAGCGCGTCAGCGGCGAATAAAACGCCGCCACCATGTGGGTGTTGGTGAGGTAGACACAAAGCGCGAACGAGGCCGCCGCGATCAGCCCGGCGAAGGCGAAGAAATTCCAGCGCCGCCATGCCCAGCCCAGCAGCAGCGGCCATGCGATGTACAACTGCTCCTCGATCCCCAGCGACCACAAATGCAGCAGCGGCTTGGCCTCGGCCGCCGCGTCGAAGTAGTCGGCCTCGCGCCACAGCGCCAGGTTGGAGACGAAGGCCGCGCCCGCCGCCACATGCTTGCCCAGCGCCTGGTAGTCGTCCGCGCCGACGGCGAACCAGCCGTAACCCAGGCAGGCCAGCAGCACCAGCCCCAGCGCCGAAAAAATACGGCGGACGCGCCGCGCATAAAATCCGCGTAGGAAAAGCCGCCCCCATCCAGCCCGGCAAAAATGATCCCGCTGATCAAAAATCCGGAGATGACGAAAAACACATCCACGCCGACAAAGCCGCCGCCCACCCAGTCCGGAAAGGCGTGAAAGCCGACCACCGCCAGCACCGCGAGACGCGCAGGCCGTCGATGTCGGGGCGATAGGCGAGGTGGCCTGCGGGAGGAAGAGGAGTGCCGGTTTCCAGGGCGGCCATTCTAATCGCTAGCTTGGCCGCTCGGCCACATCACGGCTGCATGGCGTGCATGGCGCCGGCCGATTGTAAAAATGCGTGAAGCCGGCGGCGCCGCGCCCGCCGGCCCGCGTGCCGGTGCTATGCTTGGGCGCAAAGGCGCGCTTCGCGCCGTTTTTCTTTCGGGAATTTTCGCAATGGGTATTCGCCGCCTGCTGAACCCGCTCCTGGCGTCGCTGGCGGCCCTGGCCTGCCTCCTGTTCGTGTTGCTACCCGGGGTCGCCCATGCGCAACTGCGCTCGCAGCTACGCTGCGAAGCCATCGACGTGCGCGTCGCCCCGGTCGACAGCACCTGCCGCACCAAGGCCGACGCCGAGTTCCAGCGCTATCGCAACCCCACCTCGGGCGCGCTCGGCTGGCGCGACCTGCAATCCGGCGGCCACATCTGGTACGACACGGTGAAAATCAACGCCGCCCAGGTCGAGGCCGAAGCGTATTGCGGCAAGCAGCCCGGCGAGCGCGTGCCCACGCTGGAAGACTATGAACTCGCCGATACCCACGGCTTCGTCGAGTTGGTCGGCGCCGCCGTCGCCAAGATAAGCAAGCCCCTGTTGTTCTCCTCGAAGATCGCGCCGATGGCCGTCGGTGACCGCGCCGTCGGCTTCGCCCTGTTCACCGGCGACTATCACGGCGTGCCGGCAGACAAGGTATTCGACAACGCCGTCATCATGTGCGTCAGCCTCTCCTCCACCGTGCCCCTGGTCACCAACGATCTCACGGCGCCCGTCAAGCCGAAGTAGCTACAGGGCAGGCGAACCGGGAGTTACATCTCTCCCGCACGCGATAAAAAATCTCGGGATGCCTTGCTCCCGCAAGGCACCCGACGAAAACTCGGAAGACGTTGCCTTCGCAAGGCTCGCCGCGAAAACTCGGGGTCGGATCATATTTGCAAGCTTCACCGCAAATGTGCTCTGACCGCCGATTTTCGAGTACGGAGTGATGCACTAGCGCACACTGCCCAACGCAAAACCGCGCACCTCACCAGCGCCCTCTCACCCTCCCCCGCTTTTTCTGGCAGAGTACCTCCCGGGCGCCGCTTCCCGCGCCAGCCCGCAAAACTAAAACCAGCAGGAGACAATAATGCCGTTTGCCACCGCGCTTGCGCGCTGTCTGCCGTCGCTCGTCCTCATTTCCGTGGAGATTGCCGCGCTCGGCCTTACCGGCCACGCCGCCGCCCAGCCCTACCCGAACAAGCCGATCCGCATCATCGTCCCCGCCTCCCCCGGCGGCGCCATCGACATCGTCTCGCGCCTGACCGCGCTGAAATTGCAGGACTCCCTGGGCCAGCCCGTCTCGGTGGAAAACCGCCCCGGCGCCTCCAACATCAGCGGCACCGACGCGGTCGCCAAGGCCGCGCCGGACGGCTACACCCTCCTGATGTGCTCGCTCAGCCAGGCCACCAACCCCAGCACCATCAAGCGTCTGCCCTACGACTCGGCGAAGGACTTCGAGCCGGTCGCCTTCACCCACCTGGTGCCGCTGATGCTCGTGGTCCACCCCAGCGTCCCCGCTAAAAACGTGCAGGAGCTGGTGGTGTGGCTGAAGGCCAATCCGGACAAGGCCTCTTATGCGTCCAGCGGCACCGGCAGCTCCCTGCACATGTCCACCGAACTGTTCAAGAGCATGACCGGCACGAAAATCCTCCACGTGCCCTACAAGGGCAGCACCGCCGCCCACCCGGACGTGATTTCCGGCCGCGTCAGCATGATCATCGACACCATCACCGCCATCCTGCCGCACACCAAGACCGGCGCGGTGCGCCCGCTCGCCGTCACCACCGCCAGGCGCGCCAGCATTGCTCCCGACATTCCCACCATGGCCGAGTCCGGCCTGCCCGGCTACGACACCAGCACCTGGGGCGGCATCCTCGCGCCCGCCGGCACGCCGAAAGAGATCGTGAACAAGCTCAACGCCGAATTCATCAAGGCCCTGAACATGCCCGACGTGAAAAGCCGCCTCTCCGAAAGCGGCGTGGAAATCGGCAGCGGCAGCCCGCAGCAGTTCGGTGAATTCATCCGCACCGAGACGGTGAAGTGGGCCAAGGTGGCGAAGGACGCCGGCGTCGTGCCGGAGTAGGCCTCATTCACGTTATCGATTCACGTTATCGATTCACGCGACTCAACAACACACTTCAATCACGCAAAAGGAACGCATCGTGAAACTGCATAGCGCCGCACTGGCTGTACTCATCGCCGCATCCACTGTCGCCCTCTCCCTACCCGCGCAGGCGCAGCAAGCCCCCGCGCGCAAGGAATTGAAGCGCATCGACATGACCGAGTCGCCGAACATGGAAATCATCAGCTCCGTCACCGAATACAAGCCCGGCGACGAGCTGCCGCGCCACCTGCACCACGGCACCGAAATGGGCTACGTGGTGCAAGGCTCGATGATCCAGCTACCCGGCAAGGACCCCACCATGCTGGCCACCGGCGCGCCGCTGCAAAACCTGCGCGACGTGGCGCACGGCGGCTTCAAGATCGTCGGCCCGGCTTCGCTGATCCTGTTCACCGTGCACATCGTCGACAAGGGCAAGCCGCTGTACGACGCCGCCAAGTAACACTGAAACACACAACACAATTCCAACAGCCCCGCCAAAGGAGAACACGATGAAACCCCTGCACCTGCTGTGGCGCGGCGCCGCCGCCCTCGGCTGCGCCTGCGCGCTCGCGGCCGCGCCCGCGAGCGCCGCCGACAACGACATCGAAATGACCTGGATGTCCATCGCCAACTGGTACTTCAAGATCGGCGACATGCGCATCGTCCTCGACGGCTACATCACCCGCGTCCCCGGCCCGCCGTTTTTCTACGCGCCCAAGAGCCTGCCTAACGACCCCTACGCCTACACCAGGTCGCCCTACAAGGTCGATGTGGAATCGGTCACCAAAGTCCGCGAAGCCCTGCTCGGCCGCGCCAAGCTCGATTACCTGCTCTCCGGCCACAGCCACTTCGACCATTCGTGGGACACGCCCACTTGGTCGCTGCAGACCGGCGCCCCCATCATCGGCGGCCAGTCCACCTGCTTCCAGGCCATCACCCAAGGCGTCGACAAGTCCAAGTGCCGCGCCGTCAGCGGCGGCGAAAAAATCGACCTCGGCCACGGCGTCACCGTGCGCATCGTCCGCTTCAACCACAGCGGCGACGCCTCCAACCCGGTCCAGCACTTCGCCCGCGAACTCTACGACCCGCCCACCCCCGCCGCCGATGGCGGCCTGCGCGCCGGCGTCGGCGAGGACTACCCCAACGGGGGCGGCGGCCGCGCTTTCCTCTTCACCGTCGACCAGCCCGGCAGGAAACTCAGCTTTTTCGTCCAGACCTCCGCCAGCGCCTTCGACCTCGACAAACCCATCAACGTCGATGGCGTCGACTACGGCTCACCGCTCGGCAACCTCGCCGCCGCCATGCGCGACGCCGGCCTCACCAGCGTCGACGCGTGGATAGGCACCGGCGGCGCCCCTCTCGCCAAGCTCATCGTCCCGGTCATCCACCCCAAGGTCTACCTGCCCAGCCACTGGGACGGCCTGTTCAACCCCTTCTGGCCCGGCATGCCCTTCCCCTTCAAGGACGAGGCGCTGAAAACCTACCTCGATGCCGAAAAGGTCGCCCTGATGCCGCAGCAGCAATACTTCGACAGCTACAAGCTCGACGCCCGCGGCGTCACCGCCGTCTCCGGCAGCGCGCTGAAAAAGAAGCTCGGTTTCGCCGAAGTGCAGAAGTTCGACAAGACCACGCTCGACGCCGTGCGCCGCGTGGCGTCGACCTCCACAGGCGACGACTGCGGCGAAGGCCAGTTCGAAATCGCCCTGGCCGGCCAGGGCGACGCCTACGCGCCGATAATGGTCGAGTGGCGGCGCAACTGGGAATGGATGAAGAGACCGGCGGGCCTGCCGCAATAGGCGCGCCTGTTGCGCGGCCCTACCAGGTAAACAGCTCCTTCAGCGAAGACTTGACGATGCCGCCCGCGTCCGGGTCGCCCTTGGCCAGCGCGGCGAGATAATGCCGCGCCTGCTTGACGGTGATGTGCGGCGGCAGCAGCGGCACGTCCGGGTCGGTCAGCGCCTCCACGATCACCGGGCGGTCGCTGGCGAAGGCCTGGTCCCATACATCGCTGATCGCCTCCGGCGTATCGATCAGCAGGCCGCGCAGGCCAAGCTGCTCGGCGTAGCGCGCGTAGGAAAAGCGCGGCAGGTCCTGCGAGGTGGAAAACTTCGGGTCGCCCACCTCGATGCGCTGCTCCCAGCTCACCATGTTGAGGTCGTGGTTGTTGAACACCACGACGATGAACTTCGGGTCCTTCCAGCGCCGCCATTGCGCGGCCAGGGTGATCATTTCATTGATGCCGTTCATCTGCATCGCGCCGTCGCCGATGAAGGCAAACACCGGCCGCTCCGGGTAGGCAAACTTCGCCGCCAGCGCATAAGGCATGGCCGCGCCCATGCTCGCCAGCGAACCGGAATGCGCCGCCTTCATCGTCGGCGCCAGCTTCAGGTCGCGCGCATACCAGAACACCGAAGCGCCGGTATCGCAGGCAATCACCGTGTCGGCGGGCAGGCGCGGCGAGAGTTCCCATATGACCCGCTGCGGATTCACCGGCCTGGCCTCCAGCATGGCCCGCTTTTCCAGCGTCTCCCACCAGGTCGCCACATTTTTCTCGATGTTCTCACGCCAGCCGCGGTCCTGCTTCTGCTGCAGCATCGGCAGCAGCAGTTCCAGGGTCCTGGCGCTGTCGCCCACAAGGTTCAGCTCCATCGGGTAGCGCAGGCCCAGCATGCGGCCGTCGATATCGATCTGCACGCCGCGTGCGTGACCCTCGCGCGGCAGAAATTCCGCATAGGGAAAGCTCGAGCCCACCATCAGCAGCGTGTCGCAGCCGCTCATCATCTCGTGGGTGGCCTTGCTGCCCAACAGGCCGATGCCGCCGGTCACTTGCGGCAGCTCGTCGGCCACCACCGTCTTGCCGAGCAGCGATTTGGCGATACCCGCGCCCAGCTTGTCGGCCACCGCCAGCACCTGCGCGCCCGCCCCCGCCGCCCCGGCGCCTACCAGCATCGCCACCCGCTTGCCGGCGTTCAGCACCTCGGCCGCGCGCCGCAGGTCCGCCTCCTGCGGCACCACCACCGGCGTCGTATAACCCATGCCCGAATGCACGGTGCCGTGCTCATGGCGGGGCTGCGCTGCCGGCAGTTCCTGCACGTCCGCCGGCAAAATGATGCAGGTGGGCGTGCGCTCCGCCCGCGCGATGCGGATGGCGCGGTCGATCACGTGGCGCACCTGCTCCGGCGCGGTAACCATCTGCAGGTACTCGTGCGCCACGTCCTTGAACACCGACATCAGGTCGACTTCCTGCTGGTAATGCCCGCCCAGCACCGCGCGCGGCTGCTGCCCGACAATCGCCACCACCGGCTGCCGGTCTGCCTTGGCATCGTAAAGGCCGTTGAGCAGATGGATCGCGCCCGGGCCCGAAGTGGCGATGCATACGCCTACCTCGCCGGTGTACTTCGCGTGCCCGCAAGCCATGAAGGCCGCCATCTCCTCGTGGCGCACCTGGATCAGCTCGATCTCCTTTTGCGCGCGGTTCAGCGCGCCCATCACGCCGTTGATTCCGTCGCCGGGATAGCCGAAGGTACGGCGCACTCCCCAGTCGATCAGGCGGCGGACGATGAAATCGCTGACAGTGGCGGACATGGTTGCTCCTGAAGGCTTAAGTAACACGCAGCCCGGCCGGCAGTACACAGCAGCCGCGCGAATGCTTCCTTGGAGCAATGCAAATGCCCGCGCGCCGCGGCCGGCCGGCGCCGCCGGCGCGGCATTTCTTACGCCCGGCTGTAAAGCCTACCGCGCCTCAGGCGCGCTGCACCAGCGTCAGCACCGCCTCGGCAAACTCGCGCGGCGCCTCCTGCGGCACGTTATGTCCCACCCCCGCGATCACCCGGCTCTCGCGCGGGCCGGCGAACAGGCCCGCATCCTTCGCCGGCCCGCCCACGTCATGGATGCCGTTCGCCGCGCCCTCCAGCACCACGGTTGGCACCGCGATCTTCGGCTGCAGCGCCAGGCGCGCCTCCACGCTCGCCAGCGCCGGGTCGCCGGGGGCTAGCCCGAAGCGATGCTTGTACGAATGGATCACCACCTCGACAAAATCCGGATTGTCGAAAGCCTGCGCGCTGCGCCCGAAAGTCGCATCGTCAAACGCCCAGGTCGGCGACCACAGCTGCCACAGCAGCCGGCACACCGCGCGCCTGTCCTTCACCAGCGCATCGTGTCCGCGCTGGTTATGAAAATAATACTGGTACCAAAGCCGTTGCTCGATCTCCGGCCGCGCCGGCTCCATCGCCCGAGCGATGTTCTGGATCGCATACCCATTCGCCGTCACCAGCCCGGCGCAACGCTCCGGCCACAGCCCCGCCGCCACGCAGGCCGCGCGCCCGCCCCAGTCGTAACCCGCCAGCACCGCGCGCTGGATATATAGCGCATCCATCAGCCCGATCAAGTCCGCGCCGATCGCCGCCTGCTCCCCCGAGCGCGGCGTCGCCTCGTGCAAAAACCGTGTCGGCCCATAGCCGCGCAAATACGGCACGATCACCCGGCAGCCTTGCGCAGCGAGAAGCGGTGCGACCTCTGCATAGGCATGCACGTCGTAGGGAAAGCCGTGCATCAGCAGCACCGGCGTGCCGGCGGCGTCGCCGTATTCAAGATAGGCGATGTCGAGGACATCGGTGCTGGCGTGGCGGAGCTGGGGAGAGGTCATAGGATCAACGGAGTCAACTCATTTCATTGCACTCCGCAGCTTCCTGCAGAGTCTTGTCATCCTGAGCGAAAGGAGGCGACCAAAGGAAGCCCCCGCAAGGGGAGGATCTGCTTTTGCAGTAAACCCCGCCTACACAATCTTCGGCCCCGCCGGTCCCACCGCCTTGCGATACACCTCTTCGGCCACCTCCTCCTGCCAGGTGGTCGTGCCCAGCGTCGTCGCCGTATGCACCATATAGCTGTCGCCGCTCGCCCCGTGCCAATGCCGCTCGCCCGCCGCGATGTGCACCACGTCGCCGGTGCGGATCACCTGCGGCTCGCCGCCGTCCAGGCAGACAAAGCCGCTGCCCGAAGTCACCTGCAAAACCTGCCCGATCTCATGCTTGTGCCAGAAGGTGCGTGCGCCCGGCGCGAAATTCACGCTGCCCACGCCCACCTTGTCGGTGGCGGGCATGATCGAGTCGCCGTACACCGTGCCGCTGAAGGTTGCCGTGCGCTGTTCCGAGGGCACACCGGCCCGGCCGCGAAATACTTTCATTTTTACTGCTCCTTTTTGTGTAGTTGAATGCTGATGCCTTGCTATGTTTACTTTACGTTGCCGACAATCCACCTGTCCAGCAGCGCCGCGATCTCCAGGTTGTTCTTCTCCAGCATCATCATGTGGCCGTTGCCGTGGATGCCCTTCTGGTCGAGGTAAAGCAATTCGTTTTTCACGCCGGCCTGGGTCAGGTATTTGGAAGTGCAATTGTCGTACACCGCATGATACGAAGCCGGGCTGGTGACGATCACCGTCGGTATGCCGGCGAGGTTGGGCAGCTGCCGCGCCGGCTCTGCCTGCAGGATGCAGCGGAAAGTATCCGGCGCATCCGGCAACGCCTGCTGCACCGTGGCGATCTGCGCCGGGTCGGTGACGGCGGGCGCGTAGGTGAGCGGGATGTCGGCCACGCCCCACGCGCGCGCCTTCGCCGTGCTGGTGATGGTGTTCTGGAACGGCGGGCCGGAGGGTTCCAGCGCGATGATGCCCTTCACCAGCTTCGGCCGCGCATCCGGCAGCAGCCAGCTGAACGGCCCCGCCTGCGAATGCGTGATGATGATCGCCGGGCCGATGCGGTCGAGCAGCGCCACGCTGGCCTTTTGCACCAGCTGCTGCGTCTCGACGTTGCTGGAGAGCGAAGCCACCTGCGTCTGGTAAAACGCCTCGAACACCGGGTCGCCGCGCTTGCCCTTGCCCGGCCCCTCGCCCGGCCACTGCGTATGCAGCTTCGCCTGCGGCCACGTCCCCTTCTCCGCCACGTTGGTGAACTGGAACTCCTCCACCTCCGCGGAATAGTTGACCTGCTCGCCGTTCACCTTCGGCACATATTGCGAACGCCCGCGCGCCGGCTGGTCCACCATGTACACCACGTAGCCCTGCTCGATGAAATAATCTGCCCAACCCTTGCGCCCGTCCGGCGTGCCCAGCCAGTTGGTCGCCGTCTGCGCCGCGCCGTGGAAAAACACCAGCGGCCACGGGTGCGTGGTGCGCTTGGGCACCAGCACCTCGACGAACATCGCGCCCGAGAGTGTGCTCTTGCCCGGCTCGCCCACCCAGGTGCCGCCCGCGTAGAAATAACCGCGCCGGCCTAGCGCGCTCTGGTCGGTGGTCGGCACCGGCACATCGCGCACCGGCTGTTGCGCGCAGCCGGCCAGCAGGCCGAGCGCCGCGACCAGGCCGGAGGCCGCGCGGCGGCTGATGCTCTTGGTGAAAAGGTGCATGAGTCTGTCTCCTGATATTTTTGGGATTCTGCCTTTTTGGAAACGGCGGCAACGGCGGCGAGTCAAAAAAGAGGGCAAGCAAAACCCCGTCAGGATGAACGTGCGCGCGCAAAGGCGCAAGACCCGAAGTCCTTATGGTTCACCATAAAGAAGTGTTGTGACTTTCTCGGCATCGGGCGGATGAACCGCAATGCAGGAAAAAGCGGCGCCAGGGGATGGCCGCTACGGCGCGGCCAGCGTGAAATAAAACGTCGCGCCCAGGCCCGGCTGCGCCTCGGCCCAGATCCGCCCGCCATGCCGGTCGATGATGCGGCGCGCCGTCGCCAGGCCGATGCCGCTTCCTTCAAACTCGCTGCTGCTGTGCAGGCGGCTGAAGGCGCCGAACAGCCTGTCGACGTATTTCATGTCGAATCCGGCGCCGTTGTCGCGGACGAAAAATGCCGGCGGGGACCCGGCGCCGTCCTGGCGGCCGATCTCGATCACCGCGCGCTCGCAGCGCGAGGAGTATTTGAAGGCGTTGCCGATCAGGTTTTGCAGCACCACGCGCAGCAGCGCGGGGTCGCACTCGGCCGGGCCGAGGTCGTGGATCTTCCATTCGATGCGCCGGCCGCCCGCCTGCGGCATCAGTTCCTCGACGATTTCCGCGACAGTCTGCCCCAGGCCGCACGCGATGCGGCGCAGCGGCATGGTGCCGGTGCGCGCCAGCGACAGCAGGTCGTCGATCAGCGCGCTCATCCGCGCGGCGGCCTTGGCGATGCGCCGTACCAGCGCCTGCGACTCTTCATCGAGCCGGGCCCCGTCTTCCATCAGCATGGCGGCGAAGCCGGCAACATGGCGCGCGGGCGCGCGCAAATCATGCGACACGGAATAGGAAAACGCCTCCAGCTCGCGGTTCACGTTCTCCAGATCGGCGGTGCGCTCGGCCACCCGCTGCTCCAGCTCGGCGGCCTGGCGCGCCAGGCGCCCGCGCAATTCCGCCTGGCGCAGCGCGATGGCCAACTGGTCGGCGAAGGAACGGGCGATGGCCACCTGCTCCGGCGTATAGGCGCCGGGCGTGTTCGAGCCGAGGTTCATCGCGCCCACCAGTTCCCCTTCGGCCAGCATCGGTATGCGCACGTAGGAGCGCATCCCCTTGTCGTACAGGCGCTGCAGCACGGCCGGGCGGGCAGGCATTGCCTCCATGTCCTCGATCACGCACTCGGCGCCCGAGCGCAGAGTGGCGATATCGGCGCGCCCGTAATCGTCCAGGCTAGGCAACGCGCCTGGGTCGTAGGCGGAATCGGCGGGCCGGCGGATGTCGAGCACCACGGCCCGGTTCGCCGTGAAGTCGAAGGCCATCACCGTCGCACCCCAGTAGGGCACCTGCTCGCGCAGGCCGGTCAGGCCGATGGCCGCGATCGCTTCGCGCGATTGCGCCTCCAGGATGGCGCGGTCCAGTGCATGCAGCGTAACCAGGCGCTGGTGATTTTTTTGCAGGGCCTGTTCCGCATGCGCCCGCTGGGTGATGTCGGTGAGCATCGCCAGGGCGCCCGTGTACTGCCCGCTGTCGTCGAAAATCGACCTGACCGAAATGATGGTCCAGATCACCGCGCCGTCGCGGCGGCGCAGGCGCATGTCGTAGCGCGCCGCGTCCTTCTCGCGCCTGAAGGCGGACATCTCCTGCGCGCGGGGGCGGTCCTCTTCGAACACGAAATCGACCGGGTCGGCGCCCAGCATCTCCGCCTCCGAATAGCCCAGCATGGCGCGCACCTCGGCGTTGACCAGCACGATGCGGCGCTGCGCATCCACCTTGAAGATGCCTTCGTTGGCGGTGTCGAGCAGGCGCCGGTAGCGCGCCTCGCCCAGCGCCAGGCCGCGGGTCAGCGCCTGCTGGCGCCGCAACTGGCGCATCAGCAGACAGGTCAGCAGGCACAGGGCCGCGATGAAGATTGCCGTAGCCGCGAGATCGACCAGGCTCTGTGCGCGCCAGCCGGCCAGAACGTCGTCCTGGCCGAATCCCGCCACCACCACCAGGTCGGTGCCTGTCACCGCCGCATAGCCGAACACCCGCGGCACGCCGTCACTGAGGCTGATCTGGCGGAAATTTCCCCGCGGCGATTGGTCAAGAAGCTCGCGGAACAGGCGGGTGCGGGCCAGTGAAGCGCCGACCCGGCTTTCCATCCGCGGCCCGCGTGCCAGCAGGGTGCCGTCGCGCAGCAGGATGGCGATCGAGCCGTTCGGCCCGGTTTCCACCGACGAATAGAATTCCTCCAGCAGGCGCGGGTCCAGCGCGGCGACGATGACCCCGCCGAATTGCCCGTCTGCGGTCGTCAGGCGGCGGCTGACCGGAATGTAGGTGGTGCCCAGCGCCCGGCTTTTCACCGGCGCGGAAACATGGCTCAGCCCGGGCGGGTGCGCGCGATGCCACTCGAAGTAAGCATGACTCGGCACCGTTGCCTCCACCTGCCGCGGCAGCGCGGCGGCCTCATGGGTGATGCGGTCCTGGCTGTCGAGTATTTGCAGGCGCAACACATTCGGGTTCAGGCGCAGGCGCCCACCGAGCAGCCAGTTCACCTGGGCAGGCGTGGGCGACCCGCCGCTGGGCCAGTGCAGCAGCACCTCTTCGGTTGTCGCCAGGTTGCGGTCGATCGCCTTGATGCCCTGCTCCGCATGCGCGGCTACCACCTTGGCCAGATTGCGCGTGCCGGTCTCGCCGTCCCGCACCGCATGGCCGTAGCCGCGCCAGATGCCGTATGCGACGAAGGCGGCCACCAGCACCGCCAGGGTGACGGCGGTGGCCACCACCCAATGGTCCAGCCGCAACTTTTCCCATGCAGCGGCTGCCGGAAAGGAAGCTTGGCCGTTCTGGGAATAATTCGTGTTGGCCACCCGATTGTCCCCCGGGCGCTGCTCCGGCACATGCTTCCGTGGGCGCGCTCTCCCGGCAATCTTACGCCCTAGAAATCGCACGCTTTGTGCGACAACACACATTAAGGAAATATTAGATTTCAGCGGGTTTACCCTCATGGGGCGGCGCCATCAAATACGTCCGCCCCTTATCCCATTGCATCGGCCGGTATTTCGGCAGGCGCAAAGTTACTGCGCGACGGAAAAGCGCGACGCCAGCGCCTCCACAAAGCCGCGCTGCCCCGGGTTGATGTGTCGCTTTGCCTCGCCGGCAGCGAACCAGGCTATACGATCGACCTCAGGAAAGCTTTGTATCTTTCCGGACTTCGGGGGCCACTCCATCTCGAACAAGTTGCTGGTCATCGCGGCCGGGTCGCAGTCGCCTTCAAAGGCCCACGCGGTGATCACCTTGCCGCTGGCCTGTTTCAGTTCGCCCAGCGCGATGAAGGGGCCGGCGGCGGTGAAGCCGGTCTCTTCCTTGAACTCGCGCTGCGCGGCGGTGAGCGGTGCCTCGCCGTCGTCGTATTCGCCCTTGGGGATGGACCAGGCGCCGAGATCCTTCTTTGCCCAGAAGGGGCCGCCGGGATGGGCCAGCAATACCTCCAGCGCGCCGCTATTTTGGCGAACCATGAGCAGGCCGGCGCTGCGCTTTTTCATTGGCGAAAAGCCTGTTTTCGACGCGTTTTTGCGCACATGAAATCAACCACACTTAGCGCTTCGACTAGCGTATGTTTGGAGCATGGGCGCAGTGATTTCATCGATGGGCATGTGTGTGCGAACGGCGCGGCTGGCGAGGCCGGCCGGTGTTGTTGCGCCCTGGCGCGGCCTGGAATGCGGGCGCACGCTTACTACGGACGTGATGCGCGCTTGTAAAAAAACATCGGGTCCCCCAAGGGGACTTCTTTCAGGGCGTTTTCTCAGGTTGGGCAAGCAGGCGAGCGCAAGTTTTTTTGAAAAAACACCATCATTCACCGTCATTTCGATGACCGCGAACACACTTGTATTGGTGCGACGGACGCGACCTCAATTCCGCCGCGTGCCTCACCGATTTTTTCAAACCTCAGCTTGCGCCGATGAACGCCAGCGCCTTTTTCAAATCCGGCCCGCTGATGGTGTCCAGCGGCAGGGCCAGCAGTTGGGCGAAGCGGTAGGCCATCGCCTGGCGGGTGAGCTCGAACATGTCGCGCTTGGCTTTTTCGTTGTCGAAGGCGCCAGAGAGGTCCGGGTAGGGCCAGTGCACCACGATCGGGTCGCCGGGCCAGTGCGGGGCGAGTTTGTGGATGTCGCGGTCCGAGACGGTGATGGCGATGCGCATGTCCGGGATATCGTGGTGCGTCATCTCGTTCCAGCTTTTGTTGCGGTAGGCGCCGACTTCGGCTCCGGCGTTACTCAGCACCTCGAGGGCGAAGGGGTCGACGTGGCCGGAGTGCGAGGCGCCGCCGGAGAAGGCCAGCACGTCTTTCTGCTGCAGCGAGGCCAGGTGGTTGAGCATGCCTTCGGCGATGATGCTGCGCGCGGCATTGTCGGTCGAGAGGATCAGGATGTTTGTGGTCAATGTCTTCTCCATTGGTTGTCGGCGCCCGCGCGGATTCGTCGTTCCGTTAGCAAGCGCCCTGCCCGTCCCTGCTGCCTGCACGCTGGCAGTCTAGCCTTAAAGAGGGATCGCGATTTGCGCCGCGGGTTCAAATTTTTTTGGCATGTCCCGGGCGGCCGCGGGCGTTGCGCCGGGTTGCATCGAAAATCCGCTATCTTTCGTACAAAAACGGGTGTCATCAAAGCGCATGGTTTTCCACCGCACACTTCGGGCGGTTTTATCGAAAGGTTTTTGTCATGATCCAGCATTCCGGCCTGCGCACGATTGCGTTCGCTGCCCTGATTGCCTGCGCTCTTCCCGCGCAGGCGCAGCGCAAGCCCCTGCCCCTGGCGCAGGCGAGCACTCTTGGCCGTGTCATGTTCGAGGCCGGCGATACGTCCAAGGGCGGCAACGGCCAGCCGGTGGACGGCATCGAAGGTTCGAGCACCGAGATGCTCAAGGTGCACGTGCACGCCCACCTCTCGCTGTTCTACAAGGGCGAGCAGATTGCGGTGCCGCCGGGCATCGGCATCGTCAAGCCGTTTCGCGAGACCCAGGGTTTCGTCGGCAGCGGCCAGGGCTTCTACTGGCTGCACACGCATGACGCCAGCGGCATCATCCACGTCGAATCGCCGGACGACCGGCGCTACAACCTGGGCAACTTTTTCAACATCTGGGGCCAGCCGCTGGCGGCCGACAATGTGGCGGGGCTGAAGGGCAAGGTACACGTCTACGTCGACGGGCAGGAGTACAAGGGTAAGGTGCGCGAGGTGCCGCTGACGGCGCATGCGCAGATCACCCTGGTGGTGGGCGAGCCGGCGGTGACCCCGCCGCTGTACACCTTTCCCGATGGCCTCTAACCTATGACGACGGCATGAGGGCGCGGGTGCGTTTACACTGTGCTTCATAAGGCCGAACCTGAGCGCAAGCCCAGGCATGACCCGGCACAAATAACCAGTCTTCAGCGGAGCCCACCGACCATGAAACGCGCCATCCTCGCCCTTTGCCTGCCTGTCGCACTCAGCGGCTGCGCCTATGTGCACGGTTCGCACCATGTCGAACTGGAAAAGAACCAGAGCGTGCTGGTCGACCACAACGACAAGGTGGCGGCCGACTCCAGCATGCAAAAGGCGGTGGAGATCTGCAATCACTATGGCAAGAAGCCGGTGCTTTCTTCCACCACCCCGGGTTCCAATGTTCCGGGCCGGCGGCCGGTGATGCAGGCCGATTTCTACCGCTGCGTGTAACCGGCGCAGAAAGCGCGCTTTAAGGCGCCTGCTGCGGAGACTGCGTTGCAGGGGTGCTGGCGCAAGAGCTTGCGTGTCCGGGCGCTGCGGCATATCCCCGCATAAGTAATCACGGCTTGCCGCGCGCCGGGCGCGGTGCTTTACTTCCGGTCGATCGCGCGTCAGTCGCGACATGCCAATGACCGGAGACAATGCCATGCACGCGCCACGCCGCCGCCTGCTCAAGACCCTGGGCGCCGCTGCCCTCACCGCACCTGCTGCAGGGCCGGCCGCCCTCGCCGCGCCGGCGAAACCGCGCGAGGTGCCGATCATGATGGACGGCCACGTGCACGTCACCGGCCGCGCCTACTGGGAGGGCATCGACGTCTGGCAGCCGCAGCAAACGGGCTGGGACTTCGCCCGCGCCCACGCGGCGGGGGTGAACGTGATCATCGAAAACCTCGGCACCTATGGCTACTGGAACTACAACTACTCGCCCAAGCAGACCCTGCGCCTGATCGAAAATTTCTACCGCGTGGCGAAACAGCACCGCGACAAGATGGCCCTGGCGCGGACGCCGGCCGATGCGCGGCGCATCGCGGCGAGCGGGCGCGTCGCGGTGTTCCTCTCGGTGGAGTCCGGCTGGGACCACGAAGGCGACCTCGACGTGCTGCGCGCCTTTTACCGCCTCGGCCTGCGCAGCCTACAGTTCTCGTCGCAGACCGGCTACAACGCGCTGAGTGATGTGATCGGCGCCGGCGCCTCCAACCACTGGGGCGCGGAGCAGGGCCTGAGCCGCCAGGGGCATGCGGTGGTCGAAGAGATGAACCGCCTGGGCATGCTGATCGACATCACGCATGCCTCGTCCGATGCGCAGACTTCACTCATCGCGGCTTCAAGGGCGCCGGTGGTGGCGAGCCATCTCTACGCCTCGGCGGTGGCCGGCCCCGGCGGCTTGTCGGACGAGCAGATCAAGGCGCTCGCCGCCAAGGGCGGGCTGGTCGGCATCCACGGCGGCTCCGCGGCAATAGGCAAGCGTTACCGCGAATGGATGAAGGCCAACCCGGAGCGCGCGCAAGCCACCAGCGCGAGCTTGCGCGGCCTCACCGGCTTCAAGGTCAGCGGCACGCACAATGTGGACACCGACAACTACGGCGAATTCATCAACCGCTTCGATACCGAGATGCGCGCCGCCTGGAAAACCTCCTTCGCGCCCTGGAGCGACGACACCGAGGCCAGGCCGCTGGTGCCCACGCCCGACGAGTATGCGGGAGAAATCGCCTACATCATCAAGCTGGTGGGGCCGGACCATGTGGGCATTGGCCTGGACATGGTCGGCGGACGCAGCGGCGTGCCCAGCGATCCGAGCGGCTACCCGCAGCTGGTGGCGGCATTGAAGCGCGTCACCACGCCGGCCAATGTGCGCAAGGTGTGCGGGGAGAACTGGCTGCGCGTGCTGGCGCAGGTGCAGCGCATGCGCGACCGGGATGCGTGACCCCGACGCGCGACTGATGCGTAGCCCGGCCGCCTGAGCGGCGCGGGCATGCAAGCAACAGCTAGTCGAGCCTGGCGCCCGAAGCCTTGACCTTTTGCGCGGCGAGCGCGCGGTCCTTTTGCAGGAAGGCGGCGAATTGCGCCGGCGTTTCGCTGGCCGGCTCGAAGCCCAGTATCCTCAGGCGCGATTTCAATTCTTCGCCCTGCGCCGCCACGCCCGCATCCCTGGCCACCTTGGCGACGATCGCCGCCGGCGTGCCCCTGGGCGCGGCGAGCGCGAAATAAAAGCTCGCGGCCTCCGCACTTGCGGAACCGGCTTCGGTGAAGGTGGGCACGTTGGGTTCCAGCGGCGAACGATGCTCGCCCGCCACCGCCAGGCCCTTGAGCTTGCCGCTGTCTATGAAAGGCGCGGCGCCGCCGACGACGGCGAACATGACGTCGATGCGCCCGGTCACCAAATCCTGGAGCGCGGGTGGCAGGCCCTTGTAGGGCACGTGCTGCATTTCCAGCTTGTTGACGGAGGCCAGCCAGGCCATCGCCAGGTGGTTGACCCCGCCGGCGCCCACCGAGCCGTAGTTGACCTTGCCGGGATTCTTGCGGATGTATTCGAGAGCGTCCTTCAGGTTGCCCGCCGGGAAATCGGGGCGCGTCACCAGCATCATGTTGGCGACGCCCAGGCGCGTGACGGGCACGAAGTCGTTCACCGGGTCGTAGGGCAGTTTCGAATACAGGTGCTGGTTCAGGCTGAACACCGCGTCGGAGGCGACCAGGAAGGTATAGCCGTCAGGAAGGCTTTTCGCGACCGATTCGGCGGCGATCATTTCATTGGCGCCGGGGCGGTTGTCGACGACCACCGGCTGGCCCCACATGCCGGTGAGCTTGTCGGCCACGGCGCGCGACAGCACGTCGCCGGGGCCGCCCGGCACGTAGGGGAAAACGATGCGCACCGCTTTCTCGGGATAGGTCTGCGCCTGGGCGGCGGTGCCGCAGAACAAGGCGGCGAAGGTGCATAGCAGGGCGCGGCGGGTAAAGCGCATGGGGTCTCCTCGTTCTAATTGGCCGGAGGAGGGAGGGGGTGCCTCGAAGATGCTCCCGCCGGCTGCATGCATCCTACTATTTTCCGCGCGGGGGTGCGGGCTTATGCGCGGGCGAGGCGCGGGGCGCGCGGCGGCGCGCCGGGGTAGGGTGAACGCGGGCGAGGCGCCGCGATCAACGCGGCGACAGCGCGCGAGATGAAATTGCCCAGCTGGCACGCCAGCGCCAGCGCCAGCACAAGGCCGGTGGCGGACTTGTGCGGCGCTTCTTGAAGGGCTTCTTGCGCAGCCTCCTGCGGTGCGAGGTCGGGCTGTGCGAAAAGGGTGGCGGCGAGGTTCACGCCGCCTCGGGCCATCGCAGGTCGAATTTGTTCAGCCACGGGTTCAGCCGGGCAATGGCCTCGGAAGAAATCCCGACGCCCGTTTTCAGTTGCTCTTCCCGAAGCGCGAGCGCCCGCTCCCCGGGCATGCGCACGCCGGCCGAACCCGGAAGCGGCTTGCTGGCCTTGCAGTCCGCTATCAGCAGGTCGACCTCGTCCAGAAAAGCATCACGTCCCGCGAAGAACGCGGGGTTGATCGCGTGGATGAAGACGCTTTGCCCGAACGTGTCCGGATTGCGGCGCCGGCCAAAACCCGAAAGCGCCAGCGATGCCGCTTCGACAAACAGCGAGGCGCCGAAACCCTTGTATCCGAAATCCAGGCCGCCGATGGGAAGAATCGTGCCGGGCGGATTCGCCGCCAGAACCGACGCGTCGTCGGTCGGAATGCCTTCAGCCGTCAGCAGCCATTTGCCGGGCAGGGTTTCTCCGCGATCGGCGTAGTTGCTGAAGAACTTGTTGCTTGCCAGTGAGGTGCTGAAGTCGATCAGCACGGGATTCGTGCGGCTCGGAATGCCATACGCAATGGGATTCGATGTCAGCACGGGGTCGGCCCCGCCAAACGGCGCCACGGAGCGAACGCCGGGATTTGTCGCCGAAATCGTCACCATGTACCCGGCCTGCACGAACGGGAGCAGGTACGCCTGCAGGCAGCCGATGTGCGAACAATCACCCAGGGAGGCAGTCACCGCCGCCGTCGTATGCAACCGGGCGAGTATCTTGGTCGTCGCCCGCTCCATCGCCCACGCGCCGGGGAGCCTGCCGCATCGCCAGTAGAAACTCCCCGGCTGGTCGTGCGTTTCCTCGATCTGGCCGGCGCGCGCGATTTGCCCCGCCTCGATCCGGGCCAGGTAGGCCGAGAAAAACATCAGGCCATGCGTGGGGTAGCCAAGCAGGTCGCCGTCGAGAGCCTTGCTCGCCATGGCCATGGCTTTTTCTTCGTCAAGTCCGCAGCCAAGGCCAAGGCGAACGGCGAGCGTCAGCAGATCGTCATAAGGAAATTTGTTTTTGCTCTGCATGGAACGCCAGTAGGAATTTGCGCACAGTCGGGACCGCTAAAACCGCGGCCCCGCGCTTACGACGAAGCCTTTCAGCGCATGACGTGCCAACGCTCGCTTTCACCGGGATAGATGACGCCGTAGCGTTCGATCGCATCGTCGGCGAAGTTGAAGCCGAGGCCTGGCTGGCGCGGCAGCAGCAGCGCGCCGTCGCGCGCTTCCAACTGGCTATCGATCAGGCGGCGGAAGTTGACGATGCTGTCGTCCGGCATCCACTCGACATAGGTTGCATTGGGCGTGCTGGCGACCAGATGCGCATGCACATCGTGCCAGGCATGCGGGGCCACGGTCAGGCCATGGCTATCGGCGGTGGCAACGATGCGGCGGAATTCGGTGATGCCGCCGCATACGGTGGCGTCCGTCTGCAGCACCGTGGCGGCGCCGCTGTTGATCAGCTCCTTGAAGCGCCAGCGGCCGGCTTCCACTTCGCCCGTGGCGACGGTCACCGGCGTCGCCCGCGCCAGGCGGGCGTGGTTGTCGATGTCGTCCGGCGAAAATGGCTCTTCGATCCAGAACGGCGAGGAAGGCTCGAACGCGCGCATGTATTCCAGCGCGGTGGGCAGGTCGCGCCAGGCGTTGTTGGCGTCCAGCATCAGCCGCACGTCCGGCCCGATCGCCTCGCGCACGGCTTCGATGCGCTTGCGTTCGTTGGCAACGCTCTCCAGGCCGACCTTCATCTTGACGGCGCGAAATCCTTCGCGCACGTGCTGCGCCATCTCTTCAGCCAGCATCGCGGGCGTCTTTCCCGGCCCGTAATAGCCGCCGCTGGCGTAGGCCGGAACGGTCTCCCGCGCATTGGTCCCGAGATACTGGTGAAGCGGCAGATTCGCCGTTCGCGCATTCAGGTCCCACAGCGCGATGTCGATGGCCGAGAGCACGCGCATCACGGCGCCGGCGCGGCCCAGCAACAGCGCGTCCTGGTACATCTCGGTCCAGAGGCCTTCCACGCGCAGCGACTCCTGGCCGACCAGACGGGGCGCGAGCAAATCCGTTGCCGCGACCTGCAGCAGCCGGCCGGCGCTGTTGACCGCGTAGCAGTAGCCGAGGCCTTCGTGACCGTCGGTCGAACGGATGCGGATCAGGCAGTACTCGCGCGCGGTCACTTTGCGGGTCGAGAAGATCACGGGCTTGTCCAGCGGCACGCGGGCAATGCAAACGGATACTGATTCGATGATGGGCATGATGAAACGGGCTTTCTTCGGAGGTGGGTTCGATGGATGAGGCAGTTCGGGAAACCAAAAAACCGCTCAGTCGATCTTGATCTGGGCGTCGCGGACGACCTTCGCCCACTTCTTGTTTTCCGAGTCGATCAGCTGCTGGAACTGCGCGGGCGAGGCGTCGATCGGGTTGAGCCCCATTTCGACCAAGCGGGCGCGGAATGCCGGCGTGGAGGAGACGCGCGTAATCTCCTTGTGCAGATAGTCAACCACGCGCGGGGGCGTCGCGGCGGGCGCGATGATGCCGAACCAGACGCTGGCCTCGTAGCCGGGCACGCCCGATTCGTCGATGGTGGGCACGTCGCGCAGCAGGTCGAGACGGGTCTTGGAGGTCACGCCGAGCGCCTTCAGCTGATGCTGCTTGATGAACGGCAGGCTTTGCGTGGGCGTCGCGAAAATCAGCGGGATCTGTCCGGCGATCACGTCGGTCTGCGCCGGGGCGCCGCCCTTGTAGGGAATGTGGTTCATGCGAATGCCGGCCAACTGGTCGAACAGCTCAAGCGCGATATGCTGCGTCGAGCCCGCGCCCGGCGTGCCGAAATCGATCGAGTTGGGCTTGGCCTTGGCCAGGGCAATGAGTTCGCGCACGTTCGTCGGCGCGAACTTGGGATTGGCCGCCAGGACGAAAGGCGTGTCGGCGATCAGCGAGACCGGCGCGAAGTCGGCCAATGTGTAGGACAGGGAGGGATACAGCATCGTGTTGGTCACGTGCGATGAAATGACCAGCATGAGCGTGTAGCCGTCAGGCGGCGAGCGCTTGAGTTCGGCCGTCGCGATGGTGCTGTTGGCCCCCGGCTTGTTGTCCACAAGCCCGGGCTGCGGCCAGGACTTGGTCAACTCCGCGGCGACCAGCCGTGCCACCGTGTCATTCGAGCCGCCCGGCGCCATGCCCACGATGACCCGCACCGGTTTGGCCGGAAAAGCCGGGTCGGCCGCGTGCGCGGCGGCGGCGAAAACGCACCCTGCGTACAACAGGCCGTGTGCGATGGACCTGAAAGTTCTCTTCATGCTTGTCTCCTCTTTTTTAGGTAGTTGGTGCGGACCACCAGATAGGGGCGCCACTGTCTTATGCAGGGCCGCTTGCTTTACGGATGGTGCGCAGCGCAGCGATGATCGACATGTATTACAAGTATTTGCAATAAAAGATCACGGGTAGTTTAGGTTTCCCCTCGGCTGTCAGTCAATGAAATTGCCAACTTGTAATACAAGTTGATAAACTAATCGCCTTTCGACTTTTGGAGTTGCCGTGTCCATCTCCCCGTTGAGCGACGCCGCGTACGAACACATCCGGCTATTGATCAAGCGGGATGGATTGCCGAGGGACGCGCGGCTGCCCGGAGAAAATGCGCTGGCGGATCACTGCGGGGTATCGCGGCCGGTGATCCGCCAGGCCCTGGCCAGGCTGCGGGCGGAAGGCCGCGTCTATGCCCGCCACGGCGCGGGAAATTTTGTTGGCAAGACCCCGGCCGTGCAAAGCGCGTCGTTCGAGCCTTTGCAAAGCATTCCCGACATGCACAGCTTTCTTGATTTTCGGTGCGTCATCGAAGGTGAGGCGGCGGCACGCGCCGCCGCCTGCAGGGACAAAGGCCTGCTGCAGGCGATCAGCGACAAATGCCGCGCCCTCGAAGGCGCGTTCGCCCGCGGCGACCCGGCAATTGAAGAAGACATCGCCTTTCACCTCGCCGTCGCGCAAGCCAGCGGCAACGAGTTCTTCGTGATGACCATGGCGGCCTTGATGGAGCAGACGCGCATGTCGATGGGCCTGGTCCGGAAACTGTCCGCACAGCCCATGGTCAGGCGTGCACGCGACGTCAAGCAGGAACATCGGCTGGTCGAGCGCAGCATCATCGCGGGAGATGCCGATGCAGCGCGCTCGGCGATGACGGCGCACCTTCGTGGGGGAATCGCGAGGCTGTTCGGCCGCGAAGAGGCAGTCCTCAAATAGGCTTTCATAGTCTGCCGGAAAAAGCCGCGCTTTTCGGCGAGGTGACGGGAGGCACTTTTCGGGCAAGGCTGCAGCGCAAAGAAAAGGAAGACCCCCAATCGGAATTTTCAAAAGTCCGATTGAGATGGCCTTGCGTCAGAGCAATACAGAGCGCACTTGCATTTGGCCATGGCGCGTCATTCCCGCCACGTGGCGCATTGATCGGCGGCGGCTTCGAGCGACCGCGCTAGCGCACCATGCAGGGCCGCTTCGGGTCGAATTTCCAGCTGGGCACGAGGTATTGCATGGCGATGGCGTCGTCGCGCGCGCCCAGCGCTTTTTCTTTGTAGAGCTGGTGCGCTGCTTCCACCTGCGCCATGTCGATCGTCACGCCCAGGCCGGGTTGCTCGGGCACCTGCACGTGGCCGCCCTTGATGCGCAGCGGCTCGGTGGTGAGGCGCTGGCCGTCCTGCCAGATCCAGTGCGTGTCGATGGCGGTGATCTTGCCCGGCGCGGCCGCCGCCACCTGCGTGAACATGGCCAGCGACACATCGAAGTGGTTGTTCGAATGCGAGCCCCAGGTGAGCCCCCAGGCGTCGCACAGTTGCGCGACGCGCACCGAGCCCTGCATGGTCCAGAAGTGCGGGTCGGCCAGCGGAATGTCGACCGACTGCAGCGAGATCGCGTGGCCCATTTCGCGCCAGTCGGTGGCGATCATGTTGGTGGCCGTCGGCAGCCCGGTGGCACGGCGGAACTCGGCCATCACCTCGCGCCCCGAGTACACGCCCTCGGCGCCGACCGGGTCTTCCGCATAGGCGAGCACGCCGTGCAGGTCGCGGCACAGGCGGATGGCGTCTTTCAGCAGCCAGCCGCCATTGGGGTCTAACGTTATCCGCGCGTCGGGAAAGCGCTCGTGCAATGCGCGGATTGCCTCGATCTCCGCCTCGCCCGCCAGCACGCCGCCCTTGAGCTTGAAATCGTTGAAACCATAATGCTCGCGCGTTGCTTCCGCCAGGCGCACCACGGCCTCGGGCGTCATCGCCTCTTCATGGCGCAGGCGAAACCAGTCCACCTTCGCCTCCGGTTCGCTGCGGTAGGCGAGATCGGTGCGCTTGCGGTCGCCGACGTAAAAGAGATAGCCGAGCATCTCGACGGATTCGCGCTGCTGCCCTTCGCCGAGCAGGGCACACACCGGCACCTCGAGGAACTGCCCGAGCAGGTCGAGCAGCGCCGCCTCCACCGCGGTAACGGCGTGGATCGCCACGCGCAAATCGAAAGTCTGCTGCCCGCGCCCGCCGGCATCGCGGTCCGCGAAGCGCTTGCGCATGGCGTTGAGCACCGATTGATACGCGCCGATCGGCTGGCCGATCACCAGGGCGCGCGCATCCTCCAGCGTCTGCGTGATCTTTTGCCCGCCCGGTACCTCGCCCACCCCGGTGCGCCCGGCATTGTCTTTGAGGATCACCAGATTGCGCGTGAAGTAGGGGCCGTGCGCGCCCGACAGGTTGAGCAGCATGCCGTCGTGCCCGGCAACGGGGATGACGGCCATCTCGGTGATGACGGGGGTGCGGGAGGCGCTCAAGGTGGATCTCTGTTTTAGACGGGCGGCAGCATGAATCAGGAAACCAATTATATTTGTTAGCGCTACCAAAAGCAATTTCACAGCAGCGCTTGGCGCGACAGTGCGCGGGCCGAGGGCCTGGCTTGGAGGGTCTTGGCAGGTCTTGACGGTCCAGGCAGATTTAGGCGGTGACGGCTTTCCAGTCCAGGCCGAAGCGCGACAGATACTTGCGCAGGCGGTCGGCGTCATTGGCGCTTTCCTTGGCACGGCGCGAAGCGGCGAACAGGCGGCGGCCGGCTTGCGAAAGATTGCGCTCCGCGCGGCACACGCTGATCACGTTCGCCAACTGCATCTGGTCGAACAGGTCGATCTGCTCCAGCGCCGGCGCGCCCAGCAGCGCCTCCAGGTCGGCCGGCGCCCGCGGCTCGCCGGCCTCGATCGCCCATTGCGCGCGCAGCCGTTCGATCTCGCCGGTTACCTGCGCATCGCCGATGCGCCCGCCCTCGGCCAGCGTTGCCATGCGCGTGATTGATGCCGAAAGGTCGCGGAAGTTGCCGCGCCACGGCGCCTCGGCGGAGGCGGCGAAGCGCAGGTAGCGTTCGCGCGCCTCGGTGTTGAAGCGCGCCTGCGCGCCGGCCTCCTCCGAGTGGCGCGCCAGCAGGTAGTCGATGTTGGGCGCGATGTCCTCGGCGCGTTGCGCCAGGCCGGGCAGCTCGTAGGTCCAGAGATTGACGCGGGCGTACAGGTCTTCGCGAAAGCGCCCGCGCGCCACTTCCACCCGCAGGTCGCGGTTGGTGCCGGCGATCAGCTGGAAGTCGCTACCCACCTCGCGGTCGCCGCCCATCGGCAGGAAGCGTTTTTCCTCCACCGCCTTGAGCAGCATCGCTTGTTCATCCAGGCCCAGCTCGCCGATCTCGTCGAGAAACAGCAAACCCTTGTCCGCGCTGCGCAGCAGGCCGGCGCGTTCGCTGGCCGCGCCGGTGAAGGCGCCCTTCACATGGCCGAACAACGCGGAGCCCGCGCCCTCGCCGCGCAGGGTCGCGCAATTGACCTCGACGAAATTGCCGGCCAGCTGGTGGCGCACCTTTTTCAGGTCGAACACACGCCGCGCGAGAAAGGACTTGCCCGCGCCCGTCGGGCCCATCAGCAGCATCGGCGCGCGCGACTTCAGCGCCACCTGTTCGATCTCGCCGATCATCTTGTTGAAGCGCGCGTTACGCGTGGCGATGCCGGACTTCAGCAGGCTCACCGCGTCCGCATGCTCGCGCGCGAAGCGCCGCGCGATGATGTCGTAGCGCGACAGGTCGAGGTCGATCAGCGCATAAGTGCCCGGCTGGTTCTCCTGCTGTTTTTTCGGCGGCGCCGTCTGCAGCAACACACCCGGGATGTAGCGCGCCTCCACCATCAGGAACAGGCAGATCTGCGCCACGTGGGTGCCGGTGGTGATGTGCACCCAGTATTCCTCCTCCTCCGGCCTGAAGGCATAGCCGCGCGCGTGGTCGTGCAGTGCCGCGTACACCTGGCCGAAGTCCCACGGGTCCTCGATGGCCAACTCGACCGGGCGCACCTGCGTCTCTGGCGACACCTTGCCGATGTCGGCGCGCAGTTGGTCCAGCAGATGCGTGTGGCGGCCGGAATGGAACAGCTCGATGCGGTGCACCAGCAGGTCCGCCTGCTGTGTCAGGGCCACCGTGGGCCGCCACTTCTCCCAGCGGCGGCCGCCGCCCCCGCTGTCCAGCTGGGTGCCGATGAAGCCGAAGATGACGGTGCGTTTGGTCATGATCGCCCAATATTCAAATATAGATTCCTATCTTTGAGTATAGATTAATCGGGGCCACAACGTGCCGGTGGCTTTATCGGTGGACTGGGATGAGCAGGATTTCCCTCATTTAAACAGTGGGTTAAGAAAATAAGAACACACCTCATTCGCCGCTGGCACACCCGTTGCAATACCTCTACGCAAGGGCACGTTGGCAAGAAGGGTTGCCGTCACCGAAAACGACACGGTGGACCGGGTAATACCGGGGGCGGGCGTGAGTCGGGTACGAGTACGGTTTGCGACGCGGGGCGGGCTGCAGAAACGGTTCGTCGTATTTTTTGAAACTCGCGCGCGTTTTCCAATCGGATCCCGGGCCGGGCGTAATGACCCCGGTCGCCGTTCAAGCCGGTTCGACTCCGGTCGTGTCCACCAAACTATGTGCAAAGTAGAGAAAGGGAAGCAAAATGAAAATCGCCGAAGCTTTGATCTTGCGTAGCGATATGCAGAAAAAACTGGCCGCGCTTAAGCAGCGTATCGGCAACAATGTGGTCGTGCAGGAAGGCGATGTGCCGCATGAAGACCCGGCGGCGTTGATGGCGCAGGCTTTCGCCGTGCAGGAAGAACTGGAAAGCCTGGTGGTGAACATCAACCAGGCCAACCAGTCGCACGCCCTGGCGGATGGCCGCAAGCTGTCGCGCGCGGTGGCGCAGCGCGATACGCTGATCGCCCGCCACGCGCTGATCAGCCATGCCGTGGCCGCAACCCATAAGGAACCCGATCGCTACAGCATGAAGGAGATCAAGTGGATCGCGGTGATCAAGGTCGGCGCCCTGCAAAAGCAGGCCGACGACCTGGCGCAGGCGATCCGCGAACTCAATGTTGCGATCCAGGAAACCAACTGGAAAGCCGAGTTGGTGTGAATCGCGAGGCCGGCCCCAGGCGGGCCGGCGCACAAGTTTGGCTGGAAGCGGGCGAGCGTGAGACCCCATGCACAGAAGGCCGAGGGGTTGAAAATATATCGGGCTTCTTCCCCGCGCGAAGGGCAGCGCACCCTTATCACTTTTAAGCCCAGGTACACCCGACACGTTCAACCCGGCCCCAAAAAGCCGCTTCAACCGTCAGACTTCATCACCACACGCTGACGCTTTCAGCCCCGAAATAGAGTCAGTAGGAAGGAAAGAGCAACACCATGAAAACCGGAAACTACGAAGTGATGCAGCACGGCCACGACCGTCCCGTGAAAATGTGGACCGAGGGCGTGCCGGTGGAAGAGTCGGCGAAGCAGCAACTCGCCAATACCGCGAAGATGCCCTTCATCTACAAGTGGCTGGCGGTAATGCCGGACGTGCATCTGGGCAAGGGCTCGACCATCGGCAGCGTGATTCCGACCAAGGGCGCGATCATTCCCGCCGCGGTAGGAGTGGATATCGGCTGCGGCATGATGGCGGCGAAAACCACGCTGACCGCGGCCGACCTGCCGGACAACCTCGGCCCGCTGCGCGCGGCGATCGAAAAGGCGGTGCCGCACGGCACAACCCCCAAGCATCGCGGCCGCGACCAGGGTTCGTGGGGCGAGAAGCCGCCTTCGGCCGTGGATACGGCGTGGGAAAAGCTGAATCCCGGCTTCGAGCGCATCACCGAGAAATATCCGAAGCTGAAGAACACCAACAACTACCGCCACGTCGGAACGCTCGGTGGCGGCAACCACTTCATCGAGGTCTGCCTGGATGAGGCGGATGCGGTGTGGTTGATGCTGCACTCGGGTTCGCGCGGGGTGGGCAACGCCATCGGTTCGCTGTTCATCGAAAAGGCGAAGGAGGACATGCGCAAGCATTTCATCAGCCTGCCCGATGCGGACCTGGCGTACTTCGTCGAAGGCAGCGAGCATTTCGACGATTACGTCGAGGCGGTGGGCTGGGCACAGGGCTTCGCGCAGGCAAACCGCGAGGTGATGATGCAAAACGTCATCCGCGCGGTGAAGGGCGTGATCGCCAAGCCGTTCGAGTCGCACGTGGAAGCGGTGAATTGCCATCACAACTACGTGCAGCGCGAACAGCACTACGGTGAAGAGGTGCTGGTGACCCGCAAGGGTGCGGTGTCGGCGAAAAAGGGCGAACTGGGCATCATCCCCGGCAGCATGGGAGCGCGTTCGTACATCGTGCGCGGCCTCGGCAACGAGGAGGCGTTCCACTCGTGCAGCCACGGAGCGGGGCGCACCATGAGCCGCACCGAAGCCAAGCGCCGTTTCAATCTGGCCGACCAGGCGAAGGCGACCGAAGGCGTCGAGTGCCGCAAGGACGCGGCAGTGATCGACGAGATCCCGATGGCCTACAAGGACATCGACGCCGTGATGCACGCCCAGCGCGAGCTGGTGGAAGTGGTGCATACGCTCAAGCAGGTGGTGTGCGTGAAGGGGTGAACCCGACATCGGGGCAGGCGGCATCGGCCGCCCGCCCCGGTGCCGCACATGAAAAGAAAAATGGGGCCGGCGATCAAGCTGTGATCGATCGTGCCCGGCAATGGATAACAGGAAGAACAATATGATCGAACTCGATGGCTCGCTTGGCGAAGGCGGCGGCCAGATCCTGCGCAGCGCGCTGTCGCTCGCGATGGTGACAGGCAAGCCCTTTCGCATTTCGCGCATCCGCGCCGGGCGCCCGCGCCCGGGCCTGCTGCGCCAACACCTGACCGCGGTGCAGGCTGCCGCCGCCGTCTGCGGGGGCACCGTGCAGGGCGCGGAACTGGGCTCGGTGGCGCTCGAATTCACGCCGGGCCCGGTGCGCGCGGGCGACTACAGCTTCGCCGTCGGCTCGGCCGGCAGCTGCACGCTGGTGCTGCAGACGGTGCTGCCCGCGCTGTTGCAAGCATCCGCGCCCAGCACGCTCGAACTTTCCGGCGGCACGCACAACCCGTTCGCGCCGCCAGCGCATTTCCTGCAGCGCAGCTTCCTGCCGCTGCTGGCGCGGATGGGCGCGCAAGTCGATATCGAGATCGTGCGCTGCGGCTTTTATCCCGCCGGCGGCGGCGCGCTGCGGGTGCGCGTCTCGCCCTGTGCCGCGCTGGCGCCGCTGGAACTGATGCAGCGCGGCGCGCTGGTACGCCTGCACGCGGAAAGCCTGGTGGCTGGAGTGCCTGCGCAGGTGGCGCGGCGCGAACTCGCGGCGGTGCAGGCGGCGCTGGGCCTGGCCGACGAGGCGCTGGCGGTGCGCGAACTGCCGCAAAACCAGGGGCCGGGTAATGCTTTGCTCATCACCTGCGAGCATGAGCACCTGAGCGAAATGGTGTCGGCCTTCGGTGAGCGCGGCGTTTCCGCGGAAAAGGTGGCGGCGCAGGCGGTGCGGAAGATGCAGGCCTATATGCAGTCGGGCGCGGCGGTGGGCGAGCACTTGGCGGACCAATTGCTGCTGCCGCTGGCGCTGGCCGGGAGCGGCAGCTTCGCGACGACGGCGCCGAGCCAGCATACGCTGACCAACGCGGAAGTGATCGCGCGTTTCCTGCCGGTGGACTTTCGTTTCGAGGCGTTGCCGGCGGGGGCGACCGTGGTGCGCGCGCTTACCCGGCCATGACGGTGTCGCGCAAGAACGCGTCGCAGCGGTCGTAGGCCTCCGGCGGCGCGCGATGCGCGGGCATGGCGGCGGCGATGCTGGTGCAGCGCTCCAGTTCGGTTTCGATGAAGTAGCTCAGCGCCGGCACGCGCGGCGCCTCGGCCAGCTCATCGGCGCCGCGCTTTTGTTCCAGCAGGGTGTCGATGGCGGCGCGCAGTTCGGCGTCCCGCACCATCTCATCGACCAGCAACTGGAACAGCATGGGCGCGGGGCCGCGGCCTTGCTCGATCCACTGGCAGCACAGGAGAGGGCGCAGCACGTAGAGATATTTTTTCGGGCGCACCGTTTTCGATTGCAGGTATTCGCGGTTGTTGCCCTTGGCCATGCTGAAGTAATGATGCCAGCAGGCAGCCGGGTTGAAGAATTCGCGCGCCAGGGCGCGAAACCGCGTCATCACTGGCTCATCCTGCCGGTAGATCAACGGCGAGTCCAGCCACTCCAGCAGCGTGGGGTTGCACTTTTGCATCAGCGTCAGCGACTTGCGCAACTCCCAGCCGTTGATGTCGAGGTCGCCGGAGATGGGCAGCTCGATCACGTCGCGCGGCTCGCTCACGCGCAAATACCAGGGCAGGCGCGGCGCGTAGATGAAGCGCACGTCCCAGTCGCTATTGGGCGAAGCAAAGCCCCAGGCGCGGCTGCCGGACTCGATCGCCAGCAGGATGCGCACCTCATGCAGTGCCTCCATGCGCGCGAGCTGCTGCGCGATATCGGCCTGGACGGCGGCGTCGCTCATGGCTTACGCGAACTCGGTGATGAACAGTTCGGTGGCGTCGCAGCGCAATACCGTCATCAAGCCGTTCATCACGCTCAGGTTGAGCAGCTCGGACTCGTTGTTGACGATGCGCGTCAATTGCGAATGCGAAATGTCGACGCCGATCTCGCGCAGCAGCGCATGCAGCGCCACCACGGATGAAATGCCGCGCACGGCCATCTGCTCCTTGATTGCAAGGCGCAGGCGGCGGGGGCGGTAGGGGCGGCGTGCCATCAGAATAAACCCGGGATTAAATCGGCATAAACCGGTAAATTGACAGCAGCCATTATATGCTTGCGTTGGATGCAAACAACAGTTTGCATTTGATGCAAATTAATCGTTGACAGGAAAAAGGCGCTTCGGCATAATCCAGATCATCGAGAAGTAGACGCATTGCAGGCGATAAGGTTTGGCGGCGAAGTTACCGCGCGTTGTAAACCAGAATCCGCGGCGGCGCGTTAAACCCGCACCATTTACTGAAGAGCACAGCTTTCCAAGCGATTTCCGGCCATGTTTAATTTACTTGATTCCAGACTGCAACACCCCAGCCCGCGGACGATGGACGCGAGCGTCGAGGGTATTTGCATGCACGGGCCGGAGGTTGCCAGCTAGGCGATTTCCAAGTTTCACGCCAAAAGGCCCGGGCACCTCAAAAAGGTACCGGGCCTTTTTGTATTTGGAGTCGATTTCCGATGCTGGTTTGCAGAATGATGTTGCAACAGATGGAGCAGGGTTCGCTGAATGCACGCGAAAAAAGGGGAAGGGCTGCAATAGCGGATACGCCCGACTCCATCCCACCTCGCGGGGAAAAGCAGGGCGCCGTAACACAACCGCACGGCGCTTTGCGGCAGGCGAGGGTGCAGTCGTTGAAGTCCGTTTCGTGAAAACGAAAGGAGTTGTGGCCTGGGCGGAAATCGTCCTGGCCGAAACAGGAATGCAGAGCGAAGGCAGCGGTAGCGGAATACGGGCGGGCCACCACGCGTGGCCCAGGCCTGCCGAGGTGCGTTTACAGCGCACCCGGGCGGAGCTTTGCCCGAAATTCGCCGCGACCGGTTTTGCCGGTGGCATTGAAGCGCTGCGGGCGGCGAGAACAGCGAAGGTGCGGACCATGGTCTAGCGCCATCGCAAACGCAGTATGTTCTCGCAGCCCGGTCGCTTCACAGCACCGGGCTGTTTTTGTCTAAGGCGTCGTTGGCCGAGCGGTAAGGCACCTGACTGTAAATCAGGGGCTCCCACGCCACGCAACTGAGGCAGCGGTGGTTCGAATCCATCACGACGCACCAGATTTTGCTGTACCGATTTATGCGCGGCTGGGGGAATAGGCAGACCCGCCTGTCTCAGAAGCAGGAGCCCCAAAGGGCAGTCTCGGTTCGACTCCGGGGCCGCGTACCAGTTTTTCCGCGGGTGCTTGCATTCGCCGCTTGAGGTCATTGGACGTCGGGCGTGGTTCTTTAACAACTCGGGAATATGGTTTGAGCCGGCGTGCGATGGGTAAGCACTGCATGCCGGCTTGAGCGGACATAACTTAATTGGCAGAGAGCGACACCGCCAGTGTCGCAGGTGCCGGATCGTTGCCGGCTGTCCGCTCCAGACATTCGGACAAGAGTACAAACCTACTTTTGTCCGGCCTGATCTGCACAAAAATCGCTGGCAAAGCCAGTCGATTTTTGTGTGGAAAGGGCCACGAACAAGAAAAACCAACGCGGGTGTGACCGAATGGCTCAGGTAGCGGTCTTCCAAACCGATGACGCAGGTTCGATTCCTGTCGCCCGCACCAATACGCGTCCGTAGCTCAGCGGATCGAGAGCACTGGTCTACGAAGCCGGAGGTCGCACGTTCGAATCGTGCCGGACGCACCAAATCATCGGACATCAGTACGAAGCCGCTCTTGTCCAAATTCATGGAAGCGCAAACCGATTGGCGACGGTACCGGTCTTGACAACGCCAGTTGCAGTGAAGACTCATATTGCCGCAGGCAATGTGATGTCGGAACTAAAACCGTGCGAGCCCACGAGGGCCTTGGGCGTTCGAATCGACCCCGCTTCCGCCAACCCCTTACCCATCACGTATCAAATAACTGGCGCGTAACTCAACGGTTCAGAGTACCTGGCTTTTAACCAGGGAGTTGTGGGTTCGAGTCCCACCGTGCCAACCAGAAAAAAACAGAAAAAGCCGCGTTAGCTCATTCGGGAGAGCGCCTGATTGTCAATCAGGAGGTGAGGGGATCGAAACCCCTACGTGGCGCCAGTCGTAACGAATCGCACCTCAAGCTGATCAGGTGACAGCGCCTGCCTGAAGAGCAGGAGAGCCAGGCTCGATACCTGGGAGGTGCACCATGAATGCGGGATAGAGCGTAGTGGCAGCGTGCAAGTTTCATGAGCTTGCGCCTATCGACCCCGGCCGTTCGATTCGGCCTCCCGGAAACTAGAACCCGCCAAATGCAGCCAGACCCGGTCCGCTTCGCACCGTAATCGAAGAAGCCGCGTGCGCTGACAAGCCCGCAGTCGTCACATAGGCGGCGCGGGAATCCAGACCCCTGTGTGCGCGGCAAGCGTTCTTCCCTCCGAAAGTTTGAGTCAGAAGAAGCCGGACGCCACCGGCCATGAATATGGGGATGTAACTCAACTCGCCAGAGTGCCCGCCCTGCAAGCGGGAAGTTGTGGGTTGGAATCCCACCATCTCCACCACATGCGACGAATCAAAGCGTAGGCCCTTAAGCCGGGACGCTATTTCGTAGCAGTCCCTCATGAAATCGTCCGGCTTTGCCGGCGATTTCATGCCGATCAAGCCCGACAAAAGTAGGTTTGTACTTTTGTCGGAATCAATGAACCGTTCGACTTCGGGTGAGGTCCGGGGACTTTCAATCCTCTTAGATGGGTTCGACTCCCATACGGTTTACCAATCACGCGCTCCGGCATGAAGACCTTGAAAGCACGCATTGCACAAATGAGATCCGAAGAATGGTCTTGGCGGACGCGCCCGTACTCCTCCCCGGGCGTGGTGGTGCAAGCCGGAGCGCGTGACCCCATGTTGTTGCTGTTGTGTCGTTCCAAAGCCCACGTAGCTCAGCAGGCGAGAGCAGCCGTCTTGTAAGCGGCAGGTCGCAGGTTCGCTCATTTGCAATGCGCGTGCCGTGGGCGCCAGATATGGTCGTGTAGTCGAGAGGTCGCAGACAGCGCTCTTTGAAAGCGTGTACGCAGGTTCGCTCAGTTTAAATGAGCTGCCACGGCTGCCAGTTCATTTTCATCCACATCATCCATAGCACGCTGGCCGAGTGACGAGGCATCCGCCTGCAAAGCGGAACACGGCTGGTTCGATTCCAGCGCGTGCTTCCATATCTTTCAGAGAGCGCTTCGGGTTGGCCTTAGCTCAAAGGCAGAGTCCCGTACTGTGAATTCGGTGGACGTCGGTTCGACCCCGACAGGTCAACCCGAAACGCTTTCGAAAGTCTTATTGCCCGGTCGCCAAGCTGGTGACGCAGCGCACTGTTAATGCACCTACGGCAGCTCGCGCATGGAAAATGAGCCTGCCCGGGCAGCCATTCACCGACAACCCGTTCGTCCAGTGGCCAGGACCCCGGTCGCCAAAACCGGAGACGGCGGTTCGAATCCGTCACGGGTTGCCACCCATTTGCCAAACAAACCAGATGCCGCCGTAACTCAATGGATCAGAGTGCCTCGTTTCGGCCGGGCAAGCTGCGGGTTCCTCATTGGCGATACCCCTGCCGGCGGCTCCACGTTCAAAAGAAATACCAGGCGCCGGCGGCGGCGATCAGTATCAGGACCACCATCCAGGTGCCCGCCCCCGCGCGCGGCACCTCGCCCGGCGACAGGCCATTGGGCATGATGCCGGAGCGTTGCTCCAGCGCATCCACCGCCTCCTTCGCTTCCCGCAGGCCCAGCCCGGTTTGCTGGCGCATCAGGGCGATCGCCCCGAGCTTGCTGCCCCGGCGCAGCGCCGCGACGACATCCTCTGTCTTCGCACTCGCCGCCTGCGCAGCCGCGCCGAAGGCGGGCGCGGCCGCCCGCGGCGGCGGCACCTCGACCACCCGGCCCCGCTCGTAAGCGTCAAGGATGTCCTTGGCCTCCTTCAGGCCGAGTCCGGTGGCGGTACGCAGAAGCTTGGTCGCCTTGATCATCTCGCCGCGATGCAGCGCGTCAAGGACCTGTTGCGGAAGTGGATTGCCGGGCGCCATAGGCCTCCTGCCGAGTGGATGCGTTCACGCCATGGTAAACCGCAAAGTGAAATTCGCGATGCCTCACTGCCCGCGAAGGAAGGTTGCCAGAGTGGTAATGGAACGGTTTGCTAAACCGTGGCCGCGCAAGCGGCCCCAGAGGTTCAATCCCTCTACCTTCCGCCAGCCATCAACGCTGCGCCCCCGCGCTGGCAACCGCCGTCAAGGTATCCGCGGTCTCGGCGACGCGGTCCGCCGCCTGCTCCGCCAGCTTCAGGCGCCGCTGCACCCAGGGCAGCAGCGCGTTGGTGGCGACCTCTTTCGGCAGGCCGGGCGCGTCTTCTGGCGCGGCTTCGGCGGCGGGCACTTCGCGCTTGCGTTCGGTATCGAGCGACTGTGTCATCTCGGCCACCGCCAGTTGCAGGGCGAGTTCGGTCTCGGCGCGATTGAGGTCGTCCTGGCGGCGGGTCAGCGTGCCGCGCAACGAGGCGAGATGGCCGAGCAGCGCATGGCTGTGGCGCAGCAGCGCGGCCAGCGTGACAAGCGGCAGGCGCACGCGCGAAGGCTCGACGCCGGTGCGCTGCGCGGTGGCGGCGATCGCGCCCAGTGCCTCATAGACCTCGCGCCGCGCCAGACGCAGTTGCAGCTCCGAGCCGGCGGGGTCGGGCCAGCGCAGCACTTCGGTCGCCAGTTGCGCCAGCGCCTTGCGCACACGGGTGATCACGCCGGGCAGGGCGCGCTTTTCCCACGAAGGCAGCACGTAGCCGAAGCCCCAGGCCAAAAGCGCGCCAAGAAAGGTGTCGGCCAGGCGCTCGAACACCGCGAAGCCCTCGTCGGGAAAAGCCAGGTGGGCCTGCAGCAGCGCCATCACCGTGGCGGCGATCGACGTTACCAGGTAGCGCTGGGTGGCGAAGGAATGCGCCACGCCGACGGCGAGCAAGAACGTGGTGGCCGTCGCCCAGCCGGCGCCGAAACGCGAGAGGCCCAGCACCAGCAGGCAGCCGAGGATGGTGCCGGCCACTCGCGCGTTGCGCCGTGAAATGGTCTGCTCCAGGTTGCCGCGCAATACCACTGCAACGGAGAGGATCAGCCACACCGGGTGCGAAGCCCAGGGCAGCGCCTCGCCGATGAAGTAGGCGGAGAACAGCGCGATGCCCATGCGCAGCGCATGGCGCAGCACCGGCGAGCGCAGGGTGGCGTGGCGCTTGAGCGCCGACAGCGGCCAGCCCTCGGCGGAAATGAACAGCTTCAGATCCGCTTGCTGCAGCGGCATGTAAACCGGGCCGCCGCGCATCAGCGCCTGCATTTGCAGCAGGTCGTCGTGCAGGCGGCGGGCGCGGTCGAGCAGGGCCACCAGCAGGCGCGCGCGCGGGTCCTTTTCCTCGAACACGCTGTCGCCCGCCAGGGTGCCGAGCAGGCCCGGCTCGGCCTTGCGCTCGCGCAGCTTGCCGCCGCCGCGCACCGAGGCCTCGATGTCGTCGATCGCCAGGGCGTAACTGAGCAGGGTGGTCGCCAGCACGCGGCGCACGCGCTCGCCGGGGCTGTCGTGGCCGAGCAGCTCGGTGTCGAGTTCGCTCGCCAGCAGGGTGTCGCGCAAGTCGATGGTCAGCAGCAGCAGGCCGGTCTGGTGGCGGGCGCGGCCGTCGCCCTGTTTTTCCAGCAGCAGATCGCGCGCCAGTTGCAGGCGCTCGTCCAGGCGCGCTTCGTTTTCGATCCAGTCCTGCAGCTCGGTCGAGCCGTCGCCGCTGCGCGGCGCTTCTTCATACAGCCGGGCGCGCGAACGCAGCAGCCCGGCGGTGGCGCCCAGCGCCGCCGCCAATGCGAGGGTGCGGTAGCGCGGCTGCAGCACGGCGGAGGCGGCCAGCGACCAGCCGAAATACAGCGCCGCGCCGAACACCGTCCACGCCGTCTCGCTCACGCTCTCGGCCAGGCTCTCCGGCGGCGGCGCCGCCATGGTGAAAATGAAGGCGAGGATGCCAACGAAAGACACCGGCCCGGCGCGCGGCCCCCAGGCCAGCGCCATCATCGAGGCAAACGCCACCAGGCCGATCAGCGGGCCCGTCACCGCCGGGTAGGGCCGGCTCACGTGTACCAGGAACGTTACGGCGGTGGCCACGCTCCCCGCCAGCAGCACGCGGCGCCAGGTGCGCCCCGGCGTCAGCGGCACGTCGGCCAGCGAAGCGCAGATCGCGCCGGTGAGCGCGCCCAGCGCCGCCGACCGCCCGCCCAGCGCCGTCATCAGCACCTGGATCATGCCCACGCCCAGCGCCACGGCAATGCCGTTGATGATGTGCGCGGGCAGGCGGTGGGAAAGGGCGCGGGGGATCATTAGGCAATTATCAGGCAAAAGTAAAAACCTACTTTTGCCTGGCTCTATTTGCGAAAAATCGCTGGCAGAGCCAGTCGATTTCTCGGACTAACTGCAACGAAAAGCCCTGCCTTCGACGAACAGCACCGGGAAGTGGCGCAAGCGGCAGACGCGGCCGCCTTAAAAGCGGTTTGGTGAGGGTTCGAATCCCTCCTTCCCGACCAGGTTACGGAGCAGGCGATGCAGACGGCAATCGGCAGACCCTCCTTGGCGTTACGTGAGCTCAAACCTCACGGCTTCCCCGTTCGAATCGGGGGCATCGCACCAGCAAGGCAAAGCGCCCTTAGCTCAGTGGAATCAGAGCAGCCGGCTTCTACCCGGCGGGTCGGAGGTTCGAATCCTCCAGGGCGCGCCACAAGAGAGTTTCAACGCAACATCGCATCACTGGGTTTGCTCAGTCGGCTTGGCGCGCCTGGCTTGGGACTCCGCATCAAAACTCACGGGCCGGAGGTTCAAATCTTCCAACCCAGACCACCTTCGGGCAAGGCAATCGTGGTTTGCCCGTTTTGTTTGGCCTTAACCCGGCCGGCGGATATCGACCGGGTGAGGTGATCAGCCGGCACGCATTGGCGTCAAGGGGTTTCCGCCGCCCCGCCGGCATCATGCATTGCGTCGTATAGCTCAACGGTAGAGCACCCGCCCGATAAGCGGGAGGCTGGTGGTTCAAATCCATCTGCGGCGACCATTTTTTTCAACCCTGCGCGTAGGAAAGTCCGGTTTAATCCGCCTGCCTTGGGAGCAGGAGACCGCTGGTTCAAATCCAGCCGCGCAGACCAATTTCAATGAAAGGAGCAGTGATGGACATCAAAGCCATGGTCGGCGGCGGCCGCAAGGTCCGCTTTCGCTCCTACCGCGAGCGCGAGTTCTGGTACGAGACCGAATGCGGCTTCATCTTCCCGGTGCCGCTGGACGAACTGGAAAGCGCCGAACTCCTGGCCGAGGACAAGGCCATTCTCTTCATGCGCTACATCCGCAAGCATGCGGCGCTGATCGAGGGCGCGCGCTTCGCGCAAAACGCGGCGCAGAGCGCGGCGCAGGCATAGGGCCGTGGTTCGGTAGCTCAGCGGCAGAGCGGCACCCTCATAAGGTGAAGGTCGCAGGATCGTCCCCTGCCCGAACCACCAACTCCATTTCAGCGCGCGTGGCGGAATCGGTAAACGCACCGGGTCGAGAGCCCGGCGTTCTAAGGACATTCCGGGTTCGAATCCCGGCGTGCGCACCAGGTCAATGGCCCTTGGCTCAGTGGCAGAGCGCCGGTCCTACAAACCGGATGTCCGCGGTTCAAACCCGCGAGCGTCTACCAGTCTCAAGCCATATTCCCGGGTGCAGCACCGTCGGCCGGCAGCGGAACAATGCCGGCGTTCATGTTTGAAGGAATGCGCGATGCGCAGAAGATAGAACGGAAAGAGCACAGGTATTCCCATGCAAATCCTTGCGTTGAACCTCGCCGGCCAGCCGTTCAGATGGCTCTCGGCCGAAGACGCCGTCACCTACCACGCCGTGTCCAAGGTCGCGTGGACCGTGGGCGCGCCGGTGCTGCTGTTTCGCGGCGGGGTGAAAAACGACGGCAGCCGCTCGCTGATCGCAAGCCCGCCGATCATCGCCGTAGCCGGCTCGGAAGCGATGAGCCGCCTGCTGCGCGAAGCCATCCCCATGGGCGACCGCAACGACCTGCTGTTCCGCCGCGACCACCACCTGTGCGCTTACTGCGGCGATGAATTCCATCGCGGCGAACTGACGCGCGACCACGTGCTGGCCCGCTCGCGCGGCGGCCGGGATGTGTGGAGCAACGTGGTGTCCGCCTGCCGCGCCTGCAACGAACGCAAGGCGGCGCGCACGCCCGAAGAGGCGCGCATGCCCCTGCGCTACATGCCCTACGCGCCGTGCCGCAACGAGCACTTCATCCTGTCCGGCCGCAACATCCTGGCGGACCAGATGGAGTACCTGAAAGCCAAGCTGCCGAAGCACAGCCGCTGGCTGGGTTGAAGCCTCGACGGCGTGCTGAAGGGTCTGGTGAAAACCCGCTAGAGCAACTAGAACAGCGGAGCTTTGATCGGCCGGAGCGCAATGCTCCGGTCGCTTTTTTGCGCATCCGCGCTCACGCATCCCGCATATAAGATACGTGTACCTACACGCTATTGACAAACCGCCTTTCGAAGGCATATAGTGGCGGTACTGAAAAAGCGATGGAACCCATGAAACGAGTGCTCTTGTTGTTGACCAAAGATTCGCGACCTGTCGCGGGCCGGGGTGCGCTTGCGTCAGGGGTGGAGAACTAAATCAGTTCGCCGCCAAGTTGCATTGCCAAAGCACCCTCAGGGGTGCTTTTTTATTGCCCGTTTGAATGACCCGAAGTAAATCAGCCGCTTGGCTAGAAGACGCAAACGAAAGGAACGGAACGCCCGATGAATCAGGAACAACGCTGACCAGCCGCCCACGGGGACGGCGGCTGGTTTTAATCGCTTACCCCAATGCAGCCATCAACGTTGTTTAGCCGCATGCGTCCAACCTATCCACGGCGCGGCGGCAGAAAGGATTCATCATGTCCAACCGTCCCAATACCAATACCCCCTCTTCCGCCAACATGGAACGCTGGCGCAACCTGGGCATCATCGCCCACATCGACGCCGGCAAGACCACGCTGACCGAGCGCATCCTGTGGAAAACCGGGCAGATCCACCGTACCGGCGAAGTGCATGACGGCAACACCACCATGGACTTCGGCGCACTCGAGCGCGAAAAGGGCATCACCATTACCGCCGCGGCAACGCAGGCGCACTGGCATTCGGCGCGTCATCCGGACCATCGGCTGACGATCATCGACACGCCCGGGCACATCGACTTCTCGATCGAAGTCGAACGTTCCCTGCGCGTGCTGGATGGTGCTGTCACCGTGTTCAGCGCGGTCGAAGGCGTGCAGCCGCAATCGGAAACCGTATGGCGCCAGGCCAGGCGTTATCGCGTGCCGCTGGTTGCCTTCGTCAACAAGATGGACCGCGTCGGCGCGGACTACGGGCGCGTGCTTACGCAGATACGCGACCGTCTCGGTTCGCGTCCCGCCGCCATCGCCTGGCCGCTGGGTGCGGAAGACGCCTTCACCGGCTCTTACGACCTGGTCGATCAAGTGCTGTGGACCTGGGATGCCGAAGGCAACGCAACGTCAAGGCCGTGGACCGATGAAGAGCGCGGGCAAATGCAGGTGCGCCGCAATCTTCTGATCGAAGCGGTGGCGGACGCGGACGACGAAGTGCTGGCCGTCTACGCCGAAGGTGGCGAAGTCGATGCGCAATTGCTGCGCGCCGGGCTGCGCCGCGCGACCTTGGCGGGCAAGCTGGTGCCGGTGCTGCCGGGCACGGCGTTCAAGAACAAGGGGATTGAAACCTTGTTGGACGCGGTCGTCGATTATTTGCCGTCGCCGCTGGATCGTCCGGCCGTGCAAGCGGAAGTGGAAGACAAGTCGAACATCACATCGCTCGAACTGCCGCCCACGCCGGAAGGCCCGCTCGCCGGCCTGGTGTTCAAGGTGGTGGCGCATAGCCACGGCACCCTGGCATTCTTGCGCGTGTATAGCGGGCAGTTGAAGGTCGGTGATCAGGTGTGGCTCAGCGGTCGTGGCAGCAACTTGCGTGTCGGCAGGCTGGCGGTAGTGATGGCGGACAAGACGGTGGACGTGGAATCGGCGCAAGCCGGCGAAATCGTCGCCGTGGTCGGCTGGAAGGAAGTGGGCACGGGTGAAACCGTGGCCGCGCCGAATCGGCAATTGCGTCTGGAAACCATCCGCACGCAAACGCCGGTGCTGGCCTGGGCGATCTCGCCCGCGGCCGCGGCCGACCTGCCGAAGTTGTCTGCCGGGCTGGCCAGGCTGACGCTGGAAGACCCGTCGTTCTCGGTCAGCGTGGACGAGGACACCGGCGAAACCCTGCTCTGGGGCATGGGCGAACTGCACCTTGAAATCAAGGTGGAAACGCTCAAGCGCGACTACGGGGTGACGGTACGCACCGGCACGCCGCGCGTGGCCTACCAGGAAACGGTGGCCAAGGCCTTCGGCGTGGTCGAAGGCGCCGTGAAGAAGCAAACCGGCGGGCAAGGGCAGTACGCGGTGGTGAGGCTCTCGGTCGAACCTCGTGAGGATAGTGAAAACGTCTTCATCGACAAGATCAAGGGCGGCACCATTCCGCGCAACTTCATTCCCGCCGTCGAAAAGGGCATGAAGGACGCCCTGAAGCAAGGCCCCGGCGGCCACCCGGTGGTGGGGGTGACGGTTACTCTGGTCGATGGCGCTTTCCATGCCACGGACTCCAGCGACCTCGCCTTCCAGAAAGCCGGCGCATTGGCCGTGGCTGAAGGGCTGAAGCAGGCCGGCACCGTAATACTGGAGCCGGTGATGAAGGTGTCGGTGGAAACACCGCCCGAGTATGTCGGCGACGTCATCTCCGACCTGCAACGGCGCCATGGCCGTCTTTCCAACTTGCAAGAGCTGGAAGGCAGGGCGGAAGTGGAGGCCAAGGTGCCGCTGGCGCAACTGGCCGGCTACACCACCACGCTGCGCTCGCTGACCCAAGGGCGCGCGGCGGGCAGTGTGGAGCTGTCGGGGTACGAGCCGGAAGTCGCGGCGCCCGCGCTCCGCAAGGCAGCGTAGTTGTTGTTTGCCGTAGAGGTAGAAGTAAAGCAAGTGCAGTTGTAGTTGCAGCACCGGCCGCCGCCCGCCTGCTCATGCAGGCGGGCGGCTTTTTTATGCCTGTTTGGTTTGCGGCGGCCAGACCACAAACCGCGCCTCTTCCGTAGACCCCATGGCGCGAATGATCGCCTCGTTGTCCAGGTCCGGCAACCGCGCCTGTAATGCATCAAGCAGCTTGTGCTGCATCGCCAGTTCCTGCCCGACCAGCACGCCGGTATCGCCCGCGCCGCGCAGCATGAAAAACACGTCCTCGGCAAACGGTCCGTCGGCGGTGGTGAGGATCATCACTTCGGTGAGCTCGGCCCAGGCCAGCGCCTCCTCCTTGCCGGTGCCCAGCGTGCGCCGCACGCCCCAGTCATCAATCGTCAAACTCTGTGCCATCCGTTTCTCCCTGCGCTTGCGTAGCCACGGCGCCGCCACCATCACCGCCGCGCATAGCCCGAAAAATCCCGCCACCTCCCAGCCCATCAGTTCGCCCCGGCGAATACCCGCCACGCCGCCCGCCACGAACAGCAGCGAGAGGATGAAGATCAGTACTTCGGATCTGGTATGGCGCAAGAGCAGGGGGAGGCAGTAACTTACAAACCGGAATCTAGACCATCGCGCGAATAAGCGCCACTGCCACGGCGCATTGCCGCACCGCGCGTAGAATCTGCCACCTCTCCCGCATTCACCGGAATCCTTCACATGAGCAGCATCACCAGCACCCGCGTCATCGAAGTCGCCCGCGCCGGCGGCCCCGAAGTCCTGCAGCTTGCCACCCGCCCCATCGCACCGCTGAAGGAACATGAAATCCTGGTCAAGGTCGCCGCCGCCGGCGTCAACGGCCACGACGTCATGCACCGCAAGAACGGCAGCCACCCCACCCAGCCCGGCGAGACCGACGTGCCCGGGCTGGAGGTGGCCGGCACCGTGGTGGCCTGCGGCAGCGGCGTCACGCAATGGAAAGTCGGCGACGAGGTGTGCTCGCTGGTGCAGGGTGGGGGCTACGCCGACTACTGCGTGTGCGAAGAATCCCTCACGCTGCCTGTGCCCAAGGGCCTCTCGATGGTCGAGGCCGCTTCGCTGCCCGAAACCTACGCTACCGTGTGGAGCAATCTCTACGCGGACGGTTCGCTCAAGCCCGGCGGCAGCCTGCTGGTGCAGGGCGGCGCCAGCGGCATCGGCGTCTCCGCCATCCAACTGTGCAAAAACCTCGGCCACCGCGTCTTCGTCACCGCCGGCACCGACGACAAATGCAAGGTCTGCGTCAGCCTCGGCGCCGAACGCGCGATCAACTACAAGACGCAGGACTTCGTCGCCGAAGTGAAGGCAGCCACCGACGGCAAGGGCGTGGACTGCATCGTCGACATCGTCGGCGGCAGCTACATCCCGCGCGAGATCGAAGCCATCGCCCTCGAAGGCTGGATCGTCTTCGTCTCGGTGTCGGGTGGCGCCAAGGTCGAAATAAACTTCTCCGACGTCATGCGCAAGCGCGTGCGCCTGATGGGCAACCAGCTGCGCCCGCGCCCGCTGGCCTACAAGGCTGGCGTGATCGCCGCGCTGAAAAAGACCGTGTGGCCGCTGGTAGAGAGCGGCAAGATCAAGCCGGTGGTGGACTCGACCTTTACGCTGGCCGATGCAGTGAAGTCGCATGAGCGGCTTGACGCGAGCCTGCACACCGGCAAGATCATCCTCACACCCTGACGCGCGACGGAACAGTGGGCAATGCGTGGGCGGCGGCGCGTACAATCTCCGCCCCGCCCTCTCGACGGCCCCGCTCATGCCGCTTCGCGTCGTTCCCACGCAACCCTCCCGCCGGCGCGCGCTCGGCGCGCTGTGCGCTTTCTGCGCGGCGGGTACTGGCATCGCACGCGCGCAGGAGCGCAAGCCGCCGCACCACACCCTGCCCGAGGTGCTGGAGCGCCAGTTGGTCAACACGCAGTTCGTTGCTTTCGAAGGCCGCGACTGCGTCGCCGTCGAATTGACCGATGAAGTGCAGGCGCGTGTCTCCGGCGCCGGCGCCAACAGCCCGAGTTTCGCCGTCGTCCATCGCGGCTTCGAAAACGGCACCCTTGAGGTCGATCTCGCCGCGCAAATCAACGGTAAGGGCACGGCCGACGTGCGCGGTTTCGTCGGCCTGGCCTTTCACATCAGCGCCGACATGTCGCTCTACGAAGCGGTGTACCTGCGCATGAGCAACGGCCGGCTCAACCGCCCGCCGCCGGCCGCGCCGCGCATCGACCGCGCCATCCAGTATGTCGCGCATCCGCATTTGCACTTTCCCGTCACGCGCGAAAAATCGCCCGGCCTGTACGAGCGCGGCGCCGATGTCGAGCTCGGCCGCTGGCATCGCCTGAGGCTGGAGATCGACGGGCCGAGCCTGCGCGCTTTCGTCGACGGCGTGCCGGCCCTGAGCATCGACAACCTCGCCTACGCCAACCGGCGCGGACCGGTCGGGCTGTGGGTGGGCGAGGGATCGCGTGCGCTGTTCAGCGATTTCTCGGCGCGGCAGAGCTAGCGTCAAGCGCGTCAGAATCATCCTCAGGATGCAACACTCCCTTACTCCGTTCGCCCCGAGCTTGTCGAAGGGTGTGTGACTTCCGGATTCGGGCACCGCAAAGCACATGTCTCCTTCGACAAGCGCAGGACAGGCTTCGACAGGCTCAGGACCAACGGCCGAGGGATGCGAGTTTCGGTCGAGACGCTGACTCCAACCCCGATTTGCTGCGATAATCCGCGCCGCCGCGTTGCTCGACGAACGCGGCGTTTTCTTTATACGTAAGGTCTTTCCGCAATGCCGCTGCCCCCCATCGAACAACGCATCGCCACCGAACTCAATGTCCGCCCCGCGCAAGTCGCCGCCGCGGTGCAACTGCTGGACGAAGGCGCCACCGTGCCCTTCATCTCGCGCTACCGCAAGGAAGTCACCGGCGCGCTCGACGACACGCAGTTACGCAATCTCGAAGAGCGCCTCGGCTATTTGCGCGAGCTGGAGCTGCGCCGCGCGACGGTGATCGCCAGCATCGAAGAGCAGAACAAGATGACCCCGGAGCTGCGCGCCGCCATCGATGGCGCGGAAGACAAGGCGCGGCTCGAAGATCTGTATCTGCCCTACAAGCAAAAGCGCCGCACCAAGGCGCAGATCGCGCGCGAAGCGGGCCTGGAGCCGCTGGGCGAGGCACTGCTCGCCGACCCCACGCTGAACCCTGAAGCGGAAGCCGCGAAATTCCTCAAGGAACCTTTCCGCACCGCCGAGGGCGTCGATCACCCCGGCGTGCCGGACGCCAAGGCCGCGCTCGACGGCGCGCGCCAGATTTTGATGGAGCGTTTCGCCGAAGATGCCGACCTGCTCGCCGCCGTGCGCATGCACATGAGCGAACACGGCGTGATGGCCTCGAAAGTCATCGAAGGCAAGGAAGCCGCCGGTGAGAAATTCGCCGACTATTTCGACTACGACGAGCCGATCGGCCAGATTCCCTCGCACCGCGCATTGGCCCTGTTCCGTGGCCGCCGCGAAGAAATCTTGAGCGTCACCCTGCGCCTGGACAGCGAGGAAGAAAAGCCCTCCTGGGACGCGCCCTTCAACGCCTGCGAAGGCCAGATCGCCGCGCGCTTCGGCATCAAGAACGTCAATCGCGCCGCCGACAAATGGCTGGCCGACACCGTGCGCTGGACCTGGCGCATCAAGATCGCCCTGCACCTGGAGACGGACCTGACCAACACCTTGCGGGAAAAGGCCGAAGAAGAAGCCATCCGCGTATTCGGTACCAATCTGAAGGATTTGCTGCTCGCCGCCCCCGCCGGCCCGCGCGCCACGATGGGATTGGACCCCGGCCTGCGCACTGGCTGCAAAGTCGCCGTGGTCGACAACACCGGCAAGGTGCTCGACACCGCGACCATTTACCCGCACGAGCCGCGCCGCGATTGGGAAGGCTCGCTCGCCGTCTTGGGCGTGCTGGCGAAAAAACACAACGTCGACCTCATCTCCATCGGCAACGGCACCGCCTCGCGCGAAACCGACAAGCTCGCCGCCGAACTGATGACGCGCTACCCGGAAGCCAACCTGAAAAAGATCGTCGTCAGCGAAGCCGGCGCCTCGGTCTACTCCGCCTCCGAGTTCGCGGCGAAGGAATTTCCGGACCTCGACGTCACCCTGCGCGGCGCTGTCTCCATCGCCCGCCGCCTGCAAGACCCGCTCGCCGAATTGGTGAAGATCGACCCCAAGTCCATCGGCGTCGGCCAGTACCAGCATGACGTCAACCAGACCCGCCTGGCGCGCGCGCTCGACAGCGTGGTGGAAGACTGCGTCAACGGCGTCGGCGTCGATGTCAACACCGCCTCGATCCCGCTGCTCACCCGCGTCTCGGGTCTCAACGCCGGCATTGCCACCAACATCGTCGCCTATCGCGACGTGCACGGCCGCTTCAAGACGCGCGACCAGTTGAAGCAGGTCCCGCGCTTAGGCGACAAGGCCTTCGAACAGGCCGCCGGCTTTTTGCGCGTGCCCGGCGGCGACAATCCGCTCGACGCATCCTCGGTGCACCCCGAAGCCTACCCCCTGGTCGAGAAAATCCTCAAGGAACTCAATCGCGACATCAAGGGCGTGATCGGCGACACAGGCGCGCTGCGCAAGCTCATCCCGGCCAAGTTCGTCGACGAAAAATTCGGCGCGCTGACGGTGGCCGACATTCTCAAGGAGCTGGAAAAACCCGGCCGCGACCCGCGCCCCGAGTTCAAGACCGCCACTTTCCAGGAAGGCGTCGAGAAAATCGGCGACCTGAAACCCGGCATGACGCTCGAAGGCGTCGTCACCAACGTTGCCGCCTTCGGCGCCTTCGTCGACATCGGCGTGCACCAGGATGGCCTGGTCCACATCTCGGCGCTGGCCGAAAAATTCGTCAAGGACCCGCGCGAAGTCGTCAAGGCCGGGCAGATCGTCAAAGTGAAAGTGCTGGAGGTGGATGTGCAGCGCCAGCGCATCGCGCTGACCATGCGCATGAGCGATGCCCCCGGGCAGGCGCGCACCAGCGGCCCGCGCTCGGAAAGCCGCGACAGCCGGGGCGCCGGTGGTGGTGGCCGCGATGCGCGTGGCGGCGGTGGCGCATTCCGTGGGCAGTCCACGCCGCCGCCCTCCAACGCCATGGCTGCGGCCTTCGCCAAGCTGAAAAAGTAGGCCCGGGCACGTAAAGGCGGCGGTACGTAAAACGGGGCCGCCCTCCAACGCCATGGCTGCGGCCTTCGCCAAGCTGAAAAAGTAGGCACCATTTTCGGGCCTGGCTGGGCTTGATCAGGGCGGGCGGAAAACCAACATCCACTGCGGTGGATGGCGGTTTTCTGTTTCCCGCTGCTGCAGCGTGTCAACAGGCGGAGTACACTGGACGTTAACACCTTATGTTGACCGCCACGGATTCCCTCAGGAAGACCGACACCATCGCGCCGGTGCCCGCTGTGCCTACCGCCGCCGCGCACGTTCTGGTCGAAGCCCAGCCCTCTGTACCGCAGCCCGCGGCCGCCGAGCCGCCCCTGGCCCACAACGTCCACGCCGCCGTCGAGCAGGCCTACCACGGCGCGCCCCTATGCCGCGACGACCTGCAGCACGGCTCGCGCCGCGCCCACTACCTCGCCACCACCATGGCGCACATCGCCTGGCCCGAAGCCCGGCTGGCGCGCTCGGTGGACGACACCCTGGCCGCCAACCCCACGGGCGACGTCTGGGTCTTCGGCTACGGCTCGCTGATCTGGAACCCGCTGCTGCACTTTGCCGAAAAGCGTAGCGCCAAAATCTATGGCTTGCACCGCTCCTTCTGCCTCTGGTCGCGCGTCAACCGCGGCACCCTCGAAGCCCCCGGCCTGGTACTGGGCCTGGATAAAGGCGGCGCCTGCGCCGGCGTGGTCTACCGCGTCGAGCGCGCCCGCGCGCGTGAAGAGCTGCTCCTGATGTGGCGCCGCGAAATGTCCACCGGCGCCTATGTGCCCACCTGGATCAAGACCCGCACCCCCGCCGGCACCGTGCTTTCGCTCGCCTTCGTCATCGACCACACCCTGCCCAGCTACGCCGGGCGGCTGGACCCCGCCGTCGCCGCGCAAACCATCAACACCGCCGCCGGCCTCTACGGCCCGTGCCTGGACTACTTCACCAATACCGCGCAGGGGCTGGTGGAGCATGGCATCGATGATCCGGAGATGAGCGCGGTAGGCGCCGCGCTGGCGACCCTGCGCGCCGGCTAGGCCGCGCGTTCGGACCGGCGCGCCAAACCGGGCCAGCCCCGGGGCGGCACTCCCTCCCCCGTTTTCGGCGACAATCGCGTTTTTCCGCCTCCTGTGACTGAATGAAACTCGCCACCCTGAAAGACGGCTCGCGCGACGGCCTGCTGGCCGTGGTCTCCCGCGACCTCAAAACCGCGAGCATCGCCGACGGCATCGCCCCCACCCTGCAGCGCGCGTTGGACGACTGGAACTTCATCGCCCCGCAGCTCGAAGAGCTGTACAACCAGCTCAACGGTGGCAAGGCGAAGCGTCCCTTCGAATTCAACCCCACGCAATGCATGGCCCCACTGCCGCGCGCCTACCAGTGGGCCGACGGCTCCGTGTACTTGAGCCACCTGCAGCGCATGTCGGCCATGGCCGGCGTCAAGTGGGAAGACGTCAGCACCCGCGAGCCCATGCTCTACCAGGGCGGCTCCGACGACTTCATCGGCGGCGCCGACGACGTGGTTTTCGCCGAAGAGTCCTGGGGCATCGACTTCGAAGCCGAAATCGGCGTCATCCTAGGCGACACGCCGATGCAGACCAAGCGCGACGACGCCCTCGAGCACGTGCGCCTGGTCACGCTCATCAACGACTGGTCCCTGCGCAACCTCGTCGCCCGCGAAATCGCCAAGCACTTCGGCTTTTTCCAGTCCAAGCCCGCCACCGCCTTCGCCCCCGTCGTCGTCACGCCCGACGAACTCGGCGAAGCGTGGAAGGAAGCCCTGCCGCACCTCAACGTCACCATCGCCTGGAACGGCGTGCGCTTCGGGCAGTTGAATGCGGCCGAGGGCGCCAAGTTTAATTTCGCGGACCTGATCACCCACGCCGCCAAAACGCGCAACCTGCGCGCCGGCACCGTGCTGGGTCTGGGCACCATCAGCAACGCCGGCACCGAGGGCGGCTTCGCCACCATCGCCGAAAAGCGCGCGCAGGAAGCCATCGACAAGGCCGCCGGCCACGAAGGCCCGCAAACCGAATTCATGAAATTCGGCGACCGCGTGCGCATCGAGGTGAAGGACGCCGCCGGCCACTCCCTCTTCGGCGCCGTCGACCAGCAAGTCATCAGCCTGCGCCGCCGCCGCGCTAGCCTGCTCGCGGAAGCCGAAGCTGCCGCCGTTGCCCAGGCCGCCGCCGACGCCGTGCCCGCCGAAGACGGCGAAACCGACGCCAGCATCACAGTACGGGAGTAACGCGAGTTTTTCGGTGACGTAAGCAGTGATGCGAGCAACGCCGCGAGCAGCCACTGAGCTAGTTCCTCCTTTCGAGGAGAGGCCGCTTAGCAGGTCTCCTCCCCTTCAAGGGGAGGTCTAAACGAAAACCCGGGTAGGGATGGGGTTGAGCCGCCACAAAGTGAATGCAGTCACGAGTCCTTTGCAAAATCAAAGCCCAATAAATTGAACCACCCTTTGCAAAAATCGCCGCGCAGTCCGACCCCTTTCCAGGCGCCCATGCGTTTGCATCCGCATGCAGCTCCTCTTCTTCCCCGTCGCCCTTGGCATCGGAATCTTCCCCGCCATGGCTGACGGCCCCTCCGTCTTCCCGCCGCCCCCCGTCGCCGGCAGCGACGAATCGCTGATGCTCGCCTACGCGCGCGGCGACGTCGCCGCCTTCGAGGCCCTCTACGCCCGCCACAAGGGCGGCGTCTACCGCTACTTCGTGCGCAGCCTGCGCGAGCCGGGTCTCGCCGACGAACTGTTCCAGGACGTCTGGGCCAACCTGGTCAAGGCCCGCGCCACCTACACCGTCGAAGCCAAATTCAGCACCTGGCTCTATCGCCTGGCCCACAACCGGCTGATCGACCACTACCGGCGCGCGCAACTGGTGCAATTCGTGCCTGTCGAAGGCAGTGAGGATGAGGGCGAACCGCTCGACTGGCCCGCCAGCGAAGCCCCCGGCCCCGAGGCGCAAGTGGCCTCGCGCCAGGCCGCCGCGCAGTTGAAAAAGCTGGTCGAAAGCCTGCCGCCGGCGCAGCGGGAAGCATTCTTGCTTCAGGCCGAAGGCGGCCTTTCGCTGGAAGCCATCGCGGAAGCAACCGGCACCGGCCGCGAAACGGTGAAAAGCCGGCTGCGCTACGCCTTCGACAAGCTGCGCGCCGGCATGAAGGACCATCTATGACCCAGCCCGACGAAGTCCATTCCGAATTCGAGCGCCGCCTGCTCGAGCAATACCGTGCCGCCGCGGACGAAAAGCCGCCCGCCGCGCTCGACCGCACCGTGCTCGACAACGCCCGCCGCGCCGCCGCTGAAACCCCGCGC
>JAQGMJ010000076.1 GCA_028292405.1 Betaproteobacteria bacterium
CGAGTTCATGGAGGTCTTCTACAATCGTCAGCGCAGGCATTCGTCCCTGAACTATCTTAGCCCTCTGGATTTCGAAGCTGCCCACCAACCCCTCGTTTAGGTGTCCGTCGTTCTTGGGTAGGATCAGTGTAAAAAACCACCTACACCTTCAATGCACACGGTCGAGCAACATATCGTCGCCGAAGCCAAGGAGTTATGCGCGTCGCAGCGATGGCAATCTCCCGGCACGCCCGGCTCCGCGCAAATTGAAGAGCTGGGCGCGCGCCTCGCCTCTCCCGAGACGTATGCCGCATTTCGCAACACGGCAGAGGGCGAATACCTGCTGCCCCTCATCGAGGCTTACGAAGCCGCGTTGAACGACGACTGGCTTCCCGCCAATCTCGCGGGCCTGCCCCTTGATAAGGCCAGGGAGTTCATTCATGCCGTCGCAACTGCGCTGGAGAATAATCCTTTGCCCATCGCAGTCCGGGAACTGAGAGTCTATTATTCACAGCTAGCCCAGCCCTAAACAGCTGCCATGCATGCGCCCGGCCCGTCCGGCGCAAGTTCCAATAAAAACACCAACACAGAAAATACCCCATGTTCCTAGGCCTCCGAACCGCCATCTACCCCGTCACCGACCTCGCCGCCGCCAAACTCTGGTACGCCAAGGCATTCCGCGCCGAGCCGTATTTCGACCAGCCCTTCTACGTCGGCTTTTCCATCGGCGGCTTCGAACTCGGCCTCCTGCCCAATGGCACGCCCGGTGTTGACGGCGCGCAGCCGCTCTGGGGCGTCTCCAACATCGGCGAAGAATTGCAGCACCTCCTGTCCCTGGGCGCGACGGAACTGGAACCAGTCACCGACGTCGGCGAAGGCATCAAGGTCGCCGCGGTGCAAGACCCTTTCGGCAATCGTCTGGGCATGATCGAGAATCCCAACTTCAAACTCGCCGCCGTCCGATAACCCGGCGTTTTGCCGAAACGGCCCGCTCGAAATAATTGGATCAGGAAATAATTGGGGTCAGTGTCAAAATGGCGGCCATGAAACCTCACCCCGTCACGCTGCTCGACGAAGCCCAATGCGAAAACCTAGACGCCTTCCTCGCCGAGCGCATCTACGAGTTCAACGCCAAAGCCACCGGCTACTTTGACGGCAGACTCCTGGGCGGCAGCCTGCGCAATGAAACCGGAGAAATCATCGCCGGCTTCAACGGCCACACCTGGGGCGCCTGCTGCGAAATCTCCCACCTCTGGGTCAGCGAGACGCATCGTGGCCGGGGCCTGGGCGCGGCGCTGCTGCAAGCCGCCGAACAGAAGGCGCGCCGCCGCGGTTGCGAACAAGTCGTGCTCTCGACGCATTCCTTCCAGGCGCCGGCGTTCTACAAGCGCCATGGCTACGAACGAAAATGCGCCATCGAAGGCCGGCCCAAGGGCCACTCGAACATTATCTTTGCCAAGCAGCTCGGTGAAATGAAACCTGAACCATAGGGCACGCTACCCTCTACAATCGCGGCATCCGGCAAACCGCCCTTCAGGAACGCACTAGCCTTTATGGTCACCATCCCCAAATTCACCTCCAAGCTCCCGCCTCTCGGGGACATGCGATCGCTGCTGCTTCAATGGCTGGTCATCGTCCTGATGGTCGTTCTCTATAGCCCCTTCGCCTACCTGATCTCCCGGCTGATGCGCGGCGACATCCTGGTCGGCGGCATCGGCTTCATCGTCTACCTGGCGATCTACTGCTTCATCCACCTGCAACTGCACAAGAAGGGCCTGGTGCGCCTTTCCCACGCGGCCGGCCTGTTCGTCCTGGCCTCGGTGATCTTTTGCCTGGTCTTTTATTTCGACCCGCTCAAGGGTGTGCCGATTCATTGATGCCGAGAGGCTTGGCCTTAATTTGTTCCAGGCTCTCGACAAATTAAGGACCGCTCAAGCGTGTTCTTTCCTCTGAAGAACCGCGCCCTGCAGCTAAAGATGGTTGATTTTCACCCCCGAAAATCAACCACACTTAGCGCATCGACCTGCGTATGTTTGATGCATGGGGTGGCGCATTCCGCGCCGCCGACTCCTCTTTCGAGGTCCACATGCACAAACCCTTGAGCGCCCGGCAGGAGCGCTTTGTCCACGAATACCTGCTCGACCACAACGCCTCGGCCGCCGCGCGCCGCGCCGGCTACTCCGGCAAAACGCGCGGGGCGCAGGCCTGCGCGCTGATGCGCAATCCCCTGGTGCAGGAGCGTATCGCCCTGGCGACGGCGGACCGTTATGCGGAGTTGAAAATCAACGCCTTCGACATTCTCAAGGCCCGCGCTCGCGAAGCCTTTTTCGACCCCGGCGTGCTGCTCGATGGCGACGGCAAGCCGCTGCCCCTGCACGAGTTGAGCGCGGAAACGCGCACGGTGCTCAGCCTTTCCTATGACATGAAGGGCAACGTGCGGATACGCCAGGCAGCGCGTACTTCAGCCTTTGCCATGCTGGAAAAGCGCTACCTGGAGATGCTGCGTCTGCAGACGGCGGTGTTCGGACGCGATGAAGATGAGGACGAAGCGCCGCACCCGGCGCAGCCGGCCACGCGCGCCGTACAACGCATCGAGTTGGCGCCGAACTGGAACGTGCCGCCGGCATCGGCCGAAGCCGCCGAGCCGGTCGATGCCGTGGCGCAGGCGGCAGCGGCGATCGAGCAGGCCGAAGCCGTGAAGGGCGGCACGGCACCCATAGCACCGCCGGAACACCCGGCACTGGTGATCGCTTCGGCCGAAGCCGCATCGTCCGAGCCCGACTCCGACGCGCCGCCGTCCCCCTACGAGCCGGGCTACGACTTCACCAAGGACCCGGACGCCGGCTACGGCGGCGGGCGCTTCAAGGCCTGGAACAAGTACCACGCGGAGAAAAGGCAGGCGGAGCAGCAGGCACGCGAAGCGGCGGCGGCGGGCATTGCGCCGAACACGCGCATCGCGCCCGGCAAGAAGGTGATGCCGCGCATGGAGCCCGGCTACAACCCGCCGTGGCTGCGGGACAACCGGCCGAAGTTCGCCATCGGCGCGGGGGAGTTTTATTTCAGCGGGGAGGAGCCGTGGGAGAACGATTGATCTCCACGGTGCGAAAAAACCTGTTGTTTACTGTTGTTTCGCACCGCCGCCGGGTTTGACCCGGGTTGGCCCGGGTTGCCCTCAGGCCGGCTTCTTGTAAAAGCGGTAGCCGTTGCGCCCGGCCTGCTTGGCTTCGTACATCGCTTCATCGGCGTACTTCACCAGCACGTCGGCCTCCATTGCATCGGTAGGGAAAAGCGAAATGCCGACCGAGGGAGAGGTGCTGACTTCATTGCCCGAGAGGCCGTAGGGCGCGGTGATGGCGATCTGGATTTTTTTCGCCACCACTTCGGCGTCTTCGATGGTCTTCAGCCCCGGCAGGACGACGACGAATTCGTCGCCGCCGATGCGCGCCACGGTGTCCGAATCGCGCACGCAAAGCCGCAGGCGCCGCGCCACTTCCACCAGCAGCTCGTCGCCGATGGCGTGGCCCAGGGTGTCGTTGATGTTCTTGAACTTGTCGAGGTCGAGGAACATCACCCCGCACCACACCTTGTTGCGGATGGCGTGGGCCAGCGCCACCCGCAGGCGGTCGGCCAGGAGGATGCGGTTGGGCAGGCCGGTGAGCTGGTCGTGATGGGCGAGAAAGGCGATGCGCGCGGCGTCGGCCCGCTGCTCGGTGACGTCTTCCATCACCCAGACCACCCCGCGCGCCAGGTCCCAGGGGGCGATGGCCTTGGCGGCGCAGCGCGCGAGAATCAGCTTGCCGTCGCGCCGCTTCATGTGCACGTCGGCGCGGAACACGGCGCCGGTGCGCACCACGCTCTCGGCCTTGGCGCCCAGGTGGGCGTAGTCCTCCGGGTTGAGGTAGAGGTAGTCGGTGGACTTGCCGATCATCTCGGCCGACTTGTAGCCCAGCAGCTGCTCACCCATGGTGTTCATCCAGGCCACCTTGCCGGCCTTGATGAAAAAGGTCGGCACCGGGGTGATGTCGAGCACCGCGCGGGTCTCGGCCAGCGCGGACTCCAGGTCGGCCTGCAGGCCGCGGCGCTCCAGGCAGGAGCGCACGCGGGCGCGCAGCAGCACGGCGTCGAAGGGCTTGGTGAGATAGTCGACCGCGCCCAGCTCGATGGCGCGGACGAAGTTGGCGGTGTCATCCGATGCCGAGATGACGATCACCGGCATGTTCTTCAGGCTGTTGTCGGCGCGCATCGCCTCCAGCACGCCGAAGCCGTCCAGCTCGGGCATCATGATGTCGAGCAGGATCAGGTCGAAGGCGTCCTGGCGCATCGCCGCCAGCGCCTCGATGCCGTTGCCGGCCATCGAGATGCGTTCGTAGCCGTCGCGGCGCAGGCGCCGCGCCAGGGTATAGCGGTTCATCTCATCGTCGTCGACGATCAGAAGCGACATGGCGGCTGGCTCTTGCATGGCTGCGCGGAGGAAAAAGGGGAAGTTCGGCTAATCGGTGGAGGAAGGTGCCGGCGGCGGCACCGTGGACTGCACTGCGGGCTGCACTGGGGGCGGCATGGTGAACGGCCTGACAGACTGGGCGGCGGGCCTGGCCAAGCCGCCCAGGTCCGGCATCCCGGCATCCGCCATCTTATCGTGCCCGGGGGCGCTTGCGGCGGGCGGCGCCAGCGGCAGGGTGAGGATGAAGGTCGAGCCTTCGCCCACGGTGCTCTCCAGGGTGACGTCGCCGCCGAGCAGGCGCGCCATCCGCCGCGAGATCGCCAGGCCGAGGCCCGTGCCGCCGAACTTGCGGGTGCGCGAGGAGTCGAGCTGGGTGAAGTCCTGGAACAGCTTGGCCTGGTCTTCCGGCGTGATGCCGGGGCCGGTGTCGCTGACGGCAAAGCGCATCTGCCCGGCGCCGGCGTCGGCCACCGAGAGGCGCACCTCGCCGGCCTCGGTGAACTTGACCGCGTTGCCCACCAGGTTGAGCAAAATCTGCCGCAGGCGCTGCGGGTCCGAAGTCAGGGGCGAGAGGCTGCCGTAGACGCTGGAAAGCGCGACGCCCTTGTCGCGCGCCATCGAGGCGAAGGTGGCGATTATCTCCTCGGAAAGCGAAGAAGCCGAGAAGGTCTCGAAGCTCACGCTCATGCGCCCGGCCTCGATTTTCGACAGGTCGAGGATGTCGTTGATCAGGCCCAGCAGGTGCTGCGCCGAGCCGGTGATGCGCGACAGCGACTCCCTGAGTTCCCGCGGGTCGGGGTCGTCGGCGTCTTCCAGCAGCATGCCCGACAGGCCCAGCACGGCATTGAGCGGGGTGCGCAGCTCGTGGCTCATGTTGGCGAGGAATTCACTCTTGTGCCGGCTTGCCATCTCGGCCTGCGCCTGCGCCGCCTTGATGCCCAGCAGCGCGTTCTTGAATAGCACCAGGGCCTGCGCCATCTGCCCGACCTCGTCGCGCCGCTCGGCGTAGGGGATGGTGCGGGCGTAGTCGCCGCCGGCGATGGCGACCATCGCCGAAGTCATGCGGTTGACCGGGTAGAGCACCTTGCGCAGCAGCACCAGCGCGCCCATCAGCGCCAGGCAGACCACGCCGAGCGACACCTCGACATTGCCGCGCACCGCGCCCTCCAGGCGGTTGCGGAAGCTGCCGACGGCGCGCTCCTCCTCCACCTGGGCGCGGCTGCCGAGCATGGTGGTGAAGGTGCGCAGCTTGGCGTCGTGCTCGTCCAGCACCCTGACGGTGGCGGCATCGAGCACGCTGTAGATTTCGATCACCCGGCCGAAGGCCAGGGCGTAGTTGCTCACCAATTCGCCGCCGCGCGGCCCGCCGAGGGCGGCGGCGAAGGATTGGGCCAGCGCCTCGACGCGGGCGGCGCCGGCCTCGCTGCGCCCCATCAGGTAGGAGAGTTCGGCCTGGCGCAGTTGCAGGTAGCCGGCCACCTGGCCGCCGGCCTCGGCGCGCAGGCGCAGCCCCTCGGCGGCAAGCGCCAGGTGGGCCAGGCGTTCCTGGCGCTGGCGCCGCGCCGCCACCACCGCCTCGAAGCTGGCGAGGTAGAGGCTGACCTCGCGCTCGACCCGGTCGATCTCGAAGGTGTCGCGCGGCAGCTGGCTGCGCGCGCCGTTGAGCAGGCGCAAAAAGGCCAGGGCCTCGGCGCGCACCTGGCCGGGGGGCTCGATGGTGTCGGAGGCGATGTATTCGCGGATCGCCGAGGAGAGCGCGGCCAGGCGCTCGCCGGTGACGGCGGCCAGGCGGCTGGTCTGCGAGACTTGCGTGAGGCGCTGGAAGTCCTCCCGGATCGCCTCGAGCTGGGCGTAGCGGCTTTGCGCCAGCCAGAAGATCAGGGTCACCAGCAGGATCACGCCGGCGTAGACCATGTCGCTGATGCGCAGGCGCTTCATCGTACGGAGGCCGCGCCTTGCTAGTCGCGCTTGACGGCCAGGGTCACGCCGGCGTCGGCCCACCATTCGCGCGCGTCGGCGAACACGGTGTGGATGGCGTCGCCGGTGGGGCCGTGCTCGAGCTCGTCGAGATAGAGCGCGTAGCGGTGGCCCTTTTTCAGCTTGAGTTCGGTCAGGCAGTCGTACAGGGCATCGAGGTTGCCGCCGAAATGCGGCGGGAACTCCAGCGCCGCGGCGATCTTTTTCAGCATCGATTCCTTCGAGCGCAGGGCCTTGAAGTCGATGTGCCAGGTGCGGGTGTAGTCGGATTCGTCCATGGTCGATATGCGCGGCGGGCCCTAGCGGATCTGGCGAAAGGTGCGGTAATGGTCGTCGCTGTAGTAGCACTCGGCCGGGCGGTTGCGCGACCAGTCGCCGGGGGAGCCGCCGCAGACGATGCGCCGCGCACCGCGGTTGCGCGCGCCCGGGGTGCGCACGGTGTACTCGTGGTAGTAGCCGCGGCGCTGGCGCGGCAGCATGTTTTCGTAGTTGCCGAAGGTGATGCCGTCTTTGGCGAGCGGGAACGGGCCGCCGGAGAGGATCAGTTCATAGGTGGTGCGCGCTTCGCGCGGAAGATCCTGCGCCGCGACGAAGCCGTCCGGCGCCGGGCCGCGGGCGGCGGCCGGCAGCGGGCCCACCACCAGGCAGACGGCGGCCAGCAGCCATGCGAACATCAACCCTTGCTTGCGTCCCTGCATCTGCTTCCCGTTCCGGTTCTTGCCGCTGTCAGCGTAGCGTCCAAGGATAGCTCAGGCGAGCAGAAAGCGCTGGACTTCTTCGGCGCGCTGCATGGTGTCCTTGTAGCCGAGGTCGATCAGGGCGCGGGTGTATTCGGGTTCGAACAGCAGGTAGCTGGAAAGGGCCGAGCCCTTGCGGTTCATCGCGCCGATTCCACGAAGAAGGACGCGCACCGGCCAGGGCAGGCGGCGCACGTGCCTGGCGGCGATGGTGTCGAGACGCTCGGAAGGGGCGATCACCAGCACGTCGACCGGGCGCAGGGCGAAGTCGCTGCTCTGGCGGCGGTCTTCAGGCAGCAGGGCGATGGTGCGGTTGACCCGCTGCACCCGCTCGATGTCGACGTTCAGGCTGTCGAGGAAAATCGACGATAGGGCGTGGCCGGCGATCTGCGCCAGCGAGGGGTAGGTGTCGCTTTGCACCCGCTCGTTGGGCTCGGAGATGCGCCCGGCGCCGATCACCAGCACGCGGGTGGCGCCGAGGTGGATGGCCGGGCTGATCGGCGCCAGCTGGCGCATCGAGCCGTCGCCGAAGTATTCGCGATTGAGCTTGACGGCGGGAAAGATGAAGGGGATGGCGGAGGAAGCCAGGAGATGGGCGTAGGTGATGTTGCAGCGGCAGGCGACCCGCTGGCTGCGTGCCCAGGGCGAGATGTCGCCGCGGCACTGGTAGAAATTGACGCTTTGCCCGGAAGCGTAGCCGGAGGCGGTGATGCACAGGGCTTCCAGCGCGCCGGCGTCGAGCGAACGGTTGATCTCGTCCAGGTCCAGGTTGCGCTTGAGCAGGCCGGCCAGAGGCTGGTTGTCCAGCAGGGACTTAGGCCCCGTGCGCACCACCCAGCCGGCCATCAGCGCACCCAGCCAGTGGGCGCCGGTGCGGGCGATGCCGACGGCGTCCGAGCGGTAGACGTGGTGGGCATGGAAGTTCTCCCACACCTCCAGCAGGTAGCGCACCGCCTGGCTGTAGTCGCGCGCGAAGCAGGCCAGGGAAGCGGCGTTGATCGCCCCGGCGGAGGTGCCGCAGATGATCGGGAAGGGGTTGGCGCGCTTGTCCGGCAGGAGCTCGCCGATCGCCTTGAGCACGCCAACCTGGTAGGCCGCCCGCGCGCCGCCGCCGGTGAGGATCAGCCCGGTGGTCATGGGCGAATCCCGCCGGCCGGGCACCGGCCCGCCATCATTTCATGCACTCCTGCCCTCCTCCTGGTGTTGCTGCGGCATGACATTCGAATCATATTCCGCTTTATTTTCAAGCACATTTGCGGGAAAGCCAATGACTCGGCGTTATAATTTGAGTGGCCTCAAGCCCGGTCGGGCAGTGATACTAAGCATCAGGCAGTATAGCTTCGCAGCACCAGGGACGCCGGAGGAGCCGGAAAAGTCGCAGAACTGGCCGGCATCGGTGCGATGGCATTGGTCTTGCTGGTCGCTTTTTGAGCGGCAGCATGGCCGGCCCCGTCCGCATGCCCGCATTGGAACATGGCAAAGAATTCACGCAACGTCTTTCGCTCGAATTGGCGCTATATGCGGCTCCCCGCAGGCGACGCCATGCTCGAAGCAGGCAAGGGGCTGTCGCCCGCGTTCATGCGCCTGCTGGCGGCCATCGACCCCGGCACCACCATCACCTTCGACGATCTGGCCGCCGCCTTCCCGGCGCTGGACGCCGACGACCTCGAACTGTGGCTGGCCGAGCTGTGCCGGATGGAGCTGATCTCCCCGGCCGAGCCGCCCGGGGTGGGCCTGCGCGAAGTGCACCTGGAGCTGATGGAAGAAGAGCCGGCGCCGGCGGCAGCCGCCCCGCAGGCCAAGCTGGCCAAGACCGCAGCCAACCCGGTGCTGCAGGCTGCCCCGCCGGTGCTGCCGGTAAGCGATCATGCCGTCTCGGTGCTGCTGGTGGACAAGTCGCCGGAGGAGCGCGAGTTGTGGCGCCTGGCCCTGTCGGTGCTGCCGGTCAACCTGTTCGAGGCCGGCACCCTGGCGGAGGCCGATTCCGGCTTTCGCGACCACAAGCCGCAGGCGGTGGTGATGGGCATGACCGGGGTGGACTTCAAGGCCCTGCACCTGATCGGCCTGCTCAAGCACCCGCGCAACCGCACCCGCACCAAGGTGTTCCTGATGCTGGAAGACCGCACGGTGTCGCAAAACGACCTGCGCACCGCGCAAATGGCCGACGCCACCATTCCCGTGGGCGAGAACCAGCGCCTGATGGAAGAAGTGGCGCAGCAGCTTGGCCTGCAGGTGCCGCCGCCGCAACCGGTGGCCGCGCCGGGCAAGGACAAGATGTCGGTGACCCAGCGCCTGCTCTACGCCGGCAGCCCGCAGGCCGGCAGCGCCGCCACCGACTTGAGCCTGATCTCCTCGCTGGAACAGAAGTACCCGCGCGTTACCCTGGAACTGGTGGAGCGCTGGGGCAAGCCCTCGCTGGAGGGCTTTCTCGACAACCTGATCCTCGACTCGCGCGGCAACCGCCAGGGCTTCGCCCCGGAGGCGATGGAAGAGCTGCTGCTGCTCTACAACGTGCACCGCGAATACCGCCCGAGCAACGAGTTCTGGTACCTGAGCGCCGAGGCGCAAAGCCGCAGCGCCAAGCCGGACACCCTGGGCAAGACCGGCGCGCCGATCAAGCGCGCACGCTGAAGCGGGCCGCTGGCCGCCTTCGGCGCGCCCGGTAGCCGCCGGCGCCTTCGCGGCTGCCGAATCCACGCAAATCGGCCTCAACTTGGCGCCAGGGCGTCCGTTATAGGAGTTATCGAGCGGCCACTATCGCGGCCGCGCCAGCCCTATTTTCGCGAGGCCCCCATGGAACCGTCGTTGCCCCTGAACTCGTTTCGCGCCTACTGGCTGTATCGCCGGCTGCCCGCCGGGGACGAAGCGATCGCCGCCGGCCGCGGCCTGTCGCCGGCCTTCATGAAGCTGCTCGAAGCGGTCAATCCGAACGCGCCGGTCTCGTTCACCGCCCTGGAAGCGCGCTTTTCCCACCTCGATGCCGACGACCTCGAACTCTGGCTGGCCGAACTGTGCCGCATGGGCCTGATCGTGCCGGCCCAGGAAACCGCCGCAGCGGTTTCCGCAGCCCTCCCTTCCGCCGACGATCCCGCCGCCCCCTTCACCGCCGAGGACATCCACGCCCCGGTGGCGGCCGTCCCGGCCTGCGCCAGGCGGCCGGACCTGCTGCTGGTGCACAAGCTGCCCTCGACCCGCCTGGCCTGGCGTGACCTGCTGTGCGCCCTGCCGGTGAACCTGCACGAAGCCGGCACCCTGGAAGAGGCCAACGATGCCTACAACCGCCTGATGCCGGCCGGCGTGGTGGTGGGCCCCGAAGGCGGCGACTTCAACGCCCTGTCGATGATCCACTTGCTCAAGCACCCGCGCGCGCCGCGCGTCACCAAGGTGATCCTGGTGCTCGACGAGCGCAGCTTTTCTTCGAAAATCAAGAACGCCGCCGCCAGCGCCGACGATACCGTTGCCCCGGAGGCCTGGGACAGCCTGGCCGAGCGCGTCGCCCGCCACCTCTCGCTACCGAAGGCCGCGCTGGCCGCGGCACGGCCGCTGCGCCTGATGGAAGACTATGACGAAGCCGCCCGCAGCGGCCTGGAACACGAGCACCCGCGGGTGGCCGCGGTGATCGCCGGCCAATGGGGCCAGTCCAGCCTGGACGGCCTGTTCGACCAGCTGATTTTCGACGCACGCGGCGACGGCCACAGCTTTTCCCACGAGGCGATGCAGGACCTGCTGTTTTTGTACCGCGTGCATTGCGAACTGCGGCCGGGCGACGCCTGGCGCACCGCCGGCCTGCCGCGCTCACGGCGCGCCCGCATCGCCGCACTGCGCGCGACCGGCCGGCATCGCAGCCTGACAAGCGCCGGACAGATCAGCATCATGTAAGCACGCCACCCGCGCCGGCTGGCGCGGGTTCACCACGCGCTAGCGCGTGGCGTTGGCGTCGACCACCGTCAGCGCGGTCATGTTGACCAGGCGCCGTACCGTCGCCGAAGGTGTGAGGATGTGCACCGCTTTCGCGGCCCCAAGCAAAATCGGGCCGATGGTGACGCCGCCGCCGGCGGCCGTCTTCAGCAGGTTGTAGCTGATGTTGGCCGCGTCCATGGTCGGGAACACCAGCAGGTTGGCGTCGCCCTTGAGGCGCGAATTGGGCATCATCACCTTGCGCACCTCGGCGTCGAGCGCGGCGTCGCCGTGCATTTCACCATCGACCTCGAGCCAGGCGGCGCGCTCGTTGATCAGGCCAAGGGTCTCGCGCATTTTCAGCGCCGACGGGTCGCAGGAGGAGCCGAAGCTGGAATGCGACAACAGGGCCGCCTTCGGAGCGATGCCGAAGCGGCGCATCTCCTCCGCCGCCATGATGGTGATCTCGCAAAGCTGCTCGGCGGTGGGGTTGATGTTGACGTGGGTGTCGACCAGGAACACTTGGCGGCCGGGCAGCATCAGGCCGTTCATCGCCGCGTATTCCTTGATGCCGGGGCGCAGGCCGATTACCTGGTCGATGTAGGGCAGGTGCAGGGCGTGAGTGCCGAAGGTGCCGCAGATCATGCCGTCGGCGTCGCCCTTGCGCATCATCATCGCGCCGATCAGGCTGTGGCGGCGCCGCATCTCGACCTGCGCGTAATGCGCGGTAATGCCCTTGCGCTCGGTCAGGCGGTGGTACTCCTGCCAATAGTCTTTGTAGCGCGAATCGAATTCGGGGTTGACCAGGTCGAAGTCCACGCCCGGGCGGATGCGCAGGCCGAAGCGCTCCAGCCGGTTCTGGATCACCGCCGGGCGGCCGATCAGGGTCGGACGCGCGATGTTCTCGTCGACGATGATCTGCGCGGCGCGCAGCACGCGCTCGTCTTCACCCTCGGCCAGCACGATGCGCTTGTGCGCCGCGGTTTTCGCCTCCTGGAAGATCGGCCTCATGATCAGCCCGGAATGGTAGACGAACTGCTCCAGGCTGGCGCGGTAGGCGTTGATGTCGGCGATCGGCTGGGTGGCCACGCCGCTGTCCATCGCCGCCTGCGCCACCGCCGGCGCCACCTTGGCGATCAGGCGCGGGTCGAAGGGCTTGGGAATCAGGTATTCCGGGCCGAAGCTGACGTTGCCGGTGCCGTAGGCCATCGCCACCACTTCGCTCTGCTCGGCCTGCGCCAGTTCGGCGATCGCGTTGACCGCGGCGATCTCCATCTCGGCGGTGATGGTGGTGGCGCCCACGTCGAGCGCGCCACGGAAAATGAATGGGAAGCAGAGGACGTTGTTGACCTGGTTGGGGTAGTCGGTGCGGCCGGTGCACATCACCGCGTCGTCACGCACCGACTTCACGTCTTCCGGCAGGATTTCCGGGGTCGGGTTGGCCAGCGCCATGATTAGCGGCCTGGCGGCCATCTTAGCCACCATCTCGGGCTTGAGCACGCCACCGGCGGAAAGACCCAGGAATACGTCGGCGCCTTCGATCACTTCGCCCAGGGTGCGCGCCGGGATGTTCTTGGCGTAGCGCGCCTTGTTGTCGTCCATCTCTTCCTTGCGGCCTTCATAGACCACGCCGGCGATGTCGGTGACGATGATGTTTTCCATCTTCAGGCCGAGCTTGACCAGCAGGTCCAGGCAGGTGAGCGCGGCAGCGCCGGCGCCGGAGGTGACCAGCTTGACGTCCTCGAATTTCTTGCCGACCACCTTCAGGCCGTTGGTGATCGCCGCGCCGACAGTGATGGCAGTGCCGTGCTGGTCGTCGTGGAACACCGGAATCTTCATCCGCTCGCGCAGCTTCTGTTCGACATAGAAGCACTCGGGCGCCTTGATGTCCTCGAGGTTGATGCCGCCGAAGGTGGGCTCGAGTGAGGCGATGATGTCGACCAGCTTCTCGGGATCGCTCTCGTTGATCTCGATATCGAACACGTCGATGCCGGCAAACTTCTTGAACAGCACGGCCTTGCCTTCCATCACCGGCTTGGAGGCCAGCGGGCCGATGTTGCCCAGACCCAGCACGGCGCTGCCGTTGGTGATCACCGCCACCAGGTTGGCGCGCGAGGTGTACAGGCGCGCGGTGGCGGGGTCGGCCTTGATCTCCATGCAGGCGAAGGCCACGCCGGGGGTGTAGGCCAGGGCGAGATCGCGCTGGTTGGTGAGCTGCTTGATCGGCGTCACCGAAATCTTGCCGGGTTTCGGCAGACGGTGATAGTCGAGGGCGGCTTGCTTGATTTTGTCGGCGGGATCTAAAGACATGGCGTGTGGCGAAGAAACCTTGGGCTTAAGAGGGGCGCGATGAAAGAAGAGAAAACGGAACAAAACGCGCGCAGGCTCAATTATCGCCTATCGGGTGTCGCTGCGGTGTGAAAGCGGGGTGCGAAGTCTACCGCCGTTGCGCCCGTGCGGCTAGTTTCCGCTTGCGTAAACAGTGGCATGCGCCCACTCGCAGGGCCTACAATCACACTCCCGCAATTTTGTTGCAGCACACCATTGAGCATGACAACTTCCGTCCCACACCCTTCGCACCCCCCGCTTGCCGTCGCCCGCCGCATGGACGACATCGAATCCTTTTACGCCCTGGAAATCCAGCGCGACGCCGTCGAACTGGAGCGCGCCGGCCGCTCCATCATCTACCTGTGCGTCGGAGAACCCGACTTCGCCGCGCCGCCCGCGGTGATGGACGCGGCCGATGCGGCGGTACGCCGCGGCGACACCCACTACACCGTAGCGCTGGGCATCGCGCCGCTGCGTGAAGCCATCAGCGGGCATTACAAGCGCCACTATGGCCTGGAGATTCCGCCGGCGCGCATCGCCGTGACTTCCGGTGCATCGGGCGCGCTGCTGATCGCCTTCGGCACCCTGGTCAACCCGGGCGACGAGTGGCTGATGCCCGACCCCACCTATCCCTGCAACCGGCGCTTCGTTTCGCTCTACGGCGGCACCACCCGCCTGATCCATTGCGGCCCGGAAGAGAACTACCAGCTCACGCCCGAGCTGGTCGAGCAGCACTGGGGGCCGAACACCCGCGGCGTGATGCTCGCCACGCCAGCCAATCCCACCGGCACCGCTGTTGCGCCGGCGGTGCTGCGCGCCATCCACGAGGTCGTGCGCGCCAAAGGCGGCACCCTGCTGGTCGACGAGATTTATCATGGCCTAACCTATGAGCGAAACGCCAATGGCGTTTTCGCCAACGAGAAAAGCGCGCTTGAACTGGGCGACGACCTGATCGTGGTCAACAGCTTCTCCAAATACTTCAACATGACCGGCTGGCGCCTGGGCTGGATGGTGGTGCCCGAGAGCCACATGAAGCCGGTGGAAAAGCTGGCGCAAAACCTCTACATCTGCCCGCCCACCGTCTCGCAATACGCCGCCCTCGCCTGCTTCGAGCCGGCGACCCTGGCCATCTACGAAGAGCGCCGCGCCGAGTTCGCGCGGCGCCGCGACTTTTTGATTCCCGCGCTGCGCGAGATCGGCTTCATCATTCCGAACACGCCGGAAGGCGCCTTCTATGTCTATGCCGACATCTCCAATTTCGGCAGCGACAGTTTTTTCTTTTGCCGCGACATGCTGCACCAGGCCGGCGTGGCGATCACGCCGGGGCGCGACTTCGGCGACCGCGACGCAGAGAAATACGTACGCTTTACTTACACCGTGCCAATCGAACAATTGCGCGAGGTGGTCGAGCGCCTGCGCAAGTTTCTTGGTACGCGAAACAAGTAGACCCGAATAAAAAAGGGGCGCATCATCCGCCCCTTTTTTTGCGTGCGTCAGGATCAGTTCAGGCGGTCCTTGATCTTGTCGATGCCGGCGCTGGCGCAGGCTTCGTCGAGATTGCCGCCGGGCGCGCCGCCCACGCCAATGGCGCCGATGGTTTCATTGCCCACCTTGATCGGCACGCCGCCGGCCAGCATGATGAAGTCGGTGATCTGCGCCACGCCGGCCGCGCCCGGGTTCTTCGCCACGTTCTCGGCGATGGTGCCGCTATTGACGCGCATGGTGGCCGACATATAGGCCTTGCGGCGGCTTGTGTCGTTGGTGTGCGGGCCGGCATTGTCGGCGCGCAACTGGGCGCGGATCTGGCCGGCGCGGTCAACCACGGTGGCGGTGACGGCGTAATTGCCGGCGGTGCGGGAGGCAACGGCGGCGGCCGCCGCTTCCATCGCCAGCGGCAGGGTGATGTTCTTTTCGACACGCGCCTGCGCCTGCGCGGCGCCCGCCGCAAGCATGCCGATGGCCGCGGCCAGGATCATTTGTTGGCGAATCTTTTCATCTTGTTGCCCCTCTTGAGATTGGGTCAACGATTGGTGACGGCCCACGCCCCGCGTTTGTGGCGGACCCGTGTTGGCATGCGCTTCACACACAGGCTTGGATGCCCATTTTCGCTCTTCCAAGTGGCTGAACCGCCACGCCCGCGCCGCCACGGTGGCGGCGCGCAGCAACCAGTTCGGCCCGATGCTGGGCATGGCGCAGGCGGGCATCGGCATCGCTGCCCTGCCTTGCGTGGTGGGTGACGTGACGCCTGGCCTGTTACGGGTGATCCCGCCGCCGGAGGCGATGAGCACGCACCTGTGGCTATGCACCCACCCGCACATCCGCGGCGTTGCGCGGATTCGCGCGCTCCTGGATTTTTTGCACGCCTCGATCAGCGCGGTCCAGGCGCGCCTGCGCGGAGAGATTTAAAACCCAAAAAGAAAAAACAAAAGGCCTCACCCGGTGAAGGGAGAGGCCTGATGTGACGCAACGCCAAGCTTTAAGCTGCCTTGCGTACCGCCTTTTTGGCGGCGGCTTTTTTCGCCGGCGCCTTGGCGGCGGTTTTGGCCGGCGCTTTTTTGGCGGCCGCCTTTTTCGCCACTGCCTTCACCGGCGGCGCCGGATCGTTCGCCGCATTCTTCGCGGCGGCTTTTTTCGCCGGCGCTTTTTTGGTGGCGGCGTATTCGGCTTCCTGCTCCTCGGCCACCGGCGCGGCCTTGGCTGCCGTTTTTTTCGCCGCCGGCTCCTTGCGCGCCATGAACTCGAAGCCGACGTTGCCGTCCGGCTTCTTGATCAGGAAGGCCTTGAAGGGGCGATTCTTTTTCGAGATGAACTTGGTGAACAGGTCGGTGCGGCCGGTGGTCAGGAGCTTGACCATCTGCTCGCGTGGAATCTCCTGCTGCAGAATGATCTTGCCGGAGCGGAAGTCGCAGGTGCGCGCCGGACCCGCTGCTTTTTCGCAGATGTAGCCGGAGCCGTGCTCGTACACATTGTTGCTGCACTTCGGGCAGGGACCGAGGGTTTCCTGTCCGGAGAAGTCAGGCGCTTCCTCGCCGTCCAGGTCGCTCTGGCCGAAGTCGAATTCGGCGCGGAAGTCGGCGTTGAACTTGAGCGAGGCGGCGAACGGCCGGCCCATCTTGCTGCGAAAACCGGTGAGCGGGCCGATGCGGCCGTTGCGGATCAGCTCGGCCACTTCCTCGGCCGACCATTCGCGCCCGGAGATCACCTTCCACATGTTGAAGTCGCACGACAGGCACTGGAACTTGCGGTAGTTCTCCTGCACCAGGCCGCCGTCTTTCGGGCAGGGTGCGTCAACGGTGGCAAAGGCGGCATCGGGGATCTCGCCGTCGCGGATGCGGTTGACCAGGTCTTGCGTCGCATCGTTGATGTGCTGCATGAACTCTTCACGCGGCAGCCGGCCCTGCTCCATTTCCTTGAGCTTGTATTCCCATTCGCCGGTGAGTTCGGGCGAGGCCAGCTCGGTCACCTCGAAGTGGTGCAGCGCGAACATCAGCGAGAAGGCCTTGGGCGTGGGCACCAGCTCGCGGCCGTTGCGATGCACGTACTCTTCGCGGATCAGGCCTTCGATGATGGCCGCGCGGGTGGCCGGCGTGCCGAGACCCTTCTGGTCCATGGCGGCGCGTAACTCTTCGTCTTCCACCAGCTTGCCGGCGCCTTCCATGGCGGAGAGCAGCGTGGCTTCCGAGTAACGCGGCGGCGGCTTGGTCTGGTTGGCGCGCGATTCGACGATTTCGGTCTTCACCTTTTCGTTGGCGTCGACCTTGGTCAGGGTTTCGTCCTCGTTCATCAGGTCGCGGCCGTAGACGGCCAGCCAGCCGGGAGCGACCAGCACTTTGCCTTCGGTCTTGAACTGCTGCTCTTCGACGATGGTGATGCGCGAGGTCTGCATGAATTCGGCGGCGGGGTGAAACACCGCGAGAAAGCGCTTGACCACGAAGTCGTAGATCTTCTGCTCCGGCTCCGACAGGTTCTTCGGCGCCTGCAGGGTCGGGATGATGGCGAAGTGGTCGGAGATCTTGCTGTTGTCGAAGATGCGCTTGTTCGGCTTGACCCAGCCGTTTTTCATCACGTTCTTCGCATGCACCACGTAGGCGTCGGACTCGCCGAGCATCTCCATGGTCTTTTTCACCGTGGCGATGTAGTCCTCCGGCAGGGCGCGCGAATCGGTACGCGGGTAGGTCAGCACCTTGTGCTTTTCGTACAGCGCCTGGGCGATCGACAAGGTGCCGCGCGCGGAGAAGCCGAAGCGGCCGTTGGCTTCGCGCTGCAGGCTGGTCAGGTCGAACAGCAGCGGCGCCGACTGCGTGGTCGGCTTGGTTTCCTCGGTGACGATGCCGGGCTTGCCTTCGCACCGGGCGACGATCTCTTTCGCACGGGCCTCGTCCCACAGGCGTTCGGCGCGGGCGTGTTCGTCGTCGCCGCGCTTGAACTCGGGGGCGAACCAGCGGCCGTTGTACTGGCCGGCCTTGGCGCCGAAGGTGGCGTGCACTTCCCAATAGTCGCGCGGCTTGAAGGCGCGGATTTTCTGCTCGCGCTCGACCATCACCGCCAGGGTGGGCGTCTGCACCCGGCCCACGGTGGTGAGGTAGAAGCCGCCTTCCTTCGAATTGAAGGCGGTCATGGCGCGGGTGCCGTTGATGCCGATCAGCCAGTCGGCCTCGGAGCGGCTGCGCGCGGCGTCAGCCAGGGGCAGCATTTCCTTGTCGCTGCGTAGCGACGCGAAGCCGTCGCGGATCGAGCCCGGGGTCATCGACTGCAGCCACAGGCGCTTGACCGGATGCTTGGACTTGGCGTGCTGCACGATCAGGCGGAAGATCAGTTCGCCCTCGCGCCCGGCGTCGCAGGCGTTGATCAGCGCGGTGACGTCCTTGCGCTTGAGCAGCTTGACCAGGGTCTTTAAGCGGTCTTCGCTTTTGGCGATCGGCTTTAAGTCGAAGTAGGGCGGCACCACCGGCAGGTGGGCGAAACTCCACTTGCCGCGCTTGACTTCATACTCTTCGGGACAGGCGATTTCCAGCAAGTGGCCGACCGCCGACGACAGCACATAGTCGTCGGACTCGTAGTAATCGGCAGCCTTTTTGAAGCCGCCCAGCGCCTTGGAAATGTCCAGGGCGACGGAGGGCTTCTCGGCAATAATCAGGGTTTTGGACATGGCCTACTATATAGATACGGCGACACGGACCTGCAAGGGCGGCAAGTCTAAGCCGGAAAAAATGCTTTAGGCAAGCGGAAATTTTCCGGACGGAGCGCTTTGGCCGACCGGAGCCGGTCCCCGAGGCCTGAATCCGGCCAGGGTATGAGCAAGGGATGTGCGTGAAGAGGCGCGGACTTGCGTGAACCCGCAAGGAAACCGCTGCGCCGACATCAGACGTTTTGAACGTTGGGCCGCTTCAGTGCGAAAACAAGCGCGTGATACAGCCGATTGGCAGAATGCGAGGGCATCGCGCCCCGCTGCGATTCAATGCGCGGTGCGCGCGGTGCCGTCGGGCAACAGTTCATCGAGAATCAACCCGTCAGGCTCACAACCCTGGGTCCACAGCACCATCAGGATGATCACCTTGAACTTTTCCACGTCGAGCTCGCCTTCCGGCAGGGCATAGGCGCGGTCGAGGATGATTTCGCGCTGCAGGGGATCGACCACCTGCGCCGATTCGAGAAACTGCAGCAGGCCGCGGCAGTCGGCCGAGAGCTTGCGCGTTTCCTCGCGCGCGTAGGCACGGAAGGAGCTGCGCTCGGCGAAGGCCTCGGGCAGGCTGGTTTCGGGATCGTCGGCCAGGCCGGAGAGCCAGTCCAGCGCATCGACGATTTCCTCGCTGTCGAAGCCGGCGGCTTTGAGTTTTATTTCCAGGGTGTCGGGGTCGGGGCAGGATTCGGCGTCGTACCAGGTGTCAAACAAGTAAGCCAGAACCTCGAACATCAGCCGCGCCCTCCGATCCGTTGCACTTTGCCGCCGGGAAGCTGGGCGATGACGCCATCCAGTTCCAGTTCCAATAGGATCGCCGATAGTGCGTCGATGGTCAAGCCCGAACGTTGGGCCAGCTGGTCGACGGTGACCGGGTCGTAGCCGGCGTGCTCCAGCAGGTCCAGATGCCTGGAGGCGTCCGCCGCGGCATCCCCGGGGGACTGCGCAGGCGACTGCGCGGATGATTGCGCGTGCGCCGACGGCTCCCCAAGTTCCTCGATGATGTCGCGCGCGTCGTCGACCAGCTTGGCGCCCTGCTTGATCAGCGAATGGCAGCCCTTGGACAGCGGCGAGTGGATCGAGCCGGGGATGGCGAAGACGTCGCGCCCCTGTTCGCCCGCCAGGCGCGCGGTGATCAGCGAGCCGCTGCGTAGCGCCGCCTCCACCACCAGAACGCCGCGCGAAAGCCCGCTGATGATGCGGTTGCGGCGCGGGAAGTTGTTGGAGATCGCCGGGGTGCCGAGCGGAAATTCGCTGACGATCAGGCCCTGGGCGGCGATTTCATGCGCCAGATCGCGGTTACGCGACGGGTCGACGATGTCGGCGCCGGTGCCGATCACCGCGATGGTCGAGCCGCGCGCGGCGAGGCCGCCGCGATGGGCGGCGGTGTCTATCCCCAGGGCCTGGCCGCTGACGATCGTAAAACCCGACTCGGATAAAACCCTCGAGAAACTTTCGGCATTGGCGATGCCCTGCGCGGTGGCATTGCGGCTGCCGACTACCGCAATGCAGGGGGCATTGAGCAACTCGCGGCGGCCCTTGAGGTAGAGCACGGGGGGCGGATCGGCGACGTTGAGCAGGTCGGGGGGATAGTCGGCATCGGCCAGGGTCAGCAAATGATTGCCGGGCGAGGCCAGCCATTGCAGGCCCTTTTCAACCGCCGCGGCGACCGCGCCGTCATTGGCCGAACCTACCACCAGCGCAACCTGGCTTTCGCCCACCACCCGCAGCAGTTCGCCGCGGCCGGCGGCGAAGATCTGCCCGGGCAGGCCGAAGGCGGTAAGCAGCTTGCGGATGGCCGCATCGCCCAGGCCGGGGATGGAGGTCAGGCGCAGCCAGTCGGCGGCTTCCACGCGGCTTTGCGCGTCCTGGTCGGCTTGATTGTTGTCGGGTTCTTGAGCCATGCGGCGGGCAGACCTGGCGAAACATTGAACACTGCGGGCGCTGCGGAATGCAACACCAATGAAAAAGGGCGCGGATCACCGCGCCCTTTGATTTTACCGGCTTTGCCTTCAGGGCTTTTGCGCGACGTCGCCGATTCTCACCGGGATGGTGGCGGTCATCACCAGGCCGTAGGAGACCTTGTCGAACACGCGGAAAATAAACACCAGGCCGTTGCGCTCGTCGGGCAGCTTGACGGTGTTCTTGGCGGCGCTGCGGTCGAAGATGTTGGAACGGTCGGCCACCGTCGGGCCGTAGCTCCACAGCGCCAGCACGTGGCCGCGCTCGAGACCATCGCGGGCGCCGCGGGAGACGGTGACGATCTGCATGCTGCCGGCTTCGCTGACCGAGTTGCCGTTGTAGATCGAAATCACCTTGCCGGCAATGTCTTTGGCCGGGGCGCGCGGCACGTAGTCCACCAGCTCGGCGCGGGTGGTCGGCACGATGCGGTCACCAGTCCCGATTTCCAGCTTGGAGTCGCTGATGCGCATGGTGATCGGGGTGGTGCGGCGCTCGACCTTGGCGGAACCGAGGAACACCGCCTCGTAACCGAGGTTTTCCTTGGTATCCGGGTCGATCAGGGCCTGGCCGGGACGATAAATGCTCCAGTTCGGAATTTGCGGATCGACGTCGCCGGTGACGTAGGCGAGGTCGCCCCGAGCCATATAAACGTGGCCTTCCTGGGCGGCAACGATCTTCGGCGCGTTGGCCAGGCCGCCTGCTTCGACTACCAGGGGGCGCGACAGGAAGGGCTCGATCACGCCGGAAGGAATGCTGGCAATCGCCAGGCCCAGTTCGTCGGTGCGGATGCGCGGCTCGACCTTGACAGTGGCTAAGCGGATGCGCGGCGACTTGCCGCTGCGGTCCAGCACCAGGACGTCGCCGGGAAAGATCCAGTGCGGATTCTTCACACGGTCCTTGTTCGGCTCCCACACGTCGGGCCAGCGGTAGGGGTCTTTGAGGAAACGCGAGGCGATCCCCCACAGGGTGTCGCCCTTGACCACGGTATACCGATCAGGCGCCGTCGTTGCCAGCTGGGCCGGCGGGTCGGACTGCGCAATAGCCAAGGGAATGGCGGCCGTAATGGCCAACATCCCGGCTACAATGATCGAGAATATGGATTTCCGCATTGGCCCTCTCCTTAAGGCATCGCGTTGAAGCGGCGGCCGACTCCCCCATATACCCCTAAAGGGTGCGGGAAAAGCCGGCTACTGATCTCGCGCAGCGTCAGCCAGTTTGTTATAAAACTCTAGCATGACACTGGATTTTTTCTACAAAACCAGATTAAATTCTGCATGTAATTGGTTTGATTAGCAAGCGATTTTCCCAATTGGGGCGGATTTGATTGTCGCGCCGCCACAACGTTTTTCGAGAACAGTCATGGCTTTATTAACCATTCTTCGCTATCCGGACCCGCGTCTGCACAAAGTGGCAAGCCCGGTTACGGTATTCGACGATGCGCTACGCGCGCTGGTGCGAGATATGGCTCAGACCATGTACGAAGCTCCAGGCGTAGGGCTGGCCGCAACGCAAGTGAACGTTCACAAACAAGTAATTGTGATCGATGTTTCGGAAACCCACGATCAATTGCTGGTTTTGATCAATCCGCGTATTTTGCAGGCCGATGGCAGCCAAGTCTGCGAAGAAGGCTGTCTTTCGGTGCCGGGCGTCTATGAAGAGGTGGAACGGGCCGAACATGTGGTGGTGGAAGCCGAAAATGAGTTCGGCGGCACCTTCAAACTGGAAGCCGAAGAGTTGTTGGCGGTGTGCATCCAGCATGAGATGGACCACTTGAAGGGCAAGGTTTTCGTCGAATACCTGTCGCGCCTGAAGCAGACCCGGATCAAGTCGCGCATGCAAAAAGAAGCGCGCGAAGAAGACAAGTCAAAAGCCGCCTGAATGGCCGCGGGCGTCGCGTCCGCGGGCGGCGAACCTGAAGCGTTTCCCCTCCCATGAACATCGTTTTTGCCGGCACCCCCGAGTTCGCCGCCGTCGCCTTGCGCGCCCTGCTCGCGGACGGCTTTACCGTGCGCCTGGTGCTGTCGCAGCCGGACCGGCCCGCCGGACGCGGCATGCAGTTGCAGATGAGCGCGGTCAAGCAGATGGCGCTGGAGCACGGCATCGAGGTGTTCCAGCCGCTGTCGCTGAAAAAGGATCCCGCCGCGGTGGAGCGGCTGCGTGCCCTGCCGACGGACGTGATGGTGGTGGCGGCCTACGGGCTGATCCTGCCGCAAAGCGTGCTCGATCTGCCGTCGCAGGGTTGCCTGAACATCCATGCTTCGCTGCTGCCGCGCTGGCGCGGCGCCGCGCCGATCGCCCGCGCCATCGAGGCCGGTGACGCCGAAAGCGGCGTGTGCATCATGCGCATGGAAGCGGGACTGGACACCGGCCCGGTGCTGCTGCGCGAGGCGCTTCCGATTGCCGATAGCGATACTGCCGTGACGCTGCACGACAAACTCGCCGCGCAGGGTGCGCGCCTGATCGTCGATGCGCTGCGCCGGCTCGGGGACCTGAAACCGCAAGAACAGGCGGCCGAGGGCATCACGTACGCGGCGAAAATCGAAAAGGCCGAGGCGCAGCTCGATTTCCGCCTGCCCGCCGCGCAACTGGCGCGCAAAATCCGCGCGTTCGATCCCTTTCCCGGCACCACTGCGGTCATCAGGGGGGCCACGCTGAAAATCTGGAGCGCCGTGCCCGTCGGCGCATCCGGCGCGGCGCCCGGCACCATCCTCACGGCAGATGCCGAAGGGGTGATTGTGGCCTGCGGGGAAAGCAGCGCGCTTGCGCTTACCCTGCTGCAAAAGCCCGGCGGCAAGCGCTTGCCCGTAAGGGAATTCCTGAACAGTTGCCCGCTCACGGCGGGCCAGTGTTTCGATTTGCCGGCGCAGCCGTAACCCGATGTAAATAGCTACGGCGCTGTACAGCGCCGGATGCGACAATCCACACCGGTGCCCGATGTTTTCACCGGCGCCTGAGTATTTCAATCGAAACGCATACCGCCCTTTGTCCGCAAGCCCTCTCCCCGCAAGCCCGCCCGCCACTTCCGCTAACCTGAGCCGCGCATTGATCGCCGCTGGCCAGGCGCTCGACAGCGTGGCGCATGGCCAGGCACTGGACCAGGCCTTGCGCGAGCTGCCGCGCGAGACAGAAACGGCCGAGCGCGCCGCCGCCCAGGACATCGCCTACACCGCCTGCCGCCGCCTCAACCTGCTCGACGCGCTGGCAGCGCGCCTGCTGGCCAAGCCCAACCCGGCGCTCGACGGCCTGGTGCGCGCGGCGCTGTCGGAACTGATCAGCCATCCCGAGCGCGCCCATGCGGTGGTCGACCAGGCCGTCACCGCGACCGCCGGCATCAAGCGGGGCGCTTTCAAGGGCGTGGTCAACGCGGTGCTGCGGCGCTTTTTGCGCGAGCGCGAAGCGCTGCTGGCCGACCTCACGCAAGACGAAGCCCTGCGCCTGCATTATCCGGCCTGGTGGATCGCGCGCCTGCGCACCGCCTACCCGGAGCCGGGCGTGGCCGAGGGCATCATGGCCAGCGGCAACCAGCGTCCGCCGATGACCCTGCGGGTGAACCGCCGCCGCGCCGATGTCGAAGGCTATCTCGCCACCCTGGCCGAGGCCGGCCTCGCGGCGGTGCAAACCGGCCCGGACGCCCTGCGCCTGGAACGGCCGATGCCTGTGGCGCGCCTGCCCGGCTTCGGCGCCGGCGAAATTTCGGTGCAGGACCTGGGCGCGCAATACGCCGCGCACCTGCTCGATGTTCAGGACGGCATGCGTGTTCTCGATGCCTGCGCCGCGCCGGGCGGCAAGACCGCGCACATCCTGGAGGCGGCCGATTGCGAACTGCTGGCGCTGGATCGCGACGCCGTGCGCCTGAAAAACGTCACCGAAAACCTGGCGCGCCTGGGCCTGTCGGCACGCTGCGAGGCAGCGGACGCGGCGAAGCCGGCCGACTGGTGGGACGGCAAGCCCTTCGACCGCGTGCTGCTCGACGCCCCTTGCACCGCATCGGGTATCATCCGCCGCCATCCCGACGGCAAGTGGCTCAAGCGCGCCACCGACCTGGGGCAACTGGCAACGATCCAGCGGCAATTGCTGGACGCGCTGTGGCAAGTCTTGCGCCCCGGTGGTAAATTGCTATATGCCACATGCTCAGTGTTTCCCGAAGAAAATGCCCGGCAGATCGAAGCATTCCTGAGCGCCCATGCAAATGCCCGTGCCCTTGCCGCAGACCTCCCTGCTCCCTACACCCTGGGCCACCGCAATGGCCAGCTATTGCCGGACCAGCGGCATGACGGCTTTTATTACGCGCTGCTGGAAAAGGCTTAGCGCCTGCCTGTTGCTGGCCCTGCTTTGCACCCTGCAGGCGCAGCCGGTGCGGGCCGAAGGCGTGGAATTCCACGATGCCCGCCTGGCGCCGCGCGAAGAGGGCTGGGCGCTGGAGGCCGATTTCGATGTCGAATTGCCGTCGCGGCTGGAAGAGGCGGTCAACAAGGGCGTGGCGGTTTCCTTCGTCCTCGATTTCGAACTGACCCGCGGGCGCTGGTATTGGCTGGACGAAAAGGTCGCCCAGCTTTCCCAGACTTACCGGCTTGACTATCACGCGCTGACCCGGCAATACCGCCTCTCCAGCGGCCTGGGTTCGCTGTACCTGAGCTTTCCCACCCTGGCCGATGCGCTGCGGGTGCTGTCGCAGCCCAAGCTATTTGCGGTGGAGCGCGGCAAGCTCAAGCCGGGCGAAACCTACGCCGGCAACGTGCGCCTGCGCCTGGACGTGAACCGCCTGCCCAAGCCCTTCCAGGTCGAGACCCTGACCAACCGCGAATGGGTGGTGGACTCGGACTGGAAGAAATTCAGCTTCAAGGCGCCCGACCATACGGGCGCCGCCGGAGGTGCGAAATGAGCCGCGCCTTCCGTTACGCCCTGGTCGCCGCCTTTGCCCTGGCCGGGGTGGCGCTCTACCTGCTGGCCACGGCGACGGCCAACACCGAGCGCTACACCCAGAACTATTCGCTGCTGATCACGCTTAACGCGGTGATTGCCGGCGGCATGGCACTGGTGATCGGCTACCTGCTGTGGCGCCTGCGTGCGCGCTATCGCGCCAAAGAGTTCGGCACCGTGCTGACGGCGCGCCTGGTGCTGATGTTCGCGCTGATGGCGATCTTGCCGGGCACGCTGGTCTACACGGTGTCGGTGCAGTTCCTGTCGCGCTCGATCGAGTCCTGGTTCAACGTCAAGGTCGACAAGAGCCTGGAGTCGGGCCTGAACCTGGCGCGCGCCACTCTCGATGCGATGCTGCAGGACGTCGCCACCCGCACCCGCCTGATGGCGCTGGACCTGGCCGACACGCCGGACTCTTCCATCACTCCCCTGCTCAACCGCATGATGGACCAGACCGGCCTGCAGGAGGCGGCGGTGTTCACCACCGGCGGCCAACTGATCGCCGCCAGCGGCTCGCGCCTGGTGCGCATCGTGCCCGACCCGCCGAAGGCGGAAATCATGCGCGAGGCGGCGCTCGGGCATGGCTACGCCGGGGTGGAAAACGTTACCCGGCCCGACTTCAAGCCCGACACCGGCAAGGCGGAGGAGCGCGGCGGCCTGCGCATGCGCGTGGTCGCGCCGATCGCGGTGCGCTCACTGGGCGCGCAGCCGCGCTTTTTGCAGGTTTTGCAAAATGTACCGGACCAGTTGACCACCAGCGCGGAAAGCGTGCAGCAAGGCTATAGGGACTATCAGGAACTGTCATTGTCCCGTGAGGGTCTGAGGCGCATATTCACCATCACCTTGACCCTGACCTTGCTCCTAGCCCTGTTCGGCGCCATTGCCGCGGGATTCTTCATTTCCGAGCGCATGTCCGCGCCGCTGTCGCTGCTCGCCCAGGGTACCGCGGCGGTGGCGGCGGGCGACTTCACGCCGCGTGCCGAGATCAGCAGCCGCGACGAGCTTGGCGTGCTGACGCAGTCGTTTTCGCGCATGACCCGGCAGCTCGACGACGCCCGCGCCAACGTCGAGCAGCAGCAGTCGCAGCTCGAATCGGCCAAGGCCTACCTGGAAAACATTCTCGCCAACCTGACCGCCGGGGTACTGGTGTTCGACGCCAACATGCGCCTGGCCACGGCCAACCAGGGCGCCGAGGCGATCCTCGGCATCGACGCCCACGCCAGCCAGTGGAAAGCCTGCGCCGAGTTGCCGGGCCTCTCCGAATTCGCCCGCGCCGTCGCCGAAGCCTTTGCCAGCCACGGCGACAAGACCTGGCAGCAGCAGATCGAGTTCAAGCGCCCGGCCGCGCGCGAGGGCGACGAGCACCGCCACGTGCTGCTGGTGCGCGGCTCGCGCCTGGGGGTGGGCGACGGCCTCGGTTACCTGGTGGTGTGCGACGACATCAGCGAGCTGGTATCGGCCCAGCGCAGCGCCGCCTGGGGCGAGGTGGCGCAGCGCCTGGCCCACGAGATCAAGAACCCCCTTACGCCCATTCAATTGTCCGCCGAGCGCATCCAGATGAAGCTGCTCGGCCGCCTGACCGGCAGCGACGCCGAGGTGCTGACGCGCGGCACCGAGATGATCATCAGCCAGGTCGACGCGATGAAGCGCATGGTCAACGACTTCCGCGACTACGCGCGCACCCCGCCGGCGGTGCTGCAAAGCATCGACCTGTCGGCGCTGTTGCATGAAATCCTCGGCCTGTACGAAAATTCGCAGGCGCCGGTCAAGGTCGACCTGGCCGCCGGCCTGCCGCGGGTGCAGGGCGACCCTTCGCAGTTGCGCCAGGTGATCCACAACCTCCTGCAGAACGCGCAGGACGCGGTCGTCGGCGTACCCGGCCCGCTGGTCACGGTGAAGACCCAGGCAGCCGGCAGCGGCGTACTTCTCACCATCAGCGACAACGGGCCCGGCTTCGCGCAAAAGATCATCGCGCGCGCATTCGAACCCTATGTAACCACCAAACCGCGCGGCACCGGACTGGGACTGGCCATCGTGAAAAAAATCGTCGAAGACCACCACGGCAGCATCGGTCTGCAAAACGCCCCCGGCGGCGGCGCGGTGGTCGGCATCACACTTATTGCTTCGACGCCGGAAATGGCACACCCGCCTTCCGGCCCGGCGGCGCAAATCACGGCATAATAAAAAAAGGAATACAGGGTCATGGCCAATATACTGGTAGTCGACGACGAAATGGGTATCCGCGATCTGCTCTCGGAAACCCTGGGTGATGAAGGGCACACGGTGCTGCTGGCGGAAAACGCCGCCGAGGCGCGGGCCGCGCGCCTGCTGGCGCGCCCCGACCTTGTGCTGCTCGACATCTGGATGCCGGACACCGACGGCGTCTCGCTGCTCAAGGAATGGTCGGCCGGCGGCCTGCTCAACATGCCGGTGCTGATGATGTCCGGCCACGCCACCATCGACACCGCGGTGGAGGCCACGCGCATCGGCGCGATGGACTTTCTCGAAAAGCCCTTCCCCCTGGCCAAGCTGCTGGCCTCGGTGAAAAAAGCGCTGGCCGCCAAGCCGCTGCAAAAAGCCGCCGCCGAAGCCCCGGCCGCCGCCCCCGCCGCCGCGCCGGTGGCCGCCCCGGTCGAATCGCGCATCGCCGGGCTCAACCTCGACCTGCCGCTGCGCGAAGCGCGCGACGCCTTCGAACGCTCCTATTTCGAATACCACATGGCGCAGGAAAAAGGCAGCATGACCCGCATCGCCGAGAAAACCGGCCTGGAGCGCACCCACCTCTACCGCAAGCTCAAGGCCCTCGGCCTGCCGGTGGGCGCCAAGCGCGGCGACACCAGCGAGCCGGTTTGAACCCGGCCGCCGGCGCGATTTCCCGCGCCGCGCGGCATTCCCGCGGCGGACGCATGAGTGCGCTGGTGCTCTTGCCGGGCATGGACGGCAGCGGCGACCTGTTCGAGGAATTCACCGCCGCGCTGCGGACGATCGCGCCGCGCCTGTCCATGACCATCGTGCGCTACCCGCCGGACGGCGCGCTCGGCTACACGGAACTGGCGGCGTATGCGCGCGAGCAGTTGCCGGCGGGGCAGACATATGCGGTGCTGGGTGAATCGTTTTCCGGACCGGTGGCGATCATGCTGGCGGCGGCGCGACCGCCTGGATTGTCGGGCCTGATCCTGTGTTGCACCTTCGCGCGCAATCCGGTCGGCGGCATGCGCGCGCTGGCCCCCTTGCTCCGCTATCTGCCCTTGCAGCGCCTGCCGATGGCGCTGTTGCGCCACTACCTTATGGATGCGGCCACCGGCGCCGGCATCGCTGCCCGCCTGCGCACGGCGCTTTCGTGCCTGGCGCCCGGCGTGCTGGCCGCGCGCATGGCCGCGGTGCTGGCGGTCGATGCCAGCGCCGAGTTGGCACGCCTCGGCGTGCCGGTGCTGTACCTGCGCGCCGCGCGCGACAGGCTGATTCCACATGCGGTAGCCGACCGGCTGGCACGCCTGCAGCCGCGCCTGCGCATTGCCGACTTCCCTTCGCCACACCTGCTGTTGCAGACCTGCCCGCGCGAAGCGGCGGCGCGGGTGCTGCAATTCATCGACGCGGGCGTGCCGGCATGAGCCCTGCGCTTCCGGCCCTCCTGATCGCCGGCTTTGGCGGCCCCGGCAGGCGCCTGGTGACCGACGCGCTGCTGCGCCACAAGCCGGCCGATGAAGCGTGGGCCTTGATTGCGCCGGCCGGGCTCTTGGGCAATGCGCGCTGGCCCCAGGGCCAGGCGCCGGCCAGCTTGTGGGTGGAAACGGTGGCGCCGGGCTGCCCGTGCTGCACCGGGCTGACGCCGTTTTCGGCGGGCCTGACGGCGCTGCTGCGCAAGCTGCGTGACAAATCGGTGACACGCCTGCTGATCGAAGGCGGCAGCGAAGGGCATATCGACAGCGTCGCGCGCCTGTTGCAGGGCGAGTCTTTCCGCGAGCATGTGCGCTTAGCGCATGCGCTGGGGGTGATCGACCCGGCGTGGCTGGTCAATCCGGCAGCGCCGGCACAGGCTGCGCTAACCGAACTGGCGCAGGCCACCGACAGCCTGGTCGCCGCGCCATGGAACGAAAACGCGCAGGCGCGCTCTGACTTCACTGCCTTTGCGAAACACTTCACGCCGCCCCGGCCGTGGGCGCCGCTGGCGCAGGCCGAACTTGCCGCCAGTTTCGCGCAGGCTGTCCTGTCAACTTCAACCCTGTCGAGTACTGCATGAAAAACCGCGCCTGGAGAGCGTTTGTGTCTTGCCTGGCCTTGTCCATCGTGTCGCTGCAAGCCGCAGCGCAGGAGGCGCCCGCAGCCAGCCCGCAAAGCGTCACCGGCCACCTGTCCGGCTTCTGGGACGAGTTCAACCAGGTCTGGTCGCACAGCGACTATGAGCGCTTTCGCCTGGAGTACGAGAACGACGCCTTTTTCAACACCGACCGCAACTACACCGACGGCGTGCGCATGACGCTCAAGCGCGGCTCGGGCAAGGCAACCTCGTACGACCCGGACAAGCTCGGGCTGATCCCCCCGCTGAACACCGAGTCGGAAAAGGGCGACTGCGACGCGCCCGAAAAGCCCGCCGGCGACGACACGCCGGGCGCCAAGCCCAACCCCGCCAAGGCAACCAAGGCGCACGAAGACCTGCCCTGCTACCGCGCCGCCTACAGCATGGTGCTGGGGCAGAACATGTACACCGCCTCCGACATCCACCTGAAGCCGGACCAGATTCCGGCCAAGGACCATCCCTACGGCGCCTGGCTGTACGTCGGCCTGCACCGCGAGGTGTATTCGAGCGACGAGCGGTACTGGCAATACGGCTTCGACGTCGGCTGCATCGGCCCCTGCGCGCTGGGCCAGCCGGCGCAGAATTTCATCCACAAGTACATCACTGATTCACCTTCGCCGCAGGGCTGGGGTTCGCAGATCCACAATGAGCTGGGCGTCGAGTTCCGCTACGAGCATGCATGGCGCGCCTATCGCTACGTGTTTGGCCGGCGCGACGGCGAGGCGCTACGCCTGGGCCGCAGCTATGCCGGCGCGCCGCTGGCTTTCGACGTGCGCCCCTCGGTGAGCTTCGGGCTGGGCAACATCCAGACTTATGGCGGCTTCGGCGCCACCGCGCGCTTCGGCTGGTTCCGCTCGACCTACGAGACCATGCGCCTGGACACCCACCCGATCGAGTCGCTGGCGCGCAATGATGGCGAGGTGCCCGATGGCAACGCGTCCGGCGACGACGAAAATGCGGATGGCCGCAAGGTTTCCCGCCTGGCCGCCTCACGCAAGGAAACCGGCCGCGCCGCCGGCGGCGACAGCGGCGGCTCGTGGGTGTCGAAGACCGAATTGTTCGGCTTTACCCGCGTCAATGCCAATCTGGTGGCCTATAACGCCATGCTCCAGGGCGGCCTGTTCAACACCTCCAGCCCGAAGACCGTGGGCGCGCGCCCCTACATCGCCGAATACGAACTGGGCGTCGCGGCCGCCTACGGCCAGTTCAGCATGTCGGTTTCGACCGTCACCCGCCACGAGTGGGACACCTCGGGCTTTCGCTACGGCCAGCACTTCGGCCGCATCGCCGTCGAGTTCGCCACGCACTTCTAAATAAAAAATCCGCCGGGAGGCGGATTCGGTTTTGCTCTTTCGTGGCCCTTACGTCAAAAAATTGACCGGCTCTGCCGGCGATTTTTTGCTTTCCAGGCCGCTCAAAAGTAGGGTGTACTTTTGAGCGTAAAAAAAGCAAGCGCCGCACGGCGTGAGGGGTAAAACGTGAACGCTGGGCGCTTCTAAAATTCACCCTCCCTGAAACCGCGTGAGGAGTAACGCGTGGGTGCCTTATTACTATTCCAGCGCTCGCATCTTGCCGGGTTCGGGGGAACTAACGGCGCTTGCTTGATAGAGGATATTAGGCACTCGACACTACGCGGGCGAGGAACTAGTTCACAATATCCGCTGAAATTTTACAGGTTTGCCCCTTTTCTGGTGGAGACGAAGCAATGAAAGTTAATGTCAACGGCATAAATATCAACTACTCCGTGCAAGGCGAAGGCCCCTGGGTGGTGCTGAGCCATTCCCTGGCCTGCGATTCGCGCATGTGGGAAAACGAAATCAAGGCGCTGTCGAAGCGCTACAAGGTGCTGGCCATCGATACCCGCGGCCACGGCGGCAGCGATGCGCCGGCGGGTGAGTACACCCTCGACACGCTGGCCGACGACGTCAAGGGCGTGTTCGACGCGCTCGGGGTCAAGGACGCGCACTGGATCGGCCTGTCGATGGGCGGCATCATCGCGCAGTACGCCGCGCTCAAGTACCCGGGCATTTTCAAGAGCATGGTGCTGGCCGACACCACCAGCGGCTACGCGCCGAACGCCGCCGCCATGTGGGCCGAGCGCGTGGCCAACGTGCGCGCCAAGGGCATAGCCGCGATCGTCCAGGGCACGCTGGAGCGCTGGTTCACCGAGCCTTTCCGCAAGGCCCACCCGGAAGTGATCGACAAGGTCGGCGGCTGGATCGCCCAGACTCCGGAAAACGGCTTTTGCGGCTGCGCCGCCGCGCTGCCGAAGATCGCCGTCACCGCGCGCCTGGCCGAACTCAAGGTGCCGACGCTGGTGATCTGCGGCGAGCAGGACATGGGCACGCCGCCGGCGATGGCGCAGGCGATTCACCAGAACCTGCCGGGCGCCGAACTGGTGATGATTCCGAACGCCGCCCACCTGTCGAACATGGAACAGCCGGCTGCCTTCCTGGCGGCGGTGGAGAAGTTCTACGCGCGCATCGGCGCGTAAAACCGGAAGGGTTGCGCCATGAAGACCGTCCGTATCGACGATTCCACCATGGCGCGCCGCGTTGCGCGCTACCGCGAACTGGAACCTTTGCCGGTGCAGATGAACCCGCGCATTCCGCAGGCGGCGCGCGACGTGGTCTACGCGCGCAAGCTGCTGTCGGTGATCGGCCTGGATGCAGCCGCCGGCTCCGACTCGCCCATCAACGCCAACGCGCCGATCACCGGCGCCGGCGGCATCACGATCACCTACGCGGTGTGCCCGCCGGGCCAGGGCCCTTCGCTGCACAGCCACCTCGCCACCTACGAGACTTTCACGGTGATGCAGGGGCGCTTCGAGGTGACGTGGAACGACAACGGCGAAAACCGCATCGAGCTTGATCTGTTCGACACGATTTCGGTTCCGCCCGGCGTGTGCCGGGCGTTTCGCAACATCGGCAGCGGCGATGGCGTGCTGCAGGTGATCATTTCCGGCGGCGTGCACGACCGCCGCGACATCGACTTCGCCGAGGCCTCGGCGCGGCAGATCGAAGCCGCCGGGCCGGGCATGCTCGACGAGTTCAAGAAGGTGGGCTTTACCTTCACCGCGGGCGAAGACCGGTAGGCGCTTTTGTTTCGCTAGCCGCCAGTCCGGCCCGCGCGGATGGCGTCGTTGTAATAGCTCTCGTCGATGTATTTCGACGCCTCGCCCATGGGCTTTTTCGGCTCGCCATATTCGGCGCGCAGCTCGATCACCTTGCGCACGCCGGGCAGGCTCAGCCTGGCTTCGCGCTGCAGGCCGTCGCTGCCGTTAAGCAACGAGCCGTAAGCGCCTTCGGCCTGCGCGGGCGTGATGCCGGCCAGGTGCTTCTGGTAGATCGCCAGCGCCGCTGCCTTGTTTTCCGGATTGAACAGCCAGTCCATTGCCGCCTTGTAGCCGCGGATGAAAGAGAGCAGCCTCTGCTGGTTCTGCTTCGCCCAGGCGCGGCTGGCCATGCCGGAGAGCTGCTGGTAAGGGCCGAGGTCGCGGCCGACATCGGCCAGGGGTTTGTACCCACGGGACAGCGGCCCGAGATCGGAAGGCGCATTGACCATGGTGGCGGCGACCTTGTTTTGCTGCAGGGCCTCGACTCGGGCGACGGTGCTGCCGATGCGGTCGAACTTGTAGTCGTCGTTACCCAGGCCCCCTTGTTGCAGCAGCTTGCGCATCGCCAGCACGTAGCCGGTGGCGGCAGCGTCGACGCCGAGGGTCTTGCCCTTGAGGTCGGCGATGCTCTTGATCTCCGGATTGGCCATCAGGCGCAGGCCGCCGATGCCGCCGCCCATGAAGGCGAAAAAGTCGGGAGTGCGCGTCAGTGCCGCTTCGCCCTGGTCTTCCTGGTAGGCCACCACGTTGTCGAAGGTGGTCATGGCGATGTCGAACTTGCCCTCCAACATGCCGGTGACCTGGAACACCGAGTTGGGCGTGGTGGTGATGTTCACCGCCAGAGCGTTGCGTTCGAACATGCCCTGCTCCTGCGCCACCCACAGCGGCCAGTTGACGCCGCCGCCGAAGACGATGAGGTTGAGCGGGCGCGCGGCCTGGGCGTGGGCGCCGTTCACGCCCATGCCCAGAGCGACAACTGCAAGCAGAGTGGCCAGCAGGCGCCGGCGATGAAACATGCGCATCTTTGTATGTCTCCTCAATTCATTGTTTTTTCGGGCTTCCCGTAGCATTTACGTGTAGGACTGACGGGTGCCCAAGATTTGCCATTTGCGACGGGAATGTGCTGTCGGCAATGCGCTTACTTGATCTGTCAGCGCACTTCCCCATCTATTGTCTGCCTGATTTTTTAACTAATCGCATGTTTCGGCACGCGGTACAAAAACGTGATGAATTCGACAATTTTTGTTGCCCAGAGAGACATCCCGTGCATTTATGCAACTACCGACACATGTTTTAACAAATATTGTATCTCCGCTTTGCCGTCTCGGACGTTATATCCATCAGGGCCTTGGTTTTGCTCCCTTGAAATTCACCCCATGGCCCAGATATTGCTGTTAAGAGTTGAAGAGAACGAAGAGCGGAAGTCGCATGCAGCCGTGGTTTCCGCATCCATGCAGCACCAAGTTTTCCAGGAGTTCACATGAACACCGACGTGATCAACGAGTCTCCTCCCATCGCGCTGCAAGCCGATGTCGCGACCCAGGTGCTGTTCAACAGCCCGCATTACTACGTCGCCGAGATCTCCCTGCAGCCCAACCTGTTGGGCTTTGAAGTGGTCGACAAGTTTACCGGCCGCGGCGCCTTTATCGGTGGCGCGGTGGCCGAGAGCATGCGCGAGTCCTTCCAGGCCCTGGTGGCCGATCATGAAGGTACGGTGACCGCCGAAGAAGTCGATGAATTCATCGGCGGTTACGACGCCCTGCTGCTGCAACGCGTGGTGTACCACTAAGCTGCGCGGCAGTACCGAGGCGGTCCGCGCACGCGGAGTACAATGACGCCTCCCGAACCAACGCCCGGGCCTTCCCGGGCGTTGTTTTTTTGGAGCGCCGCAAGCCGGCGCCGCACGCAAAGGCAAATAGCCGTAGCGCTGCGTAAAAGAATGCGGGCCCGGCCGTTTCGCCGCAACCACTGCGGCCCCGTAGCCCGCACCGGTGTCATCATGTCCGCCGCCTCATCTGCCATCCCGTCTGCTGCTTCCTCCCACGCGCCGCCTTCCGCCGGCGCTGCCTTCGCCGATCGCCGCTCTTTCGTGCTGACGCTGGCGGCATTGTCGATGCTCGGGCCGTTTTCGATCGACACCTTCCTGCCTTCGCTGATCGAGCTGCAGTCCGCGCTGCATACTTCGGCGCTGCAGGCGCAGCAGGCGCTGTCGTCCTATCTGCTGGGTTTCGCGCTGATGAGCTTGTGGCACGGCGCAATCTCGGACGCCTTCGGGCGCCGGCCGGTGATCATCGTCTCGCTGTTCGTCTACATCGCAGCGGCGATCGTCTGCACTTTCGCGCCGAGCATCCAGGTGCTGATCGCCGCGCGCCTGGTGCAGGGCCTCGCCGGCGGCGCGGGCATGATCGTGGCGCGCGCCATCATCCGCGACTGCTTCGAGGGCGTGCGAGCGCTGCAGTTGATGGCGACGATGATGCAGATCTTTTCCATCGCGCCGGCGATCGCGCCGATCATCGGCGGCTACCTGCAGAGCGGCTATGGCTGGCGCTCGGTGTTTGCCTTCATGCTGGTCAACGCGCTGCTGGTGCTGGCCTGGGTGTGGCGCGCGCTGCCGGAAACGCTGCCGCCGCACGCACGCCATCCGCTGCATCCGGCAACGCTGGCGAAGTCGTACTGGCGCGTATTCACCCGCATGGAGTTCCAGTTGCTCGCGGGATTGATCGGCATCAGTTTTTCCAGCCTGTTCCTTTACATCACCGCCTCGCCGGTGTTCATGATCCGGCACCTGCACCTGACCGAGACCGACTTCGGCAAGCTGTTCCTGCCGGTGATCGGCGGCATGGTGCTGGGCTCGATGACGGCCAGCCGCCTGGCGGGCAAGGTGGCGCAGCGCCGCCTGATGAGCGCCGGCTTCGTCTTGATGGGCGTGGGCGTGGCGCTCAACCTGGCGCTGCAATACACGCTGGCGCCGCAACTGGCGCCGGGAACTTGGCTGACCTTCGTCTGCATCGCGCCGCTCGGCCTGATGGCCTTCGGCCAGGCGGTGCTCGCGCCCTCGGCGCAAATGATGGTGATGGACCTCTACCCGGCGCAGCGCGGGCTGATGTCGTCCTGCCAGGGCTTCACCCACCTGATGGTGTCGACCGTCACCGCCGGCATCATTTCGCCGCTGGTGGCCGACACCTTGCAGCACTTGGTGCTGACGAGCGCCGCCTTTTTCGGTGTGGCGCTGCTGTTGTGGCTCAGTTACCTGGCGCTGCACCGGCGCACGCGGTAGCGGGCCGCCAGAACGCGCTACATCTGCTCCCAGGGCAGGCCATCGCGGCGCCAGCCGTTAACGCCGTTGCGGTGATGCTGCGGGTCGAGTTCGCCCTCGAAGCCGTAGAGCACGTTGACGACGTCGGCGAAGCCGGCCGCCTCCAGCGCCTCGCCGGCGTGGACGGAACGGTTGCCGGAACGGCAGATCAACACTACCGGCCGGCCTTTCGCGCCGGCTTCACGCAGCACTTCGTCGGCGAACTTGTCGTTCACCTCCCAGTCCGGCGCCTCTTGCCAGGCAATATGCGAGGCTCCGACCGGATGTCCAACATAAAAAAACTCCATCTCCGTGCGGCAATCGACGAACAGCGCCTCGGGATGCGCCTGCAAGTAGGCGTGGGTTTCTTTCGGGGTCAGATGCTTCATGCGCAATGGTTATAAAGAGGCTGGACCTGAGCCATGAATTAGTAATAAATTATAGACTGATGGTGCGAGCCAGTTAATACGCTTTGTGCATTAGCTAACGCATGCGCGTAGAAGCTTCGCTGAAACGGAGCATGATTTTTGTGCGTTAGCCGAACTCGAGTGGCCATAGCGCGTGGATTGACGCATAACACTGGACATGCGCGACAAAGCTGACATAATCAGCGCCGGAAAAAGCGGCCGCCAGACCCTGACAACAGCTACGACCTCAGCGCGCCGACCGCCACGCCAACCGGCACGCGCGTGCCGACATTCAAAAATACAAGGTGAGACAGATGACAAAAAGTACGTTCAACATGCTGCTGGCAGCGGGCGCGACCGCCCTGGCCCTGGTTTCCGGCGCCGCCCAGGCGCAAGCCTTCCCGAATCGCCCGGTGCGGGTGATCATTTCCTTTACCGCCGGCAGCTCGACCGACATCGTCGGCCGCGTGGTGTTCGAAAAAGTGGCGCGCGAATGGGGCCAGCCGGTGGTGTTCGACAACCGCGGCGGCGCCGGCGGCTCGATCGGCGCCAACGCGGTGGTCACCGCGCAGCCGGACGGCTACACCCTGCTGATCGACTCGGCGGCGCACTCGATCACCCCCGCGATGTACGCCAAGCTGCCCTACGACACGCTGAAGGACTTCACCGATATCGCCGGCCTGGCGATCCAGCCCAACGTGCTGGTGGTGCCGCTCAACTCGCCCTACAAGACCCTGATGGACCTGGTCAATGGCGCCAAGGCCAAGCCCGGCTCGATCAACTTCGCTTCCGCCGGCGTGGGCAGCGGCACCCACCTGAACCTGGAAAAATTCATCAACGCCGCCAACATCAAGGTCACGCACGTCCCCTACAAGGGCACGCCGGAAGTGCTGGCCAACCTGCTCTCCGGTTCGGTGGACGCTTACTGGGGCCCGATCTCGGCCACCATGTCGCAAGTCACCGGCGGCAAGCTGCGCGCCCTGGCCGTTTCCACGCCAAAGCGCAGCAGCCAGCTGCCCGACCTGCCCACCACCGGCGAAGCCGGCGTGCCCAACGCCGATGCGCCGCTGTGGTTCGGCGTGTGGGGTCCCAAGGGCATGTCGCACGATCTCACCAACAAGATCGCCGCCGACGTGCACAAGGCGCTGATCGACCCCGAGGTGAAGAGCAAGCTCGGCGCGCTGGGCAACGACGTGATGGACATGTCGCCGACCGAATTCAGCAAGTTTGTCCGCGAGGAAATCGTGACCTACGGCAAGCTGATCAAGGCTGCCGGCATTACGCCGCAGTAAATAGGTACGGCACAAAACAAAACACCGGCAATGCCGGCGCCCGAAAGTAAAACACCGGCAATGCCGGCGCCCGAAAGTAAACACCGGCAATGCCGGCGCCCGAAAGTAAAACACCGGCAATGCCGGCGTTTTGTTTTGCCACACGCAGCTTTCAGCCAGCCAGGGTATACGCCGTTTTCACCGTTGTATAAAACTCCTTGGCGTAAGCGCCCTGCTCGCGCGGACCATAGGAAGAACCCTTGCGGCCGCCGAAGGGTACGTGATAGTCCACCCCCGCCGTCGGCAGGTTGACCATCACCATGCCGGCCTGCGAGTGGCGCTTGAAGTGGGTCGCGTACTTGAGCGAGGTGGTGGCGATGCCGGCGGACAAGCCGAAGGGCGTGTCGTTGGCGGTGGCCAGCGCCTCGTCGTAACTCTTGACGCGGATGATCGAGGCCACCGGCCCGAAAATCTCTTCGCGGTTGATGCGCATCGACGGCGTGGTGTCGGTGAACAAGGCCGGCGAGAGAAAGTAGCCTTCGGCGGCGCGCTTCAGGCGCTCGCCGCCGATCACCAGCTTCGCGCCTTCCTGCTTGCCGGCTTCGATGTACATCAGATCTTGCTCGAGTTGCGCCTGCGACACCACCGGGCCGATGTCGGTGCCGGCGGCCAGCGCGTCGTCCACCTTCAGGTTTTTCATCCGCTCGGCCAGGGCCTCGACGAACATCGGGTAGATGCCTTCGGTGACGATCAGCCGGCTCGACGCCGTGCAACGCTGCCCGGTGGAAAAGAAGGCGCTTTGCGCGCACAGTTCGACCGCGGTCTTCAGGTCGGCATCATCGAGCACCACCTGCGGGTTCTTGCCGCCCATTTCCAGTTGCACCTTGGCCATGCGCGAGACGCAGGCCTGCGCCACATGCTGGCCCACCGATACCGAGCCGGTGAAGCTGATGCCGTCGATGCGGCGGTCGTTCAGCAGCGCCTCGCCGACCACGCTGCCACGGCCCATCACCAGGTTGAACACGCCGGCCGGAATGCCGGAGCGCGAAATGATTTCGGCCAGCGCCCAGGCGCAGCCCGGCACGAGATCAGCCGGCTTCATCACCACGCAGTTGCCGTAGGCCAGGGCCGGGGCGATCTTCCACGCCGGAATGGCGATCGGGAAATTCCAGGGCGTGATGATGCCGACCACGCCCAGCGGCTCGCGGGTGATTTCCACGCCGATGCCGGGGCGCACCGAAGGCAATACTTCACCGGAAAGACGCAGCACCTCACCGGCGAAGAATTTGAAAATCGCGCCGGCACGGCCGGCTTCGCCGATGCCCTCGGCGCGGGTCTTGCCCTCTTCGCGCGAGAGCAGCGCGCCCAGTTCTTCCTTGCGGGCGATGATTTCGTTGGCGATCTTGTCCAGCGCGTCGGAGCGCGCCTGGATGCTGCCGGTGGACCAGGCCGGAAAGGCTGCGCGCGCGGCGGCAATGGCGCTATCGACCTGCGCCGCGTCGGCCTGCACATACTCGCCGACCAGGTCGCCGAGATTGGAGGGATTGATGTTGCGGCTGGCGGCGCCCGCGCCGGTCCACTCGCCGTTGATGTAGTTCTGGTGCATCTTGGTCTCTGCCATATCACTCTCCGTACTTTCCAGGCGCGGTAGCGCCTCATGCTCGGCTGGCGCAGATGTGCGCCTTCGTATCCAGCCTCTGCTTTTTTGTGCTTCTTGCGCCCGCTGGTCAGCCTTGCCGATTTATAAGGACTGCGGCCCTTGCGCCTCGATCAGCGTCTTCAGGTCGCGGGTTTCATCCACATTCAATTCCGTCAGCGGCGTGCGCACGCGGCCGGCGTCGTGTCCGACCAAACGCGCGCCCGCCTTGATGATGCTCACCGCATAGCCGGCGCCGCGATTGCGGATGCGCAGGTAGGGCATGAAAAAGTTGTCGAGGATGCGGTTGCAGGTGGCGTGGTCGTCGTGCGCCAAAGCATTGTAGAACGCCATCGCCGTCTTCGGGATGAAGTTGAACACCGCCGACGAATATACCGGCACGCCCATCGCCTTGTAGGCCTGGGCGAAGATTTCCGCCGTCGGCAGGCCGCCGAGGTAGGCGAAACGGTCGCCCATGTGGCGGCGCACGCTGACCATCAGCTCGATGTCGCCGATGCCGTCCTTGAAGCCGACCAGGTTGGGGCAGCGCCCGGCCAGGCGCGCCAATGCGTCCGGCCCCAGGCGGCAGGCGCCACGGTTGTAGACGATCACGCCCAGTTTGGTAGCGGCGCAGACGGCGGCAATATGTGCCTCGATGCCGGCCTGGGTGGCCTCGGTGAGGTAATGCGGCAACAACAGCAGCCCTTGCGCGCCGACGCGCTCGGCTTCCTGCGCGTACTGGATCGCGGTGGCGGTGCCGTAGCCGGCGCCGGCGATGATCGGCACCCGGCCCTTGCAGGTTTCGACCGCGGTGCGCACCACTTCGCTGTACTCGTTTTGCGCCAGCGAGAAAAACTCCCCGGTGCCGCCGGCGGCGAACAACGCGGTGGCGCCATAAGGCATCAGCCATTCCAGACGCTTGCGGTAGCCGGCCGGGTCGAATTTGTTGTCGGCATCGAAATCGGTGATCGGGAAGGACAGGAGGCCGGAGGCGATCACTTGTTTGAGTTCCTGGGGATCCATGTTTTGGGTCGCTTAAGACTGGGGTTGGATGAAGGGCCGGGAGCGTCAGCGCTCCGGGGCAGTTCAGGGAATTTTGTCTCGGCGCACATGTCGGCTGTGCCCAGCCGGGCGCGACTTTGTTATTAGTCATCATACAACATGATTTGGCGAAATACAATCCAGATGCCGGTGTCCGCCGACCGGCGCCCCGCTCAGCTGCCGGCTTCGGCCGCCACGTGCGCGCGCTTCAGGCGTTCGCGGCTGTTGCCCAAGTGGGTGCGCATGGCGGCGCGAGCGGCGTCTGAGTCGCGGCGTTCGATGGCATCGAAAATGTCCTGGTGCTCGCGATTGACCCGCCGCAGGTATTCGACCCGGTCTTCCTGCGCCAGGCGCGCTGTGTTGACGCGGTTGCGCGGGATCACCATGGTGCCGAGGTAGCTCATCAAGCCGGCGAAATGCGGGTTGCCGGTGGCGAGTGCGATCTGCAGGTGAAATTGGTAGTCCGGGCTGGCGGCGTCGCCCGCTTGGGCGACGTTCTCGATCAGTGCGGCCAGCGCCCGGCGAAGCTGCTCAAGTTGGCCCTCACTCCGGCGCTGTGCGGCCAGGCCCGCGGCTTCGGTCTCCAGGCTGATCCGCAGTTCCAGCACCGCCAGCACGTCCATTACCGTCGACATCTCGCTGGCGTCGATGCGGAAATTCGCACCGCCCGATTGCTCCAGCACGAAGGTGCCGATGCCATGCTGGGTCTCCACCAGGCCGGCCGCCTGCAGGTGCGAGATCGCCTCGCGCACCACGGTGCGCGACACGCCATAGGTGGCCACCAGCTCGGATTCGGTGGGCAGTTTGTCGCCAACCTTGAGCGCCCCGCTCTTGATCCGCTCGGACATCCCTTCCACCAGCTGGTGGGCGAGATTGCGCGGGCGTTTTGGGCGAATGGCGGCGTCGTTTTGCATGGGTGTGGATTTTATCGTCAACCTCCACGGGGTGCTTGCGCAACGCTTGACAGACTCGCGTTCCGGCTCCCATAATCCCCGCCAAGTTGTATGATGACACATAACCAGCCGCCCAATCAATACCGGGGTGGAGGAGACAAGCCCGCTTGGCCGGGGCTGATTTACAAACACGCTTTTTAGAACCATCCCATGGCAGACAAAGTATTCAACCGCCTCCTGCTTACCGGCGCCGCCGGCGGCCTTGGCCGCGTGCTGCGCGAGCGCATGAAGCCCTGGTGCAATGTGCTGCGCCTGTCCGACATCGCCGACATGGGCGCGGCGCAAGCCGGCGAGGAAGTGGTGCGCTGCGACCTGGCCGACGCCCCGGCGATCGATGGCCTGCTCAAGGGTGTCGATGCCCTGGTGCACCTGGGCGGCGTCTCGGTCGAGGGCCCCTGGGGGCCGATCCTGGCGGCGAACATCGCCGGGCTGCACAATGTCTACGAGTCGGCGCGGCGCCATGGGGTCAAACGCGCCGTCTTCGCCAGCTCGAATCACGCCATCGGCTTTCACAAGCAAGGCGAAGTGCTCGATGTGAACGCGCCGCCGCGCCCGGACGGCAACTACGGCATCTCCAAGGCCTTCGGCGAAGACCTGTCGCGCTTTTATTTCGACCGCTACGGCATCGAGACGGTGTGCATGCGCATCGGCTCCTCCTTCCCGGAGCCGCGCGACCGCCGCATGCTGATCACCTGGCTGTCGTACAACGATCTCACCGAACTCGTGCGCTGCGCGCTCACCGCGCCGGACGTCGGCCACACCATCGTCTATGGCGTGTCGAACAACCGCGACAAGTGGTGGGACAACAGCGGCGCAGCCCACCTGGGCTTCGTGCCGAAGGACAGTTCCGAGCCCTTCCGCGCCAAGCTCGAAGCGACCGCCGCGCTGCCGGAGAACGATCCGGCAAAAATCTACCAGGGCGGCGCCTTCGTCAAGGCCGGCCCGTATGAGAACTGACTAGTCCGCGCTTCGCAATCCATACCCAATAGAAAACGAGGAGACAAAGATGAAACTGCAACTTCCCCAATTGGCCCTGGCCGCCGCCGTCGCGCTGGCCTTCATCGGCAGCGCCCAGGCGCGCGAATTCCGCTCTTCCGACGTTCATCCCGACGACTACCCGACGGTGATGGCAGTGAAGAACATGAGCGACTACATCAAGCAAAAGACCGGCGGCAAGGACAGCATCAAGGTCTACGGCCAGAGCGCGCTCGGCTCGGAAAAAGACACCCTCGAACAAACCAAGATCGGCGCGCTCGACTTCGTGCGCATCAACTCGGCGGCGATGAACAACGTCTGCGCCGCCACCATGGTGCCGACCATGCCCTTCCTGTTCCGTTCCACCGAGCACATGCGCAAGGTGCTGGACGGCCCGATCGGCGAGGAGATCCTCAAGGACTGCGAAAAGCAGGGCTACATCGGCCTGGCCTTCTACGACAGCGGCTCGCGCTCGCTGTACACGGTGAAAAAGCCGGTCAAGTCGCTGGCCGACGTGAAGGGCCTGAAGATCCGCGTGCAGCAGTCCGACCTGTGGGTGGCGATGTTGCAGGCAATGGGCGCCAACGCCACGCCGATGCCCTACGCCGAGGTCTACACCGCGCTCAAGACTGGCGTGGTCGATGGCGCCGAGAACAACTGGCCCTCCTACGAAACCTCGCACCATTATGAAGTGGCGAAGTTCTACTCCATCACCGACCACTCGCTGGCGCCGGAAATGCTGCTGATGTCGAAAAAGATTTTCGACGGCCTGACGCCCGAGGAACAAAAGATCATCCGCGAAGCCGCCAAGCAGTCCGTGCCTTACATGCGCAAGTTGTGGGACGCGAAGGAAGCCGCCTCGCGCGCGGTGGTGGAAAAGGCCGGCGCGCAGATCATCACCGTCGACAAAAAGTCTTTCTCCGATGCGATGAAGCCGGTGTACGACAAGTTCATCACCGACCCCAAGCTCAAGGACATGGTCAAGCGCGTACAGGACACGAAGTAAGCCCGGTTCCTGTCTTTCGCGGGCCCTCATCCCGCGAGAGGCGGAAAGGGGCGAAGCGCGGCCAGTGCTTCGCCCCGCCTTTTAGGCCGTGCTCCACGGCGCTGCATTTTCCCGTTCACCAGTAGGGGCTGCCCTTGTTCACCCGCTTTTGCGCCATCCTGGCGAAGACCTGCATGTTCATCGCCGTCGGCGGCCTGGTGGCGATCATCGTCGCCGTCATCACCCAGGTGATCGGCCGCTATGTGTTCAACGACACGCCGACCTGGGCCGAAGCCCTGGCGCTGGTGCTGGTGCTTTACGTCACCATGCTGGGCGCGGCGGTGGGCGTGCGCGACGCCGGGCACATCGGCATGGAGTCGCTGCTGGTGCTGGTGCCGGAAAAAGTCCGCCTGAAGATCGAATACCTGATCCACGTGCTGGTCGCCGGCTTCGGCGGTGCGATGGCGTGGAATACGGGCTACCTGGCGACGGCGGTGATGGACCAGAAGATACCCACGCTGGGCATCTCCGAAGGCTTCACCTACCTGCCGCTGATGATTGCCGGGTGCCTGATCATGCTGTTTTCGGTCGAGCACATCATCGCGCTGTTTCGCGGGGTGGATGTCGAGCCTTCCTGGCATTAACCATCGCTCAAAAGTACAAACCTACTTTTGAGCGGCCTGTACTGAAGAAAATCACCGGCGGAGCCGGATGATTTTCTTGATTAAAAGCTGACGAAAAAACATCGCCATGGCACTTACGATTCTTTGCCTCACCTTTATGGGCTTCCTGTTGCTGGGGGTGCCGGTAGCCTTCGCCATCGGGCTGTCGGCGGTTTGTACGATCCTGTATGAAGGCTTGCCGCTGGCGGTGGTGTTCCAGCGCATGGCGGCGGGGATGAACGTGTTTTCGTTCCTGGCGATTCCGTTTTTCATTTTCGCCGGCGAGTTGATGCTGCACGGGGGCATCGCCGACCGCATCGTGCAGTTCGCGAAGAACCTGGTCGGGCATATCCGCGGCGGTCTCGGCATGAGCAACGTGCTGGCCTGCACGTTGTTTGGTGGCGTGTCCGGTTCGCCGGTGGCCGACGTCTCGGCGATGGGCGCGGTGATGATCCCGATGATGAAGCGCGAGGGTTACGGCGCTGACTACGCGGTGAACGTCACCACACACGCAGCGCTGGTGGGCGCGCTGATGCCGACTTCGCACAACATGATCATCTATTCCCTGGCGGCGGGCGGCAAGGTGTCTATCGCCTCGCTGATTTTGGCCGGCGTGCTGCCGGCGCTGATCTTGACGCTGTGCAACCTGGCGGCGGCCTACCTGGTGGCGATCAAGCGCGGCTACCCCGCCGGCAAGTTCCCCGGCTGGAGCGCGGTGGCGTATTCGCTGGCCTACGCCATCCCCGGGCTGATGGTGATGGTGATAATCATGGTCGGCATCCTCAAGGGCATCTTCACCGCCACCGAATCGGCGGCGGTGGCAGTGATCTACGCGCTGGCGCTGACCGTCTTCGTCTACCGCAGCCTGTCGTGGGAGAAATTCCTCATGGCCGCGGCCAAGGCGGTGAAGACCACCGGCGTGGTGCTGCTGCTGATCGGCATTTCCACCACCTTCGGCTACCTGATCAGCCTCTACAGCCTGGCCGACCTGACCGGCGAAATGCTCTCAAAGGTATCGACCAGTCCCTGGGTGATTTTCCTGCTGGTGAACCTGATCCTGTTTTTTCTCGGCACCTTCCTCGACATGGCTGCGACCATCCTGATCTGCACGCCGATCTTCCTGCCGATCTGCGTCAAGTTCGGCATGGACCCGGTGCAGTTCGGCATGCTGATGCTGATCAACTGCGCGCTCGGCCTGAACACCCCGCCGGTGGGCACCACGCAATTCGTCGGCTGCGCCATCGGCGAGGTCTCGGTAGGCACGGTGATGCGCACCATCTGGCCGTTCTACGGCGCGCTGATCGCCGCGCTGATGCTGGTGACCTACGTGCCGGCGTTTTCGCTCTGGCTGCCGAAGATGTTCTCGTAAAACGGCACTAATCGCGCCCATCAGCCGGAGAGTGCGAGGCTTGGCCGGTTAGGCGGACGGAACGCCAAAAATCGGCGCGCGTTCGGAGTAAAATTCTTGCATGTCCAGACAACTTGTGCGAACAAGTCGTCCATTCCTCACCTGCGAGCCAGCCGCCATGATTGAAATCCACGACAAGAACGTTTCCGGCCCCACCGTGCGCCTGCATCCCAACGACAACGTGGTGGTGGCGCGCGTCGATGTCGCCGCCGGCACCGAAGTGCCTGCCGAAGGCGTGAAAAGCCTGAACCGCGTGCCGCCCGGCCACAAGATCGCCACTCGCGCGATCAAAAAGGGCGACCCGATCATCAAGTACAACGTGACCATCGGCTTCGCCAAGGACGACATCGTCCCCGGCACGCTGATGCACAACCACAACATGGAGTTCCGCGAGTTCGACCGCGACTACGCCTATTGTGAAGAGTACAAGCCGGTCGAAATGGTGCCGGAAGCCGAGCGCGCCACCTTCATGGGCATCGAGCGCTCGGACGGTCGCGTCGGCACGCGCAACTACATCGGCATCCTCTCCACCGTGAACTGCTCGGCCACCGTCGCCCACATGGCTTCCGAGTATTTCACCCCGGAGCGCATGAAGGAATTTCCGAACATCGACGGCGTCGCCGCCTTCGCGCATGCCACCGGCTGCGGCATGGAACTCACCGGCGAGCCGATGGACCTGCTGCGCCGTACCATGGCCGGCTATGCCCGCCACCCCAACATGGCGGCGGTGCTGATCGTCGGCCTCGGCTGCGAGCGCAACCAGATCCGCAACCTGATGGAAGAGCAAAAGCTCAAGGGCGGCCCGCTGCTCAAGACTTTCGTGATGCAGGAAAATGGCGGCACCCGACAGACCATACAGGCCTGCATCGACGCGGTGAAGGAAATGCTGCCTGAGGCGAACAACGTCAAGCGCACCCGCCAGCCGGCCAGCCATATCAGCGTGGGCCTGCAATGCGGCGGCTCCGACAGCTTCTCCTCGATAACCGCCAACCCGGCGCTGGGCGCGGCGATGGACATCCTGGTGCGCCACGGCGGCACCGCCATCCTCTCCGAGACCCCGGAAATCTACGGCGTCGAGCACACCCTTACCCGCCGCGCGATTACGCGTGAAGTGGGCGAGAAGCTGATCGAGCGCATCCGCTGGTGGAAAGACGTTTACACCGTTGGCCGCGACACCCAGATCAACGGCGTGGTCAGCCCCGGCAACCAGGCCGGCGGCCTGGCCAACATCCTGGAAAAGTCGCTAGGCTCCTCGATGAAGGGCGGCACCGGCCCGCTGATCGAAGTCTACAAATACGCCGAGCCGGTGACCAAGAAGGGCTTCGTGTTCATGGACACGCCAGGCTTCGACCCGGTTTCCGCCACCGGCCAGATCGCCGGCGGCGCCAACCTGATTGCGTTCACCACGGGCCGCGGCTCGATGTTCGGCGCCAAGCCAGCGCCCTCGATCAAGCTGGCGACCAACACGCCGATGTACGAAAAGCTCACCGAGGACATGGACATCAACTGCGGCGTCATCCTCGACGGCAAGAGCACCATCAACGAGATGGGCGAAGTGATCTTCCAGCGCATCCTCGCCTACGCCTCCGGCGAGCACACCAAGAGCGAAGACCTCGGCCTGGGCGACCATGAGTTCGCGCCCTGGCTGATCGGCGTGACGGGCTGATCGCCGCGCGCATCGCAATCCAGAAAGCCGGCGCTCATTTTTTTAATGGGGCCGGCTTTTTGTTTCTATAATCCCCGTATGGCCACCTCAGACGCTGCACAAAAGAACGTCCTCGGCAGCGAACTCCTCGCCTGCAGCTTTTCGCCCCTGACCGGCTTTTACCGCGACGGCTGCTGCAAGACCGGGCCGGACGATACCGGCACCCATGTGGTCTGCACCCTGGTCAACGAGGAATTTCTGGTGTTCTCGCGCCAGCGCGGCAACGACCTTTCCACCCCGCGTCCGGAGTACCGCTTTGCCGGCCTGAAGCCGGGCGACCGCTGGTGCCTGTGCGCGCTGCGCTGGAAAGAGGCCTTCGACGCCGGCCTGGCGCCGCCGGTGGTTCTCGCCGCCACCCATGAAAAGGTGCTGGAGATCGTGCCCCTGAATCATTTGCGGGAATACGCCGCCGACTAAGGCGGCACGCACGCGCGCTTCGAGGGGCGGCGCGCACGCGCGCTTCGCGCTGCCTGACAAGACGCCCGGCGCGCTGATTTCTGGCAATATACGGCGCCCGCGCATCCCGCCCGCCGCACTTGACCGGCTATCTCCGGCGGCCCATGCGTATCGACGATATCAACTTATAACGGGAGACCTCACATGCGTTTGAAGCTGCGGACTTTACTGGCGCCGGCCTTGCTCGCCAGCCTGCCGATGGCCGCCACGGCCGCCTTCCCCGACCACGCGATCCGCCTGATGGTGGGCTTCGCCGCAGGCGGCGGCACCGACACGACCGCGCGCGCGATGGCGCCGAAAATGTCCGACTTCCTCGGCCAGCAGGTGGTGGTGGACAACCACCCGGGCGCCGGCGGCGCGATCGCCAATGAAATCCTCACCAAGTCGACGCCCGACGGCTACACCATCATGCTCTCCTCGGTGGGCCCGCTGACGGTGAACATGCATTTCTCCAAGGTCGGCTACGACACCTTCAAGGACCAGTTGCCGATTTCGCTCGGCGTCACCTTCCCCAACATCCTGGTGGTCCACCCGCAGGTGAAGGCGAACAATCTCGCCGAGTATGTCGCCCTCGCCAAAAGCCCGCAGGGTGTCGACTACGGCTCTTCCGGCGTCGGCAGCGCCGGCCACCTCTCCGGCGCCCTGCTGAACCTGATCATCAAGGGCCATATGCAGCACATTTCCTACAAGGGCGGCGGTCCGGCCATGTCCGACCTGCTGGGCAACAACGTGGCCTCGATATTCGCCAGCGCCCCCACGGTGGTGCCGCAGGTGAAGGCAGGGAAGATTCGCGCCCTGGCCTCCACGGGGCCGAAGCGCTTCGTCCTGCTGCCGGATGTGCCGACCATTGCCGAGTCCGGCTACCCCGGCTATTCGGCCACCAACTGGTATGCCTTCGTCGCGCCGGCCAAGACCCCCCGCGACATCATCATGAAGCTCAACGCCGCCGTGGCCGCTTCGCAAAAGGACAAGGCGACGGTCGACCGCCTCGGCGTCGAAGGCATCGAACCGGTGCCCTCCACGCCGGAGGAAATGACCGCCTTCATGCACAAGGAATACGACACATGGGCCAAGGTGGTGAAGGCCGCCGGTATCAAGCCGGAATAAGCGGTATTGGCCCTCCGCGCCGCTCTGCTGCGGCGCGGAACAGAACGGGCGTTCGGGGTATAATCCCGCCAGGCGCCGATTTGAACGAATTTGCAACACAATCAGCTTGCGGGCGCCGGAAACGCGAGGAGACGCGTTTCGAACCAAGATCGGCTAAAGCGACTGCGATAAAAACAGGCACTGCAACAAAAACCGCCAACCCGCATCGCTTTTGCCGCGTTGCGGGTTTTTTGTTTCTGGATGCATTGCAATGAGCGCTCAACCTTCCGCCTTCGAAATCCTGCCTCTGCTGCTGGCCCAGCGCATCCTGATCCTGGACGGCGCGATGGGCACCATGGTGCAGCAGGTGCGCCTGACCGAGGCCGACTTTCGCGGCGAGCGTTTCAAGAACCACACGCATGATGTCAAGGGCAACAACGAGCTGCTGGTGCTGACGCGCCCGGACATCATCAGCAAGATCCACGAAGACTATCTCGCCGCCGGCGCCGACATCCTCGAGACCAACACCTTCGGCGCCAATGCGATTGCGCAAGGGGATTACGGATTGAGCGACCTGGCATACGAGCTCTCGCTCGAAGCCACCAAACTCGCGAAGGCCGCCTGCGCCAAGTTCTCCAGCGCCGACAAGCCGCGCTTTGTCGCCGGCGCCGTCGGCCCGACGCCGAAGACCGCCTCGATCTCGCCGGACGTGAATGACCCCGGCGCGCGCAACGTCACCTTCGACGCACTGGTCGAAGCATACCGCGACAACGTGCGCGGCCTGATCGACGGCGGCGCCGACCTGCTGCTGGTCGAGACGATCTTCGATACGCTCAACGCCAAGGCGGCGCTGTTCGCCATCGACAGCATTTTCGAAGAGCGCGGCATCAAGCTGCCGCTGATGATTTCCGGCACCGTCACCGACGCTTCCGGGCGCATCCTCTCCGGCCAGACCGTCGAAGCTTTCTGGAACTCGGTGCGCCACGCGCGGCCGCTGACCATCGGCCTGAACTGCGCGCTGGGCGCGGCGCTGATGCGGCCCTACATCGAAGAGCTGTCGCGCATCTGCGATACCTACATCTGCGTCTACCCCAATGCCGGCCTGCCCAACCCGATGGCCGAGACAGGTTTCGACGAAACGCCGGACGTCACCTCCGGCTTTTTGCGCGAGTTCGCCGAGGCTGGTTTTGCCAACATCGTCGGCGGCTGCTGCGGCACCACGCCCGAGCACATTGCGGCGATCGCCCAGGCGGTGGAGAAGATGCCAGTGCGCATCGTCCCCGAGATCAAGCCGGCGATGCGCCTTTCCGGCCTGGAAGCGGTGACGATCGATGAGAGTTCCCTCTTCGTCAACGTCGGCGAGCGCACCAACGTCACCGGTTCCAAGGCCTTTTCGCGCATGATCATCGGCGGTGAGTACACCGAGGCGCTCGCGGTAGCCCGCCAGCAGGTGGAAAACGGCGCCCAGGTGATCGACATCAACATGGACGAGGCGATGCTCGATTCGCAAGCGGCCATGGTGAAGTTTTTGAATCTCATCGCCAGCGAACCCGACATCGCGCGCGTGCCGATCATGCTCGATTCATCGAAGTGGAGCGTGATCGAAGCGGGCCTGAAGTGCGTGCAGGGCAAGGCGATCGTCAACTCGATCTCGATGAAGGAAGGCGAGGACGCCTTTCGCCATCACGCCCGCCTGTGCCGGCGCTACGGCGCGGCCGTGATCGTGATGGCCTTCGACGAAAAAGGCCAGGCCGACACCTACGCGCGCAAGACCGAAATCTGCAAGCGCTCCTACGACATCCTGGTGCACGAGATCGGCTTTCCGCCGGAAGACATCGTCTTCGACCCGAATATTTTTGCGATTGCCACCGGCATCGAGGAGCACAACAACTACGCGGTGGACTTCATCAACGCCACCCGCTGGATCCGCGAAAACCTGCCGCACGCCAAGATCAGCGGCGGCGTGTCCAACGTGTCGTTCTCGTTCCGTGGCAACGACCCGGTGCGCGAAGCGATCCACACCGTGTTCCTGTACCACGCCATCCAGGCCGGCATGAGCATGGGCATTGTCAACGCCGGGCAGCTCGGGGTCTACGACGACATTCCTGCGGCACTCAAGGTGCTGGTCGAAGACGTCGTGCTGAACCGGAACAACGACAAGGGCGAAGCCACCGAAGCGCTGGTCAAGGCCGCCGAGCAGTACAAGGGCGCCGGCAAGGTACGCGTGGAGGACTTGACCTGGCGGGAAAAGCCCGTGGGCGCGCGCCTGGCCCACGCCATGGTCCAGGGCATCACCGAATGGATCGTCGCCGACACCGAAGAAGCCAGGCTGCAGTTCAAGCGCCCGATCGAGGTGATCGAAGGCCCGCTGATGGACGGCATGAACATCGTCGGCGACCTGTTCGGCGCCGGCAAGATGTTCCTGCCGCAGGTGGTGAAGTCGGCGCGCGTGATGAAGCAGGCGGTGGCCCACCTGATCCCCTTCATCGAAGCCGAAAAGGCCGGCGGCGGGGTGCAGACCAAGGGCAAGATCGTCATGGCCACCGTCAAGGGCGACGTCCACGACATCGGCAAGAACATCGTCGGCGTGGTGCTCGGTTGCAACAACTATGAAGTCGTCGACCTGGGCGTGATGGTCGCCGCGCAAAAAATCCTCGACACCGCACGCGAGGTAAACGCCGACATCATCGGCCTTTCCGGCCTGATCACGCCGTCCCTCGAAGAAATGGCCCACGTCTCGAAAGAGATGGAGCGCCAGGGCTTCGTGCTGCCGCTGTTGATCGGCGGCGCCACCACCAGCCGGGTGCACACGGCGGTGAAGATCGCGCCGCACTACAACCAGCCGGTGATCTACGTGCCGGACGCCTCGCGCGCCGTCGGCGTCGCCTCGCAACTGATGAGCGAGACCCAGCGCGAACCCTACCTCGCCGCGCTGCGCCTGGAATACGACCGCGTGCGCGAGCAGCACGCCGGCAAGAAGGGTCCGGTGATGGTGACGCTGCCCGAGGCGCGCGCCAACAAGTCGCCGGTGGATTGGGCCGCCTACACCCCGCCGAAACCACGCTTCATCGGCCGCAAGGTGTTCCGCAATTTCAATCTGGCCGACCTCGCCGCCTATATCGATTGGGGCCCGTTTTTCCAGGTCTGGGACTTAGCCGGCGCCCACCCGCAAATCCTCGAAGACGAAGTCGTTGGCGAAGCCGCGCGCCACGTGCAGAACGACGGCCAGGCAATGCTGAAAAAAATCATCGATGGCCGCTGGCTCACCGCCAACGGCGTCATCACCCTGCTGCCGGCCAACACTGTGAACGACGACGACATCGAAATCTATACCGACGAGACGCGCAGCGAAGTCGCCCTCACCTGGTATGGCATGCGCCAGCAAACCAAAAAACCCTCGAACACGCCGAACCGCTGCCTGGCCGACTTCATCGCCCCCAAAGGCGTGAAGCCCGACTACATCGGCCTGTTCGCCGTCACCGCCGGCCTGGGGATAGACAAGAAGCTCAAGCAATTCGAAGCCGCGCACGACGATTACCACTCGATCATGCTCAAGGCCATCGCCGACCGACTGGCCGAAGCCTTCGCCGAAGCGATGCACGCGCGCGTGCGCCGCGAATTCTGGGGCTACGCCTCCGAAGAGCACCTGGAAAACCACGACCTGATCGCCGAAAAATATTCCGGCATCCGCCCCGCCCCCGGCTACCCGGCCTGCCCGGACCACACCGTCAAGGCGCCGTTTTTCGAGATGATCAACGCCGGCGAGATCGACATGCAGATCACCGAAAGCTTCGCCATGATGCCGGCCGCCTCGGTCAGCGGCCTTTATTTTTCGCACCCGGAATCGACCTACTTCAACGTCGGCAAGATCGGCGCCGACCAACTTGAAGACATGTCGCAGCGGCGCGGCATGCCGAAGGAAGAACTGGAGCGCTGGCTGGCGCCGAATCTGTAGGCTGCCGGCAAAACTGTACGTAATTACAGTTTAAAATGCGGCTTTCGCTTCGAGCGCTTGAGCCGTGCAAGCCAGCCCGCCCCGCCGCATCGCCCACCTCGACATGGACGCGTTCTACGCCTCCGTCGAGTTGCTGCGCCGGCCCGAACTCAAGGGCCTGCCGGTGGTGATCGGCTGGCGCCGCGCCGACGATGGGGATGACCCGCTGCCCCTCTCCACCTACGCGGGACGCGGCGTGGTCACCACCTGCACCTACGAAGCGCGCGCCTTCGGCATCCATTCCGGCATGGGCATGATGAAGGCCCGCGCCCTGTGTCCGCACGCCCTCTCACTGCCGCTGAACTTCGACAACTACCGCCACTATTCGCGCCTGTTCAAGGCGGCCGTGGCTGAAATCGCCCCGGTGATCGAAGATCGCGGCATCGACGAAATCTATATCGACCTGAGCGAGGTCCCGGGTGGCAGCGAAGCCCTGGGCCGCGCGATCAAACAGCGCGTGCTGGAACGCACCGGCCTCACCTGCTCCATCGGCATCACGCCGAACAAGCTGCTCTCCAAAATCGCCTCCGAACTCGACAAGCCCGACGGCCTAACCGTCCTCAGCATGGACGACCTCGAAGCACGCATCTGGCCCCTGCCCGCCAAGCGCGTCAACGGCATCGGCCCGAAGGCCGCCGATCGCCTGGCCAAACTGAATATCCATACCATCGGCGAGCTGGCCCACGAGCGCCCGGAGTTTCTGGCAAAACACTTCGGCAACAACTATGCGCAATGGCTGACGGATGCCGCCCACGGCCGCGACGAGCGCCCCGTCGTCACCTTCTCCAAGCCGCAATCGCGCAGCCGTGAAACCACCTTCGAGCACGACACCCGCGACCGCGAAAAGATTGCCGAAGTGCTGGCGCGCCTGTGTGACCAGGTGGCGGAGGATTTGCAGCGCCGCAAATACCTGGGCCGCACCGTCGGCGTCAAGCTGCGCTACAGCGACTTCAAGATCGTCACCCGCGACAAGACCCTGCCCGCCGCGGTGAATGACGCCGCCGCCATCCGCGTTGCTGCCTTCGAGTGCCTGGCCCGCATCCCCCTGCCGCGCGCCATCCGCCTGGTCGGCGTGCGCGTCGGCACGCTCTACAAGGAAGGTGAAGAGCCACTGCCGGTGGCGGAGCATGGAATAACCGGCGACCTGTTCGAGCAATAAGCGCCGCGGGGCGAAACACGCGTGCTCTTTAACCGTTCGCCCTGAGCCTGTCGAAGGGTGTGTGACTTGCCGATTCGTTCTCCCGTGGTGCGCCTGTCGTTCGACAAGCTCGGGGTGAACGCGATGATATCTTTGGCCGGATTAGATCAGCAACCCCGGCTGCGCAGGCAACCCCAGCGCATGCATGCCGTACGCGGTGGCCTGCACATCCCAGGTCAGCGCGATGTGCGCCGTGCCCGCGTGAATGTCTCGGAAATGCCGTTGCATGCGCCCACCCAGGCTCAAACCCTGCGCGCCCGAAGCCACCATCAGGCTGTCGATCGCGCGCACGCACAGTTGTGCCTCGAAGGCGCAATTGCGCTTCCACGCCATCTTGCGGTCAAGCGTTGGCTCCACGCCCGCCTCGACCATGCGCATCATCTCGGCCATGTCGCTGCGCAACTGGTTCTCGGCCATCTCCACGCAGGCGGTCGCTTCGGCGATGCGCATTTGCATCGGCGCCAGTTCCGCCAGGCGCACGCCGGTGTAAAGCCCCGCGCGCTTTTTCATGCCCTCGATGAATTCGGCCACCGCCGTGCGCGCGATGCCGATCGGCGGCTGCGCCAGCGAAAAACCGAAGACCGCGAAACTCGGCGCGCGGAACCATGGCGACGGGTTCACCTTGTTGCCCGGCACGTCCACCCCGCGGGTGAATATGCCCGCCTCCAGCGTGCGATGCTCCGGCACGAAAGCGTCCTTGACCTCCACGTCATGGCTGCCGCTGCCGGTGAGGCCATAGGCGCGCCAGTTGTCCAGGCTCTTGTAGTCGGTGGCCGGCACCAGGAACAGGCGCCGCGACGGCGGCTGGCCCTCGCCCTCGTCGACCATCGCGCCGACCAGGTGCCAGTTGGCGCCGTCGATGCCGCTGCCGAAGGGCCAGCGCCCGGAAAGCTTGTAGCCGCCCGCAACCTTGCTCGCCTTGCCGCAGGGAAAGGCCAGGCCGCCGGCAGCCAGCGCCTGCGGATCATCGCCCCATACATCCTCCTGCGCCTGCAGGCCGAATTGCCCGATGTTCCACGAATGCGAAGCCAGGTTGAACCACACCCAGGTGGTGGAGGCGCAACCCTTGCACATTTCCAGCACCACTTCGAACATCGCGTCCGCACCAAGCTCGGAGCCGCCGAAACGCTTCGGCTGGAACATGCGCATCAGTCCCGAGGCGTGCAACTCTGCCAGCGACTCCTCCGGGCAGCGCCGCAACTCCTCGCATTGTTGCGCGCGCTCCGCAAAGCGCGGCACCAGCAGGCGCGCCGCCGCCACCGCCTCGTCGGCGTTGGCAAAAACAATATTCGATACTTCCGTCTTCATTACAGCAGCCATGGTTTCCCTGAGTTCTTTCGCTCACAACATTAAAACGAATTAAACCGGAACCACGCCGGCACAGGGGCTAATACCCCCTAGAAGAAGGACTTGAACGCCGCCACCGCGCGCGCGATGCCCGCCGCATCCACGTCCAGGTGCGTCACCACGCGCGTGCGCGCGGAGACACCGGCGACGATACCGCGCGCGCGCAAATGCGCCTGCAAGGCCGCGGCCTTCTCGGGTGGCACGCGCACGAACAGCATGTTGGTATGCGGCCCCTCGACCTGCAACACCGCAATTTCGCGTAAGCCCCGCGCCAGCGCCGCCGCGTTCTCGTGGTCCTGCGCCAGGCGCGCCACATGATGGTCCAGCGCATGCAGGCAGCCCGCCGCCAAAAGGCCTACCTGGCGCATGCCGTCACCCAGCACCTTGCGCCAGCGCTTCGCCTCTTCGACCAGCGCCGCGCTGCCCACCAGCACCGTCCCCGCCGGCGCGCCGAGTCCCTTGGACAGGCACACCGACACCGAATCAAAACCACGCGTCAGCACGCCCGCCTCCACACCCGAGGCCACCGCCGCATTGAACAGCCGCGCCCCATCCAGATGCGTAGCCAAACCGCGCCGCCGCGCCAGCGCCAGCGCGCTTTCCACATAGGCCGGCGGCAGCACCTTGCCGCCGATGGTGTTCTCCAGCGCCAGCAGCCGGGTGCGGGCGAAATGCGCGTCCACCGGCTTGATCGCCCCCTCGATATCGGCCAGCATCAAGCTTCCGTCCGCCTGGTTGGCGATCGGCTGCGGCTGGATGCTGCCCAGCACCGCGGCGCCGCCGCCCTCGTACTTGTAGGTATGCGCTTCCTGGCCGACCAGGTATTCGTCGCCGCGCACGCAATGGCCCATCAGCGCGATCAGGTTGCTCTGGGTG
>JAQGMJ010000089.1 GCA_028292405.1 Betaproteobacteria bacterium
ATCGCGCTTGATTAGGTTGATTGTTGTAATTTCTCCCAGATCATTGGTGATCGAGATGGCGGGGGCCATTGAATTCGGTAGTGGGCGGTGCCATGCGAGCGCGATATTGATAATGTCTTCAAGCTGAGGTCGTTCAAATGCAGTGTCAATGACTGAGGACGTTACGTCGTTATGAGGCACGAATACGCAGTCGCCGGCTTTCATCATTTGGTCGGGGGAGCCTTCTGTTTGGTCAAGCGGCTTCTGCAACATCATTCGAGGAACAATAGATGCGGTCAGCTCTTGCGCCTCAGTGTCCATCCCCGTGGAGCCGATCAAAGCCTCGCGATAATTCGGTGCCATGAGATCGACTAGCCATCCATCACACACTATCCACGCATGAAGCGCCTCCGGCCCGGCCGCAAGAGAACCATCGGCATTCTGAACGAACCAGGAGACGGCCATCTCGGCTTTTTGATCGAGCATAACAGCGCCGTTTCCGCAGGCGACCTTTGCGTCTCGCTTATAGTGCTTGTTCATCAACACGGCGCCTAGGATGCTGAAAAATACGCACGACCGACCTGAATCTTTAGTCCAATGGTTCGCTAGAGTGTGAACGACGTTATATAGGCGCTGGTACTGGGCGAAAGTCAGCGGTGGGCTTTTCTTGTTTTTGTTCATTCTGGCGTCAATTGGGCTGGTGGTGAAAGGGCATGGCTTTTTGTAGACGCTTGAGCAGTGATTGCGTTGCTAATTTCAGCCACAGAATACGGTGGAACTCGTCGATGTACCACATGGTGGCAACTAGCGCACAGGGGTATCAAATCGCGCAACGGATCGACCTGATACGCCGCACCAATTTCTGAGAGCGGCGTGACATGATGAACATGAATGAGATCCGAGCCTATTGCGCCGTATTTGTCTTCGTAATTCAGACCGCAGGCATGGCATGTCGGCCCGTAGTGCTCGACGCAGAGTCTTCGAGCTGCACTGTTTCGTTCGTAGACATTTAGCTCAACAGTCTTAACCATCCCTTCCAATAGCGGGAGCACTGGAACTAGAGATGGTGGAAGGATGCCACTCACAAATTCCCCAGCGACTCCCGTGACATCGGCGTTCCATGCGCCCCACTCCCCAATAGAAAGGCTGGACTGTGCTGGGGATCGATGAAGTTTTGATTCCATCTGGCCGGTTGTTTGATCTCGCCACATTTCCCGCATGTCGGTGTTCCGTTCGTGAAAATACCCAGCCGGCCACTCACCCAATTGGCCCATCCAAGAAACGCCTCTTGCATAGCTCCGGCGCGCGAGCTCTAGGGAAACGCTGATTAATTCACCGGATCTAGTTCCCGCCGGCACTCCGACCTGAGACAATGTCGGCACATCCACCGCCTGCCATCGACCATGCAAAAGAGCTTCTCCGATCTCGAGTACGCCGCCAAGAAAAAGCTCACGCGGCGCGACCGATTCCTCGCTGAGATCGACAGCGTGACGCCTTGGGGCAAGCTGCACAAGCTCGTCGAACCGTTCTATCCGAAGGTCGTCGGCGCCGGTCGTCCGCCAATTGGGCTGGCGCGCATGCTGCGCATGTATGTGGCCCAGCAGTGCTTTGGTTTGTCGGACGAAGGCATCGAAGATGCGATCTACGACAGCCAGGCCATTCGCGCCTTTGTCGGCATTGACCTGAGCCGCGAGTCGGCCCCGGACGCGACGACGCTGCTCAAGTTTCGCCACCTGTTGGAAGCGAAGGAATTGACCCGCCAGATATTCGAAACGATCAACGGGCACCTGGCCGAGAAAGGCCTGATGATGCGCGAAGGGACCATCGTCGACGCGACGCTGATCGCCGCGCCACCATCGACCAAGAACAAGGATGGCAAGCGCGATCCGGAGATGCATCAGTCGAAAAAAGGTAATGACTGGCACTTCGGGATGAAAGCCCACATCGGTGTCGACGCGGCGTCGGGCCTGGTGCACACCGTCGTCGGCACGGCCGGCAACGTCTCCGACGTGACCCAGGCGCACGCGTTGCTGCATGGCGACGAGGCCGCCGCGCTCGGCGACGCCGGCTACCAAGGCGTGGAAAAGCGGCCCGAAAACATCGGCACAGCGGTAACGTGGCATGTGGCCATGAAGCGTTCCAAACGCAAGGCGCTGCCCAAGAACAAGCTGGGACGCATGCTGGAGAAGCTGGAGCATCTGAAGGCCAGCGTGCGGGCGAAAGTCGAGCATCCGTTTCATGTCATCAAGAACCTGTTCCGTCATCGCAAGACGCGCTATCGCGGCTTGACCAAGAACACCGCGCAGTTGTTCACGCTGTTCGCTTTCGCCAATCTGGTGCTGGCCGGCAGGCGTTTTACGGTCACTGAAACCCGAAGTGCGTCCTGAGCGCCGAAAGGCGTGAAGCATCGCATCAAATCGGCTGAAAAGGCCGTTGTTCGGCTCCAAAAATCGACAATTCTTTCTACTGTCTTTGTTCGCCCGCTCTTGGCCAATCCCCAGCGAAGAAAGTGAATTGATCAGCGCCTCC
>JAQGMJ010000007.1 GCA_028292405.1 Betaproteobacteria bacterium
TTCCATTTGACCCACAGCGCCGTCCGCTCTTGCGCCGAAAACTTCGATCTTCCCGATCCCATCTCTCCAACCTCCTAGCAAACACCTCAATTTACCGGTGTTGCATCGATCGGTTGAATCCGCCATAGTTTTTTCGAAATTCTGCAGCGCCTTCGTTCCTGCATTCATCCCGAAACCTGACAAAACCATAGGCTTTTCGGAAAAACGCGCAGTCCCCATTTCAGGCATCACCCCCGAACCTGACAAAACCTGATCTTTTTCCGAAATATCTCGCCCCGGCACTTCCGCCTCCGCCCGCTCCCGTTCATCCACCCTTCGCTCGATCTCCTCCAGGCTCAGAACCTCCCCGGCACGCGCCAACTGCGCGTAATACTTCTCGTTGAGCGCCTCAAGCCGCTCATGCACCTTCTCCAGCGCCCGCAAGGCGCGGTTCCTGTCCGGCTGCTTCACCCGCACCTCCGGGCCGCCTCTGCGCAGCACCATACTGACCTCCACCGTCCGCCGCGTCTCTTCGTCCATTTCTTCAGGTGCTATCGGTTCCCAGCCACGCAGCATCTTCCCCGCATCGAAAAATGCCGCGCGCATGCGCTGTTTCATCAACTCCAGCGCCGAGCAGCGAATCTCCGAGAGCAGGCTTTGCATCTCTGTCCGCACCCGCTCGCGCACGACCGGGTTGCTCATCAATTCATTGCCCTGCGCCGCCATGTTCTTCGCCGTGTAACCGGCGCGCGCGGCAGCGGCGCTGGCGTTCTGGTCCTTCAGGTATTCGAAGACGAAGCGTTCCTGGCGGAAGGTGAGTTGGGCGTCCATGTTGGCTCCAGTGATTGGGGGACTGAAGACAAAGATACCCATGTCGATGCGCTAAGTGTGGTTGATTTTCGCGGGCGTCGGGCTCTGGTAAAACGCTGTAAGAACAAGAAGATATGAAACGTTTTGCTGGTCGCGCCCGACAAATAAGGATTCGGCTGGATGGAATTAGGATAGTTGCCAAGGTTTATGCGGATGTATCAATATAATCCGCGTGACAGGTTCAACGCGGGTCACCGCAACCATATTTAGAACGAGGTTTGCCGACGAATGAAATATCTAATCGTCTTCGCCACAATGGCTTTCTTTTCTACGATTGCCGCCGCAGAAATAGTTGATATCGCCGCTTGTGCGGGGGCGCGGACCAAGCAGTCCGCCCTTTCACTTGACGCAGAAAGCGCGCTGTTGGTTCAACTTCCGAACGGAGCTAAAGCGGTTATCCAGCTTTCGACCATTCGACCAACAGAGGGAACCTATCATTGGAAATTTCGCGCTACGCCGACATCCAAAGTCGTGGAAGGGGTTGGCCGTGTCTTTGAGGATTTCGAAAAGGTGGTCGAATTTCCGCCAGGCGTGACTATGGTCCGGCCCCACAATACGGCAGACGGTCTATACATCACCGCAGGCGACATAAAGCTGGCATGGTCAGCGCACGATGCCAACAGCGGCTACGTGTATTTCTGCGAAGATCGCGCAACGGTTCAACTGATTCCGGCAAAAGACTACGTCCGAAAGTTCTAATGACAGAGTTAGCGCAGCCAAATCTGTCTCCAACTACAGAAGCGCATCACCGCAACCAAACACTTCTAAGGCTTCGGGCCATGGGCAGCAACCATGCGATAACAATCATGAATTGCTTTATCGCTTGAAAATCGTGTTTTTGGGATGGTGGTGATCAATGAAATTTTCTGAAGCTGATTTTGTAGCGCGAGTTGCGTTCAAGGCGATGGGGGAATTAACTTCACTCATCAGCTTGATAAGAGAATGCACCGACAACGATGAAGAGTATGAACGGTACCGTAGTTGAACCTTTCGCCAATTCAGTGAGCGGGTCTCCGCAACCAGAGGTCAGCAATGGTTTATGCCTTTTCCGCAGATGATCGCGCTCTGCACGTGTTCACGAATGCGGCAGCAGCGGTCGCCTACTGTGAGGGCTATGATGTAGCTGACGGGCTCTGGCGGTTCTTTTCGGCGGACGGCGTCCCGCTCGAAGCAGTGTTTTCCGAACCAGCGCGCAAATACGCGTTTACGGTTTCCCACGGGAAATACGACCTCAAGCCTAGCGCGGGAGCGACATTGCAGGATCACTTTTCCGAAGTCCGCTCAGTTGAAGGGCCACCAGGTCAACAGTCCCTCGAAGAGATAGCGTCCGCGGTATCCAAATCGCAGCTTGCTCAACGCAATTGATTCGTCTCCAATTCCGGCTTATGCCATTTCACGACGGGCTATTTCGTCAAGCGGCTACAGGACGCGCCTGGAGAGGGGCGCTATGTAGAGCCCACCGGCTGGTTTAGAGATGCGGTCTTTGACAAGGCGCTTCTCGCCAGGGTGTACGCCTTCGAAGCCGAATATGAGCTTGACCGATCAATGAGAGCGGCTGTTCTTATATCGTACGTGTGCGCCCTTTGCGGGCTTGTAGTTAGTCTTGTTCTGGCATATTTATTTGGGGATTGACGAAGCAGTAGAAGGGGCCCGGGCTTGAGGTTGAGGTGATGAGGCTATCCGGCCGCGACCCGTGTTACGCCGGCCGCGAGAAGCAGGCATAGCGGCGAGTAGAGCCGGCTGTCCATGCGGGCGAAGGACGAGCCGCGGACTTTCTTAAATAGGCCGACATACCTGAAGTCGCCAATCCCTCGCGCCAGCAAGCCCAGCGCCAGCGCATAGGAAATCCAGCGCAGGAACGCAGGCGGCGCGCTTGTCTGGAAAAAGCCGGCGGTCGCGCCTACCAAGGCGGCGCAGCCCAGCAGGGCGATGCCGACGAGCAATGTGCCCGTTCGCGAAGGGATGAACAAGGGCTTGCCGTCGATGCTGGGGCACTGCCGCGCTTTCGCCGGTATGCGGCAAAAGGCCATGCGGAAATGCCACAGGGCGAGGACCGCGAAAACCGTGCAGGTGCAGGCGCCAACGAGGTGGGTAATCCGGTTCTCTTGATATTCGGCGTTGCGGGCATCAACGTTTGTGCCTTGCTGGCGCCACCGGCAGCGGCAGGGCCGTCTGGTACTTCACCTGCTTGAGCGCGAAGCTGGAGCGGATGTTGGCGATGCCGGGGATCTTGGTGAGGTGGTCGACGATGAAGCCTTCGAGGGCCTGGATGTCGGGGACGACTACACGCAGGAGGTAGTCGGAGTCGCCGGTCATTAGGTAGCACTCCATCACTTCGGGGCGTTTCTGGATGGCGGCTTCGAAGGCGCCGAGTTGTTTCTCGGCCTGTTTTTCCAGGGTGACCTGGATGAAAACGCTGACGGTGAGGCCGATTTTGAGGGGGTTGAGCAGGGTCACGTAGCGGCTGATGTAGCCGCCGGTTTCGAGTTCGCGCACGCGGGCGAGGCAGGGGGAGGGGGAGAGGTGGACGGCTTCGGCGAGCTTGACGTTGGAGAGGCGGGCGTCGCCTTGCAGATGGTCGAGGATGTTCCAGTCGGTGGCGTCGAGGTCGGTAGTCGGCATGATCGGCTTTGAATTGGCTTGATTACGGCATTTTATGCTGAAAATAGCCGGCTGGATCGCGTAGAACGGTATAAACGGGAGTGGCGGTGGCGCTAAGATCGGGTGATCCCTATATAGAGAGACGCATTTGCCATGGCCGACCATTCCGAAATCGGTGCCTTGCTGGGTTTGTCGATGCCGGTGGACCCGGACCCGCTGGAGACGCGCGAGTGGCTGGAGGGCATGGCGAGCGTGATTGCGCGCGAGGGGCCGGCGCGGGCGGCCTACCTGCTGCGTCGGTTGACGGAAGCGGCGCGGGGGCTGGATGTGGATGTGCCGCGCGCGCTGACCACGCCTTACCGCAACACGATTTCGCTGGAGCGGCAGGCGCCGTTTCCGGGGGACCAGTCGCTGGAGGAGCGCATCACGGCCATCGTGCGCTGGAATGCGCTGGCGATGGTGGTGCGGGCGAACAAGGCGTCGAGCGAATTGGGCGGGCATATCGCGAGCTACGCTTCGGCGGCGGATTTGTTCGAGGTGGGGTTCAACCACTTTTTTCGTGGGCACGGTGCCACGACGCCTGGCGGCGGGGCGGAAAGTGGCGGCGACCTGGTGTTTTTTCAGCCGCATTCGGCGCCCGGTGTTTATGCGCGGGCGTTTCTCGAGGGGCGGATTGCGGAGGCGCAGGTGGGGAACTACCGGCGCGAGGTCGGGGGTGGTGGGTTGTCGTCGTACCCGCACCCGTGGCTGATGCCGGACTTCTGGCAGTTTCCGACCGGGTCGATGGGGCTGGGGCCGATCCAGGCGGTGTATCAGGCAAGATTCATGCGCTACCTGGAGCATCGCGGCATTGCCACGACGGCCGGCCGCAAGGTGTGGGCCTTTGTTGGCGACGGCGAGATGGACGAGCCGGAGTCCCTCGCCGCGTTGTCTCTCGCGGCGCGGGAGGGGCTCGATAACCTTATCTTCGTGGTCAACTGCAATCTGCAGCGGCTGGACGGGCCGGTGCGGGGCAATGGCTCGATCATCCAGGAGCTTGAGGGGCTGTTTGCGGGCGCGGGCTGGAACGTGATCAAGCTGCTTTGGGGCTCGAACTGGGATGCGCTATTCGCGCGCGACCATGAGGGGGCGCTGGTGCGGCGTTTGCACGAGACGGTGGATGGGGAATTCCAGAAATATTCCGCCACCGACGGGCGCTTCAACCGCGAGCACTTTTTCAACAAGTACCCGGAGCTGCAGGCGATGGTTTCGCACATGAGCGATGCGGACATCGACCAGTTGAAGCGCGGCGGGCATGACCCGGTGAAAATCCATGCGGCGTATCACGCGGCGAGCAACTTCCGCGCGGGGCCGACGGTGATTTTGGCCAAGACGATGAAGGGCTTCGGCATGGGCTCGGCGGGGCAGGCGAAGATGACCACGCACCAGCAGAAGAAGATGGACCGCGACACGCTGCTGAGTTTCCGCGACCGCTTCGCGCTGCCGCTGTCGGATGAGGATGTGCTGTCGCTGAAGTTCTACAAGCCGGGCGAGGACAGCGCGGAGATGAAGTATTTGCGCGCGCGCCGGGCCGCGCTTGGCGGGCCGCTGCCGGCGCGCCACACCAAGGCGAAGAACCTGCCGGTGCCGCCGGCGGCTAGCTTTGCAAAGTTCGCGCTGGAGGCGCAGGCGCCGCGCGCGGATGCGAATGGCGAGGCCAGGGCAGTGAGCGAGATGTCTTCCACCACGGCGTTCGTGCGCATGCTGACGCAACTGGCGAAGGACCGAGGCTTGGGCAAGCACATCGTGCCCATCGTGGCGGACGAGGCGCGCACTTTCGGCATGCAGACGCTGTTTCGCGGCATGGGCATTTATGCGCCGCACGGCCAGCGCTACGAACCGGAGGACAAGGACGAGCTGCTGTATTACAAGGAGGCGCGCGACGGGCAGATTCTGGAGGAGGGGATTACCGAGGCGGGGGCGCTCTCCTCGTGGATCGCGGCGGCGACCAGCCATGCGAACCATGGCGTGCCGATGCTGCCGTTTTACATCTACTACTCGATGTTCGGCTTTCAGCGGGTGGCCGATCTGATCTGGGCGGCGGCGGACCAGCGTTCGCGCGGTTTTCTGGTGGGGGCGACTTCTGGCCGCACTACCTTGGCGGGGGAGGGGCTGCAGCACCAGGACGGGTCAAGCCACCTGGTGGCTTCGACCGTGCCGAATTGCCGTGCCTACGATCCCTGTTTCGCGCACGAGCTGGCGGTGATCCTCGAGGAAGGCATGCAGGCGATGCTGGAGCGGGACGAGGATGTGTTTTATTACCTGACGGTGATGAACGAGAACTACGCGCACGTCGACCCGCGCTTTGACCTTGGCGCGGCGCTGGCGCAGCGTGAGGGCATTGTGCGCGGCATGTATTTGCTCAAACCCGTCGCCGGGTCGCCGCAGATACGCTTACTGGGCAGCGGTGCGATTTTGCGCGAGGTGCTGGCGGCGGCGGACTTGCTGGAGCAGGATTTCGGCGTCAGCGCGGCGGTGTATAGCGTGACCAGTTATTCGGAGCTGCAGCGCGATGGCATGGCCGCGGAGCGTGCGTCGCTGCACGCGATGGCGGGAAAAGGCGATGGGAACAACGATAAAGCGGCGCGCAAGTCGTGGGTGATGCATTGCCTGGGCGACGACTATGCGCCGGTGGTGGCGGCGAGCGACTATGTGCGTGCGCTGCCGGAGCTGATCCGCGCGCAGATCGCCGCGCCTTATGCGACCCTGGGTACCGACGGCTTCGGCCGCAGCGATACGCGTGCGGCCCTGCGGCGCTTTTTCGAGGTGGACAAGCATCACGTGGTGCTGCAGGCGCTGGCTTCGCTGGCGCAGGCGGGCACGGTGAAGCGTGAGCTGGTGGCGCAGGCGGCGGCGCGCTATCAGCTGGAGTTGCCGGCCTCCGGTCCCTGGCTGCGCTAGGGGTTGGTTCGCAGGAATGTGCAAGAGCGGCAAACCTTTGGGACAAGGGTTTAACCGCCCTTATGCTCGCGTATAAGAAGTGCGGGTAGCCTCGGGTGGCCCGGGCTGCTAAAATCAATCAGGACGCAAATGGCCTCGTCGCGATGTTTTTGCGTCATTTTGCATTATTTGCGCCGCCTGATTCCCTTTCGGCCAACAAGACCTCCCTCATACGTCCCTCGAAAGCTTGAGCGAAATGCAGCCATCCCGCCGCGAAGATTTGCGCTTGATCCAGGGTACGGGGCACTACACCGCAGATTGGAACCAGCCAGGTCAGTTGTACGGCTACGTTCTGCGCTCCCCCGAAGCCCATGCCGACATTGTTTCCCTGAATGTTGAACCTGCGCGCGCCTTTCCCGGCGTGGTCAAGGTGATGACCTTTGCCGATGTCGAGGCCGCCGGTTTCAAGAGCCTGGTGGGCGGCGTGGCGCCGAATGTGAAGGGCGTGGGCGATTCGGCGATGAAAAAGCCGTTTTACCCGGTACTGGCGGACAAGAAGGTGCAATACGTCGGCCAGGCGGTGGCTTACGTGATTGCCGAGACGGCCGCCATCGCGCAGGACGCGAGCGAGGCCATCGAGATCGAATACAGCCAGTTGCCGCCGACGGTGACGGTGGAAGATTCGCTCGCCGACGGCGCGCCGCAATTGCATGCGGACATTCCGGGCAACGTCGGCTTCGTCTATGAGCGCGGCGATGCAGCGGCGGTTGACGAGCAGTTCAAGCGCGCCAAATATACGTCGAAGATCCACCTCGAAAGCCAGCGCCTGATCGTCAACCCAATGGAGCCGCGCGCCTGTTTGGCGGTGTACCACGCGGATGAGGATCGCTACACGCTCTATTCGAGCTCGCAGGGCATCGTCAACATGCGCAACCAGGTGTCGACCGTGACGGGTATCCCGCAGGCGAAGCTGGAGATCATCGCGGACGATGTGGGTGGCAGCTTCGGCATCCGCTCCACGCCGTATCCGGAATACATGGTGTCGCTGCTGGCGGCCAAGCAACTGGGCAAGCCGATCAAGTGGGTGGGCACGCGCACCGACAGTTTTCTTTCGGACTACCACGGCCGCGCGCTGGAACTGAACGGCGAAATCGCCATCGACGAGAACGGCAGGTTCCTGGCTTTTCGCTGGGACGACCGGGTGGACCTCGGCGGCTATGCCGGCGGCAACGGCGCTTTCATCGGCACCAACAATCTGACGATCACCTGCGGCGGCGTCTACGACGTGGCGGCGCTGTATGCGCGCACCCGGCTGATCTATACCAACACGACGCCGATTTCGGCGTATCGCGGCGCCGGCCGTCCGGACATCGCTTTCGCCATCGAGCGCCTGGTGGATCAGGCTTGCCACGATCACGGCCTGGACCCGGTGGAGACACGGCGCAAGAACTTCGTCAAGGCGGCGCAGATGCCGTACAAGACGCCGCTGGGCACCACCTATGATTGCGGCGACTTCGCCGCCGTGATGGACGATGCGCTGGCGCAGGCGGACTGGGCCGGCTTCGCGGGGCGCAAGGCTGCGAGCGAAAAGGCCGGCAAGCTGCGCGGCATCGGTTTTGCGACCTTTCTCGAGGCCAGCGGCGGCGGCAATACGCCGAGCGACCAGACGGCGGCGCGCTTCGACGCCAAGGGCGACGTCACCATTTATTGCGCGGCGGGGGCTTCGGGCCAGGGGCATGAGACTACCTTCATCAGCCTGTTTGCCAAGGAACTCGGCATTACGGAAGACGGCATCGGCTATCGCGCCAGTGATTCGAACATGGCGGTGGTGGGCAATGGCACCGGCGGTTCGCGTACCCTCCTGGGCCAGGGCAGTTCGTTCAAGCTGCTGGCGCAAAAAGTGATCGAGAAGGCCACGCCGCACGCGGCCGAGGCGCTGGGTGTGACGGCCGATGCGGTGAGCTATGCCGGGGGGAGTTTCTCGGCGGGCGGCAAATCGGTGGGCCTGCGCGAGCTGGCGAAAAAGCTGGCGAGTGCGGCGGCGGCGCATCCTTTTGATTGCGGCGCCGAAGGCACTTTCGGCGTCACCTTCCCGAACGGTTGCCATGTGGCCGAAGTGGAGTTCGACCCGGTCACCGGCGTAGCGGAGATCGCTTCGTACGCGGCGGTGGATGACCTGGGCAACGTGATGCAGCCGACGCTGGTGCTGGGCCAGGTGCATGGCGGGGTGGTGCAGGGCGCGGGCCAGGTGTTCGGCGAGCATGCGGTGTACGATCGCGAGTCCGGCCAGTTCCTTACCGCCAGTTTCATGGACTACACCATGCCGCGCGCGGCGACGGTGCCGCTGGCCATGAAGTGGCGCGGCCATGCGGTGCCGACCAAGACCAACCTGCTGGGCGCCAAGGGCGTGGGCGAGTCGGGCTGCTCGGGCTCGCTGCCGGCGCTGATGAACGCGGTGATGAATGCGCTGCGGCCGATGGGCATAGACAACATGCAAATGCCGATCACCGCGGCCAAGGTATGGCAGGCGCTGCAAGCGTCCGAGGGCGGCGCGGCGGTGCGCAAGGCCGCCTGAGCGATAATCCGATCAGCCAGAGAATTCAGCACGGAGAAATACTATGTACGCATTGAATTACCAGCGCGCCAAATCGCTCGATGAAGCGGTGAAGCTGCTCGGGGCCGAGCCGGAAGCCAAGCTGATGGCCGGCGGCCAGACCCTGATCCCGACGCTGAAGGCGCGCCTGGCACAGCCTTCGCACCTGATCGATCTCGCCCGCGTGGCAGAGCTCAAGGGCATCGAGGTGAAGGACGGCGTGCTGATTATCGGCGCGATGAGCAAGCACTACGAGGTGATGACCTCCGCCGTGGTGCAAAAAGCGATTCCGGGTCTCGCCAACATGGCGAGCCTGATCGGCGACCTGCAGGTGCGCAACATGGGCACGATGGGCGGCTCGATCGCCAACAATGACCCGGCGGCGGACTACCCGGCCGGCGTGCTGGCGCACAACGTGACCATCGTCACCAACAAGCGCGAGATCAAGGCCGACGATTATTTCCAGGGCATGTTCGCTACCGCCCTGGAAGAGGGCGAGATCATCATCAAGCTGCTGTGGCCGCTGCCGAAGAAGTCGGCGTATTCCAAGTTCGAGCATCCGGCTTCGGGTTACGCGATGGCCGGCACCTGCATCGCGCAATTGGCCGACGGCAGCGTGCGCGTGGGCGTCACCGGCGCGGGGTCATCGGGGGCTTTCCGCTGGACCGAGGCCGAGGAGGCGCTGGCAAAGAGCTTCAGCCTGAAGGCGCTCGAAGGCCTGAAGGTGGACCCCGAGACTTGCCTGGGCGACCTGCATGCGCCGCCCGAATATCGCGCTCACCTGGTCGGTGTGATGGCCAAGCGTGCGCTGGAAAAGATGCTTTAAGGCCCGACGGCCGAACTGACTCTCAAGGAAACACGCAATGTCCAAAATCGAAATGACCGTGAATGGCAAGACGGTTGCCGGCGAGGCCGAAGACCGCACCTTGCTGGTCAACTTCCTGCGCGACAACCTGGGCCTGACCGGCACCCACGTCGGCTGCGACACCAGCCAGTGCGGCTGCTGCACCATTCACCTGAACGGCGACGCGATCAAATCCTGCACCATGCTGGCGATCCAGGCCGAAGGCGCCGACATCGTCACCATCGAAGGCATGGCCAAGGGTGAAAAACTGCATCCGGTGCAGCAGGCATTCACCGAGTGCCACGGCCTGCAATGCGGCTTCTGTACCCCGGGCATGATCATGACCTCGGCCGCCATCCTCAAGCAGACGCCGAACCCGACCGAGCACGACATCGTCAAGGGCCTGCATGGCAACCTGTGCCGTTGCACAGGCTATGTGAACATCGTCAAGTCGGTGAAGCGCGCGGCAGAGATCATCAACAGCGGCGCCTGATTCCCGGCAGCGTAGAAAAAAGCCCGGCGATGCCGGGCTTTTTTATTTGCAGCTTGTGATGCGCTCAGGCGGCGGGGTTGCGCTTGGCCAGCTCGGCATTGAACTTCTTGAAAAAGTCATCGGCCATTTTCTTTGCTGCCGAGTCCACCAGGCGCGAGCCGATCTGCGCCAGCTTGCCGCCGACGTTGGCCTTGGCTGAGTAGTCGAGGCGCGTCTGGTTCTCGCCTTCGGAGGTGAGTTTCACCGTTGCCTCGCCCTTGCCGAAGCCTGCGACGCCGCCCTGGCCGTCGAAACGAATGGTGTAGGCATTCGGCGCGTCGACGTCGGTGAGCGTCAGCTTGGCCTTGAACTTGGCTTTCACCGGGCCGATGGCGGCGGTGACGCCGGCGTTGAATTCGGTGTCGCTGGTGCGGTCGAGCAGATCGCAGCCGGTGATCGAAGCCTTCAGCACTTCGGGATCGTTCAGCGCGTCCCAGGCGATTTGCTGGGAGACGGGCAGCGTCTGGGTGCCGGTCATTTCCATGGTGTGTTTTCTTTCGGTGACGGGTGTTGCGTAGGGTGTATCGGTCGGCGGAAAACGGGCCGGATGAGACTGGCCCGCTCGTGGCGCGAGACAAATAGCGTACCATGAACGGCTTTGCGGCGTCACCGGCACGGAACACCGATGGACCTGAAACTCCTGCGCAATTTCCTGCAGATCGCCGAACAGGAGAGCTTCACCAAGGCGGCGGCGGTGCTGCATATCGCGCAACCCGCCTTGTCCCGGCAGATCGGCCAGATCGAACGCGAACTCGGCGTGAAACTCTTCACCCGCACCGAGCGCGGCGTGCATCTCACCGAAGCCGGCGTGATGTTCCGCCAGCGCGCCAGCGGCCTGGTCGACGACTTCCAGCGCATGCGCCATGAAGTCTCGCTGCTGGCCGACGAGCCGGCGGGCGAACTCACCTTCGGCATGCCGCCGTCGATGCACGACACCATCACCCTGCCGCTGGTCCGCGCCTATCGCAAGCGTTTTCCGCGCGTGCTGCTGCGCCTGGTCGAGGGCCTGAGCGTGACCCTGAACGAGGGCGTGCATACCGGCAAGATCGACCTGGCGATCGTCTCCGCCAGCGAGCCGCGCGCCGCGCTCAGCCATACGCCGCTGGTGCGCGAGGCGCTGTTCCTGGTCGGCGCGCGCGCCAAGCGCATGCGCGCTGGCGCCTCGATGCCGGTGGAGGCGCTGGCGGATCTGCCGCTTATCCTGACGCTAAGCCCCAACGCACTGCGCGGCATCGTCGAAGACGGCTTCAAGCGCGCGCGCCTGGACTTTCGCCCGAAGCTGGAAACTAATTCGATTCCCCTGATGCTCGACCTGGTGGAGGAGGGCGCGGGCTACACCGTGATCTCCTATTGCGCGGTGCAGGCGCAGTTGCGCCAGCGCAAGCTGGCGGCAACGCAAGTGGAAGGCTTGGCCGTCACCTGGGCACTGGCCGCTTCGCCGCGCCGTACCCTGTCGCGCCCGGCGCAGGCGCTGATGCAAATGCTGTTCGACGTCACCCGCACCACGGTCGTCTCGGGCAAGTGGAAAAGCGCAGAGTTCCTCGGCTGATTTCTCGCGAGCAGCATCCGCCTGCGCCATGCGCCCCCGGCATGGGCGCTATGCCAAGGCGTTATTGGACTAGAAAGCCCGGCTTTGCGCATACTTGCGACCGAGTGCCGCGTGGCAGCTTCGCGCGCGGCATAGAGCATCCCATCCAATAGGGCCACAGGAGACAGACAAAGATGAGCCGATACCTAGTCGGGGTCGACATCGGGGGCACGTTCACGGATTGCGTCGTGCTCGACGAGCGCGGCCAGATCACCGCCACCAAATCCCCTTCCACGCCGGGCAACTTCGCCCAGGGCATGATCAACGCGCTGGGTGTGGCGGCGGACACGCTGAAGCTTTCCTTCGAAGACTTTTGCGAGCAGATCAAGGTGCTGACCCACGGCACCACCGTCGGCACCAACGCGCTGATCCAGCGCAAGGGCGCCAAGGTCGGGCTGATCACCACCAAGGGCCATGAGGACGCGATCCACATCATGCGCGGCTCGCGCGGGGTGAATTCGCACGACCTGAACAAGGTGGTGCACTTTCCCGAAAGCCAGAAGCCCAACCCGATCGTGCCCAAGCGCCTGGTCGAGGGCGTCTCCGAGCGCATGGACTGTTTCGGCGAAGTGGTGGTGCCGCTGAACGAAAAAGAGACCCGTCAAGCGATCCAGCGCCTGCTTGATGCCGGCTGCGAAGCCATCGCGGTGTGCTTCCTCTGGTCGTTCAAGGACGGCAAGCACGAGCGCCGCGTGCGCAAGATGATTGAGGAGATGGCGCCCAACGTGTTCGTCTCCTGCTCGGTGGACATCGCGCCGAAGTGGGGCGAGTACGAGCGCACCACGGCGACGGTGCTCAACGCCTATATCGGCCCGGTGATGGCGCGCTACCTGTCGAACCTGGACAAGCAGCTCAAGGCTTCCGGCTACCACCAGCCGCTGCAGATCACGCAATGCGGCGGCGGCTCGATCTCGATCGACAAGGCGATGGAGTCGCCGCTGCTGACGCTGGACTCCGGCCCGGTGTCGGGTGTGACGGGTTCGGTATACCTTGGCAAGCTGATGGGTACGCCCAACGTGATTACCACCGACATGGGCGGCACTTCGTTCGACGTCGGCATCATCTACGACACGCGCCCCGCCTACTCATTCATTTCAGAAGTGGCGCAGTACGAATACTTCCTGCCCAAGGTGGACATCCAGGCCATCGGCGCCGGCGGCGGCTCGATGGCGGTGGTCGATGCGATGACCAAGACCATGCGCGTCGGCCCCGAGAGCGCGGGCGCCGACCCGGGGCCTGTGTGCTACGGCAAGGGCGGCATCAACCCGGTGGTGACCGACGCCGACGTGGTGCTGGGCTACATCAACCCGGACAACTTCCTGGGTGGCCGGATCAAGCTGGACAAGGAAAAGGCGACGGAAGCCATCGGCAAGATCGCCAAGACCCTCGGCATCACCCTGATGGAAGCGGCAGCCGGTATCGCCAAGATCGCCGAATTCAAGATGGCCGACATCATCCGCAAGATGACGGTGCAAAAGGGTTTCGATCCGCGCGACTTCGTGCTCTACGCCTTCGGCGGCGCGGGGCCGATGCATGCGAGCGTATTCGGCGCCGAACTGGGTGTGCAAAAGGTGGTGATTCCGCTCAAGCAGATCGCTTCCACCTGGTGCGCTTTCGGCGCGGCTTCGGCCGACATCCTGCACGTCTATGAGCAGGTGGACATCCAGGTCACGCCGCTGGACCCCAAGCGCGTCAACGACGTGCTCGATGCGCTGGAAGCGAAGGCGCACGCGCAAATGGACAAGGACGGCATCCCGAAGGCGCGGCGCCAGTTCTCCTATTCGCTGGACCTGCGCCACAAGGGGCAGATCAACGAAGTCGAAGTGGTGTTCCCGGAAAAGCGCTTCAAGGCAGCCGCCTGGGAAAAGCTGCGCGCGCGTTTTTACGAGCGCTATGAGCAACTCTACGGCGCGGGTTCCTCGTACCACAATGCGCGCATCGAACTGGTGACCATGCGCCTGCGCGCCACCGCAACCACGCCGCGTCCCAAGTTGTCGAAGGCCAAGACCATGAGCGGGGTGATCCCCAAGCAGGCCAAGGTGGCGCCGCGCGCCATCTACTGGTCCGACCTGAAAAAGTCGGTGAAGACGCCGATCTACGACGGCGCCTTCCTCAAGCCCGGCAACAAGGTCAAGGGCCCGGCGGTGGTAGAGACGACGCAGACGACGGTGGTGATCCACCCCGGCCGCACCCTGCGCGTCGATGCCTTCGGCAATTTTGAAATCCTGTTCGGCACCAAATAAGGAGACCGTCATGCCCAAGATCAGTGAAATGAAAGGTGAGGTATTCGACGGCAAGAAGCACGGCTACGTGCCGCCGAAGAAGCTGAAGATTTCGCCCACGCTCAAGCTGCACACCAAGAAGGTGAAGGACATCGACCCCATCACCTTCGAGGTGGTGCGCCATGCGCTGTGGCACGTCAACGAGGAACACGGCGCCACCATCCAGCGCCTGTCCGGCTCGCCGGTGGCGATGTATGCGCTCGACCTGAACCCGTCCATCCTTACCGAGGACGGCGAGTTCCTCTACTTCGGCCCCTACATGCAGTACATGTCGGGCGTCACCGACACCCAGGTGAAATGGATCCTCGAATACCGCAGCGACAACCCCGGCATCAAGGACGGCGACATGTTCCTCGCCAACGACCCCTGGGTCGGTGCCGCGCACCAGCAGGACGTGATGCTGATCTGCCCGGTGTTCTGGAAGGGCGAGCTGTTCTGCTGGACCACCAACTGCCTGCACCAGTACGACATCGGCGGCACCACCCCTTCCTCCTTCTGCCCATCCGCCAAGGACGCGTTCGACGAAGGCATCTGCATCCCGCCGATCAAGATCGTCGAGAACAACGTGATCCGCCGCGACCTGGAGGAGATGTACCTGCGCTCCTCGCGCAAGCCCGACGCGGTGGCGCTGGACTTCCGCGCCCAGCTCGCCGGCAATTTCACGGCGAAGGAACGCATTCTCACGCTGATCGCCAAGTACGGCCCCGAAGTGGTCAAGGGCGTGATGACGCGGGTGATCGATAACTCCGAAAAGGCCTTCCTCGCCAAGATGAAGCGCCTGCCAGACGGCATCTGGCGCGACCGCACCTACGTCGAGTGCTGCCGCCCCGGGGACCGCGGCACCTACAAGGTGTGCCTGACCCTGCGCAAGGAAGGCAACAAGCTGATCTTCGAAAACGAAGGCAGCGCCGACCAGGACGGCGCGATGAACGCCACCTACTCCGGCTGGCGCGGCGCCATCATGGTGGCGCTGAACCAGCTGATGTGCTGGGAGCAGTATTTTTGCGTCGCCGGGGCGCTGCGCCATGTCGAATTCGACCCGTCGCCGGGGACGTTCAACTGCGCCGACTTTCCGGCGTCCGTTTCGACCGCGCCGACCCAGTCGATGGAAATTTCGTATTACCCGGCGTACAACGTACTGTCGAAAATGATCTACACCGATCCGCAGATGCGCGGCGACATCATGTGCATCGGCGGCACCAGCCAATGGCCCGGCACCTTGTTCCGCGGCATCAACCAGTGGGGCGACTACTACGGCTACCTGCTGGTCGATCCGATCGGCGGGGCCATCGGCGCGTTCTCGAATGGCGACGGCATCAACACCGGCGGCCAGTCGCGCACGCCGATCTGCCGCCTGCCGAATGTGGAGCACACCGAGCAGGATTTCCCGGTACTGTTTCTCTATCGCAAGGAAGTGGTGGACTCGGGCGGCGCCGGCAAGTGGCGTGGCGGGGTCTCGGCGGAGTCCTGCTTCATTCCGCACCGTACCGCTTCGATCAACCAGGACACGCTTTCCTCCGGCAACGCCATTCCCACTTCCACCGGCATGATGGGCGGCTACCCGGCCTCGGTGAACGTCTACAAGTTCAAGCGCGACACCGACATCAAGGCGCGCATGGACCGGCAGGAGATGGTCGGCGACATCGCCGACGTCAAGGGCCGTGAGGAAGTCCTGGGCCTGCGCCAGCAAGGTTTCGTGCAGAACCCGCAGGACGTCTACGCGGTGATCTGGACCGGTGCCGGCGGCTTCGGCGACCCCTTTGAGCGCGACGCCGAGCGGGTGCGGGCCGACTGGGATAACCGCGTGGTCTCGCGCGGGGCGGCCGAGGCCATCTACGGCGTGGTGCTGTCGGAAAAGGGCGCGCTCGATGCGGATGCCACCGCCAAGCTGCGCGCCAAGCGCCGCCTGGCGCGGGTCCGCAAGGACGCCTCGGTCAAAAAGCTCACTGGCCCCGTGATGGCCAAGCCGACCGAAAACCTGGTCCTGCGCAAGGCCAACGGCGGCGTGCACATCTGCTGCGCCAAGTGCGACACCGACCTCGGTTCCGCGCGCGACAACTACAAGGACCACTGCGTACGCCAGGACCAGGAGATCGGCGTTTCCAACCCGAACATCGGCGACTACAAGCGCTATATCGATGCCAAGCCGGTGTGGCGCCAGTTCTTCTGCCCGGGTTGCGGTGCGCTGATCGAAAACGAGATTGCGCGCGAAGGCGAAGAGGTGCTGCGCGATATCGAGCTAAGTATCAAATAAGCCGTTTGCCGGCCCCGGGGCTTGGTTCTCCGGGGCGGGGCGGCGTATCATCGGCAGCCGGTTCGTCCCTGCGCGCAGTTGCGCTTCGGGACCTAAGCGACTGCCGATTTTTTTATCATCATCTTTTTATCGTCCCGACCATAGGCGAATCACCGGAGGAACAAGAATGCTCTACGAAATGCGCGTCTACTACTGCGTACCCGGCCGCCTGGCCGCGCTGAACAAGCGCTTTTCCGAAGTCACCATGAAGATGTGGGAAAAGCACGGCATCCGTCCGGTCGGCTTTTTCACCGACTACATCGGCGACAACAACCACAAGCTGACCTACTTCCTGGCGTGGGAGAGCCTGGAGGAGCGCCAGACCAAGTGGAATGCTTTCCAGGCCGACCCGGACTGGGTCAAGGCGCGCAGCGCCTCCGAGGCCGACGGCCCCATCGTTTCCCATTCGGCCAATTCGATTCTCGCGCCGACCGCGTATTCTCCCCTTAAGTAGGAGCAACAAATGAGCAAAGTGATGATCGTGACCGGCGCCAGCCGGGGCATCGGCGCGGCAATAGCCAGGCGCGCGGCCAAAGAGGGCTATGCGGTGGCGGTGAACTACGTCAGTAGCAAGGCCGACGCCGACAAGGTCGTGGCCGAGATCACTGGCGCCGGCGGCAAGGCGGTGGCGATTCAGGCTGACGTGAGCAAGGAAGCCGATGTCATCCGCCTGTTCAAGGAGACCGACGAAAAGCTCGGCCGCGTCGACGCGCTGATCAACAACGCCGGCATCGTCGTGCGCATGTGCCGTGCTGACTCGATGACCGCCGAGATCCTGGAAAAGATTTTCGCCGCCAACGTGTTCAGCGTGTTCTATTGCACTCGCGAAGCGCTCAAGCGCATGTCGACCAAGAACGGCGGCAAGGGCGGGGCGATCATCCAGATGTCGTCTGCCGCGGCGCGTCACGGCGGCCTGCCGGAGGAGTCGCACTACGCCGCCTCAAAGGGAGCGCTCGACAGCATGGTGGCGGCGTTGGCCCGCGAAGTCGGCACCGAGGGCGTGCGCGTCATCGGCGTGCGCCCGGGCCTGATCACCACTGAAATTCACAATGCCCACGGCGGCCAGGCCCTGCTCGACAAGGCTGGCCCGACGGTGCCGATCGGCCGCGCCGGCCGGCCGGAAGAAGTGGCCGAGGTGGTGGTGTGGCTGACCACGGACGCAGCTTCCTACATCCACGGCACCATGATCGACGTTTCGGGTGGCCGCTAGGCTCGAGGCGTAGACAAATGCTGGTTCCGCGCCGCCTTCAGGGCGGCGCGGGCGTTTTTGGCGGCAACGCGTTACGATAGCGTCCAGAGCCACTCCCCGGTCGAGGAAGCGGCGGATAAAGCCCAAGGAGACAGCGTTGAAAGCGCCCGCATTTGACTACGCCAGGCCCGCCAGCCTGGCCGAGGTGTTCGACCTGCTGGACCGGCATGGGGACGAGGCCAAGCTGCTGGCCGGCGGCCAGACGCTGATGGCGACGCTCAATATGCGCCTGTCTCAGCCCGGCATCCTGATCGACATCACCACCTTGAACGAGCCGGCGCTGACGGGCATCCGCAGCGATGGCGCGACATTGAGCATAGGCGCGCTGGTCAAGCACCGCGAAATCGAGCGCTCGGCCCCGGTGGCGGAGCAGGTGCCGCTGCTGGCGCAGGCGGTGCCGCATGTGGCGCATATCGCGATCCGCAATGCCGGCACCTTCGGCGGCAGCGTGGCCTTTGCCGATCCGGCGGCCGAATATCCGGCCTGCCTGGTGGCCCTCGATGCCACCATCGTGCTGGTGTCGCGCGCAGGCGAGCGCAAAGTGCCGGCGCGGGATTTTTTCAAGGCCCTGTACGAGACTGACCTGCAGCCGGGAGAACTGGTAGCGCGCGGCGAGTTCGTGGCGCAAAAGCCCGGTTACCGCTCGGTGTTCATGGAGCTGGCGCGGCGCCATGGCGACTATGCGATTGTCGGCGTCGCCGCCAACGGTAAGGTGGCGGGCGGCGTGCTGAGCGACATCAGCTTGGCTTACCTGGGCGTGGGCGGCATTCCGGTGCTGGCGCGCCAGGCGATGGCGGTGCTCGAAGGGCAGGCTTATTCCACCGAACTGGTCGGTGCGGCGCAGCGTGCGCTGGCCAATGATCTTGACCCCGCCGCCGATCTTTACTCGTCGGGCGCCACAAAAATGCATCTTGCCCGCGTGCTTACCGGCCGCGCGCTGGCGGCTTTGGCGGAGGGCGCGTGATGAGCGGAAAAAGGCAGACGGCCATCACCGTCAACGGCGTCACCGAGAACCATGCGGTCGAGCCGCGCATGCACCTGATCGACTACCTGCGCGAGGAATGCGGCCTGACCGGCGCGCACGCTGGCTGCGAGCATGGCGTGTGCGGCGCCTGCACGGTGCGGGTGGACGGCGAGATCGTGCGCGGCTGCCTGACGCTGGCGGTAGCGACCGACGGGCGGCGGGTGGACACCATCGAGGGTCTTTCCGACACCGGCGAAATCGCTGATCTGCAAAAGGCCTTCCACGAACACAACGCCTTGCAATGCGGCTTCTGTACGCCCGGCATGCTGATGGCGGCGCAGGATTTGGTCCGCGAGATGCCGAACGCCGGCCGCGATGAAATCCGCGAATACATCAGCGGCAACTATTGCCGCTGTACGGGCTACCAGGCGATAGTCGATGCGATCGAGACAGTGCTGAAGGCACGCAAGGAAAAAAGCGGCGCATCGCCCGCGCTCAAGGTGGTCAAATGAACGCCCGCGCCGAACTTCCCGTTTCCGCCCCAGGTACAAAAGCCGATACCGGCTACATCGGCAAGAGCATCCCGCGCGCCAATGCGAAGCGCCTGCTGCAAGGGCGCGGCGCGTATACCGACGACCTGCGCTTTCCGCGCCTGGCGCACGTCGTATTCTTTCGCAGCCCGCATGCGCATGCGCGCATCGTCAGCCTCGACTTGTCGAAAGCGCGGCAGTCGCCCGGCGTCATCGCTACCTTCGACGGCCACGCGATCGCCGAATATTGCACACCGTGGGTAGCGGTGCTTTCGCACCTCAAGGGCTTGAAGTCTCCCGCCCAATACGCGGTTGCCATCGAGCGCGCCTGCTGGCAGGGCGAGGCGGTGGCGGCTATCATCGCCGAGACCCGCGCGCAGGCGGAAGACGCGTTGCAACTGATTGAGGTGGAGTGGGAAGAGTTGCCGGTGCTGACCGATATGGAGCTGGCGCTGGATCCGGCCACACCGGTAATCCATCCGGACCTCGGCGACAACCTGTGCTTTCACCGCGACTTTACCACCGAGGGCGTGGACGACGCGTTCGCGCGCGCCGACCTGGTGGTGGAGGACACCTTCCACTTCGGCCGCCACACCGGCGTGACGCTGGAAGGCCGCACCATCGTCGCCGACTACAACCCGGCGCAGCACAGCCTCACGGTCTACCAGGGCACGCAGGCGCCGCACATGATGCAGGACATCATGTCGCGCCACCTGAACATCCCCGAGGCGAACGTGCGCGTGGTGACCAAGGATGTCGGCGGCTCCTTCGGCATCAAGGTGCACGTGTATCCGGACGAGATGGCCACGGCGGCGATCTCGGTGATGCTCAGGCGGCCGGTGAAGTTCATCGCCGACCGGCTGGAGAGTTTTCTTACCGACATCCATGCGCGCGAGCACCGCGTGCGCACGCGCCTGGCGGCGACGAAGGAGGGAAAAATCCTCGCCTTCGAAATCGACGACCTGACCGGCATCGGCCCGTATTCGGTCTACCCGCGCACCAGCGGCATCGAGGGCAACCAGGTGGTGAACTTAACCGGCGGGCCGTACGCGCACAAGGAGTATCGCGCCAGGCTCGATGTGGTGTTTACCAACAAGAACGTCACCTGCCAGTATCGCGGCGTGGGCCATCCAATCGCCGTCGCGGTCACCGAGGGTATTGTCGATCTGGCGGCGCAGAAGCTGGGCATGGATCCGGCCGAGTTCCGCCGCATCAACCTGATTCCGGACGATGCCTACCCCTACACCTTTCCCTCGGGGCTGAAGTTCGAGTTGCTGTCGCACCATCAGTGCCTGGACAAGTTGCTGGCGCTGATGGACTACACAGCGCTGCGCGCGGAACAGACTCGGCTGCGCGGGAAGGGAATTTATCGCGGCATCGGGCTGGCCGCGATGATCGAGGTAACCAATCCTTCGCCGGCGTTCTACGGCGTCGGCGGTGCGCGCATTTCGGCGCAGGATGGCGCCACCATCCGTCTGGAACCTTCCGGCATGGTCACGGTGCTGGTAAGTGTCACCGAGCAGGGACAGGGCAACGATGCGGTGTTCGCGCAGATTGCCGCCACCGTGCTGGGCATCACGATGGAGAAGGTGAAGGTGGTGACGGGCGACACCGAGGTTACGCCCTACGGCGGCGGCACCTGGGCCTCGCGCGGCGCGGGCATCGGCGGTGAGGCGGTGTTGCAGTCGGCCAAGGCGCTGAAGTCGAACATTCTCGATATCGCGGCGGCCATCCTCAATGTCGACAAGGGCACGCTGGATATCACCGGCAACGAGGTCTACGACAAGCTCACCGGCGCCACCAAAATGCCGCTCTCCGAAGTCGGGCGGGTCGGCTACTTCCGCCCAGACACCCTGCCGATGGATTTTCAGAGCGAACTGACGGTGACGCGCCACTACACGCCACGCGGCTACGGCTTCACGTTTACCAACGGCATCCAGGCCTCGCTGGTGGAGGTCGATCCCGACACCGGCTTCGTCAAGCTGCTCAAGCACTGGGTGGTGGAAGATTGCGGCACCATCCTCAACCCCATGCTGGTGGACGAGCAGATGCGTGGCGGCATCGTGCAAGGCATCGGCGGGGCGCTGTTCGAAGAGTGCCTTTACAGCGCCGACGGGCAGATGCTCAACGGCAGCATGGCCGACTACCTGGTGCCGATGGCCGGTGAAATGCCCGACATGGTGATCGCCCACGTCGAAAGCCCGACCAAGACTTCCGAACTCGGCGCGAAGGGGGCGGGGGAGGCGGGCACTGCCGGCGCGCCGGCGGCAGTGATGAATGCGATCAACGATGCCCTGCTGCCGCTGAATGCACGCGTCAGTTCGCAGCCCTTCACGCCGGAGAAAATCCTGCGCGCGCTGGGCAAGGTTTAAACTGGCGCTGACAACACCAAGATCCGGAAACGTTCATGGCATTCGCCAACACCAAATCCTCGATGATCGCCGTCGGCGACAGCCAGTTGCAATGCTATGAGGCCGGCAGCGGCGACCCGGTATTGCTGATCTCCGGCTGGCCCGAATCCGCGCTGACCTGGGAAAAGGTGATTCCGCTATTGGCCCCGCGCTACCGGGTGATCGCCGTCGAGCCGCCGGCGCTGGGCACGTCGCTGCCAACGGCGCGCTACGACATGGAGAGCATCGCCGCGCTGTTCCGCGAACTGGTGGAAAAGCTCAAGCTCCCGCGCTTTCACCTCGTCGGCCATGACATCGGCTGCTGGATCGGCTACACCTACGCGGCGAAATACGCCGATACCCTGCGCGGCGCGACGCTGATGGAGGCGGCGGTGCCGGGCATCGCGCCCGGCGGCGCCTACGCCTTTACCGCGGAGCAGGCAAAGAAGACCTGGCATTTCTTTTTCAACTGCCTGCCGGAACTGCCGGAGGAACTGGTGGCCGGGCGCGAGAACATTTACCTCGAATGGATTTTTCGCCATCGCGTCGCCCATCCCGGCGCGATTTCGCCGGAGGCGGTGGCGGAATACGTGCGCTTGTATTCGCGGCCCGGCGCCTTCGTCGAGGCGCTGAAGTACTACCGCACGATCTTCGAGTCCGGCGCGCAAAACCGCGTGCTGGCGGCGAACAAGCTCAAGCCCCCGGTGCTGGCCATCGGCGGCGCCCTCTGGCTGGGCGAGGCGATCGCCAATGCCATCGGCCCGCTGGCGGAGAATTTCCACATGCTGTCGATGGCCGATTGCGCGCACTTTCCGCCGGAGGAAAAGCCGGCCGAACTGGTGGCCGCGCTGGAGGCGCATTTCGCCCTTTGTCCGTAGAACCTCTAGAGGAGTAGCGGGTCCGGCGACGTCTGACGCCGTGGGCGGCGGCGCGTCCATTAGCGTTTTCTCTGTCACGGGCTTGCCTAATAGCTACTATTTGGCGAACACCTGAAAAAGGGGTGGGACGCTCGTTTATCATCGCCCCACATCGGCGCATCGGCGCCTTCGATCATACCCAGTTCCGCAGGAGACAAAACCATGAAACTCGGCTACTTCACCATGCCCTTGCATCCGCCGTCGCGCAACTACGCGGATACCCTGAGCGAGGACCGCGAAGCGATCATCCTGGCCGACAAGCTGGGTTTCACCGAAGCCTATGTCGGCGAGCACGTCACCGACACCGCCGAGACGGTGACCGACTGCGTGGTGTTCCTGGCCAGCCTGGCGCACGACACCAAGAACATCATGCTGGGCACCGGCACGGTCAACCTGGCCAACACCCACCCGGCATCGGTGGCCACCAAGGTGGCGATGCTCGACAACATCACCCGCGGCCGCGTCATCATGGGCATCAGCCCCGGCGGCCTGCCGTCGGACTGGGAAGTGTTCGGCAACCTGGATGTGAACCGCAACGAGAAATTCGTCGAGTGCATCGACGCGATTCTCGCCATCTGGAGCGGCACCGCGCCCTACAACATCGAGGGCAAGCACTGGAAGGTGAGCACCGAGCGCACCATGATTCCGGACATCGGCCAGGGCATCATGGTCAAGCCGTTCCAGAAGCCGCATCCGCATATCGTCGTCACCGTGGTCGAGCCCTTCTCGCGCGGCTGCTCGGAAGCGGCCAAGCGCGGCTGGAGCCCGATCTCGGCAAATTTTCTTTTGCCGCAGTGGGTAAAGTCGCACTGGGGCAAGTATGTCGAAGGCTGCGAAGCCGGCAACCTCAAGCCCGATGCTAAGAACTGGCGCGTCGCCAAGACCATTTTCGTCGCCGAGGACGAGAAGACGGCGAAGGAATACGCTTTCGGCGAGAACAGCCCCTACCGTTTTTACTACAAGCAGATCAGCACCAAGCTGATCCGCGCCGGCCGCGCCAACCTGTTCAAGGAAAACAAGGAACAGCCGGACTCGGACATCACCGTCGACTACATCCTCGACCGCCTGGTGATCGCCGGCACGCCGGAGCAGGTGACGGAGCAGATTGTTGCGTTGCGCAAAGACGTCGGCGATTTCGGTACACTCCTGTACTGCGGCATGGACTGGGTCGACCCCAAGCTGGCGCGCCGCTCGATGGAGTTGATGGCCGAAAAGGTGATGCCCGCGGTCAACAAGGCCATCGGCCAATAAACGTTACCGATAGGAAGTTACCGCAATGAGCACGCCCCGCCTGCCGAAAGATCGCGTCCCGTTCACCGCGATCGTCGATCGTCCGCCGCTGAAACTGCCTGGCGGCGCGCGCATGGCGGTGTGGGTGATCGTCAATGTGGAGGACTGGGGCATCGAGCGCCCGATGCCGCGCACCGTACTCTCCCCTCCGATGGGCCAGCCGATGCTGCCCGACCTGCCCAACTGGGCTTGGCACGAGTACGGCATGCGCGTCGGCTTCTGGCGCATTCATGAGGTGCTGGCCAAGCACGGCGTGATTCCGACGCTTGCGATCAACGGCATTGTCTGCAAGAACTATCCGCGCGTGGCGCAGGCGGGGCTGGACGCGGGCTGGGAGTTCATGGGCCACGGCTACTTCCAGGGGCCGATGCACAAGCTGGAAGACCAGCGCACGTCCATCCGCGACACGGTCAACGCGATCAAGGAATTCACCGGCAAGGCGCCGGTGGGCTGGGAAAGTCCAGGTCTTACCGAAACCTACGACACCATCGACATCCTGGCGGAGGAAGGCATCAAATACGTCGCCGACTGGGTGCTGGACGACCAGCCGGTGAAAATCGCCACAACCACCGGCCACGTGGTCTCGGTTCCCTACACGGTGGAACTGAACGACATCCCGATGGGCGCCCTGCAGCACATGTCGCAGGACGAAATGGTCAAGCGCGGCCAGACCCACTTTGACCAGTTGTACAAGGACAGCGAAAAGATCACCCGGGTGATGGCGATTTCCGTGCACCCCTATCTCTCCGGCTCGCCGCACCGCATCGGCTGGCTCGACCGCATCCTTGCCCACGTCAAGCAGCATGACGACGTGGTGGTCTGGACCGGCGAGCAGATCTACAACTGGTACCAGGGGCAGTAGGGGGGTGCCGAACCTGGCCGCCCTGGAACGTTTCCCCGTCAGCCTCTTCGGTGCACCGATGGGCCTGCTTGGCCTGGGGCTGGTGCTGCGCGATGCGCGCGATCTCTGGCCGCTCTTGCCTGGCTGGCTGGCGGAATTCTGGGTGTGGGCGGGCACGCTGGTGTTCTGCGCGCTCTTGCTCTGCTATGCGCTGAAATGGCTGCGCCATCGCGCCGCTGCCTGGGCCGAGGCGAGCGACCCGGTGCGCATGTGTTTCGTCTCAGCCATGCCGGTGGCCGGCTGCCTGGTGGCGGGCGGCATGCTGCCGTACGCGCCGGTGCCGGCCGACATGCTCTGGTGCGCCTCCGCGGTGCTATACCTGATACTGCAAATCTGGGGCCTGTCGCGCTGGTTCACGGGCATCGAACTGGCGCAGATTCACGGCGGCTGGATGATCATGCTGCTGGCGGGGGTGGTGTTTCCGATCGCCGGCATTCCCCTGCATCACATCGACCTGTCGCGCTTCATGTACGGCACGGCCATCGTCGGCGGGCCCTTCATCATCGTCTTCATCCTGTTTCGCATGTTCACCGGCCCGGCCCTGCCGGACATCCTCAAGCCGACCGCCTTCATCCTCCTGGTGCCGGGTGGATTGCTCTACGGCAACTATGCGCAGGTGTCGGGCGAGGCGGCGCCGTATTTCATCACCGCCACCTTCTTTTGCGCCATCACCGTGCTGGTGGGGCTGCTGGTCTTCGCGCGCCGCTGTTACCGCTGGCCGTTCGGTCCTTCCTGGTGGGCCTTCACCTTTCCGCTGGACACGATGGCGCGCGGCGGCCTGCGCTACCTGCGGGTCGCTACTGCCCTTGCCGAGGGGAGTCTCAATCCGATATGGCCGCTGCTGGCCGCCACTTTGCTCGGCCTGGCGGCGTTTGCGGTGTGCGCGGTTTCGGTCCGGAGCTTGTTAGCCCTTCGGTGAAGCCTGGAAGTACTGCTTCAGCAGGCCTAGCGGTGTCGTGCGGAAACTCTGGTGCTGGTGTTCCTCGTCGAACAGGGCCAGCGAAGGCTTGATCAAGTCGCTGCGGCTGACGATACCTACCAGCCGGCGCGATTGCGCGTCGGTCACCACCGGCACCCGCTCCAGGCCATGCACCGCCAGGCGCGTGGCGATGGTGCGGCAGGTCTCGTCCGGCAGCGCCATGATCGGCACGTTGGCGCCGAACAGGTCGGCCAGATGCCGCGCGGCAGAGTTTTGTTGCCCGGCCAGCAGGGTCTCGCGGTCGATCATGCCGACGAAGGCGCCGTCGCGCAACACCGGAAAGGCGCGGTGCGACTGCGCCGGGCCGAAGTGTTCGGCCAGCGCCTCGGCGATGGTGCCGCGGCTGTCCAGCGTCTTTACTTCGCGCGTCATCAGTTCCGCGACATTGTGGCGCTCCAGCGGGTCGATGCCGTATTCGCGGTAGATGTGATAACCGCGCCGCGCGATCTTTTCAGTGAGGATAGAGCGCGGCATCAGCAGTACCGTGAAGCCATAGGCGACGGCGGAAGCGGTGAGCAGCGGCAGCAGCGCGTTCGCATCCTGGGTGAGTTCGAAGGCGAAGATCACCGCCATGATCGGCGAGCGCATCATTCCCCCGAGCGTTGCCGCCATGAACACCAGCGGCCACAGGGCGGGCGTGCCGCCGGGCAGCCACGGCCCCAGCACCGCGCCCAGGCCGGCGCCCATCATCAGCAAGGGCGCCAGCACCCCGCCGGAGGTGCCCGAGCCCAGCGCAATCACCCACATGGCGGCCTTGCACAGCAGCAGGGTGACGACCACGCCGATGGCAAGATGGTTTTGCAGCAGGTCGCCGATCACGTCATAGCCCACGCCCAGGGCGCGCGGCTGCAGGTAGCCGCCGATGCCCACCGCCAGGCCGCCCAGCGCCGGCCACCACATCCAGTGCAGCGGCAGCTTGCCGAACAGGTCCTCGACCTTGTAGAGCGAGGTCGAGAGAGTCCATGACAAGGCGCCGCAGGCCACGCCGGCGATCACGCAGGAGAGCAGGCCGAGCGGCCCGACGGCCACGGTGTGCAGCGGAAACAGCGGGCCGGCATCGAGCAGCAGCGGGCGGGCGAACCCGGCCACCGCGCAGGCCACGGCCACCGGCAGCAGGCTGCGCGGCCGCAGTTCGAACAGCAGCAGTTCGACGGCGAGCAATACCGCGGCGATCGGCGTGCCGAAAATCGCGGTCATCCCGGCCACCGCACCGGCTACCAGAAGCGTCTTGCGCTCAGCGCTGGTGATCTGGAAGTACTGGCCGATCAGGGAGCCGACCGCGCCGCCGGTCATGATGATCGGGCCTTCGGCGCCGAACGGCCCGCCGCTGCCGATGGCGATGCCCGACGACAAGGGCTTGAGCACGGCGATCTTCGGCGACATCTTGCTCTTGCCGAAGAGAATTGCCTCGATTGCCTCGGGGATGCCGTGGCCGCGGATCTTCTCGGAGCCGAAGCGCGCCATCAGCCCGATGACCAGGCCGCCCAGCACGGGAACCACGATCACCCATAACCCCAGGGTATTGGTGGCGGGCGAGCGCGCCTGGTCCGATAGAACCTGGAAGAAAAACAGGTTGGTGAAAATGCGGATCAGGTGCAGCAGCACCACGGCCGTGCCGGTGCTCAGCAGCCCCACCACGGCGGCGATGCCGGTGATGCGCAGCAGGCGCGCATTGGCGGCGAAATCCCTTCTTGAATCGGTCTTGCTCACGGTGTTTCCTTAGTCGTTGATCGACGGAATATTGAAAATTCCACGCCGCGAACGCAGCTCGGCCCGGTGCAGCGCGGCCAGGTGGGCCAGCACGCGCTCGCCCTCCGCCAGCAGGTGCACCTCGACCTGGCGCCGGTCGCTCTCGCTTTGCCGCCGCTCGACGAATCCATGCGCCTCGCAGCGCGAGACCAGCGCCACCACGCCGTGCGGCTTGGCCTGCAGGCGTTCCGCGAGTTCGCCGACGCTGGCGTAATCGCGTCCGGGAAACCCCTTGATGTGCAGCAGCAAAAGATATTGCAGCGGCGTGATGCCGTGGGCCTGCACTGCGTCTTCGGAAAAACGCTCGAAGCGGCGGATCTGGTAACGGAATTCGGAGAGCGCCTCGAATTCAGTCTTCGTCAGCGTAGCGTGGCTGGAGCGTTTCACGGCGAATGCGCGGGTGGCCCGCTGTTGCGATTAAGACCAAATTATATCATGTTGTGATATATATAGGCCGGCGGCGGTGCCGGACGTTATTCGTGGAATTAATAATCAAGAGATAAACAGCGCGGCATAATGGCCTCATAAGCGGCCCGGCGGATGCTGAATTGCCAGGCGGGCCGGGCCGCCCGGAGATCAAAGCATGCGGGCTATCGTCATCGGCGGTTCCATCGGCGGCCTGTTTACCGCCCACTACCTGATCAAGCTCGGCTGGTCGGTCGAGGTGTACGAGCGCGTCGGCGAGGAACTGGCCGGGCGCGGCGCCGGCATCATGACCCATCCGGAACTGATCGACGCCTTGAGCGGCATCGGTATCGATCCCGGCGCCTCCGTCGGGGTGCCGATCCAGACCCGCATCACCCTCGACCCGCAAGGCAACTGGGTCGGCAGCCTGGAGTTGCCGCAGGTGGCCACCGCCTGGGGCCGTATCTACCGCCTGCTGCGCGAAGCCTTTCCGGATGCGTACTACCATCACGGCACCGGCGTGGAGCAAGTGTTGCAGTCCGACGGCGGGGTAAGGGTGCGCCTGTCCAATGGCTCCCTGCGCGAGGCCGATTTGCTGGTCGGCGCCGACGGCATCCGCTCGATCGTGCGCAACCTGGTCTATCCGCAGGCGCAGCCGCAATACGCCGGCTACATCGCCTGGCGCGGCTTGGTCGAAGAGCCGGATTTTTCACCGGCGGCGCACAAGGAGATTTTCGAATACTTCGCCTTTTGCCTGCCGCCGCGCGAGCAGATGCTGGCCTATCCGGTGGCGGGGCAGGGCGACAACGTCGGCCCTGGCAGGCGGCGCTACAACTTCGTCTGGTACCGCCCGGTGGACGAACTGACCGAATTGCCGGCCTTTCTTACCGATGCCACCGGCCGGCAGTTCGAAATGAGCATCCCGCCGCCGCTGATCCGCCCGGAGCTGGTCCGCGGCATGCGCGCCGATGCCGAGCGCCTGCTGCCGCCGGCGTTCGCCGAAATGGTGCACAAGGCCGACCCGGTGTTCTTCCAGCCGATCTACGACCTCACGGTCGAACGCATGGCCGCCGGCCGCGCCCTGATCACCGGCGACGCCGCCTTCGTGGCCCGGCCGCATTGCGGCATGGGCGTGACCAAGGCGGCCGGCGACGCGGTGGCCCTGGTGGCGTCGCTGCAGCGCCATGGCGGCGATCTGGAAGCGGCGCTGCAGGCTTACTCCCGCGAGCGCGTGCCCTACGGCAACGCGGTGATCAACCATGCCCGGCATCTCGGCGCCTACATGCAGGCGCAACTGAAGAGCGCGGAGGAGCGCGAAATGGCCGAGCGCTACCGCACCCCCGAGGCGGTGATGCGCGAGACGGCCGTGCCGTTCTACATGCCGGCGCCCTGAGCGGCGTGTGCCATGCCGGCGGCATGGCCTCGACTTGTGCGGACAAGAACGCATATTGCGTTGCGGCATCGCGGGTGGCCGGCTTAAATTAAGGCTTGATAAATAAAGAAATCCCAATGGATTCTTGACACTTGCGCAGGGCAATGTCAGCATCGCGAAAAATACAATCGGAGACAGCAGTACATGAACACATTTGGACATCGCCGGCACCCGCGTGAACCGCGTCATCAGCCCGGTTGCTGCGCGGCAAGCGCGCACACTTTCGTTTCGTCCAGTGCGGCGGGTCAGACCCCGTCCTTTCCCTGCTGCCGCGGTCTCGCGCAGTAAAACCCGTCATGCCGGGCGCCGCCCCCAGGCCTAGCGCCGGGGTTTGCGTGCCTTGCGGAATCCGCGATGGAAACCACTTACCTGATACTTAACGCGATTGTCGCGGGCCTGCTGCTGGGCGGGCTTTACGCGGCCATGGCCTCCGGCGTGTCGATCTCCTTCGGCATGCTCGACGTCACCAACATCGCGCACCCGGCCTTCATCATCCTGGGCTCGTACATCGCCTACATCGTCAACTCCAACTGGGGGTTCGACCCGATCGTCACCTCCTTCGTGGTGTCGCCGCTGTTCTACCTGCTGGGCCTGCTGCTCTACCGCGTCTATTACTACGCCTTCGAGCGCAAGGGCCAGCAGTCGCTGCGCAGCCTGGCCTTTTTCTTCGGCATCCTGTTCATCACCGAAGTGGTGCTGATCCTGATCTTCGGCGTCGACTACCGCCTGGTAAGCGCCGCCTACACCGAGAAAACCATACAGATCGCGCAATACGCGATGACGCCGGATTCGACCCTGCACGTCGACCTGCCGCTGCGCATGGTGGTGCCCTTCGTAGTCTCGATGGTGATGATCTTCGCCCTCAACTGGTTCCTCTCGCACACCTTCTTCGGCCGTGCCGTGCTGGCGGTGGCGCAAGACCAGTTCGCCCTGCGCCTGATGGGCGTCGACCCGGTGAAGATCAAGGAACGCGCCTTCGGCCTGTCGCTGGCGATTGCCGGCGTCGCCGGCGCCCTCCTGATCGTGGTTCAGCCGGTGCAGCCCTCGATCGGCCGCGACTTCATCGGCCTGGTGTTCGCCGTCTGCGTGCTGGGCGGCATGGGCAGCATCAAGGGCGCGGTAGTCGGTGCGATGATCCTGGGTCTCGCCGAGAGCTTCACTTCCACCTTTGCCGGTCCCTCGTGGGCGCCGGCCGTTTCCTTCGGCCTGCTGTTGCTGGCGGTTGCATTCAAGCCGTCCGGGCTGTTCGGGCGCTAGGAGACGAACATGCAAAAGATGAGCAACAAGGTTTTCATCCCGGTGGTTTACGGCGTGGCGCTGGCCTTCGGCCTGCTGAGCATGCTGGCGCCGAACGACTACTTCTACTCCGCCGCCTACACGGTGCTGCTGTTCGTCATCCTGTCTTCCGCCTGGAACATCCTCGGCGGCTACACCGGCTATGTGAACTTCGGCACGGCGGCGTTTTTCGCCATGGGCGCCTACACCACGGTGGCGATTTTCAAATTCGCGCCGGGCACCCCGCTGATCGTCATGATCATCGCCGGGATGCTGGTCGCGGGCCTTACCGGCCTGGGGATGGGCGCGCTCACCCTGCGCCTGCGCGGCGTGTTCTTTTCCATCGCCACGCTGGCGCTGTCGGTGGTGATGTTCACCTTCGTCGTCAACTGGGACTACGTCGGCGGCGCGCGCGGCGCCTATGTCATCGCCCCGCGGGTGGCACCGCTGGGTTTCGGGCGCTACATCTACTTTCTCTATGCGGTGATGATCTTCCTCTCGGCCACCGCGATGATTGTCGCCCGCATCATCGAGACCTCGACCATCGGCCGCGGCCTGGAAGCGATCCGCGACGACGAACTGGCGGCCGAATGCTGCGGCGTGCCCACCTTGCGCCTGAAGCTCCTGTCGACCACCATCAGCGGCGCGCTCATGGGCATGGCCGGCACCACCTACCCGTACTTCGTCTCCTATGTCGAGCCGGCCTCCACCTTCAACCTCTCCTACGCGGTCAACAGCATCGCCATGCCGCTGATCGGCGGCATGACCACCTGGGTCGGCCCCTTGATCGGCGCGGTGCTGCTGGGCACGGTGCAGCAGGTGGTGCAGGTGACCATCTCCTCGGCGTGGAACCTGCTGATCGTCGGCGTCCTGCTGGTGCTGTTCGTTACCCTGGCGCCGGAAGGCATCATGGGCCTGTGGTACGACTTCCGCAAAAAACAGCGGGCCAAGAAGGGAGCCGCACAGTGAGTGAAATGAGGAGCGAACTCCTGGTAGTCAAAGGCGTGGTCAAGCGCTTCGGCGGCTTTACCGCGCTCGACGGCGTCGATCTCGACCTCAAGGTGGGCGAGCGCCTCGGCCTGATCGGCCCGAACGGCTCGGGCAAGAGCACCCTGGTCAACTGCATCTGCGGCACCCTGTTCAATGACCAGGGCAGTGTGGCCTTCGAAGGGGAAGAGATCAGCCGCCTGGCCGCGCACAAGCGCATCCGCCGGGGCCTGGCGCGCAGCTTCCAGTTGCCCAAGCCCTTCGCCACCATGACGGTGGTCGAAAATCTTTGCGTGCCGATTCTCTACGCCGCCAACGCGCGTCCCGGCGTGGTCCGAGCCAGCCCGGCGCAAGCCGTTGAGCAGGCGATGGAGATTTTGAACAAGATCGGCCTGGGCGCCAAGGCGCGCGAAATGTCCGGCGGCTTGACGCAGGTGGACATGCGCAAGCTGGAACTGGCGCGCGCCATGGCCTCCCGTCCGAAGCTGCTGATTTCGGACGAGGCGATGGCCGGCTTGTCGAATTCGGAGGTCGACGAAATCCTCGAACTCCTGTTCGCGATGAAGGAGCAGGGCATCGCTGTGATCATGATCGAGCACATCATGCGCGCGGTGATGCGTTTCTCGGAACGCGTCGCCGTGCTGGTCGCGGGCAAGAAGATCGCCGATGGCGACCCAGAGGAAGTGATGCGCAATCCGGAAGTGGAGAGGGCTTACCTTGGCGAATAGCATCAAAGTCACCGACCTTTGCGCCGGCTACGGCGCGGTGCAGGTGCTCAACAGCGTCAGCCTCGAAGTGCGCGACGGCGAGACCGTGACCATGCTCGGCACCAACGGCAACGGCAAGAGCACCTTGATCAAGTCGATCATGGGCATCGTCAAGCCGATCTCCGGCAAGGTCGAGGCCGAAATCGACGGCGTCACCCACAACCTGATCGGCATGGAGCCGGAGCAGATCGTGCGCCTGGGGATAGCCCTGGTACCCGAAGGCCGGCGCCTGTTCCCCAAGCTGACGGTGGAAGAAAACCTGCTGCTGGGCGCCTACCGCGGCGAGGCGCGCGCGCGTATCGCCGAAAACCTGGACTTCTGCTACCAGGCGTTTTCGCGCCTGGCGGAACGCCGCAACCAGCTCGCCGGCAGCATGTCCGGCGGCGAGCAGCAGATGGTCGCCCTGGCGCGCGCAGTGATGACTTCGCCGAAAATTCTGCTGATCGACGAGCCTTCGGTGGGCCTGGCGCCCATCCTGGTCAGCCGTACCATCGAGAAAATCGGCGAGCTGAAAGACAAGTTCAAGCTCACCGTGCTGATGGCCGAGCAAAACTTCCACCAGGCGGTGAAAATCGCCGACCGCGGCTACGTAATCGTGCATGGCCACATCGAGTTTGAAGGCCGGCGCGACGAAATGGCCAACAACGACATGATCAAGAAGCTCTATCTGGGTATCTGAGCATAAGCTAGCCCATCGTACGCCGGAGAACAAAAACAGTGGCGCGTACAACAAGCAAACCGCAGGAAGCCGCGGAGCAGGCCGCCGCGGCAAAACCGGCACCGGCGAAAAAGACCGGCGCCGCGCCGCACGCGCGCACCCGCCTGGGGCCGCGCGAGCGCGAACGCATGATCGTCGACGGCGCAGTGCGCTTTTTTTCCGAGGTCGGCTTCAACGGGCAGACCCGCGAACTGTCGCGCCGCCTGGAAATCACCCAGCCCCTCCTGTACCGCTACTTTCCCTCGAAAAAGGCGCTGATCGACCGCGTCTACAAGGAAGTCTTTCTCGGCAACTGGGACGCCGGCTGGGAAGAGCGCCTGGCCGACCGTTCGCGGCCCCTGCGCGAGCGCCTGGTCGAGTTCTATACCGGCTACGTGCGCGTGCTGTTCCGGCCGGAATGGATCCGCCTGTACATGTATTCCGGCCTGGCCGGCATCGGCTTCAACAAGCGCTACATGGCGCGCATCGAGCGCCTGATCCTGAAACGCATCGGCGTCGAGCTGCGCCACGAGTTCGGCGCCGCGCGCCGCGCCAACGCGCCGCTCAAGGCCGCCGAACTGGAAGTGATCTGGCAGCTGCACGGCGGCATTTTCTACTACGGCGTGCGGCGCTTTATCTACGGCATCGGCACCCATGTCGATTCCAGGCAGATGATCGAGGGCGCGGCCGACGCCTTCCTCGCCACCGGGCGCGGCCTGTTCGCGCCGGAACCCGCTGGCGCCGCCCCAGCCCGTAAGCGGCGGGTAAGCAAGCCGGCGCATGCTTGAATGGCAAATGAGCCCCATAGCAAAGGCGTGATTGACGCTGTCTTTTCGCCTGGACTAATGTAGGGCCATGCGATCCGCGCGCGGGCTTGAATGCGCGTGGCGCCCATAACGACAGGAGACTGATTCATGGAATACCAGGAAATGCTTCCGCGCATTCGCGTCTCGCGCCGCGACATGCTGAAACGGGTGGCGCGCTTCGGCGACCTCAAGGGTTTCGACGGCGGCCTGCCGGATAGCAAGATGCCGGGCTGCGAGCGCACCCTGTTCAACGTCATCGGCTTCCAGCCGCCCAATGGCGAGGGCAACGGCATGCAATCGCCGGTGGGAGCCAAGGCTTCGCGCATGGCGGCTATCAAGATTTCCGAGGGCTTCAACATGGGCTATTGCAAGGCCTATCCGGGCAAGGGCCCGCTGCTGCACAACCATGACACCAACGAGACCTTCGTCTCGATGACCGGCACCTGGCGCGCCAGCTGGGAAAACACCAAGGGTGAGATCGAGCACGTCGATCTGAAGCCGCTGGACGTGATCTCCTTCCCGCCCGGCGTCTCGCGGCGCTTCGAGAACGTCACCAGGGGGCCGAAGAACAAGCAGTCCATCCTGATGTTCGTCATCGGCGGCGACGGCCCGCGCGCCGAGTTCACCAAGGACTCGATGAGCACGGTGGTCGAGGCCGGCGCCTGGACTCCGCCGGGCGCCAAGCCGATGCGCAAGAAGGCCGCTGCCAAGCCCGCCGCGAAAAAGGCGGCGAAGGAACCGGCGGCCAAAAGGTCTATGGCGAAGAAGGCGAAGAAGGCGAAGAAATAGGACTTTCGTGCCGGCTGCGCATTAAAAACGGGGGCCTTGGCCCCCGTTTTTGTTTTTGGCCTGCGGGCCTTGGGTCGCGTCAGCCTTCGATGTCGGCGAGCTGCCCGCTCTTCACCGAGCGCAGGATCGCGTCCAGCGCCGCTACGTTGTAGGCCATCTGCTCCATCGGCACCGGATAGGGCGCGACGCCGCGCACGGCGCCGGCGAACGCTTCGAGGTTGGCCAGCACCGGGTTGTTCGGCGCATAGTCGCGGGTCACCATCTCCTGGCCGCGCACGTTCTTGACGAAGGTCCAGCCCATCGGCGTTTCCGGATGCGCCTTGTCGCGCACCTCGACCCAGCCGAGCGAGCCGAAGACGGTGAAGCGGCCGTAGAAAGGCGTCGCCAGGATGGCGGTGATCAGCGCGTTTGCGCCCGACTTGTAGTTGATCATGATGCCGAGGGTGTCGCCGTTCACCAGGTGGCTGCCGAGCTGCTTGACCGCCGCATAGGCGCGCGCGCCCTGGCCCAGGAGCCCGCAGGAGAGGTCGAGGATGTGGATGCCGGTGGCCGTCATCGGGCCGGCCGGCGCTTCCTTGTCGGTCAGGCGCCAGTTGTCGGAGGCGATGCCAAGAAATTTGTCCTGGCTGAAGTTGCCTTCGATGGAAAGCAGGGTGCCGATCTCGCCCGACTGGCAGACGCGGAACAGTTCCTGGATGCCCGGCTCGAAGCGGCGCTCATGGCCCACCGCCAGTTGCACGCCGGCGGTCTTGATGGCGGCAATCGCGCGGTCCACGTCCTTCTTGTTCATGCACAGGGGTTTTTCGCAGAACACGTGCTTGCCGGCGGCGGCAGCGGCGACGATCTGCTCGCAATGCAGGGTGTGCGGCGTGGCCAGCACCACGGCGTGCACATTCGGGTCTTTCAGCGCGGCGGCGAGGTCGGTGGTGAAAGGCACGCCCATTTCGGCGGCGAATTTTTCCGAGGCCGGGTTGACGTCGACCAGTTTCACCATGTTGAGCTTCTCGTTGCCCTTGAGCCAGCGCACCATGTTCTGGCCCCACCAGCCCAGGCCCACCATTGCTACGTTTACTGCGGACATGAATGTCTCTCCTGATTTTTTGATCTGCGATATCACCGTGCGCGGGTTGGCCCAGGCGCGGCGAAAACAATGCGGTGTAAGCGAGGGGATGCTACGATGCTTCTCCCGGTTTTACAACGCGCGCGCGAACATACCGTTTAATCGAATGCATAAGCCTCATCGGCGCGCGTCACGTTTTATATGAGGCATAAGCGGAAATTCCCTGGATGAAAAACATCAACAAGCAGACAAGCGGCGGCATCGAGACAGTAGGCATCATGGGTCTGGGCATCATGGGCTCGGCAATGGGAGCGAACCTGGTCAAGGCCGGCTTCAAGGTGGTGGGCTATGACCCGCTGCCGGTGCAGCGCGCCGCCTTCAAGCGCGCCGGCGGCAGCCCGGCGGCCAGCGTGGCGGCGGCCGCGCGCGGGGTGCAAATGGTCATCACTTCGCTGCCCAGCGCGGCGGCGCTGGCGGCGGTAGCAGAAGAACTGGCGCAGAAGGCCTCTAAAGGTCTGATCGTCGCCGAAACCAGCACTTTGCCCATTCCCGTGAAGGAAGCGGCACGCAAAGTGCTCGCCAAAGCCGGCATGATCATGCTCGATTGCCCCTTGAGCGGCACCGGCGCCCAGGCGCGGGTGAAAGATTTGTCCGTCTACGCCAGCGGCCCGGCGGCGGCGGTTAAAAAAGTCGCGGCCGTGTTCGCCGGCTTCGCGCGCCCGCATGCCTACGTCGGCGAATTCGGCGCCGGCTCGAAAATGAAGTTCATCGCCAACCTGCTGGTGTCGATCCACAACGTCTCCACCGCGGAGGCCTTCGTGCTGGGCAAGAAGGCCGGGCTCGACCCGCAGGTGGTCTATGACGTGATCGCCGAAGGCGCGGGCGGCTCGCGCATGTTCACCGTTCGCGGCCCGATGATGGTGGCGGGCGACTACAGCGACGCCACCATGAAAGTGAAGACCTGGCAGAAGGACGTGCAGATCATCGGCGACTTTTTGCGCGAGGTCGATTGTCCCGCGCCGCTGTTCAACGCCGCCGCGCCGTTTTACAACGCCGCCATGGCCATGGGCCTGGCCGATGCCGACACCGCCTCGGTGTGCGAGGTGCTGGAACGATGGGTGACGCCGGCGGTGAAAAAGGCCCCGGCCCGGGTTGCCAAGGCGGTTGCGAAAAAGGCAGCCAAGGCGCCCGCAAAAAAATCCGCACGTAATACCGCGAAGAAATAATTCCCCAACCTTTCGACAACAGGAGTCACAAGCATGTCCGCAACTTTTGCCATGGAAAGCGTCAGCCTCGCGGCGGCGACCATCATCATCGACAAGGCGCTGGAAAAGGGCCGCGAGATGAAGTTTCACCCGCTGGTGGTCGCCGTGCTCGACCCGCGCGGCTGCCTCAAGGCCTACAAGGCCGAGGAGGGCACCAGCCTGATGCGCTACGACGTTGCCTTCGGCAAGGCCTGGGGCGCGCAGGGCATGGGCTTCGGCAACCGCGAGCTGGCGCGCCGCGCCGGCAAAGCGCCGATGTTCTTCAATTCGCTGCAGGTGATGACCGAGGGCCGCATGGTGCCGGTGCCCGGCGGCATGCTGATCCGCAATGCGGCGGGGCTGATCGTGGGTTCCGTGGGCATCAGCGGCGACACCTCGGAAAACGACGAGGTCTGTGGCGTCGCCGGCATCATTGCCGCGGGTCTGGTGCCGGATACGGGCGACCCTCTCTAAGGACTCACCCGGCTCGGCCGAATAGGGGGCGGGCACAGATCCGGCCGCCTGGCTTCTCCCGAAGCACCGGGTGCGGAACCTGCCCGCTGCCGCCGTTCTCATCGCCCCAGGGCGAGGGAACATGCGGCGGCTTTCAGAACATCATGTTCTTGTCGGCGTCCTGCAGGGTGCGGCGGGCCAGCGCGAGGTTGGCCTTGCTCTTGTCGAGCACGAAGTAGGAAAACACGCCTTCTTTGCGCGACGACGGGCGGATCAGGTGGTATTGCTTGCCCAGGGTGATCAGGATGTCGTCGATCACGTCGTTCAGGCCGAGCGAGCGCATCACCTTCATCTTGGCGCGCACGACTTCGGTGTTGCCCGCCGCCGCGACTTCGAGATCGACGCCGCTGCCGGCGGAGCCGAGCATCATGCCGCTTTCGGAATCGACGATGGCAGCGCACATGGCGCCGTCGCAGGTCAGGAGTTCATCCAGGGTTTGACGTATGGTGGCCATAATTCTGCTTCTTTCTCTTATTTCGCTAAGGGTCTGGTACCGCATGCCGCATCCGACCCGATCAATGCGACAAAAAACATTCCGTACGAAAGCGTTCAGGCCGCGGCCCTGATCATGTTGCCTAGTTCGCGGATGCGCTGCTGCCAGCGGCCCCAGTCGATCTTGCCGTTTTCGCCGACGCAGACCACCAGCAACTCGGGCTGGGCCCTGCAGGGCATGATGGCGAGAATGCCGAGGCGGTGGTACATCACCGCCGCGCCGAGGTCGCCCAGCAGGTCGAAATGCCCGCGCAGGCGGCCGTGCATGCGCCAGTAGTCGGCGGATGCTTCCCAAAGCGGGTCGAACTCCGGCTTGTCGCCGATGCGCAGCAGGATCAGACCGCTCTCCGCTTCCACCAGCGCGCAACCGCGCACCGCGGGGGTTTCGCGGACCATGGCGGCAAGCGCGCGCGCGATGTCGTCCTGTTTCATGCCGCCAGCGCCCGCGCGCTTTCACCAACCGCGTTCATCACCATGCCCAACAGCGTGCCCTGGCGCGTAAGCGCGGAGAGCACCAGGCGGACCTGGCCGTTCTGCACCCCGCGCATCACCAGAAAGCCTTCGCTGGCGTCCACCACGAAGCTGCGCGTGCTACCCATGCCCGCTTCGCGGGTGACGCCCTCGCAGATGGCGGCGATCGAACTGGTCATGGCGGCGATGCGCGAGGCCTCGATGCCGTCGCGCACCGCATAGGCCAGCTCGAATCCATCTTCGGTGGCCACCACCACGGCGCGGGCGTCGCCGAGTTTTTCCAGCAGGTCGTCGGCCACCCGTTGTCCGAGGGCCTTCAGTTGCGCATCGACGTTCAAGCTTGCTCTCCCATGTTTTTTGCTTCCGCCTGCGCCAGCATCAGCTCGACCAGCATCAGTACGTCTTCGCGCTTGCGCACATCCACCGGCAGCACCGGGAACATGCGGCCGGCGGCGGCGAGTTCATCAATAAAATCTTCCAGGCCCGGGCGGGGGTGGGTGTCGAGCCGGCCCACCCCCACCACGCAGGCCAGCTTCGACAGCACCGGACCCAGCGACTTGAGGAATACGCGCAGATCCGCCACCGGGTCCGGGCGCGAGTTGTCGATCAGAATGGCCAGACCCAGCGCGTCCTTGACCAAGATCGGCCAGAGGAAGTCGAAGCGCTCCTGGCCGGGCGTGCCGAACAGGCGTACCTGCTCGCCGCCCTCCAGGGCCACGGTGCCGTAATCCATGCCGACGGTGGTGCGGGCCTTCGCCAGGCCGGTGTCGTGGTTGGCGACGTCGGTGACGATAGGCGCGGTGTCGCTGATGGCGGCAATCGCAGTGGTCTTGCCGGCGCCGGGCGGGCCGGTGAAAACGATCTTGGGTTCCATACGGGTCAGGCCGGGTCAGACAAGTCCGAGGCGTTTGCGCAGACGGCCGATCAGGCCGCTGGCTGACGGGGAGGTGGAGATGGTGGCGGGGGCGGGAGCGAACCCAGGGTCCACGCGGCGGGCCGCCTCGCCGGGCATCACCGCGCTGCGCGTTTCCAGCAAGTCGCGGCTGGAGAGGGCGGCGATGAATTCCAGGCAGGTGTCGCGGCCGACCCCGCTCAGTGCGGAAAGCTGGGCGACGCTCAAATGGCGTGAGACCAGGAAGCTCGCCAGGATCTTGCGCTGGCGCTGGTTTTGCAGCAACTCGTCGCCGGGCCAGCGCAGCAGGCGATATGAGGCTTGCGATTCGGCCACGCTTGCCGGCGCGGCCGCGGGAATGATCGGCTGTCGTGCCGCCGGCACATCCAGGCCGCTCTCGATCCCGCGCAACAGGGCGCTGAAGGCATCGACCTGCAAGGGGCGACGCAGAACGTTTTTGCTGCCGCCCGAAACCGGCGCATCGGCGTCGGCCACCCAGGCCAGGTGCGCGGTGGCGGGCAGGGCGGACGGCGCCCCCAGCGCCTGGAGCACCAGTTCGGCGTCGGCGGCACGCGTCAGGCTCCAACTGGCCTTGTCGGACTGTCCGACGAATCGCAGGAAGACGCTGATGCTCAGCTCTTCCGCTTTACGCAAACCTTCCGCGCGCACACGCAAAGAGTGCTTCATTGGGCTGACTCAGACCGATATTGTTGGTGTTGATGTTGGATTCGTTTTCGCGGCATGCGCGAAGTGGCTGAATTGGCTTGAAATCCAAACCTCGGCGCGAAAAAATCTGCTTTAAGTCGCGCGTTGAAATTGATGCTAACAGCATGAATTGGAAGTGTCGTGCAAACGGGCGGCAGTTTAAAAAAATTGACATTCTCCCGAAATCGGGATGTCGACTTGTCTTTTGTTGCAATGCGATGGTGCTGAAGAAGATTCGGGAACGGCGCGCATTCGGTGTTCGCGCATGACCAAAAAACACGTAACGCAGTTGTATGCCAAAAACATAACCCATCCAACATATAAGAGATCGCTAATTTCATTGGCGAAATTACCCAGTTCAACCAAGCCGGTCTATGAACTTGTTCATTTGGTGAGCGAGTGTGCCAAGATGTTGAGCAATGAATTCACAAGCTTATGGGTATGCCGAAAAGCATCATCCGTAAGAGATTTGATGCGGGGAATGGGACGATGCGAATGTGGTGAAATAGATACAGACCAAATCCTATTTACTTTGACCGTGGTGTTGCAGTGCAGCTTGACCGGCAGTGGCGAGCTTTGTACTCTGTATACAGAGATCTTCGAGCAAAGACATACATTTTTCTCCACGCGAAACCGCAATGGCTCTTACCCAGTTGCAAGTCGCCCCCGACCTGGTGGAACAGGTCTATACCTCGCTGCTCAACGCCATTAGCGTCGGCGAGATGGCGCCCGGCGCGCGCCTGACGCAGGAAGAGCTGGCCGAGCAACTGGCTGTGTCGCGCCAGCCGGTGCTGCAAGCCCTGGGCCTGCTCAAGCGCGATGGCCTGGTGGTCGATGCGCCAGGGCGCGGGCTGATGGTGGCGCCGCTGGATGCGACCCTGATCGCGCAACTATATGAAGTGCGCTCGGTGCTCGACGGGCTGGCGGCGCGCCAGGCGGCGCTGGCCAAGGTGCAGATCGACCGCAATATCATCGTGCGCGGCCGCAAGGCGGTGGAGAGCGAAAAAATCGGCGCCATGCTGGATGCCGACATCGCTTTTCACCAGGCCATCTATGCCGCCTCGCGCAATCCCCTTATTGCCGAGAGCGCGGGGCGCCACTGGCGCCACATCCGCCGCGCCAGCGGCGCCATGCTGCAGGCTGCCGGCGCGCGCGCCCCCATCTGGGACGAACACGAAGCCATTCTCCAGGCTGTCGCCCGCGGCGACGCGGCGCGCGCCGAGCGCCTGGCACGCGGTCATTGCGAGGCCGCCAGCATCAATCTCTGCAGCCAGTTGTCGCTGCACGCATCCGCGCAAGCCGGCTCATAGCCGGCGCTTTTCCGACCATAACGAAGGAGACTCCATGAAACTCACTCCCGAACAACTCAAGCAGTTCGACGAGCAGGGCTACCTGTTCTTCCCCGGCCTGTTCAAGCCCGACGAGATCAAGACCCTGACCGACGAAGTGCCTGCGCTGTATGCGCAGCAGCGGCCGGAAAACATCCGCGAGAAAACCGGCGGCGTGGTGCGCACCAATTTCGCCGCCCACATGTACAGCAAGCCCTTCGCCAAGCTCGGCCGCCACCCGCGCATGATCGAGCCGGTGCAGCAGATCTTCGGCCGCGACTTGTACATGCACCAGTTCAAGATCAACGGCAAGCAGGCCTTCGACGGCGATGTGTGGCAATGGCACCAGGACTACGGCACCTGGCTCAACGACGACCTGATGCCCGACGCGCGCGCGATGAACGTGGCGATTTTCCTCGACGAGGTCAACGAGTTCAACGGCCCGCTGATGTTCATCCCCGGCAGCCACAAGGCCGGCGTGCTCGATGCGCAGCACGACACCAGCACCACCAGCTACCCGCTGTGGACCATCACCAACGACGCCATCCGCACCATGGTCGACAAGGGCGGCATCGTCGCCCCCAAGGGCCCGGCCGGCTCGATGATCCTGTTCCACGGCTGCCTGGTGCATGCCTCCACCTCCAACCTGTCGCCGTGGAATCGCGTCGCCGTCTACCTCTCGCTATGCGCGGCGGACAACCACATTCGCCGCTTCAAGCGCCCGGAGTACATCGCGCATCGCGACTTCACGCCGATCGAGTGCCTGCCGGATGATTGCCTGCTGAAGGACTACGACGTTGCGCTGCCGTGGAAAAACGGTACGCCGGATTCGGCGCTGAAGACTTCTCTCGAAGTGCTCAAAGAAGCTGCCTGACGCCGCGCCCACCCAAGAGAGACCACAATGAACCTCCACGCAAAACTGCGCGAACGCGCCGCGCAAGGCAAGCCCCTGCGCATCGGCCTGATCGGCGCCGGAAAATTCGGTTCCATGTACCTGGCGCAGATTCCGCGCACGCCGGGCATCCATCTAGTCGGCATCGCCGACCTGTCGCCGGCGAATGCGAAGGCCAACCTGGAACGCGTCGGCTGGAAAAGCGAGCAGACCGCGGCGACCTCACTTGACGATGCCATCGCCAAGGGCAACACTTTCGTCTCCGACAACTGGGAAGCGCTGGTGGCGCATCCGCAGGTCGAGATCATCGTCGAGTGCACCGGCAACCCGATCGCCGCGGTGGACCATTGCCTGGCGGCGTTCCAGAACGGCAAGCACGTGGTCAATGTGACGGTGGAGGCCGATGCCTTCTGCGGCCCGCTGCTTGCCAAGAAGGCAGAGCAGGCCGGCGTGGTCTACAGCCTCGCCTATGGCGACCAGCCGGCGTTGATCTGCGATCTGGTCGACTGGGCGCGCGCCTGCGGCTTCTCCGTGGTGGCGGCGGGTCGCGGCCACAAGTGGCTGCCGCATTTCTCGCAGTCCACGCCGGAGACGGTGTGGGGCTACTATGGCCTGACGCCGGAGACCGCGCGCATCGGCGGGCTGAATCCGAAGATGTTCAATTCCTTTCTCGACGGCTCCAAACCTTCGATCGAGAGCACGGCGGTGTGCAACGCCACCGGCCTGATCGCGCCGCCCGACGGCCTGCTGTATCCGCCGGCTTCGGTGGACGACATCCCCTTTGTCTGCCGTCCCATCAGCGAAGGCGGCGTGCTGCACCAGAAGGGGCAGGTCGAAGTGATTTCCTCGCTGGAGAAGGACGGCCGCGCGATTCCCTACGACATCCGCTTCGGCGTCTTTGTCGTCTTCGAAGGCGACACCGAATACGTGCGCAACTGCTTCAAGGAGTACATGGTGCGCACCGACCCCAGCGGGCGCTACGCCTGCCTGTACAAGCGCTGGCACCTGATCGGGCTGGAAGTCGGCATCTCGGTGGCCTCCGTTGGCCTGCGCCGCGAGCCTACGGGCGTCGCCACCTGCTGGAATGCGGATGTGGTCGCCACTGCCAAGCGTGATCTCAAGCCCGGCGAGATGCTCGACGGCGAGGGCGGCTACACCGTCTGGGGCAAGCTGGTCCAGGCGCAGAAGTCGGCCAGCGTCGGCGGCCTGCCGCTGGGCCTGGCTCACAACGTCAAGGTGGTGCGGCCGGTGAAGCAGGGCCAGAGCCTGACCTGGGCCGACGTGGCGATGGACGAGACCTCCGGCGCCTACAAGACGCGGCGTGAGATGGAATCGATGTTCGCCGGCGGTTTGAAAAAGGCAGCCTGACCGTGAAGTGAAAAGCGGTATGAGGGACAGTCGCGGCACGGCGTAGAATCGACGCCGCCGCGCCTGACGGGCATGCGGACGCGCGCCCGCCCGATGCGGGCGGCAAGATCAACAAGAACCGCAAGGAAGCAACATGCCCGCAAAGCAAAGTGTCTATGAGCGCGTACTGCAGCAACAGGCGGGGCGCGAGCCGGTGCGACTGGCAAAAAAGCTCGACCTGATCGCCGGCGATCCCTTCGCTTTTTTTCGCGGCACTGCCGAACTGTTCTATGAATCGCTGCCCGCGGTGCGCCTGCTGCACGATTCGCCGCTGGTGCTGTGCTGCGGTGACCTGCACCTGGAAAACCTCGGCAGCTTTCGCGGCGCCAACCGCCTGGTGTATTTCGACCTCAACGACTTCGACGAGGCCTGCGTCGCGCCGCTGGCCTATGAGGTGGCGCGTTTCATCTCCAGCATCCACGCCGGCGCTGCCTCGCTGGCCCTGTCGGAAAAGCAGGCGGACCGCCTCGCCAAGTCTTTTGTGACCCGCTATGCGCAGGTGCTCGCCGCCGGCAAGCCGGCCTGGCTGGAGCGCCTGACCGCGCGCGGCCTGGTCAAGCAATTGCTGGAAGGCCTGCGCGAGCGCCACCGCGCCACCTTGCTGGGCGAGCGTACCCGGGTGAAGAATGGCGTGCGCAAGCTGCGCGTCGACGGCAAGCGCATCCTCGCCATTTCGGCGAAGGAGAAAAAGCACGTCGCCGCCTGCCTCAAGGTCTATGCGGGCAAGCAGGCCGACCCGCGCTTTTACCGCGTGCTCGATATCGGCGCGCGGGTGGCCGGCAACGGCAGCCTGGGCCTGCCGCGCTATATCGTGCTGGTGGCCGGCCACGGCGGGCCGGACGGTCAATACCTGCTCGATCTAAAAGCGGCCAACCCTTCGGCACTGGCTGCGCACGCGCCGTGCAAGCAGCCGGCCTGGCGCGTCGAGGGAGAGCGCGTCACCGACCTGCAAAAGGTGATGGTGGCGATGGCGCCGGCCCTGCTGGCGCCGGTGATGCTGCATGGCGAATCCTTTGTGCTCAAGGAATTGCAGCCGACCGCCGACCGCCTCGATCTCGATGCCACGCGCGGCGACCTGCTGACCCTGACCGAAGTGATCGAAGACATGGCGCAACTCACCGCGTGGGCGCAGTTGCGCGGCGGCGCGCGCTACGGCGCGGCGCTGCCGGAAGACCTGATGCGCTTCGGCTCCCGCGGCGACTGGCACGCACCCCTGCTCAAGGCCGCGCGCATCGCCGCCGAGCGCAATCTTACCCAGTGGCAGGCGTTTCGCGCCGAGCATTTGCAGCGCGAGCTGCGTAGCGCGGGCAAGACAGAGGACGAAGTGGCGGGGCATGGGGCGGGGGAGCAAGGGGCAGTCAAGAGAGAGGCCGGCAAGTCCAAGGCAAAGGTAAAATCCAAAGCTGCGGCCAAGGGCGAGCCCAAGACCAAGAGAAAATCCGCCAAGGGCAAGGTAAAGACCAAAGCCGCCAAGGCCAAGGCAAAGACCAGGGCGCGCTGAGCCCGGCATGCAATAATCGGCGCTCCACCGGCTCCCGAGAGAGCCGGAAAGAACGAGACGCCCGATGCAATACGACTACATCATCGTCGGCGCCGGCTCGGCCGGCTGCGTGCTGGCGGCGCGCCTGTCCGAAGACGCGGCCGTCAGCGTCTGCCTGATCGAAGCCGGCGGCAGCGACGACTCCGCCCTGATCCGCACCCCCGCCGGCGCCGCGCTGATGCTGCCCACGCGCATCAACAACTGGGCCTTCGAAACGGTGCCGCAGGTGAGCCTGAACGGACGCCGCGGCTACCAGCCGCGCGGCAAGGTGCTGGGCGGCACCTCGTCGATCAACGCCATGATCTACGCGCGCGGCCGCGCTTCCGACTATGACGGCTGGAGCGCGGAATACGGCTGCGCCGGCTGGAGCTGGGCCGAGGTGCTGCCTTACTTCAGGAAGGCCGAGCACAACGAGCGCCTGCGCGACGGACTGCACGGGCAGGGCGGCCCGCTCAACGTCGGCGACATCCGCGACCCCAATCCCTTCGGCGCGGTGTTCCTCGAGGCGGCACGACAAGCCGGCTACACGCAGGTGGACGATTTCAACACCGGCACGCATGAAGGCGTCGGCCGCTACCAGGTGACGCAAAAGGAGGGCGAGCGCTACAGCGTGGCGCGTGCCTATTTGCATCCTGCCCTCGGCCGGCCCAACCTCACCGTGCTCAGCGGTGCGCTGACCCAGCGCGTGCTGTTCGAAGGCAAGCCGGGACAGATGCGCGCGGCCGGCGTGCAGATCGAGCGCGGCGGCGCCACCGAAACCCTGCGCGCCGCGCGCGAGGTGATCGTCGCCGCCGGCGCGCTGCAAAGCCCGCAACTCCTGATGTGCTCCGGCATCGGTCCGCGCGCGCATCTGGTGGCGCAGGGCATCAAGCCGGTGGCCGAACTCTCCGGCGTCGGCGCCAATCTGCAGGACCACGTCGGGTACATCCTCAACCGCCGCTGCCCCGCCGGTGATCAGCGGCTCGACCTCTGGGGCATCTCGCCCGGCGGCGCCGTGCGCCTGTGGCGCGAGTGGGCGCGCTACAAGCGCGAGCGGCGCGGCATGCTGGCCAGCAACTTCGCCGAAGTCGGCGGCTTCATCAAGACCCTGCCCGAACTCGCCGAGCCGGACATTCAGCTGCACTTCGTCATCGGGATGGTCGACAACCACAACCGCCGCCTGCACCTGGGCCACGGCTACAGCATGCACGCCTGCGTGCTGCGCCCGCGCTCGCGCGGCACGGTGCGCCTGGGCTCGGCCGACATGCGCGACGCGCCGCTGATCGACCCGGCTTTCTTCTCCGACTTGGGCGACCTGGAAACCTTGGCGCGCGGCTTTCGCGCCATGCGCGCCATCTTCGATGCGCCGGCCTTCGCGCCCTGGCGCGGCCCCGAGCTGCACACCGCCGGCCTCGCGAGCGACAACGAGTTCGGCATCCGCGAAGCCCTGCGCGACCGCGCCGATTCCATCTATCATCCCGCCGGCACCTGCAGCATGGGCAACGATGGCGGTGCAGTGGTGGATGCGCAACTGCGCGTGCGCGGCGTGGGCGCCTTGCGCGTGGTCGATGCCTCCGTGATGCCGACCTTGATCGCCGGCAACACCAACGCGGCGGTGGTGATGATTGCGGAAAAGGCGGCTGACCTGATCCGCGCCGCGCTCCTCCAATAAAAATCCGCCGATAAGCGACGGACGCAATGAAAATCCGCCGATTAAGCGACGGACGCAACGAAAAATCCGCCGATAAGCGGCGGACCCCAATGAAAAATCCGCCGATAAGCGACGGACCCCAATGAAAATCCGCCGATAAGCGGCGGATTTTTGTTGCCTTAACGCGGCGGAGGAGGCGGCGGCATCCCGGGCGGGGGAGGCGGCGGCTCGTTGTAGCCGGGCGGCGGGGGCGGCGGCGCATAGGCCGGCGCCTGCTGCACCTGGTTTACCCGGCCGCGTACCGCGACCTTGTTGCCTTTGGCGTACATGCACTGGGTATAGCCGGCATCGTAGCGTTGTTGCAGGGCGTACGAAGACTCCTGGCCCGCGCCGGCGCCTGCGACGGCCCCGAACAAGAGGCCGATGCCCGCACCGGCCGCCGCGGCCTGGCCGCTGTTACCGATGGCCGCGCCCGCCAGGGCCCCGACGCCAGCACCCACGGCCGCGCTTTTCACCCCGCTGTCGACTGCCGCATTGTTCGGGTCACGGCCGCCGGTTTGCGTGCTGGCGAACTGCCGGCAATCGTAATCGTCGACGCGGAACTGGTCGAAGTTCTTGCCGCTGCCCGGCAGGGCCATGCTGCTCGGGCCCGACGGAGTGGTCACGCACCCGCCGAGCAGCAGGGCTGCGGAAAGCGGGGCCAATATCAAAATGCGCTTCATTTCACTTCACCTTGGGTTACGGTGCCGGACGCGGCGCGACTTGTTGCCAGCCGCCCGGGCAGTCCTTCACATACGGATAGTACGAGCGCGAACCCGCGCAGTAGTACCAGGAAGAGTTTTGCGCCGGCGCCGGAGCGGAATACGCCGGTTGCGGGCTTTGCTCGATGTACACCGGCGGCGCGGACTGGATCACCGTCGGCGGGTAGTAATAGGCGGGCGGATAGTAGCCGTAACCCGGGCCGACGTAAAAGCCGAAGCGCGGGCCGTAGCCGTGGTGATACCAGGCTTGCGCCGGGGCGCTGACCATGCTGGCCACCGCGCCCAACCCCAGGGCGACGGCGATCGGCGCCGCGCGCAGTGCGCGTTTGGCGTTGACGGAAAGTTGTTTGAACATGTTGACCTCCTTGATGCGATGAACCGATTCTGTTGTCAAATTGCGCTGGACACCACTGTTGGCGACAGCCTCTGCTTGACGGTTATGAGACCACAAAGTGATGTAAATAGGTCCCTACAATTCGTAACACGATGTAAACAAACCGTGCTTAAACCGTTCTTTTTGCGTGTTTTTTGCGATTTGTCACGTTTCGCGGCCTAACCCGCTTGTCGCGGCGCAAAAATCCGAAGCCCTGAAGCAATCATCACCCTAAAAATTCCACTCCGCAATCAGTTCCAGTCCTACTTCGAGGCGCTGGCCGGCGCCTTCCAGCGCAATCAGATTCTGCCCGAATATCACCCCGCCCGTGCGCTCGTCGCTGCGGTACTGCGAGAGGATATCCAGCGGGTCCGGTCCCGGCACGCCGGTGCTTTGCTCGATCGAGGGCACCGGGCAGCGCGGGCAGGGCTTCACCGGCTTGAGCGTCAGCCCCGGCGCGGTAAGGGAGAGCAGGTAGTCCTCCTCGTAGGGCCCGACGTCGCCCAGCACGATATTCGGCCGGAAGCGGTTCATCGGCAGGGCCTCGCGCCCGGCCTGCGCCAGACGATCGTTGAGGTCGTCCAGCGACGCCTGCGAGATCAGCAGCACAGGGTAGCCATCGGAAAAGCGGTTCAGTGCCTCAATGCCGCCAGTCCACTCGGTGCTGGAGGCGCGCCGGTGCGCCGGGTCGAAGCGCGCCAGGCGCAGCGGCCGGCCGAGAAAGGTGGAAAACCAGGCCGCGGCCTCGTCGCCCTCGTCGAAGGCCAGGCATTCGTGGTTCCACACTTTCACCGGCAGGGTGGGTGTTCTGCCCGTAATGCCGTCGAGGCGCAGTACAAGCGCCGCCTGTCCGGGTGCGGTCAACTGCAACTCGCCTTCACCGATGGCCGGCGCGATCAGCGCCATGCGCGGCACCTGGCGCTGGGTCAGGAACTGGCCGCTGCCGGCATCCACCACCATCCACTCGCGGTCGCCCACGCCCTGCGTTTGCAGCCCGGCCGGCCCCAGCGTGGCTTCGGCAAGCGTAATTCCCGCGCAACTCTTCACCGGGTATATATGCAGGCTGTCGATCACGGCCATGGCTTGCGGTGCTTCCTCAGGCTTTGGTTTCGCGCGCGAGCCGCGCATCACGCGCCTGGAGGTGGGCCCAGGCCAGCGACAACACGGTGGCCTCGGTGCCGGCGGCGCGGCTGCGCTTGAGCATGTCGGCGACGATGTGCTGACCTTCGGTGCGGGCGCCCGACTCGAGGTCGCGCAGCATCGAGGCGTGGAAGGTCGAGCCCTTGGTGGTGAGCATTTTCGCGGTGGTCTCCGCCGCTTTCGGCCGCGACGGGTAGCCGGCATGGGTGGCGGCGGCCTCGCACTCGGCCAGCGCGCGCAGGGCGATCGCCTGGCCCTCGTCGGCCGCCTGCAGGTCGCCGACGGTGGCGCGCATCAAGCAGTTGGTCGAGGCCAGGGCGGTGAGCATGACGTATTTTTCCCAGATGTCCTGCAACACTTTTTCCGGAAAGCGCGGTTCCACCGGGGTCTGCTTGTATGCCGCCTCAAGCTGCGTCAGCACCCGGCGCGCGTGCGGCGCGTTGCCTTCGCGCAGGCCGAAGGTGATGCGATGCAACTCCGTCATCTGGCGCACCACGCCTTCGGGCGTGAGGTTGCCGGCCATGTGGCAGCAGCCGCCCAGCACGCGGCCCACGCCGAACTCGGCGTCCAGGCGCTCGTAATGCGCCAGGCCGTTGAGCACCGGCAGGATCAGGGTCTCAGGCCCCACCGCCGGGTAGATCGCGAGGATGGAGGATTCGAGATCGTAGGCCTTGCAGGACAGCAGCACCAGGTCGTATTCAGGCTTGAGCTCGGTATGCAGCACGGTACGCACGGGCAGGCTGAAGTCGCCATGCGGGCTTTGCACCTGCAGGCCTTTGGCGCGCAAGGCCTCGGCGCGCGCGGGGCGCACCAGGAAAGTGACCTCCACGTCAGTCTTGCCGGCCGTCGCTGCTTGCGCCAACCGGCCGCCGAAATAACCGCCGGTGGCGCCGGCGCCGAGAACGAGAATTTTCATGAATAGCTTCTGGGTTGAAATGCGGGAACGCGCAGAGAATGCCGCGATGCATCAATTTTAAGGCATCGCCCGAAGCCCGTCCGAACCACGGTAAATCACGGTCGTTTTTTAATATCGCGAGACGCCAACCTGATAAAACCCGAGGAATTTCGCGAAATGCGTGGCCGCGTTACTACATATGTGTTGAACGCTTTGCTCTTGCGCGTCGTGATGAGCGCGGCAAATCACGATGTGCCGATCCTGTTTGCCGGCAATCGCAGCATCGGCAGCTACAAAAAAACGCGTCGTCCGGGCACACGCATCTGCTGGACCCCGGCGCTGCTTTCGCCTGTGATGCTCGCGCCGCGCAGCGTCAAGAAACACTGCACCCTGGTACCAAAGATACACGGTTCGAACAACCATGTGTGGTTGATTTGGCGGCGCGAATCGCGAGGCAATTGATGGTCCGATGCGCTCGGTTCATGCGGGCTTTATCCCAAGCAATGACGCCGGCATCAGAGCGAAACCGGCGTTTTTCGATCCGCTCGCGGGTGTCGGAGCTGATCCTCGCCGGCTCCTCCGCCAAGACCGGCTTGTCCGAAGGCATGCAGACCTACCACTCGTGGTCGGCCGGATGGACCAGTGCCATCACCATATCGGCCACCGGCATGGTCGCCAGCGCCACGGTCGGCTCAACCGGGCAGATCATCGTCCATGGCACGGCGGCGACTTCCGGCGCCGTCATCACCATGACGCCGACGGTGACGACCGACGACAAGCTGGTGTGGTCATGCACCGGCACGCCGGCGAAGTACATGCCGGCTTCGTGCCGCTGACGGCGGCTGATTTCCGGCGCTGAAAAGACGCCGGGTAAGAGAGGCGGCGGGTCGGTCAAAAGTACCTTTGGACCGGCCCGCTGCATGCTCTTTCGCTGGGTGCGCCACTTGCTCATAGATGACGGGCTGCGGAGATTTTCCCAGCCGTCTTACGCATCGAGCAAGGAGAGTCATGATGAGTAATCTTCAAGGCAAGCGCATTGCTTTTCTCGCCACCGACGGTTTCGAGCAAAGCGAATTGATCCGTCCCTGGGACGCGTTGAAGGCCGCCGGCGCCGCGGTCGAGCTGATCTCGCTGAAAAAAGGCGAGATCCAGGGCATGGAGCATCACGACAAGGGCGAGAAGCGCAGCGTCGACAAAACGGTCGCCGAAGTGAAGGCGGCCGACTACGACGGCCTGGTGTTGCCGGGCGGCGTCGCCAACCCCGATACGCTGCGCACCGACAAGGGCGCGGTGCAGTTCGTCAAGGACTTCTTCGACGCCGCCAAGCCGGTCGCGGCGATCTGCCATGGCCCCTGGACGATGGTCGAGGCCGGTGTGGTGAAGGGCCGCACGCTGACCTCCTGGCCCAGCCTGAAAACCGACATCATCAATGCCGGCGGCAAATGGGTCGATGAAGAAGTGCACGTCGATCACGGCCTGGTGACCAGCCGCAAGCCGGACGACCTTGACGCGTTTTGCGCCAAGGCGATCGAGGAGTTCAGCGAAGGCCGGCACCTGCGGGCCGCTTGAGCGCACGGCCCGGCGGCCTTATGCGAGGCCGCCGCAACCAGCAACAGGAGAAACTTATGAAACCTCTGACCTATGCAGCCGCGGCCGCCGTGCTTCTTTGCGCGGCTGCCTGCAGCAAGAACGATAGTCCGGACAGCGCCTCGGTTGTCGGCGGGCCGGCGCCGCAAATAGCCAACAGCGGTGGCACCGGGACGTCGGGCGCGGCAATGAGCTCGTCCACTGCTTCGCCTTCTGCCGCGCCCGGCTCGTCCGCCCCCAAGGGCGCGGCTTCCAACGCCGCCGGCGCCAGCACGCCGCCGAATGCCGCCTCCTCCAGCGTCACAGACGAGTCGCAGTCCGTCTCCCCGCAGGATCAGGGCGCAAGCGGCGCGGCGCGCGGCAATACCGCGGCGCCCCCATCCGGACGGAAGTAAGCCGCGAAAACCTCAACCAATCCGACCAGAAAGCCTCCATGCTCGAACACCTTCCCTCCGCCGTCGGCCGCGCCTTGCATGAGGTGCGCGCCGGCATGGACGATATTGCCTTCAACCGCTTTGATCTCGGCACGGGCACCGGCGCCATCCAGGTAGCCAGCCTGTCGTTCGCCGACCATGCGCCGATGCCGCCGCGCTTCACTGCCGATGGCGAGGGACATTTTCCGGAACTGAGCTGGACCGGGGTGCCGGCCGGTGCGGCCGTACTGGTGCTGCTGGTCGAAGATGCGGATGCCCCCAGCCCGCGGCCCTTCATGCACCTGAGTCTGCTCAACCTGGCCCCGCGGGACGGCCAGCTGGCCGAAGGCGATCTGGCGCAGGCGCAGTTCGGTCCGACTTCCTTTTTCGCGCATCGCTGGGTGCCGCCCGACCCGCCGCCGGGCCACGGCGCGCATCGCTATGCCTTCCAGGTATTCGCGCTGCGCAGCGAGGTGCCGGGCGACACCAGCAAGAGCGACCTGCTGGAGCGAATAGGCTCTTCCGCCATCGCCAGCGGCCTGCTGATCGGCACCTACGAGCGTTCGGACATCGAGAAGGCGAGGGGCGGCTCCTTGTCCGCGCAGGCCGATTAGGGCTGGATTTTTGTTGCGGTGTGGAGGGCCACCAATGGCATTGGGGAATGCGCGCTCCTGTAAGAAATACATGCGGCATTCGCACAACATCGCCCGTTGAAAAACGTCCGCGATGCTTGCCATCAATTTGTCATCAATGCGATAGTCCGCTCGAAGCCGCGCCCAGGCGCGGCTTTTTCATGCCGCGCCGTCGGGTCCAAAGAACAAACGCCCGCGTGCCGCCCGACAATGTCCAGATCGTTGATCCACCCCAGGGGATGGCATGCCACGTATTGCCCGCTATAGCGCTTCACGCCTTGTTTTCTCTTCCATCATGCTGTTTACCGGCTTCGCCGCGCTGCCCGCGCAGGCGCAAACCGCGCCGCGCGCTTTCGTCGAAGCCGAAGCCGGGCGCGGCAACGGCGTCAATGTCTTCGGCATCGCCGGCGGCCTGGCCAGCGGCTGGAACGCACGTACCGGGCCGGTCGCCTGGGGGCTGAACTGGCAGGGCCACGTGCAGTACTGGCGGGCACAACACGGCGGCGGGCAGCGCGACCTCACGCTGGTCGGCGGCATGCCGATCCTGCGCGGCGGGGTGGGCCCGTTTTTCGTCGATGTCGGGATCGGCGCCGACCTGCTTTCGCGCACGCAGATCGGCACCCGCAACCTTTCCACCGCCTTCCAGTTCAATGAACTGATCGGTGCAGGCGCAGCCTTCGGCGAACGGCACCAATATGAAGTGGCGGCGCGGGTGCAGCACGTCTCCAACGCCGGCATCAAGGAGCCCAATCCGGGCGTGACTTTCGCGACGCTGGATTTGCGTTACCGCTTTTAGCGCCCGCGCGGGCAGGGTCGGCGGGTTGTGATACGGCGCCCGGCCATGCCGGCGCCATCGGCTGGTGCAATCCCGGCGGCCCGCCACGACATGGCGATTTTGAGGGAAAATCGGCCCGCGCCGGCAACGCATCTGATCCGGCGCCAGTCCGATCAACCTCAAAAAGCAGAAAACAGACAACATGACCTCCAGGCAATACGCCTTTGGCCTCGCCTGCGCGCTGGCCGCAGCCACGCTTCCCGCCGCGCCCGCATTTGCCGAATATCCTGAAAAGCCCGTCACCGTGGTGGTGCCCTTCCCGGCGGGCGGCCCGAGCGACAAGATCGCGCGCGACCTTGCCGAGGCACTGCACAAGACGCTGAACCAGACGGTGATCGTCGATAACACCGCCGGCGCCGGCGGCACCATCGGCACGGCGCGGGTGGCGCGTTCCACCGCCGACGGCTACACCCTGCTGGTGCACCACATCGGCCTGGCGACCGCGCCGGTGCTCTACAAGTCGCTGGGCTACAAGACTGACGACCTGGCCTTTCTCGGGCTGGTCAACGAAGCGCCCTCGACCCTGATCGGCAAGCCGGGGCTGGCGGCGAGCAATTTCGCCGAGCTGCGCAAATACATCGCCGAGCAGGACGCGAAGATCAACATCGCCAATGCCGGCATCGGCTCGGCTTCGCACCTGTGCGGCCTGATGCTGCAAAGCGCGCTGAAGAGCCACATGACTTTCGTGCCCTACAAGGGCACCGGCGGCGATGACCGACCTGATCGGCGGCCAGGTCGACCTGATGTGCGAGCAGGCGACCAACGCCACGCCGCAGATCGAGGCGAAGAAGGTCAAGGTCTACGGCATCAGCAGCCTGAAGCGCCTGGACCTGGCGGTGCTGGCCGCGGTGCCGACGCTGGCCGAAAGCGGCCTGCCGGGCTTTTCCGTGACCGTGTGGCACGGCTTCTACGCCCCACGCGGCACCCCGGCGGCAGTGCAGGCGAAGCTCAACACCGCCCTGCGCGCGGCGCTGAAGGACCCGGAACTGATCAAACGCGAAGAGGCGCTGGGGATTGCGGTGGTGACCGACGAGCGGCTCTCGCCGGCCGGTCACCGCAAGTTCTTCGACGCCGAATCTGCGCGCTGGACCAAGGTGATCAAGGAAGCGGGCATCCAGCCGGAGTAAGGGACTGGGGGCACCCTGAACAAAAGCCGGATCGATGCGATCCGGCTTTTTTGTTTTCAGTCCAGCCGCGCGCCGGAGCTTTTCACCACCACCGCCCATTTGCGCACGTCGTCTTCCAGTTGCTTGTGGAAGGTTTCGGGCGTAGTGATATAAACGTCTGCGCCCTGTTGCCTGAAAAAGGCCTGCACCTCGGCGGTCTTGAGGATCTCGGCGACGTCGGCGTTGATCTTGTTCACCACTGCGCGCGGCGTGGCGGCGGGAGCGAGGATGCCCCACCAGGGATTGACGTCGAAGCCGGGGTAGCCGAGCTCGGCCACCGCCGGCACCTCGGGCGCGGCGCTGTTGCGCTTGCTGCTGGAGACGGCCAGCGCACGCATCTTGCCGCTGCGCACGTTCTGGATCACGGAGGGTACGCTGGCGAAGGCGGTGTCGATCTGCCCGCCCATCACGTCGGTCATGGCGGCGGCGACCGCCTTGTAGGGCACGTGGACCATGCTGACGCCGGTTTCGGTCTTCAGCATTTCGCCCAGCAGGTGGTTGATCGATCCGTTGCCCGACGATCCGTAGGTGATGGCGCCGGGGTTGGCGCGGGCGTAGGCGATCAGGTCCTTGAAATTCTGCGCCGGTGCCTTCGGGCCGGAAACGAAAAAGAACGGCGTCACGGCCAGCGTCGCGGTGGGGGCGAAATCCTTTACCGAGTCAAAGGGAATCTTGGCGTACAGGCTCTGGTTCACCGCCTGCGAGCCGGCGTAGGTGAGCAGCAGGGTGTAGCCGTCGGGCGGCGCCTTGGCGACGAGGTCGGTGCCGATCACCCCGGCCGCGCCGGCGTGGTTTTCCACCACCACCGGCTGGGCCCAGCGGGTGCTGAGCTTCAGGCCGATCATGCGGGCGAAAATGTCGGTGGCGCCGCCGGCGCCTTGCGGCACGATCATGCGTACCGCTTTGGCGGGATAGGTTTGCGCAGACGTTGCCGAGGCGAGCAGGGAGGTGAAGAGGAAAATAAGAATGCGTTGCGGCAAAGACATATAGGGGCCTCTTGAGAACGGCCGTATTATGAAACCAATCGGGCACGGCAGAGCAAGCGCCTCAGTTGCTGCCGGCTCCAGGCGAGATACCCAGCACGCGCTCCACGTACTCGCGTTTTTCTTCGCAGCGCTTTTCCTCCCAGCAGGAACGGTACACCAGCGTGGTCTTGTCGTCGTGGCTGATGGTGATCTCGTAAGGACGGTGCTGCAATTGCGTGTGCACATAAGTAGCGAATGCTTCGGCAAAATCGTCCCATGGGTTGGTTGCGGCGTAAAGCGTGGCGAAATTCGTCCGTTGCAGGTCGCGATAGATCGGGTCCATGGTGTTGCTGTTTAGCATCGGCCGCCAGTGGTAGTAGACCAGATGGCGCATTGCGAAGTCCCGCTCGCGCAGGAATTCGATGGCGTTGTCGGGCGTATTGCGCCAGGAGAGTCGCGAGAAGGGATAGGCGTCAAGCGCGGGCAGGTGCTGGTCGGCGGTTTCCTGTGAGGGTGGGCCGATGTCGGTGCCATTGACCAGGATGTGGCCGATCTCGTGTAGCAGCAGGAATTCCAGCGCTCGCGCGCGTGTGTTTTCGCCGGGACGCTCGATTTGCGCGCTCAGCTTCCATCGGACACCGGACTCGAAGGGCTCGTTTTCCTTCCAGGTCAGCCACTCGTTGGCGCCGCCCTCGGCGAAGTCGTATGCGTCGACCACGATGAAACCTTTGACCGGGACGCCATGTTCGTCGTTGATGCTCAGGGCCATGCCGGAGAAATTGCCGTACTGGACCAGCATGATGCCGGCGACCTTGTCGTCGGCCGCGCGCCGGACTGCGGCAGGCAGAGCGGCGATGGCCGCGTCGAGGTCGCGCCTGAAGCCGGCGTCGGGAATGTAGGCTTTCGACCTTTCGTTCCATCCGGCGCGGCTGCTGCTGATGTGGATATAGTCCATCATTACCGGGTCGGGCGTGCTGACGCGCTGCTGCAATGGTAGGGAGGGCATCCGGTTCCAGTATTCCAGCCGGCGCACGACCTGCGCGTTATGCCAAAGATATTCTTCCGCTGCGCGCGGGATAAAGAGACAAGCGAGTATCAGGGCGAGCAGGACGAGTACGCCGACCAGCACTCGCCGGTGGCGGCGCGGCGGATGTTCCGCGAGAAGGCGCGGCGCCAGCGCGCGCTGGGTCGCGTAGCGATCGATTGCCGGCGCGGCGGGAGGAGACCAATACCACTTCATGCTTTCAGTTTTTCTTCGGCTGTTACGGCTGGAAACTGCGAGCCAGTGTGGCACGGAAAAAACTGCACGAAGCGGGATGGACTGTGTTTTTTGCCTGTTTTGTGCGCTAGTTCACGAAATCCGCCGATGCTCGCGCGGCTTAGCTGACGGCACAGACTTTCGCCTGCGCCAGTTGCGCGAGGTCCGCGGGCGCGATACGGAACATGGTGTTGGGATGCCCGGCCGCCGGAAACACTTCGGCGAAGCGCATCAGGTCTTCGTCCATCAACGTGATGGCGGGCGCGAGATGTCCGAGAGGGGAGACGCCGCCGATGGAAAAGCCGGTGCGTTCTTTCACGAAGTCGGCGTCGGCCTTGCCGATTTTTTCGCCGATTTCCTCGACCACGCGTTTTTCGTTGACGCGGTTGGCGCCGCTGGTGACAACGAGGACGACGCGGTCGGTGTCTTTGGAGCGGAAGATGATGGACTTGGCGATTTGCGCGAGTTCGCAGTTGAGGACGCGCGCGGCTTCGGCGGCGGAGTGGGCCGGCTCTTCGGTGATGACGATTTCGGCGCCGTGGCCGTCGAGGATGGCGGCGACGCGCATCACGCTGGGGTTGGCGCGGATGGATTGTTCTTTTGGGGTCATGGGGAAATCTGATTTTTTGTTTTTGGTTTGCCGCCGCCGTTCGCACCCCGCTTGTCGAATACGTGTGGACCACCGAGGGTCACACGCCCTGCCCTAAGGGCCTTACTTCGGGCGTCGACAGGCTCAGGGCGAACGGGGGGAGGGTGGCGATGCTTCGCGATGGCCTTATACGGCGAGGGACTTGGTGACCACTTCGTAGGTGTCCTTGGACAAACCGCTCTTGGCGGCGATGCCTTCGAGCGCGGTCTTGAGCATGGCCTGGCGTTTCGGTTCGAGCTTTTTCCAGCTTGACGCCGCGCGCGCGAGGCGGGCGGCGACTTGCGGGTTGATGGCGTCGAGTTCGACCACGCGCTCGGCCCAGAAGGCGTAGCCGGAGCCGTCGGCGGCGTGGAAGCAGGCGGGGTTGGCGCAGAAGGCGCCGATCAGGGAGCGGACCTTGTTCGGGTTCTTGATCGAGAAGGCTTCGTGGGCCATTAGCGCTTTCACCTGCGCCAGCGTGCCGGCGCCGCGTGCGCCGGCCTGCAGGGCCAGCCACTTGTCGACCACCAGGGCCTGGTCCTTGAACTGGTCGTAAAAGGCGGCGAGTGCATGGGTGCGCTCGGGGCCGTCGATCAGCATCAGGGCGCCGATGGCGTTCATGCGGTCGGTCATGTTGGTGGCGGCTTCGAAGCTCCCTGCGGTGAGTTGCACGTCGGCCTTTTCGCCGAGTTCCAGCAGCAGGGCGAGCACCAGGCCTTGCAGGCCGCGTTTGCCTGCGGGCACCGGGCCGGGCGAGTAGGGGCCTTTGACCACATTGGCCTGGTAGACCTTGTGCAGGTCGGCCTTGAGCTTTTGCGCCAGGGTGCGGCGCATGAAGACGCGCGCGGCGTGGATGGCTTGCGGGTCGACGTTGTTGCCGATCTGCTCGAAGAGGTAGCCTTCGGTGGGCAGCATCAGGGCTTCGGTCTTGAAGGCGGCGTCCAGTTTCGGGTCGGTGAGCACCTGGCGGAAGGCGCTGACGGCGGCGGGCGGCAGCGTCAGGGTCTCGCCGGCGGCAGCCTGGTGCGTGAGGTCGATCAGGATGCGCAGGAACAGGCGCTGGCCGGCTTCCCAGCGGTTGAAATCGTCGCGGTCGTGGGTGAGGAGGAAAGCGAGGTCGGCATTGCTGTAGTCGTAGTCGAGAATCACCGGGGCGGAGAAGCCGCGCAGCAGCGAGGGCACCGGCCTGGCTTTGATGTTCTGGAACACGAAGACGTTGTCGACGCCGCTGGCCAGGAGGGTGGCGGAGGTCCCCTTGGCGAATTTCTCGCCGGTCAGTTGCAGGGGGATCTCCAGGCCCTTGGCATCGATGAGGCCGAGGGTGAAGGGGATGACGAAGGGCTTTTTCTCTTCCTGGCCCGGCGTCGGCGGGCAGGACTGGCGGATGCGCAGGGTATAGGTTTGCGCCTTGGCGTCGAATTCGCCGGTGACTGCGAGACGCGGGGTGCCGGCCTGGCTGTACCAGCGCGGGAACTGGGCGCGTTCGGTGTCCGACAGCACGCCGGGGTTGGCGTCGACCATGGCGGCGAAAAAGTCATCAGTAGTGACGGCCTGGCCGTCGTGGCGCTTGAAGTAGAGGTCCATGCCGGCGCGAAAGCCCTTGCGGCCGAACATGGTCTGGTACATGCGAACGACCTCGGCGCCCTTCTCGTAAATGGTGACCGTGTAAAAGTTGCTGATCTCCATGTAAGAATCGGGTCTGACGGGGTGCGCCATGGGTCCCGCGTCCTCGGCGAATTGCACGCTGCGCAGCAAACGCACGTCACCAATGCGGCGCACCGCGCGCCCGCCTTCGGTGCCGGTCATGTCCATCGAGAACTCCTGGTCGCGAAAGACGGTTAGCCCCTCCTTGAGCGACAACTGGAACCAGTCGCGGCAGGTGACGCGATTGCCAGTCCAGTTGTGGAAGTATTCATGGGCGATGACGGACTCGATGCCATCGTAATCACCGTCGGTGGCGGTGTGCTCGTCGGCCAGTACGAACTTGGTGTTGAAGACGTTCAGGCCCTTGTTCTCCATCGCGCCCATGTTGAAATCGGAGGTGGCGACGATCATGTACTGGTCGAGGTCGAGCTCCAGGCCGAAACGCTTTTCGTCCCAGCGGATCGACTTGACCAGCGAGTCCATCGCGTGTTGGGTTTTCGACAGGTCGCGCGGTTCTACATATACCTGCAGGAGTTTCTTTTTGCCGCTGGCTGATTTGATGGTCTGCTCGATGCACTCGAGCTTGCCGGCGACAAGCGCGAACAGGTAGGCGGGCTTCTTGAACGGGTCGACCCACTTGGCGAGGTGGCGGCCAGCCTCGAGGTCGCGGCGCTCGACGCAGTTGCCGTTCGACAGCATCACCGGCGTGGCGGCCTTGTCGCCGACGACGGTGACGGTGAAGCGGCTCATCACGTCGGGGCGGTCGGGGAAGTAGGTGATCTTGCGAAAGCCCTCGGCTTCGCATTGGGTGAAGTAGTTGCCGTTGGAGGCGTATAGACCCATCAATGACGTATTTTTGACAGGTGACGTGCGGGTGACAATCTCCAGGGTGAACTTTTCCGGCGTGGCGGGGATCGTAAGGTGTCCTGCATCGACGCTGTATTGCGCTGGGGTCAGCGCTTTTCCGTCGAGAGTGACGCTTTCAAGAATCAATTCCTGACCATCGAGCACCAGGGGGGCGTCGCCGGCAGGATCGCGCTGCAGGGTGAGAAGGCTGCTGACGCGGGTGGCCTCCGGGTCCAGTTCGAAGCGCAGTTCGACCGTTTCGATGCGGTGGCTGAACGGCCGGTAATCCTTCAGGAGGATGGTCTGTGGGAGAGCTTGGTCCATGTCTGGTTTTTGCCGATGACGAAGAAAATGGGGTCTGGCCGGGCGGCCAACAGGCCGTGCCGGCGGCTTGGCACAAAGGTCGCTTTGAATAGCCGGCTGGAAAGATAAAAAGTGTCAAATTTGCCGGGAAACAGGATTTTAGGCCGGTTTCCCTCGATTTGGTTTTCGCAATTTAGCGTAAACCTGCATGACGGCACGTTTATAGATGTTTAGAATGAGAGCAATTCCGCTCGCAGAATAAATGATAAAGAGTATTGGATGAGTCCAAGGACTTCCCGGTGGTACGATGCCGTCCCTGAAATCGCCATGATATTGGCAAGTTTCAGGGGAAGGCTCGGGTGCCGCGTCAGCGGGTTCGATCGCGGGCAATCCAAACAATCCTTTGCCTTGGGGCAAGATAGGTCCGGAATTAAGCAATTGTCATACTTTTTGCTGCGCGCTGGCGTGCTGGCGGGGGCCATGGGCCTGGCCGGCGCCGCCCATGCGCTTTCGCTCGGCGAACTGAGCATACGCTCGGGCCTGGGCGAGGCCTTTTACGGCACCGTGCGCTATGTGACGCCGCGCGGCGACGATGTCGTGCCCCTGTGCATCCGCACCCGCGGCAGCGCCGGCGCGGCGCAGGCCAGCGGCGTGCCTGACCTGCCCGACCCGCGCATCGAGGTGCAACCGGAAGTGGGCGGCGGCGTCATCATCATCCGCACTTCGCGCGGGGTCGAGGAGCCGCTGATGCGGCTGAGCCTCGCAGTCAATTGCGGCCCGACGACGACGATGAACCGCGAATACATCATCGCGCTCGACCCGCCGCGCACCGACGCGCCGCCCCTGCGCGGCGCCTATGGCGCGCCCGAGCGCAATCCGGCCAATCCGCCCGCCGCGGTCAACGCACCGGGCCGCGCCGGCGGACTGGCAGCCGCTCCCCCCGGCAT
>JAQGMJ010000024.1 GCA_028292405.1 Betaproteobacteria bacterium
ACCAGGACTACACCGTCCGCGCCCGCGTTTCTGAACTGATCCTGGCCGGCTCGTCGGCCAAGACCGGTCTGTCCGAAGGCATGCAGACCTACGGCTCCTGGGCCGCCGGCTGGGTTTCCGCCATCACCATCTCCTCCACCGGCATGATCAGCAGCGCCACCGTGGATCTGGCGACCGGCATCATCACCGTGACCGGCACCGCGCCGACCTCCGGCTCGATCGTCACCATGATTCCGCAAACCACCACCGACAACAAGCTGGTGTGGTCCTGCACCGGTGCCCCGGCCAAGTACATGCCGGCTTCCTGCCGCTAAGCTGTACTGTTCGCCAAATGCCGCCCTTCGGGGCGGCTTTTTTGTTTCGGCGAGCCGCCCTTCGGGGCGGCTTTTTTGTTTCGGCGAGCCGTCCTCCGGGACGGCTTTCTTGTTTGGGCGGACCACTCTTCGGCTTGGGGTCTTGGCTGGATGCGCCCTCCTGCGGTATGGCGTTTCATTCAGCCAGGCCGCCGGGCGGCTTTTCGCTCGGTTGCATCCCGCTATAATTCGGCAAAAACGGCTGCTGGTTGCGCCCGCCGCCTTGTTGCACCGTAACATCAAAAATTGTTAGATATCTTTAAATTCACCGAAAAACAGCAAAGTTTAATGATTAAGAGATTGTGAGTCCCCGAACGATAATATCTAATGAGCCACAGCAATCGGATAATTTCTTTCCCGTCAACGACCCCAAAGGCCCAGGAATGTTTATCAAAATGCAAAAAGGTTTTACGCTGATCGAACTGATGATCGTGGTTGCGATTATCGGCATTCTGGCCGCTGTTGCACTGCCGGCCTACCAGGACTACACCGTCCGTGCCCGCGTTTCTGAACTGATCCTGGCCGGCTCGTCGGCCAAGACCGGGCTCACTGAAGGCATGCAGACCTACGGCTCCTGGGCCGCCGGCTGGGTTTCCGCCATCACCATCTCCTCCACCGGCATGATCAGCAGCGCCACCGTGAACCTCTCTACTGGCGTGATCACCGTGACCGGCACCGCACCGACCTCCGGCTCGATCGTCACCATGATCCCCAAGACCACTACCGACAACAAGCTGGTGTGGTCCTGCACGGGCGCTCCGGCCAAGTACATGCCGGCTTCCTGCCGCTAAGCTGTGCCGTTCTCCAAAAAGCCGCCCCTCGGGGCGGCTTTTTGTTTGGCTGAGGCGCCTCCGGGCGGATTTTTGTCCCGCTGCGCCGCGATCAGACGCCGGGCCGAATCTCGCCGAGCAGTTCCGACAGGCGGCGGATCGCGCCGGACCAGTCGCGCGGCGCTTCCTGGCGCACCACTTCGACATCGGGGTACCAGTAGGGCTTGCCGCCGGGCGGGGCGTCCCAGCGCCAGTCAGGCGCGAACTTGGACAACACGATGGTGCGCTTGCCCATCGAGGCGGCCAGGTGCGCCACCGATGTGTCGACGCTGATGACCACGTCGAGGCAGTCGATCAGCGCCATGGTGTCGTTGAAGTCGGCGATTTCCGGCGTGTGCGCATACAGGTGGCGGTGCGGATCGTCGAGGTCGGACGGCACCTGCAGGCTGACGAAGGCAATGTCGGGACGGTCGAGAATCTGCGGCATCAGCGCCTGCGGCACCGACTTGGCATTGCCGAACGACGTGTTGAGATTGGCGGCCCAGGCAATGCCCACCAGCGGGCGGCCGTCGCGCGGCAACTGCTTGCGCCACTTGGCGGCGCGCCCTTCGTCGGCGCTCAGGTAGACGGCGCCCTGGCCGGCGCTGGCCGTGTCGATGCCCAGGCAGCGCGCCACGCTCATGGTGGCGATGTAGTAGTCCATGTCGTCGACCAGGCGCAGGTTCTCGGCCTGGATGAAAATCTCCGACTTGCGCAGCGAGGGCTGGCCGGCGAACAGCGGGTAGATCGCCGGCCGGCAGACATAGCGCAGGTTGGCGCCGCGCTTGAGCAGTTCCGGCAGGTAGCGGCCGAACATGATGCAGTCGCCGAAGCCCTGCTCCTCGATCACCAGGATGCGCTTGCCGGCGAGCGGCTCGCCGTTCCAATTGGGCATCGGCAGGTATTTCCAGTTGAAGCCCTGGTCGCGGTTGAAGCGCTTTTCGTTCAGCGCCAGGCCGGCGGCGATGTCGCCCCTGCACAGCTTGATCTCCGACAGCATGAAGGCGAAGTCGGCCTGGTCGGGAAAGGCGGTGGTCAGCATGGTGGCCTGCGCCTGGGCCTCGTCGTAGCGCCCGCTCTCGCGGTAGGCGCGCGCCAGTTCGCCGTCGAAAAATACCAGTTCCGGATGTTTCTCGCGCAGTTCCTTGTACATGACGATGGCTTCGTCGACACGGTTGCGGTAGCTCAGGGCCATCGCCTCGGCGGCGGCCAGTTCGACCGTGCCGGGGAACAGGTCGCGCATTTCGGCGAGAAAGGCGTCGTACTCTTCGCCGTCGATGCGCAGGCGGTGCAGCACCTGCTGGTAGGTGGTCCAGACGCGCGAGCTGGTATGCGTGCGCCCCATCGCCGGCTTGAGCGCGTCGCGCACCTGACTGGGAAATTCGTTGACCAGCGGCGCGCACAGTTCGACCAGTTTCTCGAAGTCGGGCTTGACCTGCACCAAGGCAAGTTGCCAGACAGCCCGGGCGTCGGCATGCCGGAAGCTGGTCAGCGTCAGGGCGATCAGTTTGAGATAGGGATCGAGGAAATCGGGCTTGGAGAGGATCGCCTGCTCGTAAAAATCCTGCGCCACATCCAGACGCTCGCGCTGGTGGGCGATGCGCCCTTTCAGGTAGAGCGCATCGACCTGCACGGCGTCCAGCGCCAGGATGGCGTCGGCGCTGCGCCCAGCGGCGTCGAGCTCGTTCTTGTTCAGGGCTTCGAAGCCCTCGTCGATCAGCCGGAAAATCTCGCTTTCCCGGCGTTTTTTGCGGGCCGCGTCAAACCACATCGAGCAGCCCTCCGGTGGCCTGCGGCGCATTGCTGGTCAGGGCGCGGATGTCGCGCGCCACTTTTCTGATGGCGCTGGCCCAGTCGAGCGGATGCTCGCAGCAGTAAAGTTTGGCGGTCGGGTACCAGTACACCGGCAGGTCGGCGTGGCCCCAGCGCCACTCCGGGCGCATGCTGCTGACGATCCAGGTGGGCCGGCCCAGCGCGCTTGAGAGGTGGGCGATCGAGGTGTCGACGCAGATCACCAGGTCCATCTGGTCGATCAGCCCGGCGGTGTCGTCGAAGGTGAGCAGCTCGTCGGTATAGCTGAGCAGGTTGGCGCGCGGCACCAGGTCTCGCGCCGGTACCTGCAGGTTGAAAAAGGTGGTGCCGGAAATCTCCAGCAGGGGTTCGACGTCGGTGAATTTCATCGAGCGCGCGAGATCGTTCGAGTGCCCGGGGTTGCCGGCCCAGGCCAGGCCGATCTTCAGGCCGCGCGCCGGCGCGACGCGCTCTTTCCAGTAAGCTTCCGAGGCGCCGCTGGGCTGTAGATAACGCGCCGGGGCATGGATGTTTTCACGCGTAACCTGGAAGATCCAGGGCAGGCTCATGCTGCCGACCCAGAGGTCGTAGTGCAGATCCGGCTCTTTGGCGTTTTCCAGCATGATCACCTGGTCGACGCCGGGCACGCGCCCGAGGATGCCCATCAGCGGGGCGATGCATTCGATCACCACGCGGGCGCCGCGCTTTTTGATCTCGGGGAACCAGCGCGCCACCATGAAATTGTCGCCGGCGCCCTGTTCGCAGACGATCAGCAGGGTCTTGCCTTCCAGCGATTCGCCTTTCCAGCGCGGCGCCTTCAGGGTGCTTTCGCGAAAGCCCTGCTCGCGATAGCGGAAGTCGCGGTTTTCGTGCATCGGCCAGCCTTCGGCGAAATTCTCCTCGATCAGCAGGGAATAGGAAAGCAGGCAGCGAAAGCGCTCGTTGGCCGGATAGAAGTCGCACAGGTCGATATTGGCCTGGCGGAATTCGTCAAGCTTGAGCAGTTCGCGCGCGGCGATTGCCAGGTTCTGCAGGGTGGGGGCTTCCCGCCGGTCCAGTTCAAGGGCGCGCTTGGCCACGTCATAGGACTTCTGGTATTCGCCGACAATGCCCAGCGCCCCGCACAGAGAACCCAGGTATACGGCGTCGCGCGGCTTCAGGGCGGCAGCGGTCTCGTAGTAGCCGACCGCCTTGCGCATTTCGCCGGCTTCCCAGGCGCTGGAGCCCGCCAGCAGGTAGAGCTCCGGGTTGGGCATGCTGACGCCCTCGCGCAAGAAAGGCTCGATCAAGCCCAGCGCGGCGCGGGCCTGCCGGTCGATCAAGGCGCGCCGGGTGCGCACCATGATGGTCCGCCATTCTGGAATGCCCAGCTCGATGGCGCGCTGCAGCGCGAGCATGCCGCCGCTCTGGTCGCCGCGGTCGAACAGCAGCACGCCCAGGTTGAACAGGCGTTCGGGGTCGTCCGGAAACAGGCGATGCAGGCCGGGGGTGCGGCGAATCAGCTGTTCCAGCGTGGGCTTGGCTGGCTGCGCCGCCGCGCCCTTGCCGAGCAAACTAGCGATGAATGACATACGTGTATTCTAGATATTTTGATTGCGCAACGGCCGCCATGGCAGAGCCGCCCCTAGCCGCGGCCCGGCTTGTGCGCCACGCAGGTGAAAATCAGTTCGGCGATGACGTTGTTTTGCGCGCTAGCCGCTTCCATCAGCTCCTGCACCGTGATCTGGCCGGCGTCGAGCTTTTGCTTCCAGCGCGGGTCGGGCAGGTATTCGAGCGCGACCACCTGGAAGTCGACGCCGAGCTGCACCCCGATCGGCGTATTGCCGGTGCCGGCGGCGATCGACTCGCGATTGAGCGCCTGGTCGAAAGCCTGCAGGGTGGCCGGCATGATGGGACGCACGTGGGTGGGGTCGCCGAGATAGTCGTCGTGCCGCGGGTGCGGCACGCGGATGGTCACCTCCGCACCCGGCGCGCAGACGCGGTAGAGCTCCTGCATCAGCGCCAGGAACAGCGCCGAGCTCTGGCCGATGTGTTCCAGCACATGGCTGATGAAGACATGGGTCGCCGAATTGCCGGGGAAGGGCCAGGGCAGCGCCTCGAGGTCGAGCAGCAGGTCGGGCTTGCTGTCGGGGTACTTGTCGGCGTTCACATAGCCGTCGAGCTTGCGATAGCCGCAGCCAAGGTTGAGCTTTAGCGGGCTGCGGAATTGCGCTGCCGGCTGGGCGTTGGAAAACAGGTTTTTCAGCATGGATGGGCGCGATTTCCGGAGCTTGGCGGCAGCGCCGGCATGGCGCGTATTTCACCGCAGTAAGCGCCCGCGTGGCGGCTCATCCATCGGACCGGTGGTGCCGTTCGTCGCCCATGCCTGCCCGGGGCGCCGCAACGGTGCAAAAATGAAAAGGTGCAAATATCAGGCCCCTGCGGCGCAGCCTGCCGCTTGTATGGGAAAAGTGTAAACTTCGCGGGCTTTCATTGCTCGTAGCGGCAGAGCGCCCAAGGCTTGATTGTTGAAGTCATTGATTGAGCTTATCATACCCAAATAGCGACTATCCGGATAAAACCAGCATGATCAAACTCTTTTCCGGCAGCGATGTCGACCAGTTCGCCAAGGATCTTGCCAAGGACATCGGCGAGCGTTATCCGGCGGCCATCGCCAACGACCCCGGGCGCAAGGTTTCCGCCAACCGCCTGACCGCGATTCTCGAAGAGGCGTTCAGCCGCGCCTCCGAGTTCGCCGCGCAGAACAAGCTGGGCTATTTCAAGAAGGCCAAGCTGGGCAATACCTTCCGCTGGGAATTGAAGGAAATGGGCTACGACGACAAGTTCGTCGATGTAGCCACCGAAGGCCTGATCGTCTACGTTACGCGCAAGCAGGGCGCGGACAAACCGGCTTCCTGACCGGGTCCCGCGATGAGTACGCGGGAAGGCGGACGACAAGACGGGCAAGGCGGCGGGCAAATGGGCAACCCCGAGTCGCCGCCGGCTGATGCGCCGATGCTCCCGGGCGCCCCCTCTGCGAACCCCGGCGCCGCCATTTATGTCACCCAGCCCTACATGCCTCCGCTGGAGGAGTTCCTGCCCTATCTGCGGGAGATCTGGGGCAGCAAGTGGCTGACCAACAACGGCCAGTTCCACCAGCAGCTCGAGGCCGCGCTGGCCGAGTACCTCGGCGTCAAATACATTTCGCTGTTTTCAAACGGCACCCTGGCGTTGATCACCGCGCTGCAGGCGCTGCGCATTTCCGGCGAGGTGATCACCACGCCGTTCAGCTTCGTCGCCACCACCCACGCGCTGCACTGGAACGGCATCCACCCGGTGTTCGCCGACATCGAGGCGGACAGTTTCAACCTCGACCCGCGGCGCATCGCCGAGGCGATCACGCAAAAGACCAGCGCGATCCTGCCGGTGCACGTGTATGGCCGCCCGTGCAACATCGAGGCGATCCAGGAGATCGCCGACACCCATGGCCTGAAGGTGATCTACGACGCCGCCCATGCCTTCGGCGTGCGGCAAAACGGCAGGACCATCCTCGACGCCGGCGATTTTTCCATCCTCAGTTTCCACGCCACCAAGGTGTTCAACACGTTCGAGGGCGGCGCCGTGGTCTCGCCGAACGCCAAGACGCGCGCGCGCATCAACGATCTGAAGAACTTTGGCTTCGCCGACGAGGTGACCGTGGTGGCGCCGGGTATCAATGCCAAGATGAACGAAGTGCAGGCGGCTTTCGGGTTGCTGCAGTTGACGCACATGGAAAAGATCCTCGCCGGGCGCAAGCGCGTGGCCGAGCGCTATATGGCCGCCCTGACCGGGGTGCGCGGCATCCGGCTGCCGGCGTTGCCGGCCGATGTCGAGCTCAATCATTCGTACTTCCCGATTCTGGTCGAGCCCGGCTTCCCGGTCGGCCGCGATGGCCTGTACGAAAAGCTGCGCGAGCGCAACATCTACGCGCGGCGCTACTTCTACCCCCTCATCAGTTCCTTTTCAATGTACCGCAACCTGGTTTCCTCCGATTCGCGCAACCTGCCGGTGGCCACCGCAATTTCCGAGCAGGTACTTTGCCTGCCGATTTTCCCCGATCTGGGGCCTGCGGCCCAGGAGGCGGTGATTTCCCTGATCCGCGAAATAGCGGGATAATCGCCCCCTGACCGCCTGATCAGGAACCACCTTCCGATTTAACATTTGGCCAAAGTCATTTTCCTGGAGCCGTATATGTCGCAGCAAGAATTTATCGAGAGTTTCGCCGACGCCATCGAAGTCGATCCGGCAGCGGTCAAGGCCGAGACGGAATTCAAGGCGCTGGAAAACTGGGACTCGCTGTGCGCGCTGTCCATCATCGCGATGGTCGACGACGCCTACCAGGTGACCCTGGGTGGCGAAGATCTCGAGACTTCCAAGACCGTCGCCGATCTCTGGACCCTGATCAGCAGCCGGCGTTAGGCATCATGTCCCAGCTCAGTGGCGTCGCGATTCGCGGTATTTCGACGGCGGTGCCGACCACTGTTTCGCGGGTTGCCGACTATCCGCACATGAGCGCGGAGGAAGCGGAACGGTTCTCCAGGAGCACCGGCATCTACGAGCGCCGGATTGTCTCGGGCAGCCAGTGCACTTCCGACCTGTGCGCCTTTGCCGCCGCCGACCTGCTCGGCAAGCTGGGCTGGGAACGCGGCGACATTGGCGCGCTGATCCTGATCACCCAGACCGGTGACCAGCCCGTGCCCGCCACCGCCATCCAGCTGCAGCACCGCCTAGGCATTCCCACCACCTGCCTTGCCTTTGACATCAACCTGGGCTGCTCGGCCTATCCCTATGGCCTGCTCACAGTAGGCGCGCTGATGAATACCGCCGGCATCCGGCGAGCGCTACTGCTGGTCGGCGACATCTGCAGCGAGGTCTGCAACATCGCCGACAAGTCGAGCTGGCCGCTGTTCGGCGACGCCGGCTCGGCCACCGCCCTGGAACTAGACGCGTGCGCCGCGCCGATGTATTTCGATTTGATGTCCGACGGCAAGGGCGCGCAGGCGATCATCATTCCCGGTGGCGGGCTGGCCGCGCGCCAGCCGGTTACCGCCGAGAACCTGGTGCCGGTGGCCGACAAGAACGGCATGCTGCGCAACGCCGCCAACCTCGTGTTGCGCGGCGCGGATATCTTCAGTTTTGCCATCTCCAAGGTGCCTGCCTCGGTGCTGCGCGCGCTCGAAGCCGCGCAATGGACGCCGGACAGCGTGGACCAATGCGTCCTGCACCAGGCCAACAAGATGATCAACGACACCGTGCGCAAGAAGATCGGCGTGACCGAAGAGCGTGTGCCGACCTCGCTGGAGAAGTTCGGCAACACCAGCTCGGCATCGGTGCCCCTGACCATCTGCCACACGCGCGACGCCTGGCGCTTTCCCTGCCGTGCGCTGTTTATCGGATTCGGCGTCGGCCTGTCCTGGGGAACCGTCGCCGCCGAGATGGGTGAAGGCACGGTGCTCTCGTGGGTGGAGACCGACGATGTCTATCCGGCCTGAGGAATACCATAGCGCCGAAGTCTTCGCGCGCGAGCGGGAGCGGGTCTTCGGCAGCCGCTTGTTCGCCGGCAGCGCCTGGCGATTCGACGGCCCCGACGCGTATCGCGCCTACCTGGCCGGCAATCATGCCCTGGTGACCCGCAAGGCCGGCGATCGCTTCCACACGCTGGACAACGTCTGCCTGCACCGCGGCAACCTGATCCACCCGCTGGGCTACGGCGAAAAGCCGCTGCGCTGCGGTTACCACGCCTGGCAATACGCGCCCGATGGCGCCTTGAGCCATGCGCCGCTGGCCGACCCGGCGTGCATCGCGCGCAAGCAGTTGCAAAGCTATCCCACCGCCGAACTGCGCGGCTTGCTGTTTGCCGATCTGAGCGGCCGCGCGCCGGCGCTTGAAGCGGCGCGCCGCGTGCTGGACCGGATCGGATTCGATCTCGACGCCGGCGCCCGGCCTTTTCGCTGCCACTCCGTGGAGCATCGGGCCAACTGGAAATTGCTGGTGGAAAACGTCACCGAGGCCTATCACGTCTCCTTTCTCCATGGCCCTTCCTTCGTCTCGCAGGGTTATGCCTCCGCCGGCGGGTATGAATGGGGGGCGGAAGGGGATTGCTCCTGGCACGTGATGCACGCCAAGGAGGGGCTGGATGCGCGCGTGCGCCGCTTGATCCCGCAGTCGCATCGCGAATTTACGCATGCGTTCGTCTATCCCAACCTGTTCGTCGCGGTGACTTCCGGTCTGATCGCCTATATCGGCCATTTCCTGCCGACCTCGGCCGGCACCACGCTGCTTGAAACGGAACTGTATGAAACACCGCTCCTGATGCGCCAGAAAGATGCCATCCGCGAACATTTCAAGGCGGCGGCGGGTCCCTTTTCCGCGCTCGTGATCGAAGAAGACCGCGTGCAGTTGGAGAGTTCGCAACTCGGCCTGCCGTATGCCCGCGGGCCGCACCAGCTGGTGCCCGCCGAGGCGCGCGTCGGGCATTTCCAGAAAACCTATCGAGAGGCCATGGATGCAGTTTGACAGCAAGACTATCCTGGTGACGGGCGCCACTTCCGGCATCGGCTACGGCACCACGCGCCGACTGCTCGAAGCCGGCGCCCGCGTCATCGCCGTCGGCCGCAACGCCGAACGTTTGAACGAACTGGCGCAACTGGCGCCGGAGCGCTTGACCCCGCTGGCATTCGACCTGCTCGACTTCCCCGCCTACCGCGAGCAAGTCAAGGCCCTGCCCGCGCTGGACGGCGTGGTCCATTCGGCGGGGGTGTTTCTCAACAACCCGATCCGCTTTTTTTCCCTGGAAAAATACCAGCGCGTGATCGACATCAACCAAACCGCGCCGTTACTCCTGACGGCCGAACTGGCGCGCGCGGGCAAGATCAACAGGGGCGGCTCCCTGGTGTTCGTCGCGTCGATCAACGGCCCCAACGTCGGCAGCCTGGGCTGCACCGCCTATGCCGCCAGCAAGGCGGCCCTGACGGGCATCGTCAAGGTGATTGCCCTTGAAACGGGCGGCAAGGAGATCCGCGCCAACTGCGTATCGCCGGGCATGGTGGAAACCGAGATGACCGACGGCCTCACCCAGCTGACCGAGGAGAATGTGCGCGCCGACCGCGCACGCTACCCGCTGGGCGGGCGTTACGCCAAGGTGGACGAGGTGGCCGGTACCATCCTCTATCTGCTCTCCCCGGCGTCCAGTTTCGTCACCGGACAGAACCTGGTCATCGACGGCGGCTACAGTGTCCTCTGATGCCATGGAAATCCGGCGCCGCATCATCATCGCCGGTGCCGGCCGCCTGGGCCGCGAGCACAGGACGTGGCTGGAGACCTTCGGCGGCTACGAGATCGTCGGCGTCATCGACGACATCATCACCGATGCGCCCGGGCTGCTCGGGCGCATCGCCGATCACCAGCCGGTCGCCGATTGCGAATACGTGGTGGCGATCGGCGACTCCGCCGGCCGCCTCAAGGTCGGGCGCATGCTGCAGGAACGCGGCGCCCGCCTGGCGGCGGTGCTCTCCCGCAACGCGTTGGTGGCCCACACCTACCGCGACGTGCCGGGCACCATGGTGCTGAACAACAGCCACGTATCGTCGAATGTGACTCTCGGGCAACTGGTGCTGATCCAGGGGTTTTGCGCCATCGGTCACGACGTGGTGGTGGGCGACGGCGCCACCATCAGCTCGCACGTATTCATCGGCGGCGGCGCGGTGATCGGCGAGACGGCCACCCTGCATCCCCACTGCACCATCCTTCCCGACATACATGTCGGGGAAGGCGCCATCGTGGGGGCCGGCTCGGTCGTCATCAAGGACGTGGCGCCGCATACCACCGTTTTCGGCAACCCTGCACGCCTGCTGGCGACCCACGCCTCCAGATAGGCCCTTCCAGGTGCCGGCAGGCGCAGTGCCCTCCGCGTATCCAGCCGGGCGAACCCTCAGGAATTCATCAGGCGAACGTAGTCTTTCTGGAACCGGACGACCAGGGCTTCATCCTCGATGAACCTGGAGGCCCATTGTTTCGGCTTTGACTTCAAGCCGCGCTGCACGGCTTCGCAGGTCACCCGGTCTTCTTCGGCAATATCAAAGATGAACGGCCTGAGCTTCACTTCAAAATCCTCGCAAATGACCTTGATCGATGACGAATTTTCAGCCACGGCGCTTGGCATCCAGACTCTGACCTTCAGCTTCGTCCTCTCGGGCGAGACCGGTTCGTATTGGAAAAAAGAGAAGCTGCGGGCGTTGACGTGACCGATGGTCAGGTTGGGAAATGAATAGAGGTGCTCGTAAGCATCCATTTCGATGCCGGCCGGCTGCTTGAGGAGGCGCCCAAACAGCTTGTCCAGGCGGGCCATGGTGGCGTCGCCCTCCTTCAACGGCATGGCGTAGTGGATATTCGGCGGAATGGATGGCAATGCCTTGATTTTTTGCAGCGGAGCATTGATCAACGGCCTGAATGTCTGCGGATGCACCGAATAGGCGTGGTAGAACTCGAGGGTGTTGTTGATGATCACCTTCCAGTTGGCCTGTATTTCGGATTGAAACGACTTGAACTCGTAACCGCAACCCAGGCTGATCTCCTCGATCCACTGCCTGCTTGGCCCCAGGTAGTCCTCCAGGGAAGGGGCGGAAGGGTTAAGGCAGACATAGATAACATTGCCGGCAGTCGCGACGCGCCATGCCTCCAGCCGCGGACTGCCGCCGGAAGACGGCGGACAACCCGCATCGGCTGTTCCGGGAAATCGCGCAACGCCTTCGGCATTGAAGCTCCACAGATGGTACGGGCACACCAATGCGCGGTTTCCCCTGGGTTCGGTGTGGATGGCGCTGAATCTGTGCGGGCATACATTGGTGAATGCCCGGATCTCCCCGTTCACGTTCTGCACAAGGACCTCCTTGTGGCCGACGTGTTCAAGAAAAAAGTCGTTGTGGTTGGGGAGGTCGCTGGCAAAGCCTATTGCATACCAACTTCCATGGAAAATCTTCGTTATCTCTTTCTCAAAAATCTCTGGAGAAAAGTAGTCCAACTCATGGATATCCAAGGCCCGCTCCCGCTTGTCGATAATCATGTCAACTATATCAAGACGGATGCACCCCGGTTGAAGTGCGCGCCCTGTCTTCAGCCCCGTTTCGCGCTCCCGATCGCCGCGGCCCCTACAACCCGGCCTACCCGGCGGGGAACCGGTAAAAGGTCGCCGCCCAGGAATAACCGACGCCGAAGCCCACCAGCATCACCAGCATGCCCGGCCTGATTCGGCCGGCCGCCTGTTCGCGCTTGAGCGCCAGCGGGATGGTGGAAGACACCGTATTGCCGGTGTCGCGCAGGCACACACTATAGCGCTCGGCCGGAATTTTCATCTTCTTGCGCAGGGCCTCCAGCATAAAGGCGCTTGCCTGGTGGAACACGAAGTAATCCACCTGCTCCATCGCCACCCCTGCCTTGGAGCAGAGGTCGCGGCACAGGGGGGGCACCATGCCCAGGGTGAACTGCATGATGTCCGGGCCGTTCATGTGGAGATGGTCGGCGCTGCGGGTGTTGCCGAAGGCATCGGTGGCAAGCCGGGCGGTCTCTTCGCTGCGCGGCAGGCGCATACCGCCGGCCGGCACGATCAGCTTTTCCGCGCCGCTACCATCGGTGCCGAAAACATAGGGGCCGAGCGACGGTGCAGCGGCCTCGCCTCCGCGCACCAGCGTGGCGGCGGCGCCGTCGCCAAACACGGTGCGCACGCTGCGGTCCAGCGGGTGGATGAATTTCGAATATGTGTCGGCGGTGATCAGCAGCACGTTGCGCATGCCGCAGGACTCGATCAGCCCCTGGGCCAGCGAGAGGCCGTAGACGAACCCCGAGCAACCCAGGTTGAAATCCAGTGCCCCGCAGGAAACCGGTAGGCCCAGGCGCTGCTGCAGCAGGCAGGCGGTGGTCGGGAGAAAGTGGTCGGGACTCTGGGTGCAAAAAAGCAGGAAATCGATTTCCGCCGCCGGCACCGGACCGCGCTCGAGCAGGCGCCGCGCCGCCTCGTAGCCGAGGTCGGAGGCGCACTCGTCCTCGCCGGCCAGGCCGCGCGTCTCGACGCCGGTCTTGTCGAGTATTTTCGCGGCCGGCCATTCGGGGTAGTCCGCCGCCAGTTCGTCGTTGGTCAGCTTGGCGGCCGGCAGGTACTCCTCGATGGCGGCGATCACGCAGGTGCGCATGGCGGTGCCGCCTATCTCGGCCAAGCGACGAAATCCTGCTGGCCGGGAAACTGCGCAGGCGACATGCCGAAGCGCGCCAGCTTGGCGTATTCGATCAGCGACTCCAGCGCCGCCGCTCCAGTGTGGCGCGCGCGCCCCTGCGCGGCGATCTCGGCGCCCAGCTCGACTGCCTGCGCGGGCCGCGCCAGGACGCCGGCGACCCGTTCGCGGATGCTCTCGGCGTCGAAGTCGAACATCATCTCCCCGGCGCGCGCGTAGTTGTCCTCGTAATATTTTTGCGTGTTGGTCAGGCACAGCGTATGGCGCCCGATGGCCGAGAGAAAACGCTCGTGCGGCGCGCTTTGCGTGTTCGGCGACATATCCAGCACGCACAAGGAATCGGAGATCAGTTGCCGGGTGTCGAAATAGCTGCGGCCGGGCAGATGCACCGCCCGCCGGCCGGTGAAATCGACGTGGTCCCAGAAGTCGCCGAAAATGTTCACCGGCAAGTCCAGCAGCGCTTCGGCCACCAGGGTGCTCTTCATCCGCCGCGCGTAGTCGTCGAGCTGCGCGACCAGGAACACCTCCACCCAGGGCCGCGTGTCCATGTAAATCCCCTTGCTGACGAGGTAGTCGCGCACCAGCAGGTGCAGGGGCTTGCCCTCGCGGCCGAGCTTGAGCACATCGAAGCTGTGCGACAGTTCCTCGAGCCAGCGGGACACCGGCGTGGGCAGGGTACGCCAGAAATCGCGCAGCGCGGCCGGGTTGTTGCCGTTCTTGAAAAAGCAGACCTTGCCGGAGGCCTTGGCGCTGAAATCGATCTGCTCCGGGCCGACCGCATCCCAGTGCGCCTGGGTCAGCTGTCCGATCGTCGGTTGCGGGTTGATCCAGGCGCGTACCGCCTCCATGTGCTCGGTGAAGCAATACAGCGAAAGGTGGCCGTGGCTACGGAACTGGTGCCGCGAGATGAAGTAAGCCGGATGGTCGCCGAAAAACGAGAGAAACGGAATGCCCGCTTCGGTCCACAGGTTGCGCGCCCCTTCCGGCGCCTGCACCTGCATCGAGTCGAGCATGCCGGCCAAGCCGACCGTGCAAATGATCTCCTCCGGCTTGCGCACCAGTTCGAAGATTCTTTCGGACCAGCCGTCTTCGCGCAGATCGATGTTTTCGAACCGGTAACCCTGTGCGCGGCACATCTGCGCCAGCGCGTTGACACCGCTATTGAGGCCGTCGGAACGGCTGCTCGTGGAAAACGAGATGAAGGTATTGCCCGCATAGCGCGAGGCATGCTCGTGCGGCGATGGCATCGCCCGCACCAGCGCGGGCGCCTCAGGGGGGGGCGGCTCGTTTGCCGACCTGAAGACACCCTTGATGATTCTTCCCAGCATTGCTTGTGTTCCCTTCCCGCGGTCCGTGATCGGGCGCTTGCATCCCACCGGTCGTCACGGGCCGGCAGCTGCGCCGCGGGCCGATGTGCCGTTCTTGTTTTCAGCGGCCCTGCACCGGCCAGTTGACAAAGTCCTGCTGGCCGGCAAATGCCTGGCCGGCTATCGCGATGCGCGCCAGGCGGGCGCCATCGACGAAGCAGCGCACCAGCTCGGCCGGGTCGTGGAGGGCGCGCGCATGTTCGGCAACCGCCACCCCCAGATCGACATGGTACCCGGGCTGCGCCAGCACCCCGGCAACCCGTTCGCGAATCGCCTCCGGCTCGAACTCAAACAGCATCTGCGGCGCCTGCGGATAGTGGTCCAGATGATACTGCTGCACATTGCTCAGGCACAGCGTGTACCGGCCGGCCGCGCCCATGAAGCGTTCATGCGGCGCGCTCTGGGTATTCGGCGACATGTCGAGCACCGCCAGCGCGTCGTTGACCAGCCCGCACGAGGTGAAATAGCTCTGCCCCGGCGAATGCAGGGCGCGGCGCCCGGTGAAGTCCACGTGACCCCAATTATCTCCAAAAATGTGTACCGGAAGGTCCAGTATGGCCTGGGCGATCAGCGTGGACTTGATCCGGCGCGCATAATCGTCCATCTGGGCGACCAGGAAGATCTCGATGCGTTCCGGCGGGCCGAGCCAGTATCCCTTGTTGCGCACGAAATCACGCACCAGAAGGTGCAATGGATCCAGGCCACGGCCAATGCGCGTCACGTCGATGCTGTGCGCCAATTCCATCAGCCAGCCACCGAGCGGCGCGGGCAGGCTGCGCCAGAACTTGAGCAGCGCTTCCGGATCGTTGCCGTTCTTGAAGAAATACACCTTTCCGCCCCGCTTGGCCGGAAAATCGAGCGCGCTCTTGTCGACGGCGTCAAACGGCCACGGCGGGATGATGCCGGCCAGTGGCGGCGGCGACATCCACGCCATGGTGGCATCCAGATGCTCCTGGAACACATAAAAACTGAAAAATCCCGGTCCCCGCGGCCGATGACGCTCCCAGTGATAGGCGGGGTGGTCACCAAAGCCGCCGAGGTAAGGGATACCCAGATGGTTCCAGACGGATCGCGGCCCCTCCGGCGTGGCGATCTGCCAGTCGTCCGCCAGTCCCATGGAGCCGGCAACGAAAAGAATCTCCTCCGGCTTCGCCGAAAGTTCGCCCAGTATGGCGGCGCCTTCCGGCGTGCGCAGATCAACCGTGACAAAGTTATAGCCGTGCATGGTGAATACCTGCGAGACAGCGTGGACCCCCGCGGCTAAGCCGTCGGACCGGCTATGGCCGCGGAAGGCGATCACTGTCCTCGGCTCGCCCGCCGCTGGCGCTGATGGGCCCGAAGGCAGCGGCTGCGCAACCGCGGCTGCCGCGTTCGCGGCCTCGATCGCCGGCGCGGGCGATGCATCGTCCGGGTTGCGGCCTGACGCGCCCACTATTCCCTTGATCAATCGTCCCAGCATGCGGGCTTTCCTATTTCACCGGCAGCGCGCTGCGCAAGCCGTCGCGATCGCCGTAATTGCGTTCCATCCATTTCTTGTATTCCCCGGAGCGCACGTTCGCCACCCAGCCGGCATGGTCCAGGTACCAGGCGATGGTCCGGCGCAGCCCGGTCTCGAAGGTATGCGCCGGCTTCCAGCCCAGCTCACGCTCGATCAGCCCGGCATTGATAGCGTAGCGCCTGTCGTGCCCGGGCCGGTCGGCCACGAACTTGATCTGCGCGCGATAGCCCGCGCCGGCCTTGGGCACCGCTGCATCCAGCGCGTCGCACAACGCATGCACCACCTCGATGTTCGCCTTTTCGTTCCAGCCGCCGATGTTGTAGGTGGCGCCGGGCCGGCCCGCCTCGAGCACGCGGCGCAACGCCGCGCAGTGGTCGCCGACGTAGAGCCAGTCGCGCACCTGGCGGCCATCGCCATAGACCGGCAGCGCGGCGCCATCGAGCGCATTGGCGATCATCAGGGGGATCAGTTTCTCCGGAAACTGGAAGGGGCCGTAGTTGTTCGAGCAATTGGTCGTCAGCGTCGGCAGGCCGTAGGTGTGGTGATAGGCGCGCACGAAGTGGTCGGAGGCCGCTTTCGATGCCGCGTACGGGCTGTTGGGGGCGTAGGCGTTGGTCTCGGAGAAGGCCGCGTCATCCGGGCCCAGGGTGCCATAGACCTCGTCGGTGGACACATGCAAAAAGCGGAAGGCGCGCGCCTCGCCTTCGGGCAGCTCGCGCCAGTAGGCACGCACCGCCTCCAGCAGGCGAAAGGTGCCGACCACGTTGGTCTCGACGAATTCGGCAGGCCCGAGGATGGAGCGGTCGACATGGCTTTCGGCGGCAAAGTGCAACACGGCACGAGGGCGATGCTGCCGCAGCAGGCCGGCGACGAGTTCGCTGTCGCCGATGTCGCCGCGCACGAACAGGTGGCGCGCGTCACCTTCGACCGACGCCAGGTTTTCCAGGTTGCCGGCGTAGGTGAGCTGGTCCAGGTTGAGCAGGGGCTCGCCGCCTTGCGCAAGCCAGTCGAGCACGAAGTTGGAGCCGATGAAGCCGGCGCCGCCGGTAACCAGAATCAAGTGATTTTCCCCGCCTGAACGCAGCGCGCAATGCGCCGCCACGGCCGCTATTATGCCTTGGCGGGCGGACCTTCCTGGCGGCGGCGCGGCTTGGCCGCGCCGCTGCGTGGTTTACCGGGGCTTAGACCAGGCTTAAACCCGCGCGATCGGCGCCAGGTAGCTCAGGAACAGGCGGGCCACCTGGTTCCAGGAATATTGCAGCGCATGGGTGCGTGCGGCCTCGCGCGGCACCTCCAGCGCCTTCAGGGCAGCCGCGCGCAAGTCGGTGTCAAGCGCGCCGGGGCCGGTGGCGCCGATCACATCGATCGGCCCGGCCACCGGAAAAGCCGCCACCGGCACGCCGCAGGCCAGGGCTTCGAGCAGCACCAGGCCGAAGGTGTCGGTGCGGCTGGGGAAGACGAAGACATCGGCGGCGCGATAGTAGCGCGCCAGGTCGGCATGCTCCTTGGGGCCGGCGAAATGCACGTCCGGGTATTGGCGCTGCAGGCGCTCCAGGTCGGGGCCGCCGCCGACCACCCATTTTTCGCCCGGCAGGTCGAGGTCGAGAAAGGCGCGGATGTTCTTTTCCACCGCGACCCGGCCGATGTACATGAACAAGGGGCCGGTCTTGGCGCGCCCGGTGCGCTCGACCGTCTCGCCGTCGGGGGTGAAGCGCTCCAGGTTGACGCCGCGCGGCCAGATCACGCAATTGCCGAAGCCGCGCGCCGCCAGTTCGCCGCCGATCGAGGGCGTGGGCACCATCACGCGCTGGGCGCGGCCGTGGAAGCGCCGCAGCCAGGCATAAGTCATCGCCTTGGGAATCGGCGCACGCGCGCGCACGTATTCCGGAAAGCGGGTGTGGTAGGCGGTGGTGAAGGGAATCTCGTGGCGCACGCAGTAGCGCCGCGCGGCGATACCCAGCGGGCCTTCGGTGGCGATGTGCACCGCGTCGGGCTGCAGCGAGTCGATGGCGCGGCGCACGCCGCCGCCGGGGAATAGCGCCAGGCGGATTTCCGGGTAGGTCGGGCAGGCCACGGTGCGAAAGGTGGCCGGGGTGATGAAGCGGATGTCGTGGCCCAGGCCTTCGAGCTCGCGGGCGACGGTGGTCAGGGTGATGACGACGCCGTTGACTTGCGGGGGGGCTGCATCGGTGACGATGATGGCTCTCACACGGACTCCAGTTGTGGTTCGGGCGTGGCGCCCGCGACCCTTGCGATGACTCCGCTGACGTCGGCGGCCTCATTGCTTTCGTCTTCCTCCGGCGCGCCGAGGATGTGGTTCCACTCGATGATCTTCAGCTCGCCGGTGTGGGTCTCGACCAGCGCGGTCAGGCTTTCCACCCAGTCGCCGTCGTTGCAATAGAGCAGGCCGTCGATCTCGCGGATTTCCGCCTTGTGGATATGGCCGCAGATGACGCCGTCGAGGCCGCGGCGCTTCGCTTCATGCGTCAGCGCATGCTCGAAATCGCTGATGAAGTTCACCGCGTTCTTCACCTTGTGCTTCAGGTATTGCGACAGCGACCAGTAGGGAAAGCCTAGGCGGGTGCGCCAGTGGTTGACCCAGTGGTTGAGCTTGAGCACCATCGTATAGAGCGTGTCGCCCAGGTGCGCCAGCCACTTGGCGTGGCGGATTACGCCGTCGAACAGGTCGCCGTGGATCACCAGCATTTTCTTGCCGTTGGCCAGGGTGTGCACCACCTCGCCCTGCACCTCGATGCCGCCGAAGGTGAGGCCGAGATAATCGCGCAGCGGCTCGTCGTGATTGCCGGGCACGTAGATCACGTGCGCGCCCTTGCGCGCGCGGCGCAGGATCTTCTGGATCACATCGTTGTGCGCCTGGCGCCAGTACCAGTTGCGGCGCAGCTGCCAGGCGTCGATGATGTCGCCGACCAGGTACAGGGTGTCGGACTCGTTATGGCGCAGGAAGTCCAGCAGATACTCGGCCTTGCAGCCGGCGGTGCCCAGATGGATGTCGGAAATCCAGATGGTCCGGTATCCGGGCTTGTGGTCAGGTGGCAGGTCGGATGGGCGCACGGTCCTTGAAATCGGAGCGAATAAGCCGAATTGGACCATCGGCGCATTGCGTCCACATGACACGCGCGTGAAGCTTTTGTGACGCGCTTGGCCGGCGCGTGTGCTGCTTGTCTTCTGTCCGCGACTACTTCAGCATCAGCTTGACCAGAGCGTCGGCGCGTTCAAGACCATCGAGCGTGCGGCAGTGCTGGATGATCGCATCGAATTGCCCTTCGGGTATCGGCAGGCCGGAGACGATCGGCCGAATGCGCTTTGCCTGCTCGGCGAAGTCCCAGATGAATTCGCGGCCGGTGCCTTGCAGCGTATGGCTCTTGCCGTCCTTGGTAACGATGGTGATGCGCGGGCCGAACAGCGGCATGCTGTGCGACGGGATCAGCGTCACGCGTTTTGTCAGTGCTTCCACCTCGGGCGGATCGTCGGCGCCCGCCGTCTGTGGCACCCATTCGCGCAGCATCGGAAAGCCGCGCGCCACCGCGGCGTAGGCCAGGTGGTAGGCCGTGCTGCCGGGCTTATGGATCTGGTCTTCACGGCGGCTGGGGAAAGCAGGACTCGGATACTGGGTCTCCAGCCAGTTGACCACCGCCTCGATGCGTTCGATGTCCTGGTGGCGAATATTGTTCTCTTCGCAGATGCGCGCGGTGAGGTCGATGTGGGCGATGTTGTAGCCGGAGACCGAATAGATGCGGTACAGGGTCTCGAGGAAAATCCAGTCGCGGCCAAGGTTCTCCGTCACCTTGGTAAGGTCGGTATGGGTCTGCCCGACGAAGCTGTAGGTCAGCTCACCACGATTGTTGCCGACATAGGCGTGATAAAAACCGGCCTCGCCTTCCAGCACCGTTTCGCCGCCGACATGGCCCTGCTTGGCCAGGGCGACCGCAAGCATGGCATTGCGCACCGCCGCGCCTTCGCGCAGCGCGCGGCCGCCGCTGCGCGCGCCTTCGAGGTTGCCGCCGGCCAGGCTGGCGCACAGGGCAATGGTGCTGTTCATCTGCTCTTCGTTGTGGCCGAAGATTTTCGCCGCCGCCACTGCCGCGCCGAAAATGCCGAATACCGGGCTGGCGTGAAAACCACGGGCCATCAGGGTGGGAATGACATCGGCGGCCAGGCGCTCCATCACTTCATAGCCCGCCGCGACCGCGGTGATGAAATCACGGCCGGAGGCGCCGGTGGCCTCCGAGGCGGCGAGCGCGGCGGGGATCACGCTGGTGCCCGGATGCATCAGCATGCGGAAAGTGTCCCATTTGCCGCCGGCAAAAGCCGCCTCCGAATTGACGAAAGCGGCACCGCCACGGGTAGCCTTGCCGCCGTGGACCATCATGGTGGCGCCGTTCGTCACGCCCGCCTCTTCGCCGCTGATCAGCTCGAAGGCGTCGCGCCCCGGCTTGGTCTGCGCGCCGATCAGGATGGAAGACAGGCATTGCAGGGTCACGCCCTTGGCGCGGTCCGCCACTTCCGGCGGCAGGTCCTCGTATTTCAAACCCACTACCCATTGCGCGAACTGCCGGCTGAGGGATGTCATGGCGATGCTCTCCTAAATAGGGTTTTCGTTACCCGGCGTTATTCCGGCTTGATGCCGGCGGCCTTAATTACGCCGGCCCAGCGCTCGGAATCGGTCTTCAGATACGCCGCAAGTTCGGCCGGCGTGCCCCAGCTGGGCTCGGCGCCGTCGATGGCGAACTTTTGCTTGATGTCGGCGGTGCGCAATAACTTGTTCAGTTCGCCGTTGAGACGCGCGACGATGGGCTGCGGCAGACCCGGCGGGCCGTAGAGGCCCCACCACTGGATCGACTCGAAGCCCGGCAGGGTCTCGGCCATCGCCGGCAGCTCAGGCTCGCTGGCCATGCGCTTGGCGCCGGTGACAGCGAGGGCGCGCAGCTTGCCGCTCTTGACGTGGTTGGCCACGCTGGGGAAAACGGCGAACAGGAAGGAAGTCTGGCCGGCGATGGTGTCGATTACCGCCGGCGCGGCGCCCTTGTAGGGGACGTGCAGGATTTTCACGCCGAGGCGCTGCGCGAACCACTCGCCGGTCAGGTGACTCACAGTGCCGGCGCCATTGGAGGCAAAGGTGAGCGATTGCGGCTTGGCCTTGGCCAGCGCGATCAGTTCCTTCAGGTTCTTCGCCGGCAGCGAGGGCGCGCTCACCAGCACATTGGGCGCGTAGCCGAGGAAAATGATCGGCGCCAGGTCGGTGAAGGGGTTATAGCTTTGCTTGACCGTCAGGTGCGGATTGATCGACAGCGAACTGGAGGAAGCCAGCAGCAGGGTATAGCCATCGGGCGCCGAATGGACCACGAAGTCGGTGCCGATCGCCCCGCCCGCCCCGGCGCGGTTGTCGACGATGAACTGCGCCGGCAGCGACCCGGAGAGCTTTTGCGCCACATGGCGCGCCACGATGTCGACGGCGCCGCCGGCGGGAAAGGGCACTACTACCCGCACCGTTTTGTCAGGATAGGTTTGCGCCTGTGCCGCGCCGGCCAACGCGCACAGCAACAGCAGGGCCAGGGAGAGCCGTTTCATCGTTTCTTTCGCATGGAGGCGCGAGCGGAAATTGCGCCGCGCGCTATCTTAGCGAAATGCCTGGTCCCCCCGTGACGAATCGAAGCGATAAGGTGGATTAGCGCCTGCTGCTTGCAGGCCGCCCGGCGGCCCGCAGCTTATCGGGCGTGGCGCCGGCCCTTGAGCGCGCTTTGCATCGCCTTTAGTTTCAGCGTGCCGGGCGCGGCCGGCTTGCCCAGGCTCGCCAGCAAGCGCTCCTGCACCGTGGTCGGCCCGGCGGCGCGGCGGATGTATTCGCCATCGGGCTTCAGTTCCCAGGCGCCAGCATCGCGCCGCAGGTACGGCGCCAGGCCCTCGTTGAATACGCGCTTTTTCAGCTTGGCGTCGAGCACCGGGTAGGCCACTTCGACGCGGCGGAAAAAGTTGCGGTCCATCCAGTCGGCACTGGACAAGTACACCACGTGCTCGCCGGCGTTCTCGAACCAGTAGATGCGGCTGTGTTCGAGAAAGCGGCCGATGGCCGAGACCACGCGGATGTTCTCCGAGATCCCCGGCACCCCGGGCACCAGGGCGCAGGCGCCGCGGATGATCAGTTCCACCTTCACGCCCGCCTGGCTGGCGGCATACAGCGCGGCGATCACCTTGGGTTCGAGCAGCGCATTCATCTTGGCGATGATCCGCCCCTTGGTGCCGGCCTGCGCATTGCGCGCCTCGTTGCGGATCGCCGCCATCACGTTGTCGTGCATCGAGAACGGCGCCTGCCAGATGCGCGCGAGCTTGCGTGCCTGCGAGACACCGGTGAGCTGGCGGAACACTTCGTTGGCATCGGCGCAGAGTTCACGGTCGGCCGTGATCAGGCCGAAGTCGGTATACAGGCGCGCGGTGCGCGGATGGTAGTTGCCGGTGCCCAGGTGCACGTAGCGAATCATCCGCGCGCCTTCGCGGCGCACCACCAGGCACATCTTCGCATGGGTTTTGTGGCCCACCACGCCGTACATGACGTGGGCGCCGGACTGCTCCAGGCGCGCCGCCCAGTTGATGTTGGTCTCTTCGTCGAAGCGCGCCATCAGCTCCACCACCACCGTAACTTCCTTGCCGCTGCTTGCCGCGCGGATCAAGAGTTCCATCAGTTCGGAGTCGGCGCCGGTGCGGTAGATGGTCTGCTTGATGGCCACCACCGCCGGGTCGGTGGCCGCCGCGCGCACGAAGTCGAGCACCGGGTCGAACGATTCGAAGGGATGGTGCAGCAGGATGTCGCCGGCGGCGATGGTCTCGAACACATGCTCGTGCTCGTCCAGCAGGCCCGCGTGGTTGGCGACGAAGGGCGCGAACTTCAGGTCCGGGCGGTCCACTACGTCGGCCAGCTGCATCAGGCGCGCCAGGTTCACCGGGCCTTCGGCGCGGTACAGGTCGGCCTCGTCCAGCGCAAACTGCTCCAGCAAAAAGTCCACCACATGGCCCGGCGTATCGTGGTTCACCTCCAGGCGCACGGCGTCGCCGAAGTGCCGCTGCGGCAGCTCGCCCTGCAGGGCCTGGCGCAGGTTGGTCATTTCTTCTTCGTCGACGAACAGGTCGCTATTGCGGGTGGCGCGAAACGGATGGCAGCCCTTGACGGTGATGCCGGGAAACAGCTCGTCGGCATAGCGGATCAGCAGCGTCGACAGCAGCACGAAGGCGTTCGGTCCGAACAGGTCGGCCGGCAGCGCGATCAGGCGCGGCAGCGCGCGCGGCGCCTGCACGATGGCCAGGCGCGCGTCGCGACCGAAGGCGTCGCGCCCTTCCAGCTCGATGGCAATGTTTAGGCTCTTGTTGAGCACGCGCGGAAACGGGTGCGCCGGGTCCAGGCCGATCGGTGTGAGCACCGGGAATATCTGCTCGTCGAAATACTTGCGCGCCCAGGTTTCAAGCGCCGGGTTCCAGTCCGGGCGATAAAGAAAATTCACGCCGGCGGCTTCCAGCCCCGGCAGAATCACCTCGTTGAGCAACTGGTATTGCCGCGCGAGCACCGCCTGCACGCGTTCGCGCACCGCTACCAGCACCTCGCCCACCGGCATGCCGTCGGCCTCGCGATGGGTCGGGTCGATGCGCACCTGCTCCTTCAGGCCGGCCAGGCGAATCTCGAAAAACTCGTCCAGGTTGGAGCTGACGATGCACAGGAAGCGCAGGCGCTCGAGCATCGGGTTGCGCTCGTCGGCGGCCTGCGCCAGCACCCGCTCGTTGAAAGCGAGAATGCCCAGCTCACGGTTGAAATACGGCAGCGTGCGCGGGCCTTTGCGTTTTTTCGCGGCCTGCCCTGGGGGGTCTTTTTTGATCGAGGCCTTGCGCACAGCCGGCTCCTGCCTGGCGGACGAGGCGCCGATACTTTCTTTTGCGGTCATCCTGCCAGTGTATAGGTTCGTTTTGTGACAGTTTGATGACAGAGCACCAGTAAAGTTTCATCTGAGTGTCATATAGCCATCCTACACTAGCTCACCGCGCTTTCCGGTTTGGGACGGTGGGTGCCGCGCATACCCTGCGCCACGGACAACGAATTGATCACTTCACTGCAACTAGCCGCGATCGACCTCGGCTCCAACAGCTTCCGCCTGGAGATCGGCCGCGCCGACGGCGGGCAGATCTACGTCCTCGACTCGATCCGCAGCAACGTGCGCCTGGCCGCCGGCCTGACCGCCGACAAGCGCCTGACCGACGAGGCAATGGAGCGCGGCCTGGAAGCCATCGCCCTGTTCGCCCAGCGCCTCGCAGGCTTCGACCATACACGGGTGCGCGCGGTCGGCACCAACACGCTACGGGTTGCCAAGAACGCGCAGGAATTCATCACCCGCGCCGAACGCCTGCTCGGTTTTCCGATCGAAGTCATCGCCGGCCGCGAAGAAGCACGGCTGATCTTCTCCGGTGTTGCGCACAGCGTGCCCACGCCCTACGGCAAGCGCCTGGTGGTGGACATCGGCGGCGGCTCCACCGAATTTTCGGTGGGCACCGGCTTCGAGCCGGAGCTGATGGAAAGCCTGTACATGGGCTCGATCAACTATACGCTGGACCACTTCCCCGGCGGCTTCATTGACGACTTCACCCTGAAGCAGGCCGAGCTTGCCGCGCGCCGCGAAATCCAGGTGATCGCCGCCGACATCATGGTCTCGGGCTGGCACACCGCCATCGCTTCCTCCGGCACCGCGCGCGCGATCTCGCGCATCCTGCGCGAAAGCAAGGGCGCCAGTACGACAACGACAAGCGGCACCATCGACGTCGACGGCCTGCGCTGGATCCGCAAGGTGATGCTCTCCTCCGGCAAGATCGAGGCGCTCAAGCTCTCGGGCCTGAAGCCCGACCGCGCGCTCAACCTGCCGGGCGGCTTCGCCATCCTCTCCGCCGTTTTCGCCGAGCTGGGCATCAGCTCGATGCACGTCTCGGACAACTCGCTGCGCCTGGGCGTGCTCTACGACCTGCTCTCGCGCATCAAGGAGCCGAACGGCCCGCACGACAAGCGCCAGAGCACCGTCACCCAGTTCGAGGAGCGCTACCACGTCGACCGCGCGCAGTCCAAGCGCATCATCAACCTGGCGCTGATGCTGGCGGCCCATCTGAAACCCGTATTGCGCGAGAAATATTTCGAGGCGATCCGCTTCATCGAATGGGCCGCGCGCCTGCACGAGGCGGGCCTTACCATCGCCCACAACGGCTACCACAAGCACTCCGCCTACATCATCGCCAACGCCGACATGCCGGGCTTCTCCCGCGCCGAGCAGCAGCGCCTGGCCTTCCTGATCCTCGGCCACGCCGGCAAGCTGCCCAAGCTGACCCGGCACAGCAGCGAGACCGGCCGCAGCGAATGGCTCTCTGTGGCCTGCCTGCGCCTGGCCGCCCTCTTCTGCCGCAGCCGCCAGGACATCGACCTGACCGACGTCAGGCTTGCACTCAACGGCAACCGGCTGGTGCTCGAGGTCGAGCCGGCCTGGCTGCGCCTGCACCCGCTGACCGAATACTCGCTGAACCAGGAAATCAAGCACTGGCAAGGGCTGGGCGAAGCGCGTCCCTTTGCCTTCGAACTGGAGCAGGTCGAGACCGCCACGGCTTAAGCACGGCGCCGTGGTGCAGGTGCACCTGCACCGCGTGAGCGCGCTCCAGCAGCGCACTGAAATACGCCTGTCATCTGCACCTTCAAACATGCTGGGCTTTGATCATTGCTCAGGGAGCACGCATGCCTTTCAGCCGCCGCCGTTTTCTACAGACCTCTTCCGCTCTCGCCCTGCCCGCCCTTGGGAACCCGGCCTTCGGCCAGGCGCCGGCGATCATCACCCGCGATAGCGCGCGCCCGCAAATCCTCTCCGGCGTGCAGGCAGGCGACGTGACGGCCAATCACGGCATCGTCTGGAGCCGCAGCGACCGCGCCGCGCGCATGTGGGTCGAATGGTCGACCACATCCTCCTTCAGCAATGTGCAGCGCGTGCGCGGCCCCAATGCGCTGGAGGATAGCGATTTCACCGCGCGCCTGGACCTGACCGGCCTGCCCGCCGGCCAGGACATTTTCTACCGCGTCACGTTCGAAGACCTAGCCGGCGGCGCCCTCTCCGCCCCTACGCCGGGCCACTTCCGCACCCCGCCCACGGGCAAGCGCGACATCCGCTTCGTCTGGAGTGGCGACACCTGCGGCCAGGGCTGGGGCATTAACGAAGCAGCCGGCGGGATGAAGTGCTACGAAACCATCCGCGCGCAAAACCCGGACTTTTTCATCCACAGCGGCGACACCATCTATTCCGACTCCGTGGTGCAGGCCGAAGTGAAAATGCCCGACGGCAGCGTGTGGAAAAACCTCACCACCGAGGAAAAATCCAAGGTCGCCGAGACCCTCAACGAGTACCGCGGCAACCACCGCTACAACCTGATGGACGCCAACGTGCGCCGCTTCAACAGCGAAATCGCGCAGATCTGGCAATGGGACGACCATGAGGTGCTGAACAACTACTCGCCGACCAAGGACCTTACCAAAGACGCGCGCTATTACGAGAAGAACATCGCCCTGCTGGCGGCCCGCGGCCAGCGCGCCTTCATGGAATACAGCCCGATGCGCCAGCACGGCGCCGACGAGTCGGGCCGGGTGTACAGGCAATTCTCCTATGGTCCGCTGCTCGACGTGTTCGTGCTCGACATGCGCTCCTACCGCGGCGGCAACAGCTACAACCGGCAAACCGAGATCAACGCCGAGTCGGTCTACCTCGGCGCCGAGCAGATCGCCTGGCTGACGCGCGCGCTGATCGCCTCGAAAGCGACCTGGAAGGTCATCGCCGCCGACATGCCCATCGGCCTGCAAGTCGATGACGGCAAAGACGCCGAAGGCCGCCCGATGTTCGAGGCGATCGCCAACGGCGACGGCCCGGCCCTGGGCCGCGAACTGGAAATCGCCCAGGTGCTGAAGTTCATCAAGCGCAACCGCATCCGCAACACCGTCTGGCTTACCGCCGACGTCCACTACACCGCCGCGCACTACTACACCCCGGTGCGCGCCCAGTTCGCCGACTTCGACCCCTTCTGGGAATTCGTCTCAGGTCCCCTGCACGCCGGCACCTTCGGTCCCAACCCGCTGGACAACACCTTCGGCCCGGAACTCAAGTTCATCAAGGCCCCGGCCGCGGGCCAGGCCAACCTGCCGCCTTCGGCCGACATGCAATTCTTCGGCGAAGTCGCCATCGACGCCAAAACCGCCGGCATGAAGGTGATGCTCAAGGACTGGAACAACGTCACCCTGTGGAGCCAGGAACTGGCGCCCAGGCATACCTGAAAGGCGAAACCACGGTAAACGCCCCGAAGGAAGTCCCCTTGGGGGATAACGGTGGTTTCGCACTTTTTGTCGCCCAACACGACTGTGAAGTCCCTTGGCCGAAAACCTGAGAAAACGCCCCGAAGCAAGTCCCCTTGGGGGACGTCCTGAAAGAAGCCCTTCGGGGACCAGAGGTTTTTTTCACAATTCAGGCGGGACACGGAACCCGCCAGGATTTGAAGTGCGGTATTTAAGGAACCAACGCCATCCTTGCGTGCGCGGCACGCAAGGAAAACAAGCCAGAACCTAGCCTATCAGCGCATCCCGCGGGATCCAAGGGTCAGTTACAAATTCAACAGATTTAGTCGACGAACATCGCCAAGTGGCTGATACCACTGGATTTTCGTCGATCTTCCGCAAACAGGCCGCCCGACGGGAGGTGAGCGATTTCGCCGCCCGAGGCCATCCGGACGATGGCTTTCGAGCCTGTTACTTCAGCGCATCGAGCCCGAAGTGCCTGGCGTATTTCGGATTGACTTCATTCATCGGCAGGAAAATGAACATGTCGGCACTGTTGAAATCCGGGTCCCAGGCGGGCGGGCCGCCGATTTTCGCGCCCAGGCGCAAATAACCCTTGATCAGGGCCGGCACCACCAGCGCGTCCGGCGTGCGCAGCTTTTCCCACGGCAGCTCCACCCGCGGGAACACGCGGTATTCCGGGGCGACAAACTGCTCCGGCTTGAGCGAGGCGTACAGGTTGGCGGCGCCGTGGCCGCCATCGCGCAAGGGAACGCTGGCGCAGCCGATCAGGTACTGGTAGCCGTTGCGCTTCACATAGCGGGTGACGCCCGCCCACAGGGACATGATCACCTGGCCGTTGCGGTGGTCGCGGTGCACGCAGGAACGCCCCGCCTCCACCGTGCAGTTGCGCAGGTGCGCCAGGCGCGAGATGTCGAATTCGCTTTCGCAATACAGGCGGCCGATGCGGCGCGCGTTTTCCGGCAGCAGCATGCGATAAGTGCCCACCACGCGGCCGTCGGCCTCGCTGCGCACCAGCAGGTGCTCGCAATACTTGTCGAACTCGTCGACGTCGTAGCCGGGCTGGCCCGCCTTCGGCTCGCTGGCCAGCTTGGCGCCCATTTCCTCGGCGAACACCTTGTAGCGCAAACGCTGCGCCTCGGCGATCTCCGACTGACTCGACGCCAGGGAGAGCGTGTAACCTGCCGCGGCCTTCCGTTCAAACCGGGCTTTTGGCTCGGGTTGTTCGGAAGCGGAATCGATCGTGACCAATTCCTGCAGCCAGGGATGTGTCTTCATGCGCACTCCTTTTCTTTTTGGCACATACCGGCGCAATCGTGCCTAGCCGATATGACCGATCGGTGAAGCGTCCGTGAAGCTTTGATAACAAGCAGCTCCCGGGCAACAAAAACCCTTACACACGACACCGTCATGATGTAATTGTGCCATACCTCGCCCTTTTCCTGCGGGCCGGCCGGGCGGCCGCCCGGTCGCATTGCCGCCCGGCTACATGGCGAATTCGGGGGACCAGACCGCGCGCAGGGCGGTGCGGGCTTCGTCTTCGCGGGTGCGCGCGGTGAGCCACCAGATCGCGCTCTTTTTGATGCTCCATTCGGCCTCGCTGCCGGAAAGCAACAGCGCCACCGACTGGCCCAGGGTCGGCTGGTGGCCTACAACCAGGATCGCCCCCGAGGCTTTACCATCCGCCCCCCCGCCCTGCGGCCAGTCCACCGCCGCCAGCAGGTCGGCCACGCTCTGATCCGGCGCGAGACCCGGGACGGTCTCGAAATCCAGCGTCAGCGCCTGCGCGGTCTGCTGCGCGCGTACCGCCGGACTGACCAGGATGCGCGCGCCCTTGGGCAGGTTGGCGTGCAGCCAGGCCGCCGCCAGGCTGGCCTGCTTCAGGCCGCGCTTGGTCAGTGGGCGTTTCATGTCGTTCTTGCCTTCTTCGGCCTCGGCGTGACGCCACAGGATCAGATGCATCCACAGCTCCTTTGTCTTGGACCGCGCGGTTATACCGGCCGCAGGTGACAGTGAAGTGAACGGCGCAGCCCCATGCATAGCTCATTCATCCGCCTGTCATGCGCCGATCTTACCTTTGCGCCTCAATCGCAGGACCAGAGCGCCACAGACAAATGGCGCCATACAAAGGGAAAACAACCACTCATGCAAAGTGTCATCAGGGGGATGTGCGTATTCGCGTTCGCCATCGCCAGCGCCGGCGCGCGCGCCGCCGGCAATGAAATTGTCGTCGGCGAGATCGTCGACCAGTCGCCGGCCTGGATCGAAGCCGGGCGCGATTATGTGGCCGGGGCAAAAACCTATTTCGACCAGGTCAACAGCGAAGGCGGAATCAACGGCCACAAAATCGTCCACCTGGTGAAGGACGGCGGCGGCAAGCCGGCCGAAGTGGCGCGGGCGGCCGCCGAACTGCTGGGCGAGGGCCATGCCGACGTGCTGTTCGGCGCCATCGGCGACGCCACCATGAAAAGCCTCAGCGACGCCGGCATCGCCGAAAAGCAGAACGTGGTGCTGTTCGCCCCGCTCACCGGCCTGCCGGCGGCGCAGCGCCAGACAAGGACCATGCGCGCCAGCTATGCCGATGAGGCGAAAAGCCTGGTGCACCACTTTACCAACCTGGGCCTGACGGCGTTTTGCGTGGTCGTCACCCCCGGCGACGAGCAGAAGGCCAGCCTGGCGGCGGTGCGCCAGGCGATCGCGGCGATCGGCCGCAAGCCGGTCTGCGAGGTGTCCCTGGCCGAGATCGGTGGCGATGCGCGCGCCACCGCGCAGGCGGTGCAGGCGGCGCGCCCGCAGGCGGTGTTCCTGCTCGGCGACAGTTCGGTGGCGGGCGGCTTTATCCGCGAATTCCCGTTCAAGAAGCTCGGCATCACCGTCGGCGCCCTGTCGCTGGTGAACAATACGGCGCTCCTGGAAATCGCCGGGCCGGAAGCGGCGCGCGGCATGGTGATCACCCAGGTGGTGCCGAGCCCGCAAAAGGAGTCGGTACCGGTGGTGCGCGAACATGTGCGGGCGATGCGCAAGTTCCGCGACGAGCCGCCCTCGCAACTCACCCTGGAAGGCTTCATCGCCGCCAAGACCATGGTGGAGGCGTTGCGCCGCGGCCTTTCGGCCAAGGCGGTGCGGCGTGAGGACGTCAGCGCCACTCTGGTGGCCCTGCCGGAGACCGACATGACCCGATTGCTCAACCAGTATGCCTCCGGCAGCGGCGGTAGCGGCGGCGCGCGTCTGATCGAAGTGACCATGATGGGTCGGGACGGCATGCTGATCCGGTAAACCTGTGCTGTAGCAAACCACAGGCCCGCGTTCGCGCCGGCCGCCGTGTCACACAGGTGAAATATTGCCGTCATAAAGTGCGCCCATCGACGTAATTCGCAGTCGCGTCAAAAGCAGTGCCCATAACAATAACATCTTGATAAATCTGCAAATTTTCAGAAGTAAACTCTCAAAAAGGACCATTCAATGCTGAAAACGACCCTCAGGATCGCCAGTGCCATCGCGGCGGGCGCTTTTGCCCTCAACGCCATGGCCGTCGACATCACCGGCGCCGGCGCGACTTTCCCCTACCCGATCTACGCCAAGTGGGCCGACGCCTACAAGAAGGCTTCGGGCAACGGCCTGAACTACCAGTCGATCGGCTCCGGCGGCGGCATCAAGCAGATCACCGCCAAGACCGTCGACTTCGGCGCTTCCGACATGCCCCTGTCGGCTGACGAACTGAGCAAGGCCGGCCTGATGCAATTCCCCGCCGTGATGGGCGGCGTGGTGCCGGTGTACAACCTGAAGGACGTGAAGTCGGGCGAACTGAAGTTCACCGGCGAACTCCTGGCCGCGATCTACAACGGCAAGATCACCAAGTGGAGCGACCCGGCGATCAAGGCCCTGAACCCCAGCGCCAAGCTGCCCGACGACGCCATCTCGGTGGTGCATCGCTCCGACGGTTCGGGCACGACTTTCGTGTGGACCAACTACCTGTCGAAGACTTCGGCCGACTGGAAGAGCAGCGTCGGTGAAGGCACTTCCGTGAAGTGGGCCACCGGTGTCGGCGGCAAGGGTAACGAAGGCGTCGCCTCCTACGTGCAGCGCATCAACGGCGCCATCGGCTACGTCGAATACGCCTACGCCAAGCAGAACAAGCTGGCCTTCGGTTCGGTGAAGAACAAGGACGGCGCCTTCGTCGCGCCGGAAGACGACAGCTTCAAGGCCGCCGCCGCCGGCGCCGACTGGGCCAAGACCCCCGGCATGGCGGTGATCCTGACCGACCAGCCCGGCAAGGCTTCCTGGCCGATCACCAGCGCCACCTTCATCCTGATGCACAAGGCGCAGGACAAGCCCGAAATGGCCAAGGAAGTGCTGAAGTTCTTCGACTGGTCGTTCAAGAACGGCGGCGCGATGGCTGCTGAACTGGACTACGTGCCGATGCCCGACGCCGTGGTCAAGCTGATCCAGGCCTCGTGGAAAAGCCAGATCAAGGACACCGCCGGCAAGGCCCTGTACTAAGAGTTGAAAACCGGTCCCTTCGCGTGAAGGGACCGGGCGTTGCGCAGAAATCTCCTTGTTTTATCCGTAGTCCCGGTTGCAGCAGTTTCGGCGGGCACAGCGCCCGCCTCCATCATTCCTTCCCATGAATACCGCGACCCTTCCCAATTCCGAGACCCGCAAGCCAGTGGAATCCAAGACCACCACCATTCCGCCTGCTCCACACGCGCGCGATGGGTCGGCTCTGGCAGATACGTTGTTCACCAACTTGACGCGACTCGCGGCGTTTGTGGTGTTCAGTTTGCTGGCGGCGATTTTCGTATCGCTGGTTCTCGGCAGCAGCAAGTCAATCATGCGCTTCGGCCCCGCGTTCCTGTGGACCAGCGAATGGGACCCAGTAAAGGAGCAGTTCGGCGCCCTGGTGCCGATCTTCGGCACCCTGGTTACCGCGGCCATCGCAATGGTCATCGCCGTGCCGGTGAGCTTCGGAATCGCCATGTTCCTGACCGAGTTGTCGCCGAAGTGGCTCAAGCGTCCGCTGGGCACCGCCATCGAACTACTGGCCGCCATTCCTTCGATCATTTACGGCATGTGGGGCCTGTTTGTCTTCGCCCCGCTGTTTTCCACCTACGTCCAGCCGCTGATGATCAAGACGCTGGGCGCCATTCCCGGCCTGGGACTATTGTTCGCCGGTGCGCCGATGGGTATCGGCATGTTCACCGCCGGGCTGATCCTGTCTATCATGGTCATCCCCTTCATCACCGCCGTAATGCGCGATGTGTTCGACCTGGTGCCGCCGATGCTCAAGGAGTCGGCCTACGGACTGGGCGGCACTACCTGGGAGGTGATGTACCGGGTCGTCCTGCCGTATACCAAGGTGGGCGTGGTCGGCGGCGTGATGCTCGGCCTAGGTCGTGCCTTGGGCGAGACGATGGCGGTGACCTTCGTCATCGGCAACGCCTACCAACTCTCGCCTTCGCTATTTGCGCCTGGCAACAGTATCGCCTCGGCGCTGGCCAACGAGTTTACCGAGGCGCGCGGCGAATTGCACAGTTCGGCGCTGATCGAGTTGGGCCTGATCCTGTTTTTGATCACTAGCATAGTGCTGGCGATTTCCAAATTCCTGCTGTCGCGCCTGAGCCGCGATGAGGGCGCACGTTCATGAGCGCCGTGCCTGCAATGTTCAATCCAATCTCCGAGAGCAACCCGATCTATCGGGCCCGGCGCAGGAAGAACCGTGTCCTGATGGGCGTTTCGCTGGCGATGCTGATTTATGGGCTGGTATGGCTGGTATGGATCCTGGTGACGCTGCTTTGGGAAAGTGCCGGCGCACTCAGCCCCACCCTGTTTACGCTCATGACGCCGCCACCCGGCGCCAAGGAAAGCGGCGGCCTGGCCAACCCGATCTGGGGCAGCCTGTTGATCGTCTCCTCCGCTACGGCGATCGGCACGCCGATCGGCATTCTCGCCGGCACTTACCTGGCAGAGTTCGGCCGTGGCTCGTGGCTGGCTTCGGCGACGCGCTTCCTCAACGACATGCTGCTGTCCACGCCGTCGATCATCATCGGCCTGTTCATCTACACCGTATACGTGGCGCAGGTCCGGCACTATTCCGGCTGGGCCGGGTCTTTCGCGCTGGCACTGATCGTCATTCCCGTGGTGGTCCGTACCACCGACGACATGCTCAAGCTGGTGCCCAACTCCGTGCGTGAAGCCGCCATTGCCCTGGGCTGCCCGAAGTGGAAAATGGTCACCATGGTGTGCTACCGCGCGGCGCGCGCCGGCATCATGACCGGCGTGCTGCTGGCGGTTGCACGCATCTCCGGCGAGACCGCGCCGCTGGTGTTCACTGCGCTGAACAACCAGTTCTTCTCCAACAACATGAATGCGCCGATGGCCAACCTGCCGCAGGTGATCTTCCAGTTCGCCATGAGTCCGTTCGAGGACTGGCAGCGCCTGGCCTGGGGCGCCTCGGCCCTGATCACCGCCGCGGTGCTGCTGCTCAACATCGTCGCCCGATACATTCTTTCGCGTTCCAAATAATCCATGACCGCCGATACGCTTAGCCTTGAAAAACTGCCGTCCAAGCTGCAGGTCAACGACCTGAATTTCTACTACGGCGGCTACCACGCCCTGAAGAACGTCTCGATGTCGATTCCGGAGAAATGCGTCACCGCCTTCATCGGGCCCTCCGGCTGCGGCAAGTCGACTCTTCTGCGCACCTTCAACCGCATGTTCGAGCTGTATCCGGAGCAGCGCGCCGAAGGCCAGATCATGATGAACGGCGAGAACCTGCTGACCACCACCATGGACGTGGGCCTGTTGCGCGCGCAGATCGGCATGGTGTTCCAGAAGCCGACGCCCTTCCCGATGTCGATCTACGACAACATCGCCTTCGGCATCAAGCTGTTCGAGAACCTGAACCGTACCGAGATGGAAGACCGCGTCGAGTGGGCGCTGACCAAGGCGGCGCTGTGGAACGAGGTGAAGGACAAGCTCAAGCAGTCGGGCAACGGCCTCTCCGGCGGGCAGCAGCAGCGATTGTGTATCGCCCGCGCCATCGCGATCAAGCCGCAGGTGCTGCTGATGGACGAGCCCTGCTCGGCGCTGGACCCGATTTCCACCGGCTACATCGAAGAGCTGATCACCGAGCTGAAGAAGGACTACACAGTGGTGATCGTCACCCACAACATGCAGCATGCGGCGCGCGCCTCGGACTTCACCGCCTATATGTACCTGGGCGAGCTGATCGAGTTCGGCAAGACGGACGACATTTTCGTGCAGCCGAAGAAAAAGCAGACCGAGGATTACATCACCGGCCGCTTCGGTTGATCACCAGGAGATAAGACATCATGGTCAAAGAACATCTTTCAACGCAATACGACGCCGACCTCGAAGAGATCCGCACCCGCATGCTGCAGATGGGCGGGCTGGTCGAGGAGCAGGTGAGCAACGCCCTGGCCGGCTATGCCGACGGCAATTCGCCGACGCTGGACCGCGTCAAAGCGACCGAGGAGCGGGTCAACCAGCTGGAGATCGAGCTGGACGACCGCTGCACCCACCTGATCGCGCGGCGCCAGCCGGCCGCCGGCGACCTGCGCCTGGTGATGGCGGTGGTGAAATCCATCACCGATCTCGAGCGCATCGGCGACGAGGCGGCGAAAATCGCGCGCATCGCCAAGCAGATGCACGAGCGCGGCATCGTCCACCTGAGCGGCTTTTCCGACGTCCGGGTGGCGGCCAACCTGGCCTCCTCCATGCTCAAGGGAGCGCTCGACGCCTTCGCGCGCATGGACGCCGAAGCCGCGCAGCAGATCGTCATGCAGGACAAGCACATCGACAGCGAATTCCGCAGCCTGCTGCGCGAGCTGATCACCTTCATGATGGAAGACCCGCGCACCATATCCACGGCGCTCGACATCGTGTGGATCGCCAAGGCGCTGGAGCGCGTCGGCGACCACGCGAAGAACATCGCCGAGTACGTGATCTACGTTTCCAGCGGCACCGACGTGCGTCACTCGCAGGGCCAGTCCGAAAGCACCGCTCTCGGATGATCGCCCGCCTGTTTTCACCCCTCTCCGGACTTTACGGGATAATCACTCAATGAGCCTGGACACGACCCTGCTTCTGGTGGAAGACGAACCGGCAATTCTCGAACTGCTGGAATTCGCTCTTTCTCCCAAGGGCTACAAGCTGAAAAAAGCCATGGACGCGCAGACCGCGCGCGACCTGATCCGCGAGGCGCTGCCCGACCTGATCATCCTCGACTGGATGATGCCGGGCGAGTCCGGCGTGCAACTGGCGCGCTCGCTGCGCCAGGACACGCGCACCAAGGGCCTGCCGATCATCATGCTCACCGCCAAGGCCGAAGAAGGCGACAAGATCACCGGTCTTGACGCCGGCGCCGACGACTACATCACCAAGCCGTTTTCGCCGCGCGAGCTGGTGGCGCGGGTCAATGCGCTGCTGCGCCGCCGCGCGCCGGAACATGCGGAAGAGCCCATCGGCTATGCTGCACTGACGGTGGATCCGTCGCGCTTCGAGGCGCGCGCCGACGGCAAGCTGCTCGACATGGGCGCCACCGAGTTCAAGCTGCTGAAGTTCCTGGTGGCCCACCCGGAGCGGGTGTTCTCGCGCGCGCAATTGCTCGACCAGGTGTGGGGCGACCACTCCTTCATCGAGGAACGCACGGTGGACGTGCACATCCTGCGTCTGCGCAAGGCGCTGGGCACGCACGGCGCCGATTCCCTGGTGCAGACCGTGCGCGGCGCCGGCTACCGCCTGGCGCGCACCAGCGGCGAGTGATAAGCGGCGATAATTGAGGCTTCGCGCCCGCCGGGCGCCGCCCTTGCACCCCATTCATTTGTCGCGCTTCTGGTATCCGGTTGCCTTTCGTTTCGCCGTCATCGGCTTTTGCGCCGCGATGGCGGAGTACATATTCGGCACGCCCTGGGGCTATCTCATCGCCCTGGCCGGGCTGCTGCTGCTGATCGCCTTTCACCTGTTCTACCTGCGCCGGGTCGAGACCTGGCTGCAGCGCCCGGACGAGGGCGCCGAGCATCCCGAGGACCTGCCGGAAGGCTACGGCGCCTGGGAGACGGTGTTTTCCGCCCTGCGCCGCGCGCGCCGCCGCGAGGACAAGCGGCGCGACCTGGTGGCCGAGACGCTGAACCGCTTCATCGAGGCCTCCAGCGCCCTGCCCGACGGCATCATCATCCTCGACCAGGGCGACCGCATCGAGTGGTGCAACCCCTCGGCCTGCCGCCATTTCGGCATCGACCTGGCGCGCGACCAGGGCTACCTGATCGCCAATCTCGTGCGCCAGCCGCCGTTCACCGAATACCTGGTGCGCGCCGACTTCCGTGAGCCCCTGGTGCTCACCGACCCCACGGGCAAGATCACGCTCTCCGTGCAGATGCTGCCGTTCCAGGAGACCCGGCGCATCGTGCTGTCGCGCGACATCACGCCCTTCGTCAAGGTCGAGACCATGCGCCGCGACTTCATCGCCAACGTCTCGCACGAATTGCGCACGCCGCTGACGGTGGTGGGCGGCTTCCTGGAGCAGCTGATCGACCAGCCCCACGTGCCGGCCGAGCAGCGCCAGCGCATCGAAAACATGATGCTCGACCAGACCGGGCGCATGCAGCGCCTGATCGAAGACCTGCTCACCCTCTCCAAGCTGGAGACCCAGGCAAGCCCGGCGCGCGAAGAGGAGATTCCGGTGCAGTCGCTGCTGGAGACGGTGGCTTCCGAAACCCGCGCCCTCTCCGGCGGGCGCCACACGATATTGCTCGACACCTTTCCGGTCACCCTGCGCGGCGCTTCGGATGAATTGCGCAGCGTGTTTTCCAACCTGGCTTCCAACGCGGTGCGCTATACCCCGGGCGGCGGCACCATCCGCATCACCTTCTCGCCGCATCCGGAAGGCGCGCAATACAGCGTGGCCGACACCGGCCCGGGGATCGCGCCGGAACACCTGCCGCGCCTGACCGAGCGCTTCTACCGCGTCGACAAGTCACGCTCGCGCGAGACCGGCGGCACGGGCCTGGGCCTGGCGATCGTCAAGCACGTGCTGGCGCGGCACGGCGGGCGCCTGGAGATCGAGAGCGAGATGGGCCAGGGGAGCACCTTTCGCGCCATTTTGCCGGCGGCGCGCCTGACGGTACAGGGCTCGCACTAGGCGACGACGCTTCAGCGCATTGCGCAAATAAAAAGAGGCCCGCGATGCGGGCCTCTTTGCATTGCAGGGCGGCCGTGTGGCCGCCCGCATACCGCTTACGCCTTGCGCGCGTGCATCTGCTGCATGGCGCGGCCGGTGGCCAGCACTGCGCCGACCAGGGCAACGTAGGCGACCCAGGACCAGTGCTCGATCGGGTCGATGAGCTCGTCGAGCAGGGGCTCGGCGAGGATCATCTTCACCGCGGTGGCGGCGAGCACGGCGGCGCCGAAGTAGATCACCACCGGGAAGCGCTCGATCAGTTTCAGCACCAGGCCGCTGCCCCAGACCACCACCGGCACGCTGATCACCAGGCCCAGCACCACCAGCACGTAGTTGCCGTGGGCGGCGCCGGCGACGGCCAGCACGTTGTCCAGGCCCATGATGGCATCCGCAATCACGATGGTCTTCATCGCCGCCCAGAAGCCGATGCTGCCCGTATGCGCCTCGCCTTCGCCGCCCTCATCGGACAACAGGTTGACGGCGATCCACAGCAGCAGCAGGCCGCCGATCAGCAACAGGCCGGGTATCTTCAGCAGCCAGACCACCACCAGGGTCATCAGTGAGCGCACCACCACCGCGCCCACGGTACCCCAGATGATGGCCTTTTTACGCAGGGCGGCGGGCAGGCGCCGCGCCGCCATGGCGATGACGATGGCGTTGTCGCCGGCCAGCACGAGGTCGATGACGACGATGGCCGCCAGCGCGGAAAGAAACGAGAGAGAGAAAAAATCCACGTGATACTCCACTGCGCTCTAGTCTTGAGGGAAGACCCAGCGGCACGCAGTATCAGGAAATCAGGGGAGCACATGCCCTGGGGCTGACAAAAGCGGCCACCAAGGTCTCGCATGCGGGTCGTTGGGAATCTCCAACTTGCCGCCGGCTGATCCGGGGAACTGCGCCAGAAAGACTGGCTCCCGTATTGACGAATCAACCGCAAGGCGCACCGGACAGACCGCTACGCCTCGTAGCTACTCCCCCTGACACGCCACCAATTACGGGCGGCGCGTGGAAGTTGAGCAGCTAGTATAGCAAAGAAAATCCTGCGGAATGTCAAATCTGGTTAAGCCGGCGACTCCCCCGGACAATCAGCAGCCTGGAACCTTCCACCGGGCTTTTGCAAGGCGCGGCCGGGTGGAACCTCGGGCCTGAATGCGTCATCCAGACTATAAATCGATGCTGCCTTTCTTCCATGTGACAATCCGCCCCTGGAACGAGCGGGCAAAGTCGCCTGCCGAACGATAAGCCCCACGGGCGCAAGGAGACGGACTTGGCTGGCGTGCCGACGCATCGGACGCAGCGCGGCAATCGCCGCCGCCGGACCTCGCCTGTTTGCGTGCGTCATTCCGCGCCGCCCCGCGCACGAACGCAATGAACCCCGCCCTGGACGAAACCCTGGCCGGCGCCGCGCCGGCAGCGCCGGCCCCCGCGCGCGAAACCATCGAAACCCGCAAGTCCTGGCTGATCGCCGTCGCGGTCACTTTCATCCTCGCCTTTTCCTACGGCGCGCCGCTGGTCAATACCGTGGCGCTGAAGAGCATCGCGGCGGACTTCGGCGGCCTGCGCACCGTACCCTCTCTCGCGGCGGCTTTTGTCTGGCTCGGCTCCGGCATCGGCGCCATGGCGTTCGGCCGGCTGGTCCCGCGCCTGGGCTACCGCTTCATCGCGCTCTTCGGCACCGTGTGCATCGGCCTGGGCCTGATGCTCTCTTCCTCCGGCGATTCAGTGCGCTTTCTTATCGGCCATGTCGTCTTCATCGGCTTTCTCGGGTCCGGCGCGATCAATGCGCAGATGATGGTCTACATCAGCCGCTGGTTCGACCGCCGCCGCGGCACCGCCCTGGCACTGGTCACCAGCGGCCAATATATCGGCGGCATGGTCTGGCCCACGCTGATCACCACCGGGTTAAGCGAGGGCGGCTGGCGCCACACCATGTTCGTCTCCGGTATCGTCGTCATCGCCGGGCTGGTGCCGCTGGTCTGGTTCGCCCTGCGCCCGCCGCCGGCGATCGATACGGCGCCCAGCGGCGCGAAGTCCTTTTCCCGGCAGGTCAGCATCGCCGGCCAGTCGCAGCGCAAGACTTTCGTGATGCTGTGCATCGCCGGCTTTTGCTGCTGCATGCCGATGGCCATGCCGCCCTCGCACCTGGTCGCGCTCTGCGGCGACCTCGGCATTTCCGGCAAGACCGGCGCCTTCATGCTCTCGGTGATGCAGGCCTGCGCCTTCATCAGCCGCCAGTTCTGGGGCTGGCTGTCGGACCGCATGGGCGGGCTGAAGACCATCCTCGCCGGCTCCATCCTGCAGGCGCTGTCGATCGTCGGCTTTTCCCTCACGCAAAGCGAATTCGGCCTGTTCGCCGTCGCCTCCGCCTTCGGCATGGGCTTCGCCGGCATCATCCCCGCCTACGTGCTGGGCGTGCGCGAGATTTTTCCCGCCGAGGAGGCCCACTGGCGCGTGCCCACCTGGTTTTTCTCCAACCTCTGCGGCATGGCCTTCGGCAGCTGGCTCGCCGGCTACATCTACGACCAGACCCACACCTACTCGCTCGCCTTCAACCTCGGCATCCTGTTCAACGTCGGCAACATCGCGGTGATCGGCTGGCTGGTGTCGCGGCAGGTGAACCGGTAGCCGGAGAACAAAGGGATACATCCCAGTGGACGGCGGAACCAAAACCCAGGGAGGAGACCTGATGAAAAAGATGCGCGCAATTGCGCTGGCCGCGTTCGTCGCGGCGACCGGCCCTGCACAGGCCACGGACGTATTCCCGGGCAAGCCGGTGCGCATCATCGTCACCTTCTCCCCCGGCGGCTCCGCCGACGTGGTGGCGCGGATGATCGCGCCCAAGCTGTCGGCCGAGCTCGGCCAATCGGTAGTGATCGAAAATCGCCCCGGCGCCTCCGGCGTGATTGGCAGCGCGCTGCTGGCAAGCTCGGCGCCCGACGGCTACACCATGGGCATCACCTCGACCTCACAGGCCGCCGCGCCCTTCGCCATGAAGCTGACTTTCGACATGGCGAAAGACATTCGCGGCGTCACGCTCATCATGAACGTGCCCAATGTGCTGGCTGCCGGCATGGCCGTGCCCGCTAACAATCTCCAGGAAGTGCTCGCGCTCGCAAGGGCGAAGCCGGGCGAACTGAGCTATGGCCACGCCGGCAACTTCACCGCCAGCGACTTCGGCATGGCGCTCTTGAAACAGCAGGCCCGCGTGCAGATGATTTCCGTGCCCTACAAGGGCGGCGGCCCGGCGCTGCTGGCCCTGCTGAGCAACGATGTCACCCTGGCCATCAGCGGCCCGCCGCCGTATCTGCCGCATATCAAGGCGGGCAAGATCAAGGCGATAGCCACCACCGGCCTGCAGCGCTCGCCCGCCCTGCCCACCGTGCCGACCTTCGCCGAAAGCGGCGTGCCGGGGTTCGACATTACCGACTGGTACGGCCTCTCGGTGCCGGCGCATACCCCGGAGCCGGTCGTGAAAAGGCTGAACGAGGCCCTGGTGAAGGTGATCAAGTCGCCCGACATCACGCAAGCCATGGCCGCGCAGGGCGCCATCGCGGTGGCCAACAGCCCCCAGGAATTCGACGCCTTTTTCGCCAAGCAGAGCGAGAAATACGGCGCCCTCGTGCGTGACCTCAACCTGAAACCGGATTGAACATGGAACTCGAACTCAAAGGCAAACACGCCGTCATCACCGGCGGCTCGCAAGGCATCGGCCACGCCATCGCAAGGCGCCTGGCGGCCGAAGGCTGCAACGTCTCGATCATCGGCCGCGACGCCGAGCGCCTGAAGCGCGCCGAAGAATCCCTGCGCCAGGAATTCGGCGTCAAGGTCGGCTCGCTGAGCGCCGACCTCGCCCAGTATGAGCAACTGCAACGGGTCTTCCCGCTCTTGCGCGAAGCCGACATCCTGGTCAACTCGGCCGGCGCGGTGCCGCGCGGCGCCCTGCTGGAAACCAAAAGCGAGATCCTGCGCGACGCTTTCGCCGGCAAGGTGTTCGCCACCATGGACCTGTGCCGCGAAGCGCAGTTGCGCATGCGCGAGCGCGGCGGCGGCGTGGTGGTGAACATCATCGGCATCGCCGGCGAAAAGCCCAACCCCCGCTCGATTGGCACGACGACAGCGAACGCCGCCCTGATCGCCTTCACCGAAGCCGCCGGCGCCATCAGCGTCGACGACAAGGTGCGCATCGTCGGTATCAATCCCGGCCTGATCGCCACCGAGCGCACCAAGAGCCTGCTGGACAAGAACAACGCCGTCGACAGCGCCGCCTACGCCCAGCTGGTCAAGTCGTGCCCTACGGCCGCATGGGCGAGCCCGACGAGATCGCCGACCTGGCCGCCTTCCTCGCCTCGCCGCGCGCCTCCTACATCAGCGGGGCGGTGTTCACGGTCGATGCCGGGTCGCGCTACCGCACCTAATGCGACCGCGCATGTCTCGCTGTCATTCTGCGCCCAAGGCCTTTAGCTCAACAACGAAACAGGTGAGACGATGAAAACCGGCGTTCGCAAAGCACTTCACTACATTGCCCTCGCGGCAACGCCGCTATTCAGCGCCGCCGCCTATGCGCAATCTTCCCCGGCGGACTACCCCGCGCAACCCATCACCATCATCGTCCCCTTCACCGTCGGCGGCGGCAGCGACGCCGTCACGCGCATCGTCACCACGCGCATCACCGAGCGCACCGGCAAGTCCATCATCATCGACAACCGCGGCGGCGCCGGCACCAACATCGGCAATGAAATGGCCGCGCGCGCCGCGCCCAACGGCTACACCTACCTGCTCGGCCAATTCACCCTCTCCGTCAACCCCTCGCTCTACAAGAAGCTCCAATACCGCGTCGACAAGGACTTCGTCCCCGTCGTACACATCGCCGACTCGCCCACCATACTCGCGGTAGGCATGAAGTCGCCGATCACCGACGTACGCTCCCTCATCGAGCGCGCCAAGGCAACCCCCGGTTCGATGAACTACGGCTCCGGCGGCACCGGCACCCCGCCCCACCTATCGGGCGAACTGCTGCAAAAACTCACCGGCACCAAGCTGGTCCACGTCCCCTACAAAGGCAGCGGCCCCGCCATGACCGACGTGATCGCCGGCCAACTCGATTTTTGCATCGACACCTCCGGCGGCGTCATTCCGCAAATAGCCGGCGGCAAGCTCAAGGGCCTGGCCATTGCCGGCCCGCGCCGGCTCTCCGAAATTCCCAGCGTCCCCACCTTCGCCGAAGCCGGCGTGCCCGGCATGGAAGTGCTCGGCTGGTACGGCATCGTCGCCCCCACCGGCACGCCCGAGGCCGCCCTGAAGTGGATGAACACCCAGGTCAACGAAGCCATCGCCGACCCCGCCGTCGCCGCCCGCCTGCAAAAAATCGGCGCCCTCCCTGTCGGCGGCTCCCCGCAGGAACTCGCCCGTTTCATGCAAAAAGAAACCACCCGCTGGGCCGGGATCATCCGCGAACTGAACATCCAGCTGGACTGACCGCCGGCCGAACTCCCCGCCCCACCCGCCACACCAAGTCGCCACCCATCGCCCTTGGCACGTCTCCTCCCTTTCAAGGGGAGGGACAGGGTGGGGACGGGGTTAAGCCGCGCCCACCCGCCGCCGCGCATCTCAAAGCGCCTAACCCACCGCGCCCCGATCCTTCGCCAACACCTCCAGCGTCGCCTGATCCGCCTTCCCGCCGTAATACCTGCGCAAGCCCTCGCCAAACAGCCCGTCCTCCCCGCCCGCCTCGATAAACAAGGTCAGGCAAGACCGAAACTTCTGCGCATCGATCCCACCAAGAATCTCCTCCGCACCCGGACCATCGCCACCATCCCGATGCGCATTCATCGCCGCCACGCATTCCCGCAAACGCGCCCCCAGCACCGGATGCGCCAGGTAAGCCTGTGCCTCCTCAATCGAAGCAATCGCGTAGCGCGCCGACATCGAACTCATGCCCAGGCCATGGATTTGCGGCAGCACATACCAGATCCAGTGCGAACGCTTGCGCCCCGCGCGCAGTTCGGCCAGCGCTTGCGCGTAGCTTGCTTCCTGCGCCTCGAGGAAGCGGTTCAGGTCATAGGAGTCGGAAGTCGTCGTCATGGGTCCCGAAAGAATATCTTGCGGCAAACCTTTCCTCGCTATTGAGCAAAATCGCCCTTCTTCTTGACCATTCTGCGCAGCGTCTTCAGCTTTCGCGGCGCGTGCTCTCCCCACATTATCTCAGCGCCATCGGCGAGCTTTTCGTAAATGGGCAGTATGGTTGTTACCCCCTCGAAGATCCACCTGACCGGTACGCCAGAAGGTCCTCCTCGATACTGCTTCGTTTCAGCCCGTGCGATCTTCGCACCTTTGGTGTACGCCTCATCGAGGTTTCGCGCTTTTACGAGGACGGTATTTTCCCAAGCAAGGAATCGCTTCTCAGGGTTTTCATTGTCCTTGTCCGCGAGTTCCACAAAGCGAAGAAGGTAGGACACGACATACCAGCCCACCGGAGAGATGTTTTTGTCGTAGGCCATAAAGCGTGGTCGACCTTGCGCTCCATTCAGCGTATCTAAAAGGGGCAGGGTAGTTCTTGAGGAAGTTATTGAAATGCCCAGCTCTGAGTGTCATCACCTTGCCAGGACAATGTGCGTAGCCCGTTCCGTCGGCACATGCTCGACTGTCCGGTACCCCAGAGCCCGGAGATCCATGCCGCTGAAAAGCGGCTCCCCCTGACCAAGCACAACGGGAGCAACAGCAAGGTGAATCTCATCCACATGGCCGGCCATGACGTACTGCCTCACGGTCTCGACCCCGCCGCCGATCTTGATGTCCTTCGCGCCCGCCGCTTCGCATGCCTTTTGCAGCGCCTCCTCGATACCGCCGGTGATGAAGTGAAATGTCGTTCCGCCCAGCATCTCGATCGGCGCTCGCGGATAATGGGTCAGGATGAAAGTCGGTGCGTGATAAGGCGGATCGTCGCCCCACCAGCCTTTCCATTGATCGTCCGGCCATTCCCCGCGAACGGGTCCAAACATGTTGCGCCCGAGAATGAAGGCGCCGAAACCCTCCATCGCGCGCACGGCGAACTGATCGTCAAGGCCGGTTTCACCGTCATCCTTTCCCTGCATCTGGCGAAACGTCTGCGTCGGGAAAAACCACTGAAAAAGCTCCGGCCCCCGCACACCAAGCGGATGCTCCAGACTCTGCGCGGTTCCCGCGGAGAAACCATCAAGCGAGACGCCGAACCCGGCAACTTTTACTTTGGTCATGAATGTCTCTATCTGTGCAATTAACGCAAATTGAAGGAGCCTGACTGGAGGGTGGATCTTGTTTGGGCTTCGCGGCGCCGGCAATGTTCCCGTACTCGGTCTACGGTATTTCTTCTTGCGGATTTCTTTGGTTGCGGCTGCCCGATTTTGCAATTGTAGAAAGCTTCAACTGCACTGATATAACCCGCGTACATACTTGATGAATTCGCTCGATCCGCCGAAAATACCCGCCAGATATAGGCCAGAATTTGGGTCTTCACGAGACAGATCGTCGGTTGTGGCGTGGATATCGCACCCGTTAGCCACAAGCATTTTCAGTATTTCTAGGCATCCCCGCGAACAGGCCTTGAGAAATGGCGTCTTCTCCAGGTAGCCGCGCATCTCGATATCAGCGCCTGCGTCGACAAGAGCCTTTGCAATTTCATAAGCGGCGTCCAAGTTGTGGTTCGAAACATCGATCACGCAGAGCAGCGGGGTATTACCATCGAAATTTCGCAGATTAATATTCGCGCCTCGCGCGATCAATAGCTTGGCGCTGTCGACCCGCAGATATTGACAAGCAAGATTTAGCAAAGTCTCGCCGCCTTCGTCAGGCTGGTCTACGCCATAGCCATGCGCAAGCAGATCTGCTACCCCGGTTTCGGGAAGTACTTCAATTACTGACCAGTAACTATCGATGGCGTTCATGGAATCTGAAGAAGCGCGGCTCTTGGTTGCGGTGACGCAATTTGGCAATTGGAGACAGATTCTGCTGCGTTAGATGCCGTGTTGCAGGTTGTCAAAAATAAGAGCAAGCGTCCAGAGAGGCACACATAACCATAGGAGTTTGGAGACGGGCCATCTTCCTAACCGGTGTCGCCTCAGAGCAGCCCATATGAGTACACCGAGGTCAGAAAGAACAAATATAAGAGCAATCGGCAAGGCTGCTAAGACCCAAACAATTGGCCCTCCCGCGCTTGCTCCCGGCACTTCAGCAAGTTCAGGCTCGATCCATGCGCTTGATGCAATTGCCAGAAATGCTCCAGCGCCGAGGACGTTTGCAACAAGTAACGCGATTGAAAAATTACGGGAAGTCATTGCTGGAAGCTATGGTTGCGGTGCCCCGCTTTTGTAATTGGAGAGAGGTTCTGCTTCGTTAATGCCTTGGTTCAGTTACGACTTGTCCCCGCCACGTTTTCTGATTTCGTCTTCTATTTGCTGCTTGAAGAGGAGAAAAATGCCCGACCATGTTGCAGAGGAGGTACTAAGTACTCGCGGCTGCTCTTTACCCTTCCAGTACCAGTAATCTGCCTGGTCAAGCAACGTTGCGTCCAGTCGGGCGACCGCTTCCGACCGCAACGCAACCGCAAGTATTTCCTTGCTCATCCAGTCACCCGCTTCTGCCTCGGTTCTCAGGCGAGCTATTTGTTCATCCGTGCTGCTCATCTGTCTCTTCTCATTTGGCCGGCTTTGGTTGCGGTGACCCGCTACTGTATTTGGAGAAAGGTTCGGCTGCGTTAGCTGCGCCATATTGCGCTTCACTCAGTTGATTTAGCGCCTCGCATAAGAATTTCGCGTAGCTCGGCCGGATCAAGAGAACTCCATACGTGCCCGCATGACGTACACGCTCTCAAAAGCTGGCCATCATTCAAATTGACAGTCTTTTGAAGGGCCAGGAGACGCATGCCCTTCGGACGAAATGAAGTTACCCATCCATCATCGCCGGAAAACCCGGCCGTTCCGACCACAGCAGTATTCAGTCCGCATTTCGGGCAGGCAATGTCTGTCATGGCGTTGATTTCATCTCTGGTTGCGGTGACCCGCTTTGAACCTGTCACGCGCACTATATCAATAAGGCGTTACAAGCCTCGGTAAAGATCGTAAGCCGGTCTTGGGTCAATTCTTATTTTTCCTCGCGCTACCGGCAAAAATGCGTCTTATCTTATTGTTTTCCCAACGCTTTATCAGTATTAGATACTTCCGAAAATCAACCACACTTAGCGCATCGACCTGGGTATCTTTGTCTCTAGTTCCCCCACTACTGGAGCCAACATGGACACCCAACTCACGTTCCGCCAGGAACGCTTTGTTTTCGAATATCTAAAGGACCAGAACGCCAGCGCCGCCGCCGCGCGGGCGGGTTATTCGGAGAAGTGGCGCGCATCCGCCGCCAACGACCTGATGAAAATCGATGCGGTGCGCGAGCGCATACGCGTGGAGATGGATAGCATGCTGGCAGAGTTGCGCTGCTCGGCGCTGATGCTGATGAAGGAGCGCATGCGCGGGGCGTTTTTCCGGGCGGGGAAGATGTTTCGCAGCGGGTGGGAATTGCTGGCGCCCGACGAGATGGAGGCGGAGACGCGCGATGCGCTGGAGGTGTCGACCGTCATCCGCAAGAGCGGGCCGGTGGTGAAGATGAAGCAGCCGGACCGCGACCGGGCGTTGCGCGCGTTGGAGAAAGTGCATGAGCGCCTGGACCGGCTGAACGAAGCGCATTACGCGAAGATGGAGAAGGCGGGGGCGATTCCAAGTCTGGCGGAGATCGAGCGCCGGGCGGATGCTAGGCTGGAAGAGGACGCGCTGGCGGCCGCGAATGGCTTTGCGCAAAAACGCCCTGAAAGAAGTCCCCTTGGAGTACCTCGGAAATTATCGAGTTTCGGGGCGCGTCAGGAAAATGGCGCGGCGCTTTTTGCGCAAAAGCCTCGGGTTTTATCGGGGTCGGCGGCACAGGCGGACTCACCTTGCCGCATTTTTCCGCTGAAACCTAGGGTTTTATCGGGGTGGGACGACGGTGCGATGCCGCAACCACAGGCCAGTTCCTGGCTGCTGCGCAATCCTGTTCATGCAGGCACGGAATTGCGCGCCGCATAGCTGCGCTCAAGCAGTCTTCGGGATCGCCTGCGGCACTCTTTGCTGCACCGTGGCGATGGTGAACATGGCGAGGCCCCAGAAGGCCGCCACGCACCACATCACCGCGTCGCCGTGGTGGTGGTCGAGCAGATAGCCGAACAGCAGCGGCGCGCTAGAAGAACCGGCGTCCAGGCCGGAGTAGACGAAGCCGTAGACCTTGCCGGTGGAGCCGCGCGGCGCGGCCTTGCGGATCACCATGTCGCGCGAGGGCTGGGCGATGCCGGAGAGAAAGCCGGCGATGGCAAGCGCGACGACGATGCCGGGGATCGGCAGCACGCCGGTGGCCACCAGAAATACCATGGCGCAGGAACCGGCCATGCCGGCGCCGGCGACGATTTCATGGCGCTCGGTGCGCCCGGCAGCCCAGCCGCCGGCGGCGATGCCGGCGGTGCCGCCGCCGAGAAAGCCGGTGAGGGTGGCGAGCGCCGTTTCGCGCGTCATGTGGAGGGCGGTGGTGAAGGTGGCCGAGCCGAAGCTTTGCACGCCGGTGATGCCGGCGGCCAGCAGCAGGAAAAAGCCGAAGCACATCAGCACCGGCATGGTGAACAGCACCGCCGCGCCGGCAGCGGTAGGCGCGGGCGCCGCCGCCTCGATTTTTTCCACCGGCGCCAGAAACTCGCGCTGCATCACCATGAAGGCCAGGGCGAGGGCCGCGCCGACGCCGCCGATGGTCAGCGCGCCGTGCCAGCCGAAGGCATGCGCCAGCGGCCCCATGATCACCGGCGCCAGCATGAAGCCCAGGTTGCCGGTGAAGCCATGCGCGCTGAAGGCATAGCCCAGGCGCTTGGGGTCGACGGCGGAATTGAGGATGGAAAAGTCGGCCGGGTGGAACACGCTATTGCCCAGGCCCGAGATCACCGCGCAGCCCACCAGGGTCCAGTAGTTCGGCGCCATGCCCATCAGCAGATAGGCCAGGGCGAACAGGGCCAGGCCGGTGAACAGCATGCGCGGGCCGCCGAAATGGTCGGTGGCGAAGCCGGCCACGGTTTGGCTGAAGCCCGAGGTGGCGTAGAACACGGTAACCAGAAAGCCGAGTTCGGTGAAACTCACGCCGAGGTCGTCTTTCATGAAGACGAAAAGCACGGGCAGCGAGAGCGCGTAGAAATGCGAGAGGCCGTGCGCCAGGCCGACCAGGCTGATGACGCGGATATCGCGCCGCGCGGGGGTGATGCTTGCCGTGTTCACTTTGATCTCCTCGTTGCTCCGGCGTCTTCGCAACCGCGCCGGTACCCACATGGCGCGCTATTGCAGCCTGGCACGCATCAACACGTGGGGGATGCCTACCTCAAGAAATTCCGCGCCTTCAGCGACAAAGCCATGGCGCGCATAAAAATCCGCTACGTGGCTTTGCGCGTGCAGCACGATCTGCGCAAAGCCGTAATCCGGCGCGGCTTTCATCAGCGCGCGCAAAATCGCGCCGCCGACGCCGGCGCCGCGCGCCTGGCGCAATACCGCCATGCGTCCGATGTGCCCGGTGCCGCGCTGCGCGTCGAAGGCCGGCGGCAGCAGGCGGCCGGTGCCGATGGCGCTGCCGGCGGCGTCGCGCGCCACCGCATGCAGGGACTGCGCGTCCCACTCGTCCCACTCTTCGGCCGCCGGGATGTTCTGCTCGATCACGAACACCGCCGTGCGCACCTCGCGCGCGCCCAAGCCCAATTCACCCCAGGCGCCCAGCGCGAGATTCGCGGCCGGACCGGTTGCGGCGGGGGCGCCGTCGTTGGCGCGGGTCGTGGAAGAAGACACAACGAAATTATAATTCTTTCCCACCATGCGCTTTGCCTCCCCTCCCCGGCTTCGCCTTATCCCCCGCATATGCGTGCGGGGGCTGGCGCTCGCCTGGCTGGCGCTGCTGCTCGCGCCGGGCGCCGGGGCGGCCAGCTTCGACTGTGGGCGCCCGAGCACCAAGCTGTATCGCGCGATCTGCGCCGACCCGGAACTCTCGCAGCTCGACGAGCAGGTGTGGAACGCCTATGGCGAGCGCATCAAGACCCTCACGCCGAAGCAGTACGAACAGGTGCGCGACCGCCACATCACCTGGCGGCGCCAGCGCGGGCGCTTCGACCGCGGCATGGTGCAACTTGCCGAAGACTACCGCCGCCACCTCGCCTGGCTCAATCACCCGCTGCTGCCGCTGGAGGGCCGCTATGCGCGCGCCGACGGCGCCGAGCTGGATGTGGAGATCGACCTGCAGGCGCCGGCCGGGGCGCCCGCGCTGATCGCCATCGGCCGCCTCGGCAAGCTGCAGTGGCTGCCGGCGCAGGCGGGCCTGCCGGCGAATTCCCTGCGGCCCGACCTCGGCGCGGCGGCACCGCAGCCTTCGGTACCCTTGCGTGACGGGGTCTTGCAAATGGTGCCGAGTTTTGTCGGCCTGCCGCGCACGCCGATCCGCGATTGCGCGTTTACGCTCCGCTGGCCGGATGATGGCGTGCGCCTGGAAGCGACGGGAGATTGTGGCGCCGATTTCACCGGCGACTATGCGATGCAAGGGCCGGCGCATCCCTGGCCACGCATGCCACGGCCGGCGGCGGCAACGCCGGCGCCCTGAAGCGCGCTACTGCTTGACCAGACGCAGCACCGTGCCGTTGCGGTCTTCGCTGAGGAACACCGAGCCGTCGGCGGCGATGCGCGCGACCACCGGCGTACCCATGGGGCGGACGCCTGCCTGCGCCTCCCAGCCGTCGATCACGTCAACGGGATTGCCCGCCGGCTCGCCCTTGGCGTCGAGCTTGAAGGCGACCAGGCGATGCCCGGTCTTGCGGTAGCCGTGGTAGGCGATGAGCATGCTGCCGGTGAAGGGCGCGGGCAGCCTGGCGTCGTTGTCGATCGCCACCGAAAGCGGTGCGGCATGCGCCGGCAGCAACAGCACCGGCAGCGCCTTGCCCTTGCAGTCGTATTTCGGAAACTCGGGGGCGGCGACGTTGTTGTCGTAGCAGTAGGGCCAGCCGTAGTGGCGGCCGGCGACGATGCGGTTCAGCTCGTCGTGCGGCAGGGCGGCATCGTCGAGTTTCGGGTTGGCCTTGCTGATGGCGTCACGCGAATTCTCCGCCTGCCACAGGGTGCCGCTGGCGCGATGGATATCGATGGCCAGCGAATTGCGCAGGCCCTGCGCTTCCACCGTGAAATTGCCGGCGCGCCCTTCCGGCCATTTCATCGGGTAGCGGCGGATCACCGCGTGGCCTTCGGTCTCTTCGCCGCAGACGACGCCGCCGCCCTTGGTGGCGTGGTTGTCGCAGTGGTCGGTTTCCGAACCCAGGCTCAGCAGCAGGTCGCCCTTGGTGTCGAACAGCAAACTTGCCAGCGGGTGCAGGCCCATGGCGGGCACCGCCGGCACGCCGGACTTGCCGCCGATCACGTCTTCCCGCGTCTCCGCTGGCTTGGATGGATCAAATCGAATCACGCCACCGACGACGCCGACGTAGACGCGTTTGTCCGGGCCGATGGCTACGCCGTGCGGCTGGTTCAGGCCGTCGAAAATATTCTCGCGCGCATAGCCGTCGGCCTTGCGCAAAATCGAGACGTGGCCGCGCTTTTCCATCCAGCCGCCCATCTCGGCCACCACGATATCGCCATTGGGCAGCAGGCCCAGGCCGCGCGGAAAGCGCAGACCCTGCGCCACCAGGCCGACGCACCAGCCGGCCGGGGTCTTGAGGTCTACCTTAGGCAGGCCGCCGCAAGTGCCGGCCGTCGCGTAAGGCGCGGCCGCTTGCGCGGGATTGATCGCCAGCGCGCCAAGCGCCAGCAGCGCACCACCCAGAATCTTTTTCACGCCGTGCTCAAGCCGCAAAGCGGCCCCACAAATCATGCGCATCGCTGCCGGTGATTTTCACCGAGACGAATTCGCCGACCTTGAGCTTGGCCTGGTCGGCCTTGCGCGCGGGCAATTCGATGAACACGTTGCCGTCGATGTCCGGCGCATCACCGGCGGAGCGGGCCACCGCGCCTTCGGGGTTGACCTCGTCGATCAGCACCTTGAGCGTCTTGCCGACCTTGTTCTTCAGGCGGCGCTTGGAGACGCGCTCCTGCACTTTCATGAACTCGGCCTGGCGCTCTTCGCGCACTTCGTCGGGCAGCGGGCCGGGCAAGGCATTGGCCCTGGCTCCTTCCACCGGCGAATAGGCGAAGCAGCCGGCCCGGTCGATCTCGGCGGCCTCGACGAAGTCCAGCAGTTCCTGGAACTCGGCCTCGGTCTCGCCGGGAAAGCCGGCGATGAAGGTGGAGCGGATGGTGAGTTCCGGGCAGATCTTGCGCCAGGCCTCAATGCGCTCGAGGTTGCGTTCGCCGGAAGCCGGGCGCTGCATCAGCTTGAGGATGCGCGGGCTGGCGTGCTGGAACGGCACGTCGAGGTAAGGTAGCACCTTGCCCCCGGCCATCAGCGGAATCACTTCATCGACGCTCGGGTAAGGGTAGACGTAATGCATGCGTACCCACACGCCCATTTCGCCCAGCGCGGTCACGAGTTCGTGCATGCGCGTCTTGATCGGGCGGCCGTTGTAAAAGCCGGTGCGGTACTTCACGTCCACGCCATAGGCGCTGGTGTCCTGCGAAATCACCAGCAGTTCCTTGACGCCGGCTTTCACCAGATTCTCGGCTTCCTTCAGCACCAGGCCGACATCACGGCTGACCAGGTCGCCGCGCATCGAGGGGATGATGCAAAAGGTGCAGCGGTGGTTGCAGCCTTCGGAGATTTTTAGATAGGCGTAATGCTTGGGCGTCAGCTTGATGCCTTGCGGCGGCACCAGGTCGGTAAACGGGTCGTGCGGCTTGGGCAGATGCAGGTGCACCGCGCTCATCACCTCGGTGACGGCGTGCGGGCCGGTGACGGCCAGCACCTTGGGATGGGTCTCGACCACCACGTTGCCCTTGGCGCCCAGACAGCCGGTGACGATCACCCGGCCGTTTTCGTTCAGCGCCTCGCCGATGGCATCCAGCGACTCCTGCACGGCGGCGTCGATGAAACCGCAGGTGTTAACCACCACCAGGTCGGCGCCTTCATACGAAGGCGCGATGCCGTAGCCCTCGGCGCGCAATTGCGTGAGGATCTGCTCGGAATCGACCAGGGCCTTGGGGCAGCCGAGAGAGACGAAACCCACGGTAGGCGCGGGGACGGGAGGGGCTGCTGCTACGGACTTGTCGCTCATGCTTCGCATTCTACAAAACACAGAGAGCGCCCGCGGGCGCTCTCTGCGGATACTGCCGGGGCCGCTTTATTTCTTCGGCGGTTCCTGCCCCGGAAAGGGGAAACCGGTGAACATGGTCTTGGCCTGGTTCTGAAACTGGTCCTGCATCTGCAGGAACATGTTCTTGCTCTGCTCGATGTAGTTGCTCATCATGCCCTGCATCATCGGCCCCTGGAAATTCATGAACTGGGCCCAGGCGTCGGCATTGCCGGCAGCGCTTTGCGGACCCTTGCCGGTGGCGGTGAACAGCGCCTTGGACTGCTCGGCCATGCGGTCCTGGATGTCGAGGAAAGCCTGCACGTTCTTTTCCAGGTACATGCCCATCATGCCCTGCATCGCGTGGCCGTAGAAACGGATGATGTTCGACAGCACGTTGGCGGAGAAGATCGGCTTGCCGCCGGACTCTTCTTCCAGAATGATCTGCAGCAGAATCGCGCGGGTCAGGTCGTCGCCGGACTTGGCGTCGATTACCTTGAAGTCCTCCTGGTCGAGCACGAGCTGCTTGACGTCGGTGACGGTGATGTAGGTGCTGGTCTGGGTGTCGTAGAGGCGGCGGTTCGGATACTTCTTGATCATGCGGGTATCGGGCATGGCGTGTCTCTCACCTTTATAGACTGCAAGCCGCCCCGGAGGGAAACGGCAGGCGTTGGAATAGTCGTTGATTTTCCGTTGCGCCGGTCTTTGCCGCGCTGCAAAAACTGACAAGGGATTCTACACGCAAAACTAATGCCACGCGTCCGGGCGCGGTGTCAGGTGCGGCGCGGCAAATGCCCTTTTGTGTCCGTTGTGCGCCGCAGAATATCGCGGCGATGTTTTGCAAAACGTCGCCCGCGACACGTGTTGCGTCAGCCCATGTGCAGGCCACCGTTGAGCGAGAAGTCCGCGCCGGTGGCGTAGCCGCCTTCGTCGCAGGCGATCCAGGCGATGATGGAGGCGATTTCCTCCGGCATGCCGAGGCGCTTGGCCGGCACCGAGGCGACGATTTTCTCCAGCACGTCGGGGCGGATGGCGCGGACCATGTCGGTGCCCACGTAGCCCGGCGACACCGTGTTGACGGTGACGCCCTTGTTGGCCACCTCAAGCGCCAGGGCCATGGTGAAGCCGTGGATGCCGGCCTTGGCGGTGGAGTAGTTGGTCTGGCCGAACTGGCCTTTTTGCCCGTTCACCGAGCTGATGTTGATGATGCGGCCGAAGTTGCGGTCGATCATGCCGTCGATCACCTGCTTGGTGACGTTGAACAGGCTGTCGAGGTTGGTGCTCATCACCGCGTCCCAGTCGGCCTTGCTCATCTTGCGGAACTGGCCATCGCGGGTGATGCCGGCGTTGTTCACCAGCACGTCTACCTGGCCGTGATCGGCCTTCACCTTGTCGAAGGCTTCCACCGTGGAGTCCCAGTCGCCGACGTTGCCCACCGAGGCGTAGAAGGTGTAGCCCAGCGCCTTTTGCTCGCCCAGCCATTTGTCGAAATCGCGGCTCGGGCCGCAGCCGGCGACCACGGTGAAGCCATCCTTGTGCAGGCGCTGGCAGATCGCCGTGCCGATGCCGCCCATGCCGCCGGTCACATATGCCACACGTTTCATTTTCTCAGTCTCCGATGTTGGAAAAAATCCTGCTTTACCCTGGTATTAGATACGTACCTTCACATATTCGCCGGGTGCCGGGCCCAGCTTTTTGTAGCTTGCATTGCCGAGGGTCTTGCGCGCAGCCGCTTCGCCGCCGCGATGCGCGTTCAGCCATTCGATCCAGTCGAGCCACCAGCTGCCGGGATGCTCGACCGCCTCCTGCACCCAGCGCTCGGCCGAGGCCGGCAGCTTGCGCGTGCCCGGCTTGGCCATCCAGTAGTTGCGCTTGTTCTTTTTCGCCGAATTGATGGTGCCGGCGATGTGCCCGGAGGCGCCCAGCGCGAAGCGCACCGGGCCGCCGACCAGGCGGGTCGATTCATAAGCCGTCTTCCACGGCACGATGTGGTCTTCGCGCGCGGCGAACACGTAGGCCGGCATGTCGAGCAGGGAGAGGTCCACCTTCTCGCCCAGGGACTCGACCTTGCCGGGCTGGCGCAGGTTGTTTTCCAGGTACATATTGCGCAGGTACCAGCAGTACATCGGGCCAGGCAAATTGGTGCCGTCGGAATTCCAGTACAGCAGGTCGAAGGGCGGCGGCGCCTGGCCTTGCAGGTAGCCCCGGTTGACGTAGTTCCACACCAGGTCTTTCGGGCGCAGGAAGGAAAAGGTGGTGCCCAGCTCGCGGCCGGACAACAGGCCGCCGGCGCCCAGGGTGTTTTCGCGATACGCCACCGAGCCCGGATCGACGAACAGGCCGAGCTCGCCGACATCCGAAAAGTCCAGCAGCGTGGTCATCAGGGTCATGCTCTCGGCGGGCTTTTCGCCGCGCGCGGCCAGGGCCGCCAGCGCGGTGGCGAGAATGGTGCCGCCGACGCAAAAGCCGAGGGTGTTGATGGTCTTGGCCTTGCAGATCTTTTGCACCGCCTCGATGCAATCGACCACGCCCAATTGCAGGTAATCGTCCCAGGTGCACTGGTCTTCTTCCACCGTGGCATTGCGCCAGGACACCATGAACACCGTGTGCCCCTGCTCGACCAGAAAGCGCACAAAGGAGCTTTCCGGCCCGAGGTCGAGGATGTAGAACTTGTTGATGCAGGGCGGCACCAGCAGAATCGGCCGCGCGCCCACCTTGGGCGTGGCAGGGCTGTACTGGATCAGTTCGGCCAACTGGTTGCGCAGCACTACCGCGCCTTCGGAGACGGCGATGTTCTTGCCGACCTCGAAGGCAGTTTCATCCGTATTCGACACCCGCCCCTTGGCGACGTCGGCCAGCAGCAGCTTCAGGCCCTCGGTCAAACTCTCGCCGTTGGTGGCGATTGCGCGTTGCAGGGCTTCGGGATTGGTGGCGAAAAAATTGGCCGGGTTCATCGCCGCGATCCATTGCTCGGCGGCGAAGCCCAGTTTGGCGCGGGTAGCCGCGTCGGTCTCCATTTTTTCCACCCATTGCCGCATCGCAGCAGCGCTGGCTTCGTAACTCTGTTTGACCCAGGCATCCCAGCTCGGTGCGGCGGCCGGCGCGCTCATGCTGTCCTCCGTACGCGGCAAATTGCAGCCGCCGGAAAGCCGCTGTCACGATGCTGGGTTGTCTCGATGCCGCACATGCTTTTGCTCTTTGCTTTTGCTGCGTTGCGAAAATCCACCGGACAATCTACCTCTGGCGCGGCGGATTTTTTTGTATGCCCCAGTCTACCCTTGAAATTTGAAAACAGGATTAATCCCGCAGGTGAAAAGGATTGAAATTTGTATGGCGATCGTAGAAGTCCTGGTTCTCGGCCCGCTTCAATGCACGCACGATGGCATAGGTCAGCGGTGTAGCGAGTATTTCCCAAGCGCACTTCAACATGTAGTTGGTTAGCATGATCGATGCCAACAATCCGTCCGGCAAAATGCCGTACAGCGCGAGCGGGAAAAAAATCAGCGTGTCGATGCCCTCGCCGACCAAGGTGGACCCGATCAGGCGCAACCACAAGTGGCGCCCCGCGGTTTTTACCTTGAGGCGCGCCAGCACATAGGCGTTGCAGAATTCGCCCGCCCAGAAGCCCGCCAGCGAAGCGGCGGCGACGCGCCAGGTGGCGCCGAATACCGTCTCGTAAGCCGCCTGGTGCGGCCACTGCGGCGCCGCCGGCAGGGCCACGACAATCGCCGCCATGGCGCTGGCAAACAGCATGGCCGCCAGGCCCGTCCACACCACGCGGCGGGCGCGGGCAAAGCCGTATACCTCGGTGAGGATGTCGCCGAAAATATACGAGATGGGGAAGAACAGGGTTGCGGCGCCGAACTGCACGCCGCCGATCTGCGCCACCTTGGCCGGACCGATCAGATTCGAGCAAAGCAATACGGCGACGAAGGCCGCCATGATGAAATCGTAATAGCGGTACGAAGGAGTGGAGTGGGAACGAGAATGCGGCGGCGCAGCATCGGAAGCGGACTTCCCATGCATATCGATCGCCGCCTGGTTTGCTGTTGTCATGGATAATCCTATGATCTAAGTTTCAAGCGGGAGGCGCATTTTACCCGCGCCCTTTGTTCACCGGACATTCATGACTCCAGCCCACACGCAATGGCCCGCGCCGGCCGCCATCGGCATGAGCGTCGAAGAGGTCGACACCCCCGCCCTGATCGTCGAGCTCGACGCCCTCGAGGCCAATCTCGCCCGCATGGCCGCCTTTGCGCGCGGGCGCGGCCTGCGCCTGCGCACCCACGCCAAGATGCACAAATGCACCGCCATGGCGCGCAAGCAGGTAGCGCTGGGTGCGGTCGGCGTGTGCTGCCAGAAGGTAAGCGAGGCCGAGGTGATGGTGGCCGGCGGTGTCCCCGACGTGCTGATTTCCAACGAAGTGGTCGGCGCGCCCAAGCTGGCGCGGGTGGCGGCGCTGGCGCGCGAGGCGCGCATCGGCGTATGCGTGGACGATGCGCGGGCGGCCCGCGACCTGTCGGCCGCCGCCACGCGGGCCGGTGCCAATGTCGATGTGTATGTCGAGATCGACGTCGGCGCACGGCGCTGCGGCGTCGTGCCAGGCGAGGCAGCGCTGCAACTGGCGCGCGAAGTCGCCTCCCTGCCGTCCCTGCGCCTGATGGGCCTGCAGGCCTATCACGGCAGCGCCCAGCATTTGCGCCAGCCGGAGGAGCGTGCCGCGGCGATTGCCGAGGCGAGCCGGCTGGCGAAATTGTCCAAAGAACTGATTCTCGCGGCCGGCCTGCCCTGCCCCGTCGTCACCGGCGCCGGCAGCGGCACCTTCGAACTGGAAGGCGCCAGCGGCGTGTACAACGAATTGCAGCCCGGCTCCTACGCCTTCATGGACGCGGACTATGGGCGCAACGTCACCGCCGCGCCCTTCGCCCACAGCCTGTTCATCCTCGCCTCGGTGATGAGCCGCGCTCCCGGCCACGCGGTGCTCGACGTCGGCCTGAAGACCCACAGCGTGGATTCCGGCATGCCGCTGGTGCACGCGGACGCCGCCGGCCGGCCGCTCACCGGCCTGGAATACCGCAAGGCTTCGGATGAGCATGGCGTGGTGTTCGCCGCTGGCGGCACCGGCTTGCCAACCCTGGGAAGCAAGCTGCGCCTGATCCCCGGCCATATCGACCCGACGGTGAACCTGCACGATTGGCTGGTGGGCGTGCGCAATGGGCGGGTGGCCGAACTATGGCCGATCGACGCGCGCGGTGCGATGTGGTGACCCCGGAAGCGCCGCGATCGACGTAAAATCACGCGCTTCGGCCGGCACACCACGGCCCGCACAACCACAGACCATCCAGCCATGAGCGAATTCCGCGAGCACAGCGTCCTATGCATGTCGCCGGCCGGCCTGCACCGCATGGCCTACACTGAGTGGGGCGACGCCGCCAACCCGCGCGTGCTGGTATGCGTGCACGGCTTGACCCGCGTCGGCCGCGATTTCGACGACCTGGCGCGGGCGCTGGCCGGCCACTATCGCGTGATCTGCCCAGACCTCGTCGGTCGCGGCAACAGCGACTGGCTGGCCGACCCGAAATACTATGCGCCGCCGCAATACACCGCCGACATGGTGACCCTGATGGCGCGCCTGAACGTCGAAAGCGTGCACTGGGTCGGCACCTCGCTGGGCGGCATCGTCGGCATGGCCCTGGCCGCGCTGCCGAAGACACCGGTGACCCGCCTGGTGCTCAACGACGTCGGCCCGCTGCTCAAGGCGGCGGCATTGAAGCGCATCGCCGAATACGTGGGCAAGGCGCCGAGGTTCGAAACCTTCGAGCAGGCACAGGCGTACATCCGCGCCATCAGCATTTCCTTCGGTCTGAAGACCGAGGCGCAGTGGAAGCATCTGGCGCGGATCGCCGTCAAGCCGGATGCGGCTGGCTACAAGATGCACTACGACCCGGCCATTGCCGTCCCTTTCAGCGCTCCCGACGCGCTCGCCCAGGATGTCTCTTTGTGGCCGTTCTACGACGCCATCAAGTGCCCGACCCTGGTAGTGCGCGGCGCACAGTCCGACCTGCTGGACCATGCCACGCTGCAGGAGATGACGCAGCGCGGGCCGCGCGCGCAGGCGGCGGAGATTCCGGATGTCGGCCACGCGCCGATGTTCATGGACGAGGACCAGATCGCCATCGTCCGCGATTTTTTATTGCAGTAGATTTTTCAACACGAGGAATAGAAAAATGAAAGTAGATCGTTTTCACGTCGGCGCCCGTCTCTCCGAAATGGCGATTCACCACGGCACCGTGTACCTGGCCGGGCAGATCGCCGAAGACGCCAGCCAGGACATGGGCGGCCAGACCCAGCAGGTGCTGTCGCAGATCGACAAGCTGCTGCTTGAGGCCGGCACCGACAAGACGCGCATCCTGATGGCGCAGATTTTTTGCGCCGACATGCGCCTGTTCGCCGACATGAACAAGGCGTGGGACGCCTGGGTGGTGGCCGGCCAGACCCCGCCGCGCGCCACCATCGAAGCCAAGCTGGCGACGCCCAAGCACCTGGTGGAAATCGTCGTCACCGCCGCGCAAAAATAATCCGCGCAAGCGGCGCGCTTGCGCGCCGCTGCCGCCGCCTTGATGCGGCAGGCCGTACGGGGACGGCAAACACGGGAGGACGACAATGACCGCACGTTTGCAGGACCGGGTGGCCCTGGTCTTCGGGGCCGGCTCGTCCGGGCCGGGCTGGGGCAACGGCCGCGCCACCGCCGTGACTTTCGCGCGCGCGGGCGCGAAAGTGATCGGCATCGACATCAACGAGGCGGCGGGCGCGGAGACCCGCGACTTCATCCGCGCCGAAGGCCACCAGTGCGAGAGCATGGTCGCCGACGTTTGCAGCGCCGAGCAAGTCGAGGCGGTGGTGCGAGAGGTAACGGCGCGCCACGGGCGCATCGACATCCTGCACAACAACGTCGGCATCACGGCAATGGGCGGGCCGATAGAGGAAAGCCTGGAGAGCTGGGAGCACGTGATGCAGACCAATCTCACCGGCATGTTCCTCACCTGCAAGCACGTGCTGCCGGTGATGCTGAAGCAAGGCCGCGGCGCCATCGTCAACGTATCGTCGCTGGCGGCGATCCGCTATTCGGGCTATCCCTACAGTTCGTATTACGCCAGCAAGGCCGGGGTCAACCAGTTCACCATCGGCCTGGCCCTGCAGTACGCGCGCCAGGGCATACGCGCCAATGTCATCATGCCGGGCCTGATGAACACCCCCTTGATCTACAAGCAGATCAGCGGGCAATACAAGAGCACCGAAGAGATGGTGAAGGCGCGCGACGCCGCCGCGCCGATGGGCCGCATGGGCACCGGCTGGGAAGTGGCCAACGCCGCGCTGTTCCTGGCATCGGACGAAGCCAGCTACATCACCGGCGCCTGCCTGCCGGTAGACGGCGGCCTCAGTTGCCTATGAAGGTTGCCTGACGGTTGCCTATGACCGTCGCCTATGACGGCGCGCACCGAACCCACGGTAAAATAAGCGTTCAGTAATAACCACAATCGGGCAAAGCCCGGAGGAGGCAAGCATGACCACCATCGACCGCCGCAAATTCTTGGCCGCCGCCGCAGGCACCGCCGGCCTTTCCGCCCTGCCGGTGCGCCGCGCGCGCGCCCAGGCCGCCGAATTCCAGTTGAAGTGGGCAACCAATTCGCCCATCACCTTCCCCACCAACGTGCGTGCGCTGGAAGCCATCGAGCAGATTCGCGCCGACACCAAGGGCCGGGTCGACATCAAGCTGTTTCCGAACAACCAGTTGGGCGGCGACACCGACATGCTGTCGCAGACCCGCAGTGGCGCGATCGACATTTTCTGCCTCTCCGGCCTGATTTTGCAGTCTCTCGTTCCGCTAGCCGGAATCAACGGTCTGGCCTTCGCCTTCAAGGACTACGAGCACGTCTGGGCGGCGATGGACGGCGAACTGGGCGCCGAGGTGCGCGGGGCGATCGAAAAGGCCGGCCTGCATCCGCTGGAAAAGATGTTCGACAACGGCTACCGCAACATCACCTCCAGCACCAAGCCGATCAACACTGCCGCCGATCTCAAGGGCTTCAAGATCCGCGTGCCGGTGTCGCCGCTGTGGACCTCGATGTTCAAGGCCTTCGGCGCCTCGCCGGCGTCGATCAATTTCTCCGAGGTGTATTCCGCGCTGCAGACCAAGGTGGTCGAGGGCCAGGAAAACCCGCTGGCGCTGATCCAGATCGCCAAGCTCTACGAAGTGCAGAAGTACCTCTCGCTCACCGGCCATATGTGGGACGGCTTCTGGACCCTGATCAACGGCAAGCGCTGGGCCGGCATGCCCAAGGACATCCAGGAGATTCTCACCAAACGCATCAACGACGCCGCCGTCAAGCAGCGCGACGACCTGCGCCGCCTTTCCAATTCGGTGGAAATCGACCTGAAGAACAAAGGCATGATCATCAACAACCCGGACGGCGCCAGCTTCCGCAACGCGCTGAACAAGGCCGGCTTTTACGCCGACTGGAAGGGCAAGTTCGGCGCCGGCCCCTGGGCCAAGCTGGAAAAGTATTCCGGCAAGCTGGGCTGAACCTAGCGGTTCCCGGCCGCGCGGCGCGCGGGCCGGGCTTGTCCGTCCTGCGTTTTGGCAGGCCAGGCCGTGGTGCAGCCGTGGCTGTTTATCAGGGCATTTTTCCGGGGATGCAAGATGATTGAAGGCCTGATGGGCGAAGCAGCGTCCGGCGCGGCCGCGCCGGGCAACGCCGACGCGAACCCGACCGCCACGAACCCGGTGCGCGGTGCATTCTTTCGCCGCTTCGACCGGGTCGTCGCGACGGTCACCGAAGTGCCGGCCGCGGTGCTGGTGTTGGCCGAGACCGTGATCCTGTTTGCCGGGGTGGTGGCGCGCTACGCCTTCAACGCGCCGCTTACCTGGTCGGACGAACTGGCCTCCATCCTGTTCCTCTGGCTGGCGATGCTGGGCAGCGTGATTGCGCTGCGGCGCGGCGAGCACATGCGCCTGACCACCTTTCTCAACCTGATGTCGCCGCCGCGCCGCGCCATGGTGGAGACTTTCAACACCTGCGTCGTGATCCTGTTCGTCGGCCTGTTGCTCTGGCCTTCGTACGAATACGTCGACGACCAGTGGGTGATCCTGTCGCCGGCGCTGGAGTGGCACGACAGCTTCCGGGTGGCAGCGGTGTGCCTGGGCGCCGTGCTGATGCTGCTGATCTCGCTGATGCAGTTGATCGAACGCACCAGTTGGAAGCAGGCGGCGGCCGTCGGCGCCCTGGTGGCGGTGGCCGCCGTCGGGCTCTGGTTCGCCAGGCCCTGGTTCGCGCCGCTGGGCAACCTCAACCTGGTGATTTTTTTCGGCGGCTTCGTCGGTACCTTCGTGCTGCTGGGCGTGCCGATCGGCTTCGCTTTTGGCCTATCGGCCTTTGCTTATCTTTCGCTGACGACGCAAAATCCGCTGTCGGTGGTGGTCTCGCGCATGGACGAGGGCATGTCGCACCTGCTGCTGCTGTCGGTGCCCCTGTTCGTTTTTCTCGGCGCGCTGATCGAGACCACGGGCCTGGCGCGCGCCATGGTCGACTTTCTCGCGTCGCTGATCGGCCATGTGAAGGGCGGCCTGCAATACGTGCTGCTGGGCGCGATGTACCTGGTCTCCGGCATCTCCGGCTCTAAGGCGGCGGACATGGCCGCGGTGGCGCCGGCGCTGTTTCCGGAAATGAAAAAGCGCGGCACCAAGGAGGGGGATCTGGTCGCCCTGCTTTCGGCATCGGGGGCGATGTCGGAAACCATTCCGCCTTCGCTGGTGCTGATCACCATCGGCGCGGTCACCGGCGTTTCAATCGCGGCACTGTTCACCGGCGGCCTGCTGCCGGCGGTGGTCGGCATGATCGCGCTGGGCGTGGTGGTGTATTTCCAGAGCCGCGGCGAAGACAACTCGAAAGTGCGCCGCGCCAACAAAAAGGAAATCGCAAAGGCCTTCGTTATCTCGATTCCCGCGCTGGCGCTGCCCCTGGTCATCCGCACGGTGGTGGTCGAGGGCGTGGCCACAGCGACCGAGGTGTCGAGCGTCGGCGTGATCTATACCTTCGTCGTCGGCCTGCTGGTGTATCGCCAGTTCAACTGGCGGCGCCTGTACCCGATGCTGGTGGACACCGCCTGCCTGTCGGGCGCGATCCTCTTCATCATCGGCTGCGCCACGGTGATGGCCTGGGCGCTGACGCAGTCGGGCTTTTCGCGCGCGCTGGTCGAGCTGATCACGGCCATGCCGGGCGGCGCCGCCGGCTTCATGGCGATTTCCATCATTGTCTTCATCGTGCTGGGCTCGGTGCTGGAAGGCATCCCCGCCATCGTGCTGTTCGGGCCGCAGCTGTTACCGGAGGCGCGCGCGGTCGGCATCCACGAGGTGCACTACGAGATGGTGGTGGTATTCGCCATGGGCCTGGGCCTGTGCGCCACGCCCTTCGGCGTCGGCTTTTACGCCGCCTGCGCGATCGGCCGGGTGGCGCCGGACCAGGCGATCTGGCGGGTCTGGCCGCACCTGGGCGCCCTGTTCGTCGCGCTGATCATCGTCGCCCTGATTCC
>JAQGMJ010000032.1 GCA_028292405.1 Betaproteobacteria bacterium
CCCGCGCCCGCCCCGCCCGCGCCCCCGCCGCCGCCCCCGGTGATCGAAGACACCCAGGGCCAGGCGCAAGACGCCGAACGCGATTTGCAAAACCGCCGCGGCGCCGTTGCCAGCAATGTCACCGGCCCGCTCGGCGCCCCCACCCCCGCAACAGCCACCAAAACCTTACTCGGAGCATGACATGGCAAGACGCATACGTTTGGACCTGATGATCGCCGGCAGCGGCACCGGCAACGCCTTCGACTGGCCCGGCGGCGACGGCGTGCTGGATGTGGATGCCACCTTCGGCGGCGGCAGCGTCGCGCTGCAAAAGCTCGCGCAATCCGGCGCCTGGCTGCCGGTGCAGAACTACGCCACCGTCACGCCGATCTCCCTCACCGCCAACGGCACCGCGAATTTCCGCGCGGCGGCCGGGCCGATCCGCGTGCTCGCCACCACGGCGACAGCGGTGAATGCGTATGCGACCGGCGTGCCGGGGAATGTGGCGGGGTAGGGAACGTAGCGCGCCCCGCCGGCGCAGGAAATCGGGATCGGATCATATTTTTCAGCCTCACCGAAAAATGTGCTCTGACCGCCGATTTCCGGTTTGCGGAGTGAAGCAGCTCCGTGCCCCTCGATGTCATTCTGAGCGAAAGGCGACGGCCGGAGGAAGCCCCTCCAGGGGCGAATCTGTTTTTCGACGCACTCTGCCGACACCCCTTAAAAGCAGATCCTTCGCTTCGCTCAGGATGACATGCGCTGCGTTGGTGACTCTCACGTAGCTGCACGCAGCCTCATAGCGATCCCATTTTCAGGCACCCCATGACCCTCGAAACCTACAGCACCCCCACCACCGCCAAGTCCGAACGCAACGCCAGCGACGCGCAAGAGCGCGCCGACGACTGCATCCGCGAACACGAGCAGCTCGCCTCCCGCCGCGGCATCTGGGAGGGCCACTGGCGCGAGGTGGCCGAGCGCGTGCGCCCGAACCAGTCGTTTTTTGGAAACCCACAACGTCCCGACGGCGACAAGCGCAACCAGAAAATCTACGACGACACCGCGCCCCTGGCGCTCTCCAAGTTCGCCGCCGCCGTCATCAGCATGTCGTTCCCCGCGACCCAGCGCTATCACGCGCTGACCACGCACGACCCGGTGCTGGCGAAAAACGCCAACATCAAGCGCTACCTCGAACAGGTCACCGACATCCTGTTTCGCGTGCGCTACGAGCCGCAGGCCAATTACCAGGCGCAAAGCGGCGAGTGCGTGATGGACATCGGGGCCTTCGGCACCGGCATCCTCTTCATCGACGACATGATCGGCCACGGCATCCGCTACAAGAGCCTGCCGCTGGCCGAAACTTACCTGGCGGAAGACGGGCACGGCGTCATCGATACCCTGCACCGCAAGTTCGAACTCAGCGCCCACCAGGCCGCGAGTTTGTTCGGCTACGAAAACCTGCCCGAACGCGTCCGCCAGGCGCTGGAGCGCGACCGCAACCAGCGCTTTCCCTTCCTGCATTGCGTCTATCCGAACCGCGAACGCGAAGGCAAGCGCCGCGACGCACGCGGCATGGCCTTTTCCTCCGCCTACATCTCGCTGGAAGACCGCGCGATGGTGAGCGAGGGCGGCTACCGCGTCTTTCCCTTCGCCACGCCGCGCTTCGAGACGGGGCCGAACGAAACCTACGGCCGCAGTCCGGCGATGAAGGTGCTGCCGACCATCAAGACGCTCAACGAGATGAAAAAGACACTGATCCGCGCCGGGCAAAAAGTGGTCGACCCGCCGGTGATGCTGACCGACGACGGCGCCCTGCAGGCCTTCAGCCTGCGCCCCAACGCGCTCAACTTCGGCTATGTGGACGCCAACGGCCGGCCCCTGGCCATGCCCTTCGAGACGCGCGGCCAGGTGCAGATCGGCATGGACATGATGAACGCCGAGCGCGAAGTGATCAACGATGCCTTTTTCGTGACCCTGTTCCGCATCCTGGTGCAGGAGCCGCAGATCACCGCGACGGAAGCCATGCTGCGCGCGCAGGAAAAAGGCCAGCTGCTGGCGCCGACGATGGGGCGCATCCAGAGCGAACTGCTGGGTCCGCAGATCACCCGCGAGCTCGACATTCTCGCGCACAGCGGCATGCTGCCGGAGATGCCGCCCGAGCTGGTCGAGGCCGGCGGCATGGTGAAGGTGGAGTACCAGTCTCCGCTGAATCTCGCGCAGCGCGCGGCGGCGGGCGTGGGCATGATGAACACGCTGCAAGCCGTCGCGCCCCTGGCGCAATTCGACAAGCGCGTCAGCCTGCTGTTCGATGCGGTGGCGATGGCGCGCGAGCTGGCCGACATCAACGGCGTGCCGCAGCACACCCTGCATACCGATGAGGAGATCGCGCAACTGCAGGGCGCGCAACAGCAGTCCGAGAAGATGCAGGCGCTGCTGGCGGCCGCGCCGGTGGCGGCGAGTGCGGCGAAGAATTTCGCGCAGGCGGGGGCGCTGGCTGCGGCGTCGCCGAATCAGCAAGCGCCGGCCCTCTTTCCGCAGGGCGGGTGATGGCGACGACACGCAATGACCCCAGCGACAACGCAGGGGCTCTCCCCTTTCAAGGGGGGAGGCGACGAAAGCCCGGAGGGGGATGGGGGTAGGTCTGCGATTGGCACTCTATTGCTCGCGTTACTTCATCCCATCCCCACCCTGTCCTCCCCTTGAAGGGGCGGAGACGTCCCAAGCAGCTTTAACGGAAAAGAGAATCCCAACATGCTCCACCAACTCCGCCGCCAGATCGACCGCATCCTGCGGCGCCGCTCGCATTACCGCGCGGCCTTCTCCACCCCTTCCGGCCAGCAGGTGCTGGCCGACCTGAAACGCTTTTGCCGCGCGCATGCAAGCTCGGTCATCGTCTCGCCGCAAAGCGGGCTGATCGACACCCATGCGATGGCGGTCAACGAGGGGCGGCGCGAAGTGTTCCTGCGCATCGCCTCGCACCTGCACTTGAACGATGCCGACCTGCTGCGCATCAAGGAGGAAACACAAGATGAGTGACACCCAGCAACACCAAGCGGCCGAGGCAGGCCGCACCACGAGCAATGTCGCGGCAATCGGCGGCACCGCGCATGGCGCGCCTGCCGGCTCCGCCCAAGGCGCATCGGCGGGCCCCGCGCAAGGCGCACCGGCCGGTGCTGTGCACGGCGGCGGCCGCGG
>JAQGMJ010000044.1 GCA_028292405.1 Betaproteobacteria bacterium
GACCACATCTACCAGGACCCGCATGCGCCGGAACCGAATTTCTTCCTTCACTACGGCGACCTGTCGGACACCTCGAACCTGACCCGCATCCTCAAGCAGGTGGAACCCGACGAGGTCTACAACCTGGGCGCGATGAGCCACGTGGCGGTGTCGTTCGAGTCACCCGAATACACCGCCGATGTCGACGGCGTCGGCACCTTGCGCCTGCTCGAGGCGATCCGTTTCCTCGGCATGGAAAAGACCACGCGCTTCTACCAGGCGTCCACCTCCGAGCTGTATGGCCTGGTGCAGGAAACTCCCCAGAAGGAGACCACGCCGTTCTACCCACGCAGCCCGTACGCCGTCGCCAAGCTGTACGCGTACTGGATCACGGTGAACTACCGCGAGGCGTACGGGCTGTACGCCTGCAACGGCATCCTGTTCAACCACGAGTCGCCGCGCCGCGGCGAGACCTTCGTCACGCGCAAGATCACCCGCGCGCTGGCGCGCATCAAGCTCAGGCTGCAGGACACGCTTTACCTCGGCAACATGAACGCGCTGCGCGACTGGGGCCATGCGAAAGACTATGTCGAGGCGCAATGGCTGATGCTGCAGCAGGACCAGCCTGACGACTACGTGATCGCCAGCGGCCTGCAATACAGCGTGCGCGAGTTCGTCGAACGCGCCGCCGCCGAGCTGGATATGCAGGTGCGCTGGGAAGGCGAGGGCGCCGGCGAGCGCGGCTACGACCAGAAGGGACGCTGCATCGTGCAGGTGGATCCGCGTTACTTCCGGCCCACCGAAGTCGAGACCCTGCTCGGCGACCCCTCCAAGGCAATGCGCCAGCTTGGCTGGAAACCGCGCGTCAGCTTCGAGGAACTGGTAGCCGAAATGGTGCAGGAAGACCTGCGCAGCGCGCAGCGCGACCACCTGGTGCACCAGCATGGCCACCGCACCCTGGCCCATCACGAATGAGTCCGGAGAAAGCCATGCACATCGCCAAAACCTCGAAGATCTACGTCGCCGGCCACCACGGGATGGTGGGCTCGGCCCTGGTGCGGCGCTTGCGCGCGGACGGTTACGAAAACCTGCTGCTGCGCACCCACGCGGAACTGGACCTGCAGGACCAGCGCGCGACCTTCACCTTCCTGGCGCGGGAAAAGCCGGAATTCATTTTCATCGCTGCCGCCCGCGTCGGCGGCATCCTGGCCAACGACACCCGCCGCGCCGAGTTCATCTACCAGAACCTGATGATGGAGGCCAACCTGATCCACGGCGCCTGGCTGGCCGGGGTCAAGCGCCTGCTGTTTCTCGGCTCCTCCTGCATCTATCCGCGCGACTGCCCGCAGCCGATCAAGGAGGAGTATTTCCTTACCGGCCTGCTCGAGGCCACCAATGAGCCCTACGCGGTGGCGAAAATCGCCGGGGTCGAGATGTGCGAGGCCTACAACCGGCAATACGGCACCGGCTATGGCGCGGTGATGCCGACCAATCTTTACGGGCCGAACGACAACTACGACCTCGCCAACAGCCATGTACTGCCGGCGCTGCTGCGCAAGGCGCATGAAGCGCGCCTGCGCGGCGACGACACGCTGAGTGTCTGGGGTTCCGGCAGGCCGAAGCGCGAGTTCCTGCATGTCGACGACCTGGCCGACGCCTGCGTCTTCCTGATGCAGCGCGAGGGTGTCGAGCCGCTATTGAATGTCGGCACCGGCGTGGATGTGACCATCCGGGAACTGGCGGAAATCATCATGGACGTGGTGGGCTTCGAGGGCGAGATGGTGTTCGATGCCGCCAAGCCGGACGGCACGCCGCGCAAGCTGCTCGATGTATCGCGAATGGCAGCGCTGGGCTGGCGGGCGAAAATCGGCCTGCGCGAGGGCATCGAGCAGACCTATCTGCGCAGCTTTTCCGAAGCGCGGCGCCCGCGCGAAGAAGCAGCGGCTTTTGGAGCGGGCGCCTGACGGGGCGCCGTCGGCCGGTGATCATGATCCAGCGCCTGCGCCAATTGCTGCAGCGGCAGCGCCGCACCCATTGGGCGGTGGCGGACCAGGTATTGGTGAGCGGCTCGAACTTCCTCACCGGCATTATTCTGGCGCGCCTGCTGGGGCCGGCGGCATTCGGTGTCTTCGTCCTGTTGCAGGCGGTGATGCAGTACGTCAACGCTTTCCAGGTGTCGCTGATCTTCTCCCCCATGCTGTCGAATGCCCCGCAGATGGAGGAGGCCCAGCGAACGCGCTATCTGCGCGGCGTGCTGGCCCTGCAACTGATGCTGTCGGCGGTGCTGGCTGCGGCGGTCTATGCATTGTGCACGCTCGGCGGCCTGGTTTCTTCCGCCGCCGCGCTGAGTCCGCCGGTGGTGCTGGCCCTGACGGCCGCGGTATTCACTTTCCAGTTGCAGGACTGGCTGCGGCGCTATTACTTCGTGCACCAGAATTCGCGCGCCGCCTGCCTGAACGATATCGTAAGCTATGGCGGCCAGATCGTGCTGCTGTTGGCCCTGGCGCTGTTCGACGACGACTTCGGGCTCACGGACGTGTTCTGGGCCATGGCCGTCACTTCCCTCCTGGCTTTTGTCCTCGGCTATGCCGCCAGCCGCGCGCCGGTGCGCCCTGCCTTCGGCGAAGCGCGCATGGTCCTGCGCGACGGCTGGCGCACCGGGCGCGACTACTTCATCGCCTGGCAACTGCAATGGGGAGGCACCCAGGGCGTGCTGCTGGTGGGCGCGGGCCTCTTGGGCGCGCAGGCGGCCGGCGGCGTGCGCGCGGCGCAAAACATCATCGGGCCGATCAACATCCTGTTCCAGGCGATGGAAAACGTGGTGCCGGTGGCGGCGGCGCGGCACTACAAGGAGGGCGGGCTGGACGCGCTTACCGCCTACCTTTGGCGCAACACCGCCTGGGGCAGCGCGTTGCTGCTGCCCGTGATGCTCGGCCTGTCGCTGGCGGCCGAGCCGCTTACCCGGCTGGCCTACGGTGCGGCCTATGCGGGCTATGCCTCGCTGGTGATCTGGCAGGCGGCGGCGATGTTCCTGCAGTTCTATATGCGCCAGCTCACCTACTATTTGCGCACCCTGCAGGCCACCGGCGTGATCATCCAGATGGGCGCGGTGATCGCCCTCACTTCGGTGGTGGTGGCCGCCTGCACCGTGGGCGCCTACCAGGAGACCGGCATCATGCTGGCGCTGCTGGCCGGCGTCTGCGCGGGCTTGTTGCGCGCGGCCCTGGCAGCGCGCCAGGTGACCCGGCGCCTGCGCCATGAAAACCTGCATCGGGAGCGCGCGCTGGCCATGGCGGACATGGGAGGGCGCCGCTGATGCGTACCCTGGCGCTGTTCCTCTACTACGTTTTCGCCCGGCATTTGCCGACCCAGCCGATGCCCGGCTGGCGACTTGGTTACTGGCTGCGCGGGCGCCTGGTGCGGCGGATCTTCCGCCGCTGCGGCGAGGATGTGCTGATCAAGCACGGCGCCTACTTCGGCTCCGGCAGCGAGATCGAACTGGGCGCGCGCTCGCAACTCGGCCATAACGCGCGCATCGATCACGACGTGGTGATCGGTGATGATGTCCTGATGGGGCCGGACGTGGTGATGATGTCGGCCGGCCATGCCTATGAAGATCCGTCGCTGCCGATCAACCGCCAGGGCCAGACGCCGCGCCAGCCTATCCGCATCGGCAACGACGTCTGGATCGGCACCCGGGTGGTGGTGCTGCCCGGCGTGCACATCGGCGACGGCGCGGTGGTCGGCGCCAATGCGGTGGTGACCAAGGATGTGCCGCCACGTTCCGTGGTGGCTGGAGTGCCGGCGCGGGTGGTGCGCATGCGCGGCGAATCTGACTTGCGCAGGCGCGAACCCGCGTACCTACGCGCTGCTGGAGGGCGTTCCCTATGATTGAAGAAACTGTGATGACGGCAATCGACCCGCTTGTGGCCGCCCGCGCCGAGCCGGAGGATGTCAATCCCCTGGCGGCGCGGGTCCTGCTGTTTTTGTGCCGGCGCCATGTGCCGGTGTTGAGCCGCCTGTGGCGGGTGGTGCTCAACTGCGACATCTATTGCGACCTGCGCCGACGCACCATCTTCATGCCGCACCCCTACGGCATCGTCATCCATTCGCTGGCGCAGGTCGGCGACGGCGTGGTGATCATGCAGCACGTCACCCTGGGCGGCCGCGTGCCGGGCAAGAACGAGGCCCCGGTGATCGAAGACAAGGTCTACCTCGGCGCCGGCGCGCGCGTGCTGGGCGCGGTGCGCGTGGGCCGCGGCGCGGTGGTCGGGGCCAATGCGGTGGTGACGCGCGACGTGCCTGCCGGCGCCACCGTGGTTGGTTTCAACCGCATTCTCGAAGCGCCAGGGCATCCGCCTCCCTGAAGGAAATCATATGCAGATCGGCAAGCCAAGAATCTCCCTCGTCACCTGCTCCTACCAGCAGGGGCGCTATCTCGACGCCACCATGCGCTCGGTGCTGGACCAGGCCTATCCTGACCTGGAATACATCGTCATCGACGGCGGGTCGAGCGATGAGAGCGCGGCGGTAATCCGCGCGCACGAGCGAGAGCTTGCCTACTGGGTTTCCGAACCGGACCGCGGCCAGACCGACGCCCTGATCAAGGGCTTCAATCGGGCCGGCGGCGAGATTTTCGGCTGGCTGTGTTCGGATGATCTGCTGATGCCCGGCGCGCTGCAGAAGGTGGCGGATTTTTTCGCCACCCACCCGCAGGTGGCGGCGGTGTATGGCGACGCACTGTGGATAGATGCCGCTGGCGGCTACATCCGGCCGAAGCGTGAAATGGGCTTCAACCGCTTCGTCTTCCTGTTCGACCACAACTATATCGCCCAGCCCTCGATGTTCTGGCGGCGTGATCTGTACGAGCGTGTGCGCGGCCTGGACCGCGACTTCAACCTGGCGATGGATGCCGACCTGTGGGAGCGCTTTTCGCGCCACACGCAAATCGCGCATTTGCCCGAATACCTCTCCTGCATGCGCTACTACCCGGAACAAAAGACCCGGGCCATGCGCCCGCAGGGCCGGCTAGAAGACGCACGCATCCGTGCCCGCTCGGCGCTGGCACGCCTGCCGGGCGCAACGCCGTTGCTGCAGCCGCTGGCGCGCCTGCAACGGGTGCTGGCCAAGGGCCTGGCGGGCGGTTACTGGGGCGGGCCGGCGGACGGGCAGCTTCGGGCACTTGAGCGCTATCGCATCGAGGGAAGCGGCGCGTGAGTTTCAGCGACGTCAAATTTCCGCTGCTGGCGCTGGGCGGCGCGGCGTCTAACCGGCTGGCGCCTATTTTCGAAGCCAGGGTGCTGTTCGCCTGGCGGCGCCAGCCGCTGCTGGTGCCGGTGCGCGATGCGCAAGGCGCGCACGATGCCGTGCGGTTTTTTGTTGGCAATCCGTTGTTGCGCGGCCTCGGCCACGCCCTGCTGGCACTCGATCGCAAGCTGCCGCGCGCCGAGATATTGCCGCTGTTTCGCTGGAGGGACTTTCCCGCGCCCGCGCTGTTCGGTGAAGAGTTCGCGGCAGGCGCCTCCTACGCGGTGCTGTGCGGCTCGCCGGGGCCGCTGCAAAAAGCCACGGTCCTGTGCAGGCCGCGCGATGGCCTGACGCCGCGCGTGGCCAAGGTTGCCCTGAAGCAGACGGCGGATATGGCAGTGGCGCTGGAGGAGCACTGGCTGCGCGAACTTGGCCGCCTGCCGCCGGTTGCGGCATTCCTCCCACGCCTGACGGATGCCGGCACGCTGGCCGGCGGCCGCCGCTTTGTCGCCATGAGCGCGTTGCCCGGGGCCGGTGCGGCTTCGCGTTTCGGCCACGCACATCGCCAGTTCCTGCTGGCGCTGGGCGCGCAGGGCGGTGTGCACCCGTGGGCCAATACCGAGGCATTCAATCGCCTGCGCGAACGCGCCCAGGGGGTGCGGCCGATGATGCAGCCGGAACATCGCGCGCTGATCGATGCCGCGCTGCATGAGGTGGAACAGCGCATCGGCGTGTGCCGCCTGCCGGCCTGCCTGGCGCATGGCGACTTCGCGCCCTGGAATGTGCGCGTTTCGGCCGGGCGCCTGTTCGCCTTTGACTGGGAGTACGCGCAGGCGGGCGCCAACCCGCTGCACGACTACCTGCATTTCCACCTGATGTCGCGCCTGGCGCGCCACCGGCCGCTGGGCGCGCGCTTCATGGCGCCGCTACTGTCGCGCGCCGGCCGCCACGCCGATTCGGTGTTCGGCGTACGCAGCGGCGTGGCCGAGGCTGCCGGCGCGCTGGCGCTGCATTATCTGCTGGACGTGATCACTTTTTATGTCGAAGCCTCGCGCTGCCTGGACCCGGCCCATCCGGTGCTGCGCGCCTATCTGCATCTGCTGCAAAAGCGCGGCCAATGGCTGGCTGCGCCCGCAACCACGGAAGGGCGGACATGAGCGGCAACCAGGATATTTTCCGCGAGCTGGTCGACGTGTTTGAAGAGGCGTCGGTCCCCTATTGCATTCTCGCCGGCTACGACGGCCTGCCGGACGACATCGCCTCCGACATCGACTTCATGATCGATGAAGGATGGGCGCCGCACCTGCCGGTGCTGCTGCAGATCATCGCCGCGCGCAGCGGTGCGCACATGGTGCAATGCATACACCACGAGACCACCGCCACCTACTTCGCCCTGGCGCGCCTGGAGGACGGCGGCATCTCGTATCTGCACCCCGACTCCAGCACCGACTACCGCCGCGCTGGCCGCCTGTGGCTGCATGCCGGGCCAGTACTGCGCGCGCGGCGGCGCCATCGCAACGGCTTCTGGATTCCCTCGGCCGCCGATGCCTTTGCCTACTACCTGATCAAGAAGATTGACAAAGGCGCGCTTGACGAAACCCAGGGCGCGGAACTGTCGCGCCGCTATGCGGAAGACCCGGCGGGTTGCGAGAACGCGCTGCGCCGGATGCTGTTCGCCAGCAATGCGCGGGCGGTTGCGATCGCCGCGAAGAGCGGCGACTGGCGCCCGGTTGCGCTCAGCCTGCCACGCCTGGGCGAAGAACTGCAGCAGCGCGCCGGCGCCGAGCGTTTCCGCGACCGCTTGCGCCAGAGCCTTGCCGACCTGCGGCGCCTGGCCGGCCGGGTGAGCCGGCCGACCGGTTTGTCGATCGCCTTTCTCGGCGCCGACGGCAGTGGCAAGAGTACCCTCATCAAGCGCGTCAGCGAGGAACTGGGCGAGTCGTTTCGCCAGGTGCGCTGCCGCCACCTGCGACCGGGCCTGCTGGTAACGCGGCGCGGCGACGGCGGTCCGGTGACCGACCCGCACGGCAAGCCGGCGCGCGGCACGCCCGCCTCGCTGCTCAAGCTGCTGCACTTCTGGGCCGACTATGTGATCGGCGGCATGCTCTGGCTATATCCATTGCGGGTGCGTTCCACCCTGGTGATTTTCGACCGCTATTACCACGACCTGCTGGTCGATCCGCTGCGCTACCGCTACGGCGGGCCGCTGGCGCCGGCGCGCTGGCTAGGCCGGCTGGTGCCGCAGCCGGACCTCTCCTTCGTGCTCGACGTGCCGGCCGAGGTGCTGCAGGCGCGCAAACAGGAAGTGCCGTTCGACGAAAGCCAGCGCCAGCGCCATGCCTACATCGAGACGGCCACCGGCATGCGCGGCGCGCACGTGATCGACGCGTCGCGGCCAGTCGATGAAGTGGTGTCGCGCATCCTCGAACAGGTGATCCGCCATCTGGAGGCGCGCACGGCGCGGCGCCTGGCGCTGGAAAACTGAAGGGATTGCATGCAGTCGCTGAAAATACTTTATTCCGCCTACGCCTGCGAGCCGGGCCTGGGCTCGGAGCCGGGCATCGGCTGGCACTGGGCGCTGGAGACGGCGCGCCTCGGGCACCAGGTGTGGGTGATGACCCGGGCCAACAACCGCGGCGCCATCGAGCGGGCGCAGGCCGATGGCGCGGTGCCGCCCAACCTGCATTTCGTCTACTACGACCTGCCGCGCTGGGCCGCGTGGTGGAAGCGCGGCGACCGCGGCGTGCATCTCTACTATGTGTTGTGGCAATGGGGCGCGTGGCGCGCGGCGCGGACGCTGCATTCGCGCGAGCACTTCGATGCCGTGCACCACATCACCTTCGGCGTGATGCGACATCCGATTTTCATGAACCGCCTGCGCATTCCGTGCGTGGTCGGCCCGCTCGGCGGCGGCGAGCGCGCACCGCTGGCGTTGCGGCATCACTATCCGTTCGGCGAATATTGCCGCGCCATTCTGCGCGATGCCGCCAACCTGGCGGCGCATTTCGACCCCTGGGTGCGCCGCGCCTATGCGCAGGCCGCCCTTATCCTGGCGAAGACGCCCGAGACCCTGCGTTGGCTCGGACGCGCCCATCGCGGCAAATCCGAATGCATGCTTGAACTGGGGATACAGACGGTGCACGGCGGCGGTGCCGTACGCGAGCGTGTTCCCGGCTGCATTCGTCTGCTGTTCGTCGGCCGTTTCATTCCCTTCAAGGGCATGGGGCTGGGACTGCGCGCCGTGGCAAGATTGCGTGAGCAGGGGATCGACGCCAGCCTGACCATGATCGGACGCGGGCCGCAACTGGCAAGCTGGCAGGCGCTGAGTCGCGAATATGGCGTGGCCGACGCCGTTACCTGGATTCCATGGATGCGCCAGGAAGACCTGCTGCGCAGCTACCGGGAGTTCGATGCGCTCCTCTTTCCCAGCCTGCACGACTCCAGCGGCAATGTGGTGCTGGAGGCGATGGCCAGCGGCTTACCGGTGGTCTGCCTGGACCTCGGCGGTCCGGCGCAACTGGTCGATGCCAGTTGCGGCCGGGTGGTGGCAGTGGCTGGCCGCAGCGAAGGGAAGGTCATCGAAGGCATTGCCGATGCGCTTGCCGAGATCGCGCGCACGCCCGCGCTGGCGCAGTCGCTGTCCTCGGGGGCGGTGGCGCGCGCGCGTCGATTCGGCTGGGCCGACGTAGTGGCGCGGGTATGGGGCGTGCAGGGGCGGGCGTACCGGCTGGTGACCGAAGCGGCCCGTGGCCTCGCCGGCCGGCCTCTGCACGCCCGGGGTGCGCCGTGATCGCGCTCGAAGCGGCCGGCTCCGGCTCCCTGCGGCTACCGGGCGCGAATGCATCCGCGGGCGCCGGCGTGGCGGGCGCGCCGCTGCGCGTATTGCTGGTGCATAACCGTTACCAGCAGGCGGGCGGGGAGGATGCGGTGGTGGCCGACGAAATGCGCATGCTGCAGAAAAACGGCGTGCATGTGGAACTCTACGAGCGGCACAACGGGCAGGTCGCGACGATCTCGCCGGCCCGGCTGGCCGCGGGCACTGTCTGGTCCACCCGCACCACCGCCGACCTGGAAGGCATCATCGGCCGCTTTCGGCCCGACCTGATCCACGCCCACAATACCTTTCCGCTGATCTCGCCCTCGCTGTACTACGGCGCTGCCTCGCACCACATTCCAGTGGTGCAGACCCTGCACAACTTCCGCCTGTTCTGCGCGCAGGCGATGTTCATGCGCGACGGTGCGGTGTGCGAAGACTGCCTCGGCAAGCTGCCCTGGCGCGGCGTACTGCGGCGCTGCTATCGCGGGTCGACGGCGCAATCCGCCGTGCTGGTGGCAATGCTGGGCGCGCACCGCTCGCTCGGCACCTACCGCCGGCGCGTCACCCGCTATATCGCGCTGAACCGCTTTTGCCGCGACAAGTTCATCGAGGCCGGCCTGCCGGCGGAGCGCGTGGTAGTCAAGCCGAATTTCGTCGACCTGCCGGCGCCGGATGCCGCGGGCCCGCGCGGCGGCGCGTTGTTCGTTGGCCGCCTGTCGCCGGAAAAGGGAATCGGAGTGCTGGCTGATGCCGCGCGCCTGTTACCGGACGCCGATGTGGAAGTGATCGGCGACGGTCCCGAAGAGTCGCGCCTGCACGGCCTGCCCGGGGTGCGCCTGGCAGGGCGGCAGGCGCCGGCGCAGATCTACGAGCGCATGCGCGGCGCGGCCTGCCTGGTGCTGCCCTCGATCTGGTATGAAAACTTCCCGCGCGTGCTGGTGGAGGCATTTGCCTGCGGCCTGCCGGTGATCGCCAGCCGCCTCGGCGCGATGGCCGAATTGATTGAAGACGGCGTGAGCGGTCTGCTGTTTACCCCCGCAGACGCGCGCGATTTCGCCGACAAGCTGGCCTGGGCGCAGGCACACCCCGAGCAGATGCGGCGCATGGGCGAAGCGGCGCGCGAAGTCTATCTGCGCAATTACACGTCGCGGGCGAATTTCGCGCAGTTGTCGGCGATTTATCGCGACGCGCTGACGCACAATTCGCCCAGCAAGGCCTGAAAGGGGCGCGGCGCGCTTGTTTGTACGCCAGCGAACCGACGCGCGCGCCGGGCGCGGTTATTTTTGTACCATGACCAATGTCAGCCGAACCGCCGGGCAGCGTCGCGGTGTACGCGTGCTGGGCGCATTCATCGACGCGCTGAGCTGGGACGAAACGCTTGGCCTGATCCAAGGCTGGGCGCGGGCACGGGCGCATCGCTCGGTGTGCTGCTGCAACGCCCATTCGCTGATCACCATGCGGCGCGAGCCCGAAGTGGATGCCGCCATCGGCGCGGCCGATCTGGCCGTGCCCGACGGCATGCCGGTGGCGTGGATGATGCGCAAGCTGGGCTTCACGCAGCAGGCGCGCCTTAACGGCCCCGACCTGATGTGGCGCTACTGCGAGGTGGCCGAGCGCGAGGGCACCTCGATCTTTCTCTACGGCAACCGCGAGCAGACGCTGCGGGCGCTGCAGGCGCGGCTGGCGGCGGCGTTTCCGCGCCTGCGGGTGGCCGGGGCCATCGCCCCGCCGTTCCGCCGCCTGAGCGCGGAGGAGGACGAGGCGGCGGTACGGCGGATCAACCGTTCAGGCGCCGGCGTGGTATTCGTCAGCCTGGGCTGCCCGAAGCAGGAAATGTGGATGGAGGCGCATCGCGAGCGCATCGAAGCCGTGCAGATCGGTGTCGGCGCCGCCTTCGACTATCACGCCGGCACGCTCAAGCGCGCGCCGCTGTGGATGCAGCGGCACGGCATGGAGTGGCTCTACCGCCTGTGCACCGAGCCGCGGCGCCTGTGGCGGCGCTACCTGTTCACCAACCTGATGTTCGTTCTCGGCGCCGGACAGCAGTTGCTCGGCGGCGCCCGGGTGCGCGGCTGAAGGCAGGCGATGACACAAGCGCAAACGAAAGCGGCGGCGAAAACCCGCACCGTCCTGGTCACCGGCGGCACCGGCTACATCGGCGCGCACGCGGCGGTGGAGCTGCTGGCCGCCGGCTACGGCGTTTCGATCATCGATAACCTGAGCAATTCGCGGATCGAAGCGATCGACCATATCGAGCGCATCTGCGGCATCCGCCCGGCCTTCGCCGAGATTGACATTCGCGACGGCGCCGCACTGCGCGCGCTGTTCGCGCGCCAGCAGATCGACGCGGTAATGCATTTCGCCGGCTTGAAAGCGGTCGGCGAGTCGGTGGCCGACCCGCTGCGCTACTACGACAACAATGTCCACGGCAGCCTGACTCTCCTCGACGCCATGCGCGAGGCGCGGGTCAAGTGTCTGGTGTTTTCCTCTTCCGCCACCGTCTACGGCGATCCCTCGCGGGTGCCGATAGAGGAGGACGCGCCGCTGCGCGTTACCAACCCCTACGGCCGCTCCAAGCTGATGATCGAGGACATGCTGCGCGACCTGGCGCAGTCGGACCCACAATGGCGCATCGCCCTGTTGCGCTACTTCAACCCGGTGGGGGCACATTCCTCCGGCCTGCTAGGCGAGGATCCACGCGGCGTGCCGAACAACCTGATGCCATATGCGCTGAAGGTTGCCGCCGGCCTCTATCCGCGCCTCGAGGTATTCGGCGACGACTACGCGACGCCCGATGGCACCGGCGTGCGCGACTACGTGCATGTGGTCGACCTGGCGCTGGGCCATCTCGCCGCCTTGCGCGCGCTTGAATCACAGGAGGGCGTGCTGACGGTCAACCTCGGCACCGGCACCGGCTCCAGCGTGATGGAACTGATCCGGACGCTGGCCGAAGTCAGTGGCCGGCCGGTGCCCTACCGGGTGGTCGGCCGCCGCCCCGGCGACGTCGCACAATGTTATGCCGACGCGCGCCGTGCCCGCGAATTGCTCGGCTGGAAATCACAGCGCGACCTGCGCCAGATGTGCGCCGACAGCTGGAACTGGCGCAAGAACCACGTGGAAGCGCCCTAGGCGCCTCCGGCGGCGCGCGGGGACGCCCGAGGGTGGGACGGATTCAAGCCGGCCGACGTCGAGCCTCTATTGCAGGCTGGCGCGCCGGCAAGCAACAAACAGCATCAACCCCAGCGCGGTCATCGGCAGGATCAAGCCCGAGGCGGGAGCCTCATGCCGCTCGCCGGCCATGCTTCCGCGCGGAACGAACGCATCTTCGCCCGCGGCTACGCCAAGGCTGCTTGATGCCTCGCCTTCCTGCATGGTCATATTCATCTGGCTGGAACCGCCCACGCCATCGATCAGCCCGCCGGACATGCCGGCCACCACGGTCGCCGGCACGTCGTTTCGTGACTCCGCTTCCGCAAACTGGTGATAAAAATCCGGCGAGCCGATCGGGTAGCGCTGATGATCAGCGACCCAATGGGCATAGCGTGAAGCGGAAGGCGCGGCATGCGTGCGCGCCGCGGCCTCGCCCGCATATAGGCCCGTCAACAAGATCAGGCCCGCCAGCAGCATGCGGGGACGTCGGGATATGTTCATGTCCATTTCCTTTCGGATTCGGCGCGCACAAGCCAGCGGCTTGTCATCGTGTTGCAATAATCTAAGCAATCGAAGCCGCGGCATCGGTACGAGCTTGTCATCGTGTTGCAATAATTTAAGCAATCGAAGCCGCGGCATCGGTACGATAAAGCACGTTGCGCCGCAAAAATATTTGCGTCGCCTGCGAGCGAAAAACAGATTGATGCACCGCAGCGGAGCAGCGGCTGTAAGCATTACAGGGCAGCCACGATCCAAGCCAGCCTAATGTGTTGCCGATGTTGCCCCTTGGCGACGCTGAACTGGAATATCTAGTCGCTACGCAGATATTTATTACACCGTAATGACAATGAATGACGATCATCCGGGCATGTGAAGAGCCCGGCGGCCCCGTATTACGCGGCGCAGGGAGGCCAGTCGGGAACGATGTTCCTGCATTGTCCCGCGACGGCGCACGGCGGGGATGTCGCCAAAAAAGTCATGCGCGTCGAGGGCACAAGTTATGCGTATTGATACGCAAACGAGCGCTTGATGGTGATGATTATTTATCGGAACAATCATCAACACGCATAGTCGAATTTGCAGCGGGTGAAAAAATGGTTGCAACGATTTTAACGGTTGCAATGGATGTCCGGAACACAGGAGCCTTTGCTTTTTATTCCCGCCCGCTCGATTTTGATTCACGCAGTTCCAAGAAACCGGAGGTCAATAATGCTGGACCCGCACAATCCGAAAATGAACCATCTGCTTGCTTTGCTCCCGCAGGCGGAATATGAAAGCCTGCTGCCTCACCTGGAATTGGTATCGATGCAGCAAGGCGGCATCATCAGCAATTGCGGCGAGGGCTGCCGCTATGTTTATTTTCCGGTCTCGTGCATTGTCTCCATGTTGTACACCACCAAGGAGGGGGCTTCCGCGGAAATCGCCACGGTGGGCAATGAAGGCATGGTCGGCATCGCGCAGGTGCTCGGCGGCGGCACCACCAACACGCTGGCCACGGTGAATCATGCGGGGCAGGCCTATCGCCTGAAGGTGGCGATCCTGCAGCAGGAACAGGAACGCAGCCCGGCACTGCAGAACGTCCTGCTGCACTACGCGCAGGCGTTGCTGACGCAGATCGCGCAGATCGCCGTGTGCAACCGCCATCATTCGATCGCGCAACAGATCTGCAACTGGCTGCTGCTGCGCCTGGACCGGCTGCCGTCGAACTTGGTGCGCACCACCCATGGCCTGATCGCGGTGATGCTGGGCGTGCGCCGCGAGGGCGTGACTTCCGCCCTGGGCCAGTTGCAGACCGACGGCCTGATCCGCTGCCGCCGCGGGCTGATCACCATTCTGGACCGCAATGAACTGGAGATGCGTTCCTGCGAGTGCTACGAAGTGGTGAAGGGCGAATTCAGCCGCTTGCTGCGCGGCAATCCGGTGACGCAGCAAGCGGGGGACGAGGCGGGCGAGCTCGGCCGTCCGCTGGTGATCAACCGCTTTGCGCGGCCAGTGCGGGAGTCGACGCCGATGCGCACGCCGGTGATTGCCTGAAACAGCGTCGTCGTTGTTCGGGCCTGGAAAACTGCCGGCGCCCCTTGCGGGACGGCGGCGTTTTTGAGGGCCGTATTGTCTATCCGGCTTACGCCGCAGTGACCGCGGCGGTGACGATGGCCTGTGCCTCTTCCAGTATCTGCTTGAGGTGTTCGCGGCTGCGATAACTCTCGGCGTAGATCTTGTAGATGTCTTCGGTGCCGGAAGGGCGGGCGGCGAACCAGCCGTTTTCCGCCGTGACCTTGAGTCCGCCGATGGCGGCGTCGTTGCCCGGGGCGCGCGTCAGCACCGCCTGGATTTTTTCTCCTGCCAGCGTCGGCGTCTGCACCTGCTGCGGCGAGAGTTTTTCAAGCGCGGCCTTCTGGCTGCGGTTGGCCGGCGCCTCGACGCGCTCGAACAGCGGATCGCCGAATTCGTTGGCCAGCTTGCGATACAGGGCGCCGGGGTCCATGCCGCTGCGCGCGGCGATTTCCGCCGACAGCAGGCAGGCGGTGATGCCGTCCTTGTCGGTGGTCCAGACGCTGCCGTCCATGCGCGCGAAGGAGGCGCCGGCGCTTTCCTCGCAGCCGAAGGCCAGCGAGCCGTCTTCCAGGCCCGCGGCGAAATACTTGAAGCCCACCGGCACTTCATACAGGCGCCGGCCGAGCTTGGCGGCGATGCGGTCGATGATCTGGCTGCTCACCACCGTCTTGCCGACGGCCGCGCTCGCCGGCCATTGCGGCCGGTTCTGGAACAGGTAGGAGACTGCCGCGGCCAGGTAGTGATTGGTCGGCAGCAGGCCTTCCGCCCTGGTGACGATGCCGTGGCGGTCGTGATCGGTGTCGCAGGCGAAGCAGATGTCGAAATGCTCCTTCATGCCGATCAGCCCCTGCATCGCGTATGAAGAGGAGGGGTCCATGCGGATCTGCCCGTCCCAGTCCGCGGTCATAAAGCGGAACGTCGGGTCCACCGCCGGGTTCACCACCCTCAGGTCGAGGCCGTATTGCTCGGCGATGCGCGCCCAGTAGTGCACCCCGGCGCCGCCCAGCGGGTCCACGCCCAGCTTCAGGCCGCTGCCGCGGATCGCCGGCATGTCGAGCACCTGGCCGAGCTCGCCGACATAGGCGCCGAGGTAGTCGTGCCGGTGCGTGGTGGAGGCCGCCAGCGCGCGCGCCAGCGGCACCCGCTTGACGCCGGCCAGGCCGGCTTCGAGCAGCTCGTTGGCCTTGTCCTGAATCCAGCGGGTGACGGCGGTATCGGCCGGGCCGCCGTTGGTCGGGTTGTATTTGAAGCCGCCGTCCTTCGGCGGGTTGTGCGAGGGCGTGACGACGATGCCATCGGCCAGGCCGCCGCTTTGCCCACCCCGGCGGCCGCGGTTATGGCCGAGGATGGCGTGCGAGATCACCGGCGTGGGCGTGTATTCGTCGCCTTCCGCGATCATCACCTCGACGCCGTTGGCCGCCAGCACTTCCAGCGCCGTGGCGCCAGCAGGGGTCGACAGCGCGTGGGTATCGATTCCCAGATAGAGCGGCCCGTTGATGCCTTGCTGCTGGCGATACAGGCAGATCGCCTGGGTGACGGCCAGGATGTGGTTTTCGTTGAAGGAGTTACCGAGGGCGCTGCCGCGATGCCCGGAGGTGCCGAACGACACACGCTGGTCCACCACCGAAGGGTCCGGCTTGCCGGTGTAATAAGCGGTGAGCAGCTTCGGCACATCGACCAGAATGTCTGGTGCAGCGGGTTTTCCGGCGCTCGGATGTATTTCCATGGTGCATCTTCCTGTTGGCTGGCAGACTGACGTCAGGCAATGGCTGGACTTTGACCAAATTGTAGGCGAGCCCTTCCACCGGCCGATGACAAGTCATCTGCCGGCGGTAAAGCGGATGAATAGGGTGGCCCGCCGCGGCAGCGAACCGCCGGCCCACTTACTTTACACCGGCCGCCACGCGCGCGCGCGGCACCTGATCCGCGCTGCGGGGTTGCCGCGCACGCTCCTCGGCGGCTGCGCCTTCCTGCGGAATCACGGTGGAGATGGCGTGCTTGAACACCAACTGGGTGCCGGAATTCTCCAGCATCACCACATAGGTGTCGAAGGACTGGATGCGGCCTACCAGCTTGATGCCGTTAACCAGGAAAATCGCGACGCGGGCGTTTTTGTCACGCAAAGAGGCAAGGTACTCGTCTTGCAGGGGGGAACGGCTTTCGGACATTTGTTGTGTCTCCTTATTGGGCTGGCATGACCTTGGAGCAGTCAATCGACAGCAAGTTCTGGACAATCTGTCTTCGGAGCGTGATTTCCTCGCCGTTTTTCTACTCTACGCCGCCAAAGGCCAAAAGTGCCAGCGACTTTGCAAATTCCTGACGCAACGCCAGGGCAGTCTTTACCGAAGCACGTGGTATCCGGAAAAATTTACCTGCCGGTGAGGGGCGCATATGTCGGCGCAACGGGCGAAGCTGATCACTCATCCATGCTCCCATCATCGGCAGGGTCCGCGCCAATCACCCGGTCCGGGCTGAGGTCGCGGCCCTCCTCGATGCCGACACCGCCGGCATCGCGGCCCTCGCCGGTGCCGGCGGAATCGCTGTCGTTTTCCAGGCCGTCGGCCGCAGCGGTGCCGATGGTGTCGCTGCCGGTATCGGACAAATCACTGGGGCCGAGTTCGCGGGTGCCGGGCCGGCCGCTGGAGGGGATGACCTGGGTGGCCGGAATGTCGCTGGCTTGGGATCTGCGCATGAGTTTCTCCTGTCGAAGGACATTGTCCAGCCCCGCACGGCATTTGCTCAGGATGATGCAAACGCCCGCAAAGGAGAACACGTCAATGGCTGAAGTGTTGCAAGGCGCGCACCCGCCCCAGGGTTCTTCCGAAGTCTGGCCGTTCGCCATTGCGCGGCCGGCCGATGCCAAATCGTCCGCAAAGGCCGCGAAGCCGGCCGATCGCGGCGCCCGCGCAAGTCCGGCCAGGCGTAAAAGAGAAAGTCTGCCGGTTCCGCGACCCGGGCGGGTCACGCGCGCTAAATAGGCTGCATGCCTTTTTTATCCATGATCGCGCGGCTGTCGGCGGCACGGAGAAAGCGGTAAAACGCCTGGGGCTGGAGCGCTTGGGCGGCATGGGCAAAGGTGCCGGCGGAAAACACCATGGTGTTTTGCAACTCCCGTGGCAGGGGGCCGGCCAGCGCTAGGCCGGGCACGGCCAGCAATTCGCTGACCAGCTGTATGCCAAGCTCCGCTTCGCCGCGCACCACCACGTCGCCGATCAGCCCGCCCGCCGGGATTTTTGCCTTGGCGCGGATCTCATCGGCGATGCCCAGGCGCTCCAGCACGGCGGCGAAGTAAACCCCGCTGGCGCCGGTGGCGGTGTAGGTGACCGAGCGCGCTTCGAGCAGGACGCGTTTGAAGGCGTCGACCGTATCGATCCGCGGCAGCGGCGCGCCCGCGCGCACGGCCAGGCCGATGCCGGTTTGCGCGAAGTCCAGGCGGCTGCCCGCGGCCAGGCGGCCGGCGGCGACCAGATCCTCGATTCCCGTGCTGGTGAGCAGCGCGATATCGGCAGTCTCGCCGGCGTTGATGCGATCCATCATCTGGTTGGAAGTTCCGTACTCGATTGCCATCCGCCCGCCGGCCCCGCGCTCGAACAAGGGGCCCAGTTCCTCCATCACCGACTTGAGGGCGGTGGAGGAAAGGATCTTGAGGCTGTCGCGGTCGCCGGCTGCTTGTTCTTGTGTCATGAATTACCTGGAAAACCGGAGCGCTGCCTTGCGGGCATGGCGCGAATCAGGGGCGGACAAGGTGGGGGATCATACAGGCCACTTCAGCCACGCGCACAGGGCGCGGCCCATGATCAGTTGCAGTTGTTCCTCGGCGAGCCAGGGCATTTCCCGGGTAAACATGGTCACGCACTCGGCATAGCTGCAAGGCAGGCGCGAGAGGTCGCTGCCCCAGAACACGCGTTGCGCGCCGAAAGCCTCCACCGCCCGGCGCAGCCAGGGGTGCAGGCGGGCGAAGGGATAGGCGTCCGCGGTGTAGTGCGGCAGGCAGCTCGCCTTGACCACCACGTTGGGATAGCGCGCCAGCGCCAGCAGCGCGTCGAAATGGCCGAAGGCCTCTTCGTCCTTGCCGTGCCCCAGGCCCAAGTGGTCGATCGCCAGCGGCAGGCCGGGGTATTGCGCGGCGATCTTCTCGATATGCGCGAAGTCGCGCGCCGCCGCCATCACCATGACAGGTATGCCCAGTGCTTCGGCCTGCCGCCATAGCGGGGCCAGCTTGCCTTCGAGCAGCCATTGCCGCAGCGGCGGCCGGTGAAAAGTGAAGCGCAGGCCGCGCATGGCCGGCTCGGCCCGCAGTTCGTCGAGCCAGTGTTCGGGCGCGCCGTGGGCGGGATCGATGCGGCCCATCACCACGAAGCGGCCCGGGTGTGCGCGCGCGGCAGCCAGCACCAGATCGTTGCGCGTGCCTTCGAACACAGGTGAAATCAATACCGCGCGATCCACGCCGGCGCCGCGCATGTCGGCCAGCAGCTGCTCGGCGGAAAACGGCGTTTCGCGATGTGGCGCCGGCAAATCCGGGCCGGCCGGCGGCCAGGGCCGCTGCGGGGTGGAAGGCGCCCAGATGTGTACCTGCGCGTCGGCGATCAGCATGCGCCCGCCTGCTTCACCATCTGGTGCACCCGCGCGATGTTCGATAAATCCGGCTTCAGGCTGCCGGTTTCGATCAGGCGATTGACCTCGGTAATGGCGGTGTTGTACGGCACGGCAATGCCGGCCTCGCGGCCTTTGTCGGCCACCAGGCCATTGATGTAGCCCACTTCGCTGCGCCGCCCCTTGGCGTGGTCCTGGACCACGGCGTTGCGCGAGGCGCCGACGTGGCTGATGATGGTGCGCAGGATGTTCTCCAGCGTCTCGTCGGTCGAGCCGATGAACTCCTCGGCGCTCATGCCGAAGATCGCTTCCATCTTGTAGCCAAGCGCGTTGCCCACCGCGATGGTTTCGCGCCCGGCGCGCATCGACAGCTGGAACAGTTCAGCGAGGTCGCCGGCTTCGGAGGACTTCATCCCGAGCATGCCGATCGGCCCCTGGGTCATCGAGTTGGTGACCAGCTTGGTCCACTTCGCGCCCCAGATGTTGGCGGTGGCGGCGGTGGTGGCGGCGCATTTGAACATCGCCTCGAGCGCGCGCACGCGCGGCGTGATGGTGCCGTCCAGTTCGCCGAAGGCCAGCCAGGTGCGCTTGCGGTCGGTGTTGCGCTTGACGAGGCCGGGAGTGAAGACCTCGGCAGAAAGCTCGACCACGCAGCCGACGTCGCGGCCGGCGCCGATCACCGGGGCGACCCATTCGTCGTTCAGGCTGTTTTGCATCGACACCAGGGTACCCTCGGGTGCCAGGTAGGGACGGATGAATTCGGCCAGCCACAGGCTGTCGTAGGACTTGGCCGCCAGCAGCACCAGGTCGAAGGCGGTGTTGAGGGCCGCCACATCGCACAAATGGCAGGCACGCACCCGCTGGTGTACTTCCAACTCCTTCATGACGACCCGCAGGCCGTCCTGTTTCATCGCTTCGACATGCGCGGGCCACTGGTCGATCAGCACGACATCATGGCCGGCTTCGGTCAGGTCCGCGCCGATGCTGGCGCCGATTGCACCGGCGCCGAGCACGGCAATTTTTTTGAACATGCGGGTGTGTTCCTTGATATCCGGTGGCCGGCAATGGTGTCCCGTACGCGTTGCTGCCAATAGGGACGAAGGCAGATCAAATCATCGCCGAAGTGTTTTACCAGGGTTTCATATTATGAGAAAGCGGGGGTGGCGCGATGGGATACTGCCGCGCAAATGATCGGGAGACAAGCGTGACTCATATCGGTATTGTCGGCGCCGGCCTGCTCGGCAGCGCCATCGGAGAGCGCCTGCTCGGCGCGGGGTATGCGGTCGATGTTGTCGATGTGGACCCGGCCAAGCGAGCCATGCTGGTGGGCAAGGGCGCTGTTGCCGCCGATTCGGTGGCGGCTTTGCTTGAGCGCTGCCGCACGCTTGTGCTGGCGGTGTTCGACAGCGACCAGGTCGATGCGGTGGTCGAGGGGCCGGGCGGTATCGTCGAGACCGCGCGCAGGCTGGGCGTGGAGCCGCGCGTCATCATCAGCACCACCTGCGAGCCGGAGCGCCTGGCGGCGTTGTCGCAGCGCATGGCCACGGCGCCGCTACGCCTGGTCGAGGCGCCGATCTCCGGCACCAGCCAGCAGGTGCGCGAAGGCGCCAGCCTGGCCCTGATGGCCGGCGAGCGCGCGTTTGTCGACGAGGTGATGCCGGTGATGGCGGCGATCTGTCCGCGCCAGCATTTCCTCGGCGAAATCGGCAACGGCTCGCGCGCCAAGCTGGCGGTCAACCTGGTGCTGGGGTTGAATCGCGCGGCGCTGGCCGAGGGTATGGTGTTCGCCGACCGCCTGGGCATCGACAAAAAGCAGTTCCTCGACATCGCGCGCGCTTCCGCCGCCTACTCGCAGGCGATGGACAACAAGGGGCCCTTGATGGCCGCGGGGATTTTCGACAAGCCGCAAAGCCGCGTAGCGCTCAGCCTGAAGGACTTCGGCATCATGCTCGAGCAGGCGCACGCGCGCGGTCAGGAACTGCCCTTCGCCAGCCTTTATGTGGAAATGCTTGAAGACTGCGTGCAGGCCGGTGCGGCCGAGCTGGACAACGCGGTGGTCACCCAGGCGATCGCGCGGCGCAGGCTGCCGGCGCGGTGAGCAGGCAATAAACAGACAGGAGCAGAAATGATGAATATGCGCCGACTTTGCGCCGCACTCGCCGGCGCGGCCGTGGCAATTGCAGCCGGTAACGTCCAGGCCCAGACTTACCCTTCGCGCGTGGTGCGCCTGGTGGTGCCGTTTCCGGCCGGCGGCGGCACCGACGCGGTGGCGCGCCTGATCGGCCAGAAGCTCTCCACCAGCCTGGGCCAGACCTTCACCATCGACAACCGGCCGGGCGCCGCCGGCGCCATCGGCTGCGAGGCGGTGGCGCGCTCGGCGCCGGACGGCTACACCCTGCTGATGGGCACCACCGGCACCCACGTCACCAATGTCGCCACCAGCTCGAAGCTGAGCTACGACCCGGTGAAGGACTTCGCGCCGGTGCAGATGGTGGCCGACATTCCCTTCGTGATGGTCGCCAACCCCAGCGTGCCGGTGAAAAACCTGCGCGAGCTGATCGCTTTGGCGCGCGCCAAGCCCGGGTTCATCAGCTACGCCAGCTCCGGCCCCGGGGGCATCGCGCACCTTGGCTTCGAGCTGTTCAACTCGATGGCCGGTACCAAAATGCTGCACGTGCCTTACAAGGGCTCGCCGCTGCAGACCGAGGCGGCGGTGGCCGGCGAAGTCAATCTCACCATGGACTCGGCGACCGTGACCGCACCGTTCATCAAGGCGCAGCGTATCCGCGCGCTCGGCGTGGCGTCGGCGCGCCGCTCGGCGCTGCTGCCGGATGTGCCGACGATTGCCGAGGCCGGCCTGCCCGGCTACGAAATGCAGGTGTGGTACGGCATCTTCGCGCCGGCCGCCACGCCGCAGGATGGTTTGCGCAAGCTGCAGGGGGCGATCGCCAAGGCGCTCGCCGAGCCCGATACGCGCGACAAGTTGGCCGCGCTGGGCGCGGTGCCGGGCACGGTGGCATCCGACGAGTTCGGTGCGCTGGTCAAGCGCGACCTGGCCAAGTGGACCCGCGTGGCGCGCGAGGGCAACGTCAAGATGGAGTGAGGCCGCGGGCGACTTGTTGGTGATCTGTGGGCGACTCCGGGGCATCCCGGCGCAACCCCGGGTTCAGGCCTGCGAGTCGTGCCACAGTTTGGAAATGACGGCCGACTCCTGCCACATCTGCTCGACGATCTGCCCGCGTTTGCGCTCATCCATGCGCGCGGCGGCGCCGACCACGCACAGCGAAGCGATCGGCCGCTGGTGCGCGTCGAGGATCGGCACGCCGATGCCGCACATGCCGGGAAAGGTGCCGCCGCTGGCGTCTATCGCGTAACCCTGGCGGCGCGTCTCCGCCACCTTGGCGAGCAGCTTGTCGCTGGTGTAGGCGGCGTAGCGTTTCACCCGCGGCGCATTTTCGGCAATGATTTCCGCCACCTCCCAGTCGGGCAGGTGGGCCAGCAAGGTCATGCCGATCGAGCCGACGCCGAGGGGCCACAGGTCTTCGGTGTAGAGCTTCAGGCGGCGCTCGCTGGTGCCTTCGCGCATCTCGATGCACAGGGCGTCATAGCCGCTGCGGATGCCGAGGTAGATGGTCTCGCGCGTGGCTTGCCAGAGCCGCTCGATCGAGGGTTGCGCCAGTCGCTTGATGTCGAATTGCATGCCCATGCGGATGCCCAGGGCGTACAACTCCAGCCCGAGGCGAAAGGCGCGGGTGCTGTCGTCCTGCTCCAGCAGGCGCTCGTCGACCAGCGCTCGCAGGATGCGGTGCGCGGTGGCGCGGTGCAGTCCGCTGGCGGCGGCCACGTCTTTCAGGCTGGCGCCGGCGCGGCCGTGCGCCGCGACGATGCGCAACACGGCCACCGAGCGGTTGATGCTCTGGGCGCCGGCGGTGTGATGCGGGCCGGCGTTGGCAACAGCAACGGCGGCGCCGGCCCGGGTCGGGCGGCGCTTCGGGGCAACGGTGTCGCGCGGCATGGCGGCAGTGTGCAATCAGGAAAAAAGCGGCAGGCACGCCGCTGCGGCACACACTCTAGCGCATGCGCGCGTGCTCGGCCCTAGATCCCCTTGGGGCGCCGGCGCATGACGTCGGCGAGCAGGTGATCCAGCACCTCGCCCTGCGTGCGCAAGCCGGTGATCTTTTTCAATTCACTGATTGCATCCCGCGTGTTGGCGCGAATCTCTACGTTGATGAACACCGTCTTGAACGGACGGCCCCGAGCCTTGGTTGGGCGGCTTCTGGGCATAAAGCACTTTCCGAAAGCGAAATCTGGTTATTGCCCGGCGGCGGTCGCGAAAACCACCCACAAGACAGGACCGGCGAATGCCGGCCCGGGCGTGATTTTACCTGCCGATCGCCTTGTTGACGCGCGGCATCACTTCGGTGGCCATCAGCTCCATCGAGCGCTTGGCCAGCTTGGGGTCGACCCAGTCCATGCCGGCGTAGACCAGCTCGCCGAAATCGCCGCTCTTCTCGCGCAGCGCCAGGATGTCGTCGACCACCTTGTCGACGCTGCCGCAGATCACCAGGTTGTCGACCATGTAGTCTTCGGTCAGTTCGCTGTCGTCCTGCGATTCGCTGGTCTTGAAAATGATGTGGCGCTTGGAGAGCATCATCTTTTTCAGCAGCAGCTTCCAGTAATAGCGGTAGGGGCTGTTGGGGTTGCGGCGGCCGTAGTCCATCGCCACTTTGTCGTCGTCGGCGACGAAAATCGTGCGGGCGATGCGCCAGTCCGCCACATCGGCCTTGACGCCCGCGCGCTTCTTGCCCTCGGCGTAGTTGGTCCAGTGGCTGGCCAGGTATTTGTCCAGCAGGAAGTTCGCCGACAGCGGATGGAAGTCGCGCTCGCCCATGGCGATCACGCCCTTGGAGAAGGGCGCCACCACGGTGCCGACGATTTCCGGGCGCGGCTGCTGGTAGGGCTTGTACATCTTGCCGCGGCCGAGTTCTTCGACCGAGGTCTTGGCAGTGGTGACCTTGAAGCGGTTGTCGGGAAAGTCGATGTTGTAGGGCGCTTCGCGTTCCCAGATGGCGAGGATGACGTCGATCGACTCGGCGAACATCTTGTTGCGGTCCTGCTCCAGCATGCCCAAGGCTTCGGCATCCGAAGACAGCGCGCCCGGGCTGATGCCGAGGATGAAGCGGCCCTTCGCCATGTGGTCGAACATCGCCGCGTGCGAAGCCACCAGGGTGGGGTGGGTGTGCGATAGGTTGGAAGTGCCGGTGCCCAGCTTGATCTGCTTGGTGGCGTGGATCAGCGAGGCCAGGAAGATGAAGCTGTTGGTAACGTTTTCAGACGGTTCGGTCAGGTGCTCGCCGATGAAGGCGTCGTAAAAGCCCAGCTGGTCGCAAAGGATGATCGCTTCGCGATCCTCGTCCAGGGTTTCGGCGGGCGGCCGGTGGGCCGGGTGTACCGGCATGGTGAAATATCCGAGGCGCATTTGAGTCTCCGGGTTTCCGTAAGGGGGAGGGTGAATTCAGGCGGCGGCAGTATCAGGCAAAGCGGGCTGCGGCAGTCTTATGCAAAGAGTATAGGCAGCGCGATTTTACGATGTCTCGTATAGTGAGATGGGCAGCCAGCCCAGCGTTTTGCGAATGCGGCGTATACGCAGCTTCGGGGGTCGCGCACTTTCCTCGGCTGCTACCATTCGCCTGCTGATCCGGTGCATTCGCATTTGCTGGGCGGCTCCGGCAGGCTTCGCATGCGGTGCAGATCCAGCCCGGCCGGCGGCCGCCGAAGACAAGCTCTAGAGGAGGAGGAATCGATGTCGCCGTATCGCCGCGCCGCCTTGAGGATCGGACTGACCGCGTTTGCCCTGATTTGGGCCGGCCTGGCCGCCGCGCAAAAATATCCCGACCATCCAATCCGCTATGTCGTCACCGACCAGCCCGGCAGCAATATCGACGCCCTGGCGCGCACGGTCAGCGAGAAACTTTCCACGCTCCTCGGCCAGCAGGTGGTGGTGGACAACCGCGCCGGCGCCGGCGGCAACATCGGCGCCGACATCGGCGCGCACTCGCCGCCCGACGGCTACACCATCGTGCAGCTCGCCAGCACCCATGCGGTGAACGCCAGCCTGTACAAGAACCTGCCTTACAACATGCTGCGCGATTTCACCCCGATCTCGCAACTCGCCTATGGTCCTTCGGTAGTCGTGGTGCCGGCCAACTCGCCGTTCAAGACCATCGCCGACCTGATCAAGGCGGCCAAGGAAAAGGCCGGCAACGTGCAATACGCCTCCGCCGGCACCGGTACCTGCACCTTTCTCGCCGCCGAACTGTTCAAGCAGCAGGCCGGTGTCGACATGATGCACATCCCCTACAAGGGCGGCGGCCCGGCCATCACCTCGATCATCGCCGGCGAGACGCAGGTGTATTTCGCGCCGCTGGCGCCATCCCTGCCGCAGATTCGCCAAGGCCGCATGCGCGCGCTGGCCGTCACCAGCGACAAGCCGCTGCCGCAATTGCCCGATGTGCCGACGCTGAAAAGCGCCGGCATGCCGCAGTACGGCTTTTCCTGCTGGTACGGCATGCTGGCGCCGGCCGGCACGCCCAAGCCGATCATCGCCACGCTGAACAAGGCGGTGGTGGCGGCGCTGAACGATGCGGTGGTGAAAAAGCGCCTGATCGAAATGGGCTTCGTGCCGGTGGGCGACCAGCCGGAAGAATTCGGCACCTACATCCGCTCGGAAATCGAAGCGGGAAAAGAGCTCACGCGCAGCCTGCCGCCGCCGCAGTGAGCCTCAACATAACCATTCCCGAACCTGAGAACCACTCATGCGACTCGTCAGCTATGAAATTCCCACCGCGCTGGGCACCTTCCAGCGCATCGGCGCCCTGGCGCACGGCACCACCGTCGATTTGACCGGCGCCTATGCCGCCTACCTGGCCGAAGCGGGCGATACTAACGCTGCCCTGCGCACCGCCGAAGCCGTGGTGCCACCGGACATGGTGAAGTTCCTCGAGGGCGGCGCGGTATCGCGCCAGGCCGCCGAGACCGCGATCGCCTATGCCGGCGAGCGCCTGCGCAAGGAGGGCAAGCCGCAAGGCGCCAATGGCCAGCGCCTGAACTTCGACGAGGCCGAACTTCGCTGGCTGGCGCCGGTGCCCAAGCCCCACATGGTGCGCGACGGCATCCTGCTGCTGGACCACTACAAGGTCGGGATGGAGCGCCTGTTCAAAATCACCGGCAAGGACCAGATGCCGGAAGCGGCCAAGACAATGCCGATTTTCTGGAAGCCTTCGCGCGGCGCCGTGGCCGGCCACAAGGAGCCGATCCGCTGGCCGAAGTACAGCCAGAAGATGGACTACGAGTTCGAACTTGGCGTCTACATCGGCAAGCGCGGCGCCGACATCACGGCGGAGAATGCCACCCAGCACATCGCCGGCTACACCATCTTCAACGACCTCGGCTTGCGCGACATCCAGCCCGCCGAACTCACGCTGCGCATGGGCCCGGCCAAGGCCAAGGACTTCGCCACCTCCAAGATCATGGGCCCCTGCCTGGTGACGCCGGATGAAGTCGGCGACGTGGAAAACCTCGGCCTGAAAATCCGCGTCAACGGCGAGACCTGGTTCGAAGGCAAGCTGGGCAACTGGGCCTTCACCTTCGAGCAGGTGATTGCCTACGTGTCGCGCGACGAATGCCTGGAAGTCGGCGACTTCTTCGGCTCCGGCCCGCCCGCCTACAGCGCCGGCTTCGAGATCAACAAGTGGATCAAGCCGGGCGACCTGCTGGAGTGCGAGATCGACAAGCTGGGCGTGCTGGCCAACACCATCGTGCGCGCATAGGGCGGCCGTGGCCAACGACCCCCTGATGGGCGTCTACAGCGTAGACGACCTGCGCGAGATCGCGCGGCGCAAGCTGCCGCGCGGCCTGTTCGAGTTCATCGACCGCGGCAATGACGATGAAGTGGCGATGCGCGACAACATCGAGGCGATCGCCCGCATCAAGCTCAAACCGCGCGTGCTGGCAGATGTGAGCACGCGCAAGCTCGCGACCACGGTGATGGGGCGCGAGTGGAAGATGCCGGTCGGGATCGGCCCCACCGGCTCGGCCGGCCTGACCTGGTACCAGGGCGAGATCGCGCTGGCGAAAGCAGCGGCAAAGGCGGGCATTCCCTTCACGCTGGCCACCGGTTCGATGACGGCGATGGAGCGGGTAGTGCAGGAGGCCGGCGGCATCCTGTGGTTCCAGTTGTACATGTGGCCGGAGCGTGCCCTGTCGCACAAACTGGTCGAGCGCGCGCGCGATGCGGGTTACGAGGCGCTGGTGTTCACCGTCGACACGCCGGTGGCGCCGGGGCGCGAATACAACCTGCGCAACGGCTTCATGATCCCGTTCAAGTTCACCCGGCGCAATGTCATCGACGTCAGCCTGCATCCCGGCTGGCTCTTCAGCGTGATCTGCAAATACCTGGTCAACGGCGGTCTGCCGAAATACGAGAACTTTCCCGCGCACATGCAGACCCGCATCACTGCTTTGCCGATGGGCCGCTCGATGGCGACCAACCCGAGCATGAGCTGGGACGACGTGAAGGCCTTGCGCGAGCTGTGGCCGCGCCAGCTGATCATCAAGGGTATCCAGCATCCCGCAGATGCGCTGAAAGCCGCCGAGCTGGGGGCGGACGCCATCATCATCTCCAACCATGGCGGGCGCGTGCTCGACAGCGCGCCGCCCACCATCGACTCATTGCCGGGAATCGTTGCCGCGGTGAAGGGGCGCACCACCATCCTGATCGACAGCGGCTTTCGCCGCGGCGCCGACGTGGTCAAGGCGCTGGCCATGGGCGCCGACGCGGTGCTGCTCGGCCGCGCGCCGCTCTACGGCACTGCCTTCGCGGGCGAGGCCGGGGCGGCGCGGGTGATCCAGCTCTACCGTGACGAGATCGACCGCGTGATGGGCCTGATCGGCTGCCGCGACGTCGCCGACCTCGGCCCCGAACATATCGCGGGTTAAGCGGGCATGCCCAGCATCGCCCGCGCCTCGGCGACGCTGGCGGTCTCGCGCCCCAGGCTTTGCGCGATGGCGGAGATGCGCGACACGTGCGCGGCGTTGTCGCCGAGCTGTCCCGGCTTCAGATAAGGCTCGTCTTCGGTGCCGACACGCACGTGGCCGCCCGACAATACCGACAGGGTTTCCAGCGTCAGATGCCGCGGGCCGGTAACGCTCGCCGAATAGACCGACTTTTCCGGCAGCGCATCCACGCGATGCAGCAGTTCCTTCATCGTCGCCGGCGACCAGGAGCCGCCGGGCCGGCCGAAGAACAGCGTCAGCACAAATGGCGCCTCGACCAGGCCTTGTTGCGCCAGGTCGTCCAGCAGCCACAGGTCGCCGAGTGCGCAAATCTCGAATTCCGGCTTGATGCCATTGTCGCGGCAAATGCGCATCAGCTCGGCCAGTTCGGCGCGCGGATGCAGCATCATCAGGTCGCGGCCGACGAAGGAAAGGTTGTGCGCGCCCAGCGCCACCGAGATCATGTCCGGCTTGTTCTTCACCACCGCGCGGCGCTGCTCCACGCTCTGGATCGAAATGCCGTACTGGATCAGCACGCCGCAGCACTCGCGGATCGCGCGGGTGTGCGAAGTCCACAGTGCCTGATCGGCGGGCGGCGCATGAATGTGGGCGATCGCCGCGCCGGCGCGCCATGCTTTTTCGACGGCATCGGCGAGCGCGTCGGACTTCTCGATGCTCGGCCTGACCTCCGGGTACATCGAGCAGTCGGCGGCGCAATTAGTGATGATGAGTTTGTCCATGGCCTGCTTTCAGTGGGCAGCACGGTGAGCGGCAATCAGGCCCGCGGCAATTTTTTCGGCGATCATCAGGGTCGGCAGGTTGGTATTGCCGGAGGTGAGATTGGGCATCACCGAGGCATCGGCTACGGACAGGCCCGTGATGCCATGCACCCGGCCCTGCGCATCGACCACCGCCATTGCGTCGCTCGCCGGGCCCAAGCGGCAACTGCCGGCGGGATGGAACAGCCCGGCGACGTTTTCCAGCACGTGGGCTTCGACCGCTTGCGGGTCGGCGGCAAGGGCCGCGAGATCAATGTGCTTGCCGGTAAGATTCGAAAGCGCAAAGTCGCTCAACGCCGGCATCACGTCGAGCAGGTTTGCCAAGACCGAGGTCTTGATCTCATTGGCGCGGGTGCGCTCGTTCAGTTGCCGCAAACGGTCGCCGAAGCGCACCGCGAAGGGCGTGCCGCAAAGCTTTTGCGCAGCGCAAAAAGCGGCAATGCGCGCCGCCCGCGCAAAGCCCGCGGTGAGGCGCTGCAGGTCGCGCGGGTCGGAGAGGAAGTTGAATTCGATGCGCGGAAAATCGCGCGCGTCGGCGGACACCAGCGCGACCCGGCCGCGCGAGGCGGGGCGCAGCACCACCGGCGAGACGTTGCCGATCTGCGCGCCCAGCGCGTTCCACGAGGTCTTGCTCTGGATGTTCATGTACATGTCGTGCGGCGGACAACCGGCGACGCTGGAGGAGTAGCGCATGCAGCTCGCCGCCGTAGGGCGGATGGCACCGGGCTGGCGCGCGTGCCGGCGCAGGTGCATGCCGATGTATACCACCGGATGGTTTTGCAGGTTGGCGCCGACACCGGGCAGGTCCGCCACCACCGGTATGCCGAGCGCGCCCAGGTCGGCCGCCGCGCCGATGCCTGAGCGCAGCAGCAGCGCCGGCGAAAAAATCCCGCCCGCCGTCAGGACGATATGGCGGGCGTCGAAACGCGTGCGAGCGCCATCTATCTCAGCCTCCACACCCACCGCGCGCGAGCCCTCGAACAGGATGCGTTCCACGCGCGCCGAGGTGACGATGCGCAGATTGGGCCGCCGTCGCACCTGCGCATCGAGGTAGCAACTGGCGCTGGAAGCACGCTCGCTGCCGGTATTGCTCATCGGCACCGCGCCGTAGCCGTCGCGAAAATCGGCATTCACGTCGGCCACATAGGGCAGGCCCTCGGCCTTTGCCCAGGGCTCGATGGCGCGCGCCAGCGGCGGCCAGGCATCATGAGGCAGGCGGTGGATCGGCGTCGGGCCATCGGCGCCGTGCAAGGCGCCGCTGAAGTCGCGGTCGGTTTCCAGCTTGCGAAACCAGGGCAGCACGCCTTCCCAGCCCCAGTCCGCGCCTGCAACCGCCTGCCAGTCGGTGTAGTCGTGCGGCGTGCCGCGCAGGGCCACCATGCCCATCACCGCGCCGCCGCCGCCCATGACGCGCGCCTGGGTGAAGCCGGTTGCGGGCGAGTTGCCGGCGCTGCGCCAGTGCGCCTTCAGTCCGGTCCAGAAATAGTGCTTGTTGAAATACGAGGCGGGGTAGGTATCGCGGATGTCCGCGGGCTCTTGGCCCGGCAGCATGTCGGCACCGGCCTCCAGCAGCAGCACCGAGCGCGCCGACGCCTCGCTCAGACGGCTGGCCATGACGCAGCCGGCGGCGCCCGCGCCGATGACGATGTAGTCGAAGCTGGAAGACATGAAGGGCACGGAAGGCACGGGCCCGGGCCCGCATTGTGTTCGCAGCGCGCATTATTGGCGCGAAGCGCGCGCCCGGCAAACGTTTGCGCGTTATGCGGCATTTCAGCATTACGCATAGGGCGCGGCTGGGCGCCCACCCGCGCCCGGCTACCCGGGGGCGGTATTCGAGCCGGTACGCACGTTGTGCGTCAGCGCCACCAGCGAACCCGCCAGGGCTGCATGGGGCGCGTCGATCACCGAAGTGGGAATGCCCGCTAGCAATGCACTCATGCGTCCCTTGGCCTCGAAGCGCGCGCGAAACTGCGAGCGGTCGAAAAAACCGCCCAGGCGCGGAACGATGCCGCCGCCGATGTATACGCCGCCGCGCGCGCCGAACGTCAGTGCCGCGTCGCCGGCCACGCTGCCGAGCATGGCGCAGAACAATTCCAGGGTCTCGACGCACAGCGCATCGGTGCCGGCCAGGCCGCGCTCGGTGATCTGCGTCGCCTGCACGTTTTGCGTCGGCTTGCCGTCGATCGCCGCCAGGGCGTCGAGTATGTTCACCATGCCCTGGCCGGACAAAAGGCGCTCGGCGGACACATGTTCATACTCCGCACGCAAGCGCGCCAGGATCGCGTCCTCACGCGCGTTCGCGGCAGAGGCGCTGACGTGGCCGCCTTCGCCCGCCACCGGAATGCCGGGGCCGCCGTCGGGAATCAGTGCCGACATGCCCAGCCCTGTACCCGGGCCGAGCAGGGCGAGCGGCGCGTCCGCCACGGCCGCGCCGCCGCCCACCCTGCGGATGGCCGAGGGCGGGAGCACGGGAACGCTCAATGCCAGTGCCGCAAAGTCGTTGAGCAGCAGCAGGCGATTCAGGCCGAGCTTTTTTTGCGTCTCCCGGATGGAAAATGCCCATCTGCCGTTGGTCATTTTCAACTGGTCGCCGGTGATCGGATTGGCGATCGCAATCGCCGCGTCACTTACCGGGCCTGTGCCGGCGCGCGCCAAGTAGTCGCTGATGGCGGCGGCGAGGTCCGGATAGTCGGGCGTGGAAAGCTCGATGTCGTGTTCCAGCATGTCGCTCCCCGGCTGCGCCACGGCGAAGCGCGCATGGGTGCCGCCGATGTCGGCGACCAGGCGCAAGCCTTCAGGGCGACCAGTAGACATGGACAGGTACGCGTTGTTGTTGCAGGACCAGGCGCACCGGCATCTCTTCCAGCGGACCGGGCGCGGCAGCGCGCTCGTAGGTCGCCCACTTGGCCGGGCCGGTGATGTCGATGATGATGGCGCGGGCGTCCAGCAAGGCGTCGGCGGACAGGCTCAGGCGCTGGTGCGGCGCCGCCGGCGGGGTGACGGCGATGCAATGCATGTCGGTGTGCAGGGCCGCTTGCAGTTCCGGCGCGCGCGGGAACAGCGAAGCGGTGTGGCCGTCCTCGCCCATGCCCAGCATCAGCACGTCGGCCGGCCAGGGAAAGGCCGTCAGCGCCTGGTCCGTCTCCGGGGCGCCTGCGGCGGCATCCGCGGCCGCGTTTTTCAGGGGAATGAAGTGCGCCGATGCCGCGGCGTCGCGCAACAGGTTTTGCCGCACCAGGCGCTCGTTGCTGTCCTGGTCGTCAGGGCCTACCCAGCGCTCGTCGGCGAGGGTGACGTAAACCTTGTTCCATTCGAGCGGCTGCCCGGCGAGCGCGGCAAAAACCGGGCGCGGCGTGCTGCCGCCGGAGACGATCAGGCCCGCCTTGCCGCGCGCTTGCAGCGCTTCGCGCAAGCTGGCCGACACGCTTTCGACGATCGCGGCCACCCGCCCGGCGGCCGTGTCGAACCTACCCGTGCTTGGCACGCGCGGCCCCGGCCTTGTCGCGGATCACGGCCATCAGGCTGGCCCATGAATCGTTGAAGGACTTCTCGCCTTCCTGTTGCAGGGTGGCCGCAACCTGCGCCAGGTTGACGCCGGCCGCTTCGATCTGCGCAATCACCGCCTCGCAGTCGCCGCCGTCGGCCGGCATGGCCTTGCCGATCTTGCCGTGGTCGGCATAGGCGAGCAGGGTTTTCTCGGGAATCGTGTTGACGGTGTCGGGCGCCGCCAGCGCTTCGAGGTAAAGCGTGTCGGGCAGGGCCGGGTCCTTGGTGCCGGTGCTGGCCCACAGCAGGCGCTGCGGCCGCGCGCCCTTGGCGGCCAGCTTTTGCCAGCGCTCGGACTTGAACAGGCTCACATACTCGTGGTAGCTGCGCATGCCGCTGGCGATGCCGACGCGGTTTTTCAGCGCCGCCGGCAGCTTCTCGGCGGTCGCCTTGTCCCAGCGGCTGACGAAAATCGAGGCCACCGAAGTGATCTTCGGGTCCAGGCCGGCGGCGATGCGGCGCTCGATGCCGCGAATGTAGGCATGCGCCGCGGCCAGGTACTGCTCGGTGGAAAACAGCAGGGTGACGTTGACCGGTACGCCGGCGAAGATGGACTCTTCGATCGCCTGCACGCCCTGGGCGGTGCCGGGGATCTTGATCAGCAGGTTTTCGCACTGTGCCAAGGCCTGCAGGCGCTTGGCCTCGGCGATGGTGGCGGCGCTGTCGTGCGCCAGCAGGGGCGAGACTTCCATCGACACCCAGCCATCGACGCCCTGGGTGGCGCGATAGGCGGGCAGGAACAGTTCGGCGGCGTGGCGCAGGTCTTCCAATGCGAGTTCGACGAACAGTTCTTCTTCGCCGATATTGGTGGCGGCACGCCGGCCGATTGCCTCGTCGTAGAAGTCGGACTTTTTGATCGCCTCGTCGAAAATCGTCGGATTCGAGGTCAGGCCGGTAACGCAAAACTCGTCGACATAGCGCTTCAGGGTGCCGCTGGTCAGCAGGCCGCGGGTGATGTTGTCCAGCCAGAGGCTTTGGCCGGCGTCGCGGAGCAGATGGGTATTGTTGGGCATGCTGTTGTTCCTTGCTTGGGTTTGATCTGCCGGCATCGCGATGGAAATCGGGGAAGATGCGGCGCAGCGTTGCCAATTTTGACCCGCGCCGCGCCGCCGCGTTCCATTGGTGGCCCGGGATTGTCGGATTTTCACACGTCTTCCGCATTTCCCTTGGGCCCATGGCCGGGAACCAATCCGCAGCGGACCGGCCAAACCGGTACAAACGCCTCCCGGCCGATCAACAACATAAAGCAGGACGCATATCCAATAATGCCATTGCGTATCGAAGACTACGCCATGATCGGCGATTGCCACAGCGCCGCGCTGGTCGGGCGCGACGGCTCGATCGACTGGCTGTGCTGGCCGCGCTTCGACTCCGCCGCTTGCTTCGCCGGCATCCTCGGCAGCGCCGAGCACGGCCGCTGGCTGCTGGCTCCCGCGGGCGAAGTGCGGTCCTCTCACCGCCAATACCGCGACGACACCCTGGTGTTGCAGACGGTGTTCGAGACCGCCACCGGCGCGGTGGTGGTGATCGACTTCATGGCGGTGCGCGACGACACGCCGCAACTGGTGCGCATCGTCAAGGGCCTGCGTGGCACGGTCGAGATGCGCATGGAACTGGCGATCCGCTACGACTACGGCGCGGTGGTGCCCTGGGTCAGCAAGCTGCCCGACGGCAGCGGCATCAAGGCCATCGGCGGGCCGGACATGGTGGTGCTGCGCAGTCCGGTGGAACTGATTGGCGAAGACCTGAAGACCACGGCGAGCTTCACCGTGGCCAAGGGCGAAACCGTGCCTTTCATCCTGGCTTACGGCCCCTCGCACCTGCCGGTACCCAAGGCCGAGACCGCCATCACCCTGCTGCGCACCACCCACCGTTTCTGGCGCCGCTGGTGCGCCGGTTCTACACTGAAGATGGACGCGCCGAGCACCATCCGCCGCTCGCTGATCGTGCTGAAGGCGCTCACCTACCTGCCCACCGGCGGCATCGTCGCCGCGCCCACCACTTCATTGCCCGAGCAGCTCGGCGGCCCGCGCAACTGGGACTACCGCTACTGCTGGCTGCGCGACGCCGCCTTCACGGTGACGGCGCTGATGGGTGCCGGCTACTATGGCGAGGCGCAGGCCTGGCGTGCCTGGCTGCAGCGCGCGGTGGCCGGCAGTCCGTCGCAGATCCGCACCCTCTACGGCATCGCCGGCGAGCGCCTGCAGCCGGAGTGGGAAGTCACCTGGCTGCCGGGTTACGAGGACTCGCGCCCGGTGCTGGTCGGCAACGCGGCGGTGGAGCAGCGCCAGCTCGACGTGTTCGGCCAGTTGCTCGGCGCCATCTATGTCTCGCACCAGGACGGCTACAAGTTCAAGCCCGGCGCCTGGGACTTCGTCCAGGCCTTGATCGGCCGGGTGGAGGAAAGCTGGCGCCTGCCCGACGACGGCATCTGGGAATTCCGCAGCGGCGAGCGCCACTTTGTCCATTCCAAGGTGATGGCGTGGTTCGCCGTCGATTGCGGCCTGCGGCTGGCCGAGCAGTTCAAGCTGGAAGCGCCGGTGACGCGCTGGCAGGCGGTGGCGGCGGAAATCCATGCCGACATCTGCACACAGGGTTACGACGCGGGGCGCAACACCTTCGTGCAAAGCTACGGTAGCCGCGAGGTCGACGCGGCCCTGTTGCTGCTGCCCATCGTTGGCTTCTTGCCGCCGGAGGACCCGCGCATTCGCGGCACCATCGCGGCGATTGAGCAGGACCTGCTGTTCAAGGGCCTGGTGATGCGCTACCGCACCGAGCGTTCGGCCGACGGCTTTCCGCCGGGGGAGGGTGCGTTTCTCGCCTGCAGCTTCTGGCTGGTGGACAATTTTGTGATGCAGGGACGCATCGCCGACGCCCAGGCCCTGTTCGACCGGGTCGCCGCGCTGGCCAACGATGTCGGCCTGATTTCAGAGCAGTACGACGTGCGCGCCGGGCGCATGGTGGGCAATTTTCCCCAGGCGTTTTCGCATATCGCGCTGATCAACAGCGCGCTCAACCTGGCGCGCGCGGCCGCGAACGCGGGCGCCGCCCTGGGGGTGAAGAAAGGCAGGCGCGAGCCGGCGCCGGTGGAGAAATTGAGTAACTGAGGCTGAACGGCTGCGCGTGGCGCAGGCCGCTTCCCGGCTTACGGAAACGGCAGGGGTTTTAAGCGGCTCCGCGAAGGAAAGGCCGCTCAGGCGCCTCCGCGAAGGGAAGGCCGCTCAGGCAGCCTTGGCGTGCATCTTCTGCAGCAAGCCGCCGAGTCGGCGCGCTTCCTCGCCCAGCTCGCTCAGGTTTGCCGTCAGCGCGTGGAGATGATCGGTCAGCAGGGTGGCGATGCCTTGCAGGGCGCGGTCCGGGTTGCCCGAGATCAGGCGCATGCCGTCGATCTGCGCCTGCAGGCGGCGCATCTGTTCGCGCCCTTCGGGGTGCGGGTTGCCGGCGATGCAGGCTTCGATCGCTTCTTCGCGGCAGGCGAAAAACGCTTTCGGGTTTTGTTCCGCCAGGCGGCGCCAGGCATCGAAATCGAAATTCTCGGTCTCGGAGGGAACGGAAGAAGAACCGGGGGTGGGCACGGGCGCGTTCATCAAAATATTGTATGCCAAAGCACGCCGTTTGTGCCGGCCCGCGCCCGATTTTTTGCGCCGGCCGGGTATGACGACGTACTTGAGAGCGCCGCGCCTGAATGGCGCTCCTACACGCCCCGCAGTTCCGGCATCAGGCGCAGCGCATTGCCGCGGGTGACGGTGTTGAGATCGCTTTGCGAAAAGCCGTAGGCGATCAGGCCCTTGATGTTGTCTTCGCTGGTGCGGTAGGGGTAGTCGGAGCCGAACAGCACCTGCTCCTTCGGCACCAGGTGCAGCAGCGAAGGCAGCACGTAGCCGTTGGCGGTCCATGCCGTGTCGTAGTAGAAGCGCTGCAGCTCGTGCATCACGCCGTTGGGCACGCGCGCTTCCAGGCTCTTGTTGAGCACCGGCATTTTCTGCAGGCGCTCGGTGAGAAAGGGTAGGGCGCCGCCGGCGTGGGAAAAGATGAAACGCAAATCCGGGCAGCGCGCCGCCGTGCCGGAGAACACGACGTCGACGATGGTCCGGGTGGTGTCGGTGCCGTATTCCACCACCGTGGGTGCGGTGTCGGGCACCAGGTTGCGGCAGCAGTTGGCCGTGGTCGGGTGGGTGTACAGGATGGCCTTGCGGCGGTTGAGTTCGTCCAGCACCGGGGCGAAAGAGCGGTGGCCCAGCCACTTGTCGCCGTAGCTGGTGAGCAGGCTGATGCCGTCGGCCTTGAGTACGTCAAGCGCATATTCCATTTCGCGCAAGGCGTCGTCGGCATTATACATGGGGATCGCGGCGAAGGAGCCGAAGCGTCCCTTGTGGTCGCCCCGCAGCCGGGCGGCGTACTCGTTGTTCTCGCGGGCCACGCGCCGTCCCACCGCGGCGTCGGCGAAGTTGGCCTGCGAACTGGTGGCCGAAAGCACGGCGGTGGCGGTGCCGGCGCGGTCCATATCGTCCAGGGTCTTGGCCAGGCTCCAACTTAAGCCCGGCGCTTCGGCCAGGTTGCGCGACTTCATTTCGGCCATCACGCTGGGCGCGAAAAAGTGGTGATGGGTGTCGATGCGGTCGCGATTGCCGATCACCGTGGGCGCCGCCATCGAATCCGGCGACGCGCAGCCGGGCAGCATTGAGGTCGCGCCCCAGGCGGCCATGCCGCTTAAAAAGCCGCGGCGCGAGACGCTGGAGTCGCAGGGGCAGCACAGGCTGCCGATACGGCTGGCGAGGGTGGGGCCGGACTCCGTGTCGGGATCGGGCATGGCGTGTCTCCTTGTTAGTTTTTTAGTCCGGCCAGGCTTCGGTCAGGTCCGGCCCGCCACGAATCACGGGCTGCGACAGGCGCAAGCGCCCGGCGCAGCCCTGCTACGCACCTTCAGCCGCGCCAGCGCGGCATCAGCCTGACGGCGTTGTCGCGGGTGATGGTCTTGAGGTCGCGTTCGCTGAAGCCGTAGGCGATCAGGCCCTTGATGTTGTCTTCGCTGGTGCGGTAGGGGTAGTCGGAGCCGAACAGCACCTGCTCCTTCGGCACCAGGTGCAGCAGCGAAGGCAGCACATAGCCGTTGGCGGTCCAGGCGGTGTCATAGTAGAAGCGCTGCAGTTCGTGCATTACGCCGTTGGGCACGCGCGCTGCCAGGCTGGGGTTGAGCACTGGCATTTTCTGCAGGCGCTCGGTCAGGAAAGGCAGCGAGCCGCCGGCATGCGAGAAGATGAAGCGCAAGTCCGGGCAGCGCGCGGCGGTGCCGGAGAACACCACGTTGACGATGGTGCGGGTGGTGTCGGTGCCGAACTCCACCACGGTGGGCGGCGTATCGGGGATCAGGCCGCGGCAGCAGTTGGCCACCGTCGGGTGAGTGTAGAGGATCGCCTTGCGCCGGTTCAGCTCGTCCATGATCGGCGCGAAGGAGGGGTGGCCCAGCCACTTGTCGCCGTAGCTGGTGAGCAGGCCGATGCCGTCGGCCTTGAGCACGTCGAGCGAGTACTCGATTTCCTTCAGCGCGTCGTCGGTATTGCCCATCGGCAGCATGGCGAAGGAGCCGAAGCGGCCCTTATGGTCGCCGCCCAGCTTGGCCGCGTATTCGTTGCTTTCGCGCGCTAGCCGTTTGGCGGTGTCGCGGTCGGCGAAGCTCACCTGCGGCGTGGTCACCGAGAGAATGGAGGTGGCGGTGCCGGCGCGGTCCATGTCGTCCAGGGTCTTGGCCAGTGTCCAGTTGAGCGCGGGCGGCTCGACAATCTTGCGCGACACCATCTCGGCGACCAGCGAGGGCACGAAGAAGTGATGGTGGGTGTCGATGCGGTCGCGGTTGCCCAGCACCGTCGGCGCGTTCATGCCGCCGCCTTGCGAGGTGGCGCAGCCGGGCAGCAGGGCGCCGGCGCCCAGCGCGGCCATGCCGCTCAAAAAGCCGCGGCGCGAAACGGTGTTGTCGCAGGGGCAGCACAGGCTGCTGAAATTGCCGGCCAGGGGGGCGCTGCCATCTTCGGCGGCGGCCGAACTGATGAGATCGTTCATGGGATGTGTCTCCTCGTAATGATTTTTATAAACCGGGCGTAGTGTCGCTCAAAGCCGGGCGAAATTCAAACTTGTCTGGACAGTTGTCCTTGGCCGCCCGTTGTTTGCGGCATAAGCGCAACACGGCGGGGCGGGAGCGTATAGTTGGCGCTTTTCCGCGTTCGGCTTCCGAATTTTTTGGCGATGAAACAGCGACAGCTTGGCAGTTCCGGCCTGATGGTGGCGCCGCTGGCGTTTGGCGGCAATGTGTTCGGCTGGACCATCGATGAAGCGAAATCCTTTAGCCTGCTCGACGCCTTTGTCGATGCGGGATTCAACCTGGTCGACACCGCCGACGTCTATTCGCGCTGGGTTGCCGGCAACCAGGGCGGCGAGTCCGAGACGATCATCGGCAAGTGGTTGAAGCGCAGCGGCCGCCGCGGCCAGGTGGTGCTCGCCACCAAGGTGGGGATGGAAATGGGCCCGGACCGCAAGGGCCTTGCCAAGACCTACATCCTGCGCGCCGTCGAAGATTCGCTCAAGCGCCTGCAGACCGACCATATCGACCTCTACCAGTCGCACAAGGACGACGAGTCCACGCCGCTGGAAGAGACCGCCGAAGCCTACGACCTGCTGATCAAGCAGGGCAAGGTGCGCGCCATCGGCGCCTCCAACTTCAGCGCCGCGCGCCTGAAAGCAGCGCTGGACCTGGCGCAGTCGCGCGGGCTTCCGGTCTACCAGAGCCTGCAGCCGCACTACAACCTGCTCGAGCGCGCCGGCTACGAAGCCGAGTTGGAGCCCTTGTGCCGTGAACGCAATGTCGGCGTGATCGGCTACTACTCGCTGGCGAGCGGCTTTCTCACCGGCAAGTATCGTTCGGACGCCGACCTCGCCAAGAGTCCGCGCGGCGCCGGGGTTAAAAAATACCTCGACGCACGCGGCCTGCGCGTCCTCGCCGCGCTTGATACGGTTGCCAAACAGCATTCCTCCACCCCCACCGCCGTCGCACTGGCCTGGCTGATCGCCCGGCCCGGCGTTACCGCACCGATCGTCAGCGCCACCAGCGTTGCGCAACTGCAGCAGGTGCTGGAAGGCGCCCGCCTGCAACTCGATGCCGCTTCCATCGCCGCGCTCGATACGGCCAGCCTGGGCTGATCGAGCAACCTTTTTCTCTTCACCAACACCCAAAAAACGGAGACTGTCCGATGATTTACGAAATGAGAACCTACGACCTCAAGTCGCGCACCCAGGCCGAAGTGGTCAAACGCTTCGGCGAGGCCTACGAAAAGCGCAAGGAACTCTCGCCGCTGGCCGCCTTCTGGGTAAGCGAAATCGGCCCGCTGAACCAGATCATCCACGTCTGGCCCTACAAGGACCTCGAAGAGCGCGGCCGCGTCCGCGACGAGGCCGTGGCCAAGGGCATCTGGCCGCCGAAGATTTCCGAGTTCATCGTCAACATGCGCTCCGAGATCATGGTCCCCTTCGGCTTCTCGCCCGAGTTTCCCAAGGGCGATGTCGGTCCCTATTTCGAAATGCGCACCTATACCTATGCCGCCGGCGACCTGAAGAAAATCCAGGCCGACTGGGAAGCGGCGATTCCCTTCCGCCAGACCTTGAGCCCGGTGGCGGCGATGTGGTATTCGGAACTGGGCGCGCTCAACAAGTTCGTCCACATCTGGCCCTACAAGACGATGAACGAGCGGATGGAGACGCGCAACAAGGCCGTCGCCTCCGGCAAGTGGCCGCCCGCTTCCAAGGACCCGGCCACCGGCCAGCCGCGCTACGCCATGCAGGCGCAGGAAACCAAGATCCTCACCGCCGCGCCGTTCTCGCCGATCCGCTAAACAGGCTTGCCGGCGGTGGCGGACCCTTCAGGTCCG
>JAQGMJ010000087.1 GCA_028292405.1 Betaproteobacteria bacterium
ACCAGGACTACACCGTCCGCGCCCGCGTTTCTGAACTGATCCTGGCCGGCTCGTCGGCCAAGACCGGTCTGTCCGAAGGCATGCAGACCTACGGCTCCTGGGCCGCCGGCTGGGTTTCCGCCATCACGATCTCCTCCACCGGCATGATCAGCAGCGCCACCGTGAACCTGTCGACCGGCGTCATCACCGTGACCGGCACCGCGCCGACCTCCGGCTCGATCGTCACCATGATTCCGCAAACCACCACCGACAACAAGCTGGTGTGGTCCTGCACCGGTGCTCCGGCCAAGTACATGCCGGCTTCCTGCCGCTAAGCTGTACTGTTCGCCAAAAGCCGCCCTTCGGGGCTGCTTTTTCGTTTCGGCGAGCCGCCCTCCGGGGCGGCTTTTCGTTTTGTGAACCGCCCTCTGGGGCGGTTTTTGTTATCTGGAAGGCCCAATGCCGGAAATACCGCGCTTCGCGGCCGGCACCGGAAAGAGCCGGCGCACAAGGCAAATAGCCGCCGGTGGTTTCAGCCCTGCGGAAAGGACAAGATGCCGCTGAGCGCCGCATCGACCACTTGGGCGGTGTAGGGCTTGGCCATCCAGCCGCTGGCGCCCAGGAGGATCGACTTGGCGATGTCTTCGCGCGAAGGCGCGTCGGCCATCATCACCACCGGCGTCTTGCCCAGGCGCGGGTGCATGCGCAACTTCTCCAGCACTTTGAAAACGTCGACGTCCTTCGCCCCCAGCTTGAGAAAAATCACCTCGGGCGCCAGCGGCTGGTTGAGCAACAACACCAGTTGCTGGCGCGCGGCGCATAACTGGGCTTGATAGCCGGCGGCATTGAGCAGGCGGGTGAGCACGGCCGTGTCGGCCGAATCGCTTTCGAACACGATCGCCAGGCCCTTGCGGCGGAGCGGCGGGCGCGCCTCGGGCGAACGCGCCGCTTGCGGCTGGGGCGGCGCCGGCTCTCCGCCCGGGCGCAGCGGCTGCATCAGATTGGCGAAAAAACCGCTGTCCTGCAGGGTAGCCAGCGCCTGCGTCGATTGCAGGGCGGCGCTCTGGATGGTCTTGCTGAGGTCGGCCTTGGCGACCTTGGTGAAGGATTCGGTATCCTGGTTGAGCCACTGCTCGACGTTGGCAGCCATTGCAGCGACGTCGAATTCGTCAGCTTCGGCGCCGGCGGCGGGCGCGGAGGCCGGCTTGCCACTCTGGGCCTTTTTCGGTGGCTGCGCAGCCGGTTTGGCCGTCTTGAGTTCCGGCAGTTCGAACGGGACTTCGGCAAAATCGATCAGCTTGGCGCGCAGCAACTCACCCAGCCAGGCAGCGACATCCTCCTCGTCGAGGCGCGGAAACTTCTCCCGAAGTTGCTCCACCGTGCGTTTGCCGTCGATCGCCCTGAGCATTTCCCGAAAACCGGACGATAGGGGACGGGCCGCGTCGTCCATCGCGGCATTGCCCTCGACGGTGCGGGCATAGATATCTTGCGGGCTGATCGGCGTTTCTTCGGCGGGCATCGGCATTTTCGTTAAACGGGGCTTCGACATCGGGGCGGCGTAACCGCCTCGATGCAGCGGCTATGATAGCCGACCTGCCCGCCGCGCGAGCGTACGCCGGCGCCGGTGGAGGGGCTCTAGCGGAACTGGAAGCGGCTGACCGAGGCGCGCAGGCGCGCGGCAAGCTGCTTTAGTTCGGCGGCCGTATCGCGGCCTTGCGCCACCGAAGTGCGGTTTTGCTCGGCCGAAGCGGCCACCCGCTCGGTGGTGCCGGCGATCTGCTCGCTGGCGGCGCGCTGTTCGCGGGTGGCATCGGCCAGGTCGCGCAGGCTCTCGACGGCGCGCGCGGCGCCACTGCCCAGGTCGTTCAGGGGCCGCATCAGTCGCTCCAGGCAGGCGACGCCGGCGGCGGCGCTCTTTTGCAGCCCTTCGATGCGGCCGCCGGCGCCGGCCACGCTTTCCTGGATCGCGCCGATGGTGCCCTGGATTTCGTTGGTGGCCGCGCCGGTACGCTCGGCCAGCTTGCGCACCTCGTCGGCAACCACGGCGAAGCCGCGGCCCTGCTCGCCGGCGCGCGCCGCTTCGATCGCGGCATTAAGCGCCAGCAGATTGGTCTGGCCGGCAATCTCCTTGATCAGCTTGACTACCGAGCCGATCTCGCCGGCGCGGATGGTGAGCTCGGCCATCTGCGCGCCGAACTCGCCGATCGAGCGGTCGATTTCACCGATCTCGCGCACCGCCGCCTCGCCCTGCTCGACTCCGAGGGCGGAAACCGCGGCGGTCTGCTCCGCCACCGAGCGCGCCACTTCGGCGCTTTCGGAAACCTGGGCGATCGAGGCGGTCAATTCCTGCACCGAGGCCGCTGTCGAGGCCACTGCCCCGGTCTGCGATTCGGCGCTGGCGGAAAGCTCGTCGGCGGCATGCGCGAGTTCGCCGGAAGACACGGTCACGGCGTCGACGTCGGCATGCAGCTGGCCGATCAGGGTCTTGAGGTTGTCCTGCATCGCGCCCACCGACTGGGTGAGGGCGCCGATTTCGTCACGGCCCGCCGGTTCGATGCACCCGCGCAGGTCGCCGCCGGCAACGCGATCGGCGATGCTCAGCAGGGCAGCCAGCGGCCGGGTGATGCTGCGGGTCAGCCAGAAGGCGATGACGATAGCCAGCAGCAGGCTGCCGGCGAGCATGAACAGCAGCAGGCTGCGCACCGCATCGGCGCCGGCGGCCATCTCGCGCGCGATGGCGTCGATGCGGCCGCGCTCATGGTCGCGCAAATCGGCGGTGGCGCCGCGGTAAGCGTCCAGGTAGCCGGCCATGGTGGAAGAGGCCATGGCCGCGGCCTTGTCGAACTCGCCCTGTTTTTTCAGGGCGAATACCTTGTCACGTTCCGCCAGATAGGCCTTGCGGCGCTCCGACACCTTGTCGAACAGGAGGCGCGCCTGCGGCGTGGCGATCTGCTTTTCCACCATTTTCTGCAGTTCGGAAATCCGCTTGCTGGTGGCGGCGATCTGTTTGGCGTAGAGCTCGTCGAGGCGCGCATCGTTGGTCATCGCCATGGCCAGCGAACGCGGCGCATTCTGCTGGGTCAGCGATTCCCAGTCCTCGACATTGCGCAACTGGCTCAGCGTTTGCGAAGTGAGCGTGGTGAACTGCGCGGACATGTCCTGGATGGTAAAAACGGCGTACACCATGGCGCCGGCATTGATCGCCAGGACCAGGGTGAAAGCAGCCGCCAGGCGCTTGCTGATGGATAAATTTTTCAGAATCACGACTTGTCTCCGCGCTGACCGCGCACATGGCCCGCCAGCCGGAAGGGATTGGGGGATTAGGCATGCTATCGCCGCGGTGCAGCGCCCGATCGGCCGAAAAGCGCGGCTTTTCCACGCCAGTTTTCCAGATCCAGGCCGGCAATGCTGCTTTTTTCGTACATAAAACCCGCCAGGTGGCCGAAAAACCCCGCAAATCGGCCAATTCGGCGGAAAATTGCAGGCTAGTATTGTTCGAGCCCTGTCTTGTCAGGTAGTTTGCGCCCCCTTGACTGTCACGACCCGGGTTGCCGCCCGGCGCGTTGCCGGATTTGCCGATCAATTGCGACCAAGTATGCCCCGCCCCCTGCCCAAACGCCCGCTCCTGATGCTGCTGCTGCCGCTGTTCGCGCTGCTGCTGCTGGGAACGCTTTGGGCGCTGGCCTTGCACCGCATCAACGAAGAGCGCGGCGAAGCGCAGCGCCAGGCGCTGGCCGAAAGCCAGGCCTTCGTGCAGATTTACGAGGAACACGCCGCGCGCCTGCTGCACCAGGTGGAGCAGCTGGCGCAGTTCCTGAAAATGCAATTCGAGACCGACGGCTATGCCGATGTGCGCGCCTTCGCACGCCGCAAGGGCTTGCTGCCGCCCGGGGTGACGGCACTGGTGGCGATCATCGACAGCCGCGGCAACATACTGTCGAGCACGCTACCGGAATCCGCCGCGACGCCGAACCTGCGCTCGCGCGACTATTTCCAGGCCCACGTCGAGTTCAATTCCAGCGAAATGTTCATCGCCAAGCCGCTGGTGGGCGAGTTCAGCGGCCAATGGGCGCTGCCGACCAGCCTGCGCCTGAACAACCCGAACGGTTCGTTCGCCGGGGTGGTGATGGTCGCGCTCAACCCGCAGACCCTGTACACCGATTACGACGCGCCCTTCCTCGGCCGGCACGGCTCGGTCGGGCTGCTCGGCAACGACGACGTGTTCCGCATCCGCCGCTCCGGCACCAGCACCCAGTACGGCGAGGCTGTCGATTTCACCGCGTTCCGCCGCGGCGTCGAGGTACTGGCGCAGAACTCGTTCGTGCGCGCCAGCCCGTTCGACCACACCCGGCGCATCTACAGCTACCGCCAGATGAAGGACTTTCCACTCATCGCCATCGCCGGCCTGGCGGAGGACGATGCCTATGCCAAGTTCTACCGCAGCCGCGCCAATTACCTCTGGGGTTCGGGTCTGGGCTCGCTGTTCATCATCGCCTTCACCGCGTTCATGATGCTGCAGGGGCGGCAACTGGAACACAGCCGCCGCGCCGCCAGCCACGCGCAGGCGATCTACCGCGCCGCCGCCGAGGGCAGCCTGGATGCCTTCTATATTCTCGAGGCCATACGGGGCACGGGTGGCGGCGTCAGCGATTTCCGCCTGGTCGAAGTGAACCGTCTGGGCGCGGCGCTGATCGGCCTGCCGGTGGAGCAGATCGTCGGCCGGCCGCTGTGCGAATTGCTGCCCGAGAGCCGGGCGAACGGCTTTTTCGACAAATACGTGCGCGTGCTGGAGAGCGGCTCGTCCCTGGAGGAGGAGTTCGAGACCGACACCCCGACCGCCCAGGCGCGCTGGCTGCGCCACCAGGTGGTGCCGGTGGAAGGCGGTATCGCCGTCACCAGCCGCGACATTACCGCGCGCAAGCGCGCCGAAGCCGAACAGCGCAACAGCCGCAAGTTCCTGCAGACCCTGATCGACTACCTGCCGGTGATGATTTTCGCCAAGAGCGTGCGCCCGAACGATTATGGCCGCTACATCGTGTGGAACGAAGCCGCCGAGGTGATCACCGGCTACACCGCCGAGCGGGTGCTGGGCAAAAGCGGCCCCGAGGTCTTTCCGCCCGAGATGGCACAGGAATACGAGGCCGAAGACAGCCTGATGCTGGCCGACCCGATGGTGCGCAACACCCCGGAATACGAATTGCGCCGCGCCGACGGCAGCTCGCGGACCTTGAGCCGCGTCACCCTTCCGATATTCGACGACAACGACAAGCCCGAATACATCCTCGGCGTGATCGAGGACATCACCAAGCGCAAGCGCCAGGAGTTCCTGTTGCGCGCGCAGCGGGCCGAATTGCAGGCGGTCAACGATGCCTCGCCGCTGGGCCTGTTCCGCGCCGACCTGCAGGGCCACTTCACCTACGCCAACCGCACCTACGAGCAGATCGCAGGCCTGCCCTCCGGCGGCGCCGTCGGCCGCGCCTGGATCGACGCGATCCACCCGGAAGACCGGGAGCGCGTTCTCACCGCCGCGCGGCTGCTGGTCGGCGAGGGCGCACCTTTCGACCTGACCCACCGCATCGCGCGCGCGGACGGCGGCGAGGCCTGGGTCGAGGCAAAAGCGGCGCCGATCCTGGTCGACGGCCAGGTGACCGGCTACGTCGGCAGCCTGAACGACATCACCGAGCACCGTGCCACCCGGCAGTCGCGCAAGATGCTGGCGGCGATCATCGAGGCCAGCGCCGACTTCGTCGCCACCAGCACGCCCGACGGCAGCATCACCTACCTCAATCCGGCTGCGCGCCGCCACGCCGGACTGAAAGCGGACGACGACATCTCGCGCGCCCGGGTGGAAGATTACTACCCGCGCGCGGCGCTGCGGCGCATCCAGGGCGAGGCGATACCTGCGGCGCTGCGCGACGGCCTGTGGATCGGCGAAACCGCGGTATACGACCGCGACCGGCGCGAGACGCCGGTGGCCCACATGATCATCGCCCATCGCGGCGCGGAAGGCGAGCTGGAATATTTTTCCAGCATCATGCACGACATCTCCGCCGACAAGGAGGCCGAGCAGGCGCTGCGCGACAGCGAGTCGCGCCTGCGCATCGTCACCGACACGCTGCCGGCGATGGTGTCCTTCGTCGACACCGGCGAGCGCTACCGCTTCGTCAACAAGGCCTACGAACGAAAGTTCGGGCGGCCGCGCGCCGAGATCATCGGCATGACCATCCGCGAGCTGCATGGCGAGACCAACTACGCGCTGATGGAAAGCTACGTGCGCCGCGCGCTCAAGGGCGAAACCCTGGCCTTCGAACGCGACGAGCAGAGCGAGGGCCAGTACCGCTGTTTCGAGACCACCTATATTCCGCAGGCGCGCGCCGGCGCCGCCGACGGCGCGGTGGTCGGCTTTCACGTCACGGTGCAGGACATCACGGCGCGCAAGCTCGAGGAAAAGCGCCTGATCCAGCTGGCCCACGTCGACAGCATGACCGGCCTGGCCAACCGCGCCGGCTTCCAGTTGCGCCTGGCCGAACTGATGGCGCGCAGCCGCGCCGACAAGTCCCTGCTGGCGCTGATGTACCTCGACATCGATCATTTCAAGGGCGTCAACGACACTTACGGCCACCTGGCCGGCGACGGCCTGCTGAAGGCCTTCGCCGGGCGGCTGATCCGTTCATTACGCGATTCCGACGTGGTGGCGCGGCTCGGCGGCGACGAGTTCACCATCATCCTGCCGGCCTTGCGCAAACCGGAGGACGCCACCGCCGTCGCCGGCAAGATCGTCCAGGCGATCCGCCCGACCTTCTCGCTCAACCAGCAGTCGATCAACGTCACCACCAGCATCGGCCTGGCTTTCTACCAAGGCGGCGAGATGAGCGCCGAAGCCCTGATCCAGCGCGCCGACGAGATGCTCTACCAGTCGAAAGGGGCCGGCCGCGATACCTACAACGTCGCGCCTTTGCTGCGGATACAGAACGGCTAAAAGTCCTGGAGCGCGGTCGCCGCCGCCGCGCCGCGCCCGCCACGCAGCCTGGCCCACGTCTCCGAGGGTTTTTCGCCGAACAGGCCGCGATAATCGCGGGCAAAACGCCCGAGGTCGAAAAATTCGTAACGCATCGCCGCCTCGGTGACGGAGGCGATCAGCCCCTGTGGATTGAGCAGCAATCCGTGCACCTGATTCAAGCGGCGGATCCGCAGGTAGCGCATCGGTCCCATGCCGAAGGCCTCATTGAAGGCATTGCGCAAGGTACGCTCGCTGACCTTGGCCGCGCTGGACAAATCGGCCACATGCAGCAGCAGCATTTCCGGGTTGGCGTGCAGGAAATCCTCGGCAGCCTTGACCACGCGGCCATGCAAAAAACCCGGCACCGGCGTAGCCGCCCCGAGTTCGGCCTGCAAGGCTGCGCGGGCGAACGCCTGCACCAGGCTCTGCCTGATGGTCTGGCGGATTTGCGGCATCTCGGCTAAGCGCGGATAGTCGCGCAGCAGCGCGATGGCGTCGCGCAGTGCCTGATGCAGGACACGCCGCGGCGCCGGCGCCAGCCTCACCATTTCCATGTTGCCGCGGCGCCGCACCGGATCGGGCGCGCCGAATTCATCCGTCATGCATTCCCAGGCCGGCGCGGGTACCTGCAGGGCCGCCCAGCGCACCTGCCCGTCGGTAAAGGCGAAGGTCTCGGCCCCCGGGCGAAATACCGCAAGATCGCCTGGCTCGCATGACAAGCCGTTCAGATACCAGGCACCGGCCTTTTGCAAAGGCGCGATCAACAGCACCGAATGGCCCAGAACCGCGCCCGCCGCGGTGACGGACGCGCCTACTTCGCCGACATCCAGCACGCACTCGCCCAGTTGCGCACTAAGCAATCCGTAGGGGAAGAATCCGTCGCGCAGGACGTTGATCTCGATCTCCAGCCCATGCATGGCGCGCGACATCTCGTCGGCGCTGGAAAAAAGCAAACGCCGAACCTGTAGCCCTGCCTCGGGCATGTCACACAAGGTCCCGTCCATTGCCTCGTTTGCCTCGCACGGTGGCCGGCGCGACCGGAGAAGGTTTCCCCCGGGCTTGCCGTTTCTACGTTGTTGGGTACAGGCAAAGAACTTAATGTTCAATCGCGCCTGTGTTTGCCGCTCGCGTCGTCTGGTTATTATTCTGCATCAATCCATGGTCGTGTGGAAGGAATAAAACGCTCCGGGCGCGAACGACGCGATCACCACGGTTAAAGCGCGCTACACTGGCGCCGCGTCAAACCCCCGCTCCGCGGGGACAAAAATCAACAGCAAAAGATCTGGGTTCTTTCACCGTGACACCCGTGACATCCGCAACAACCCTGAAGGCGGCCTCCCGTACCGATTCGATGCACTTCCGCCCGGTCAGCCGGAAGTGGCTGATCGGTAGCGGCTTCGCCTTGGCGGCGGTGATCCTGTTTCTGGTCGGCGCCGTTTCCTTCCAGAGCGCGCGGACCGCGCATCAGCGGGCGCTTTCCGTTGCCCATACGCACCAGGTGCTGCAGGCCATCCAGGAAACCTTAGCCCTGATGACCGAGGCGGAGACCGGCCAGCGCGGCTTCCTGGTCACCGGGCGCGACGAATACCTGGAGCCGTTCGTGCGGGCGAAAAGCCGGATGCCGCAGGCGCTCGCGCATTTGCGCGATCTGACCGCCGACAATCCGGACCAGCGCGCCCGCATCGACCGGCTGGAGCGTTACGGCAACGACAAGCTGGCCATCCTGGCGCAGACACCCAGCCTGCGCGCCGATGCGGAAAAGCTGCGCGAGGCGATCCAGGGCGGCGCCGGCAAACGCCTGATGGACATGTTCCGCGCCGAGACCGTCGCGATGACGCGCATCGAGCAGGCGCTGCTGGAGCAACGCGGACAGGAGTCGGAGGAAAGCGCCGCCTTCACCAAGCAGATCACCATCGCCGGCTTCATCCTGAGCCTGGCCCTGATCGGCCTGTCCTACCTGCTGCTGCGCCAGGAGGGCGAGGAGCGCGTGCGCGCGGAGGGCCAGGTGCGCGCGCTCAACAGCCGGCTGGCGCGCCGCGCCGCGCAACTGGAGGTTTCCAACCGCGAACTGGAGGGCTTCAGCTATTCGGTGTCGCACGACCTGCGCATCCCGCTGCGCGCGGTGTCGGGCTATGCGCAGATCATGGAAGAGGACTACGGCGCGCGCCTGGACGACGAAGGGCGGCGCCTGCTGGCCCTGGTGCGCGGCAACGCCAACATGATGAACACCCTGATCGACGATCTTCTGACCTTCTCGCGCCTGGGCAACAAGAGGCTGAAAAAGGCGGAGGTGGACATGGAGCAGCTGGCGCACGCGGCGCTCCTGCAATGCGGCGCGGCCGAAGCGGGCGGCGCCGCGGCGACGGCGGAAGTCCGCATCGGCAGCCTGCCGAAGGCGCCGGGCGACGCGGCCCTGTTGCGCCAGGTATGGACCAACCTGATCGCCAATGCCATCAAGTACTCGGCGGCACGCTCGCCCGCGCGCATCGAGGTCAGCGGCGAACTGCAGGGCGAAGAAGCAGTCTACCGGGTACGCGACAACGGCGTCGGCTTCGACATGCGCTATGCCCACAAGCTGTTCGGCGTATTCCAGCGCCTGCACGGCGTCGACGAATATCCGGGCACCGGCGTCGGCCTGGCCATCGTGCAGCGCGTGGTGATGCGCCACGGCGGCCGGGTCTGGGCCGAGGCCAAGCCCGAGCAGGGCGCGACCTTCAGTTTCACTCTGCCACTGACCGAAACCGAACCGGGAGAAGACGATGCAAGACCTGCGGGAGATTGAGATCCTGCTCGCCGAGGACAGCGCCAGCGACGCCGAAATGACGCTGCGGGCGCTGAAAAAGAGCAACCTCGCCAACAGCGTCACCTGGGTCAGGGACGGCGTCGAGGCGCTCGAATTCGTTTTCAGCACGGGCAAATTCAGCGGGCGCAGCGGCCATCCGAAACTGGTGCTGCTCGACATCAAGATGCCCAGGGTGGACGGCATCGAAGTGCTGCGCCAGATGCGCGCGGACGAAAGGACGAAGCTGATCCCGGTAGTGATCCTGACTTCTTCCGCCGAGGAGCGCGACGTCATGGAAAGCTACAAGCTAGGCGTCAACAGCTACATCGTCAAGCCGGTCGATTTCTCGCAGTTCGCCCAGGTGATCGTCCAGGTGGGACTCTACTGGGCGATAGTGAACCGCACCCCGGGCTCGATCTAGCCCTAATTTCCCCTCGAGCGGGGCCGGCGCGCGCCGGCCCCGCCGCAGGCCCCTTATTTCTTCTTCGCCCCGCGCGTCGACATGTAGTTGTCGAAAGTGCCTTCGGCGACGCGGAACCATGCCAGCTCGTCCTCCAGGTATTTGAAGTACGAATCCGCGAGCTTTTTGAACTCGGCATTCTTCGCGCCCCATTCCGCGTACTGCTCGTGGGCCGCCTTGTAGCTGGCGTCCATGATTTCGCGGCTGAACACGCGCAGCTGCGTGCCACCGGCCAGCAGCTTTTTCATCGCCGTCGGGTTGAGGTGGTCGTAACGCGCGGTGGCCACGGTATTGGACTCGCCGCAGGCCGCGGTGAACACCGCCTGGTATTCCTTGGGCAGCGCCTCCCAAGCCTTGTTGCCCACCAGCATTACCGAGGCGGCGTTGCCTTCCCACCAGCCCGGCGTGTAGTAGTACTTGGCAATCTTGTAGAAGCCCAGCTTCTCGTCGTCGTAGGGGCCGACCCACTCGGCGGCGTCGATGGTGCCCTTTTCCAGCGCAGGGTAGATGTCGCCGCCGGCCAGCTGTTGCGGCACCACGCCCAGGCGCTGCAGCACCGCCCCGGCGATGCCGCCGACGCGGAACTTCAGGCCCTTCAGGTCGGCCAGCGTCTTGATCTCCTTGCGGAACCAGCCGCCCATCTGGGTGCCGGTGTTCAGGCAGGGAAAGGCGGTGCAGCCATAGCTCTTTTGCAGGAAGGCGTTGTACAGCTGTTCGCCGCCGCCCTGGTACCACCAGGCGTTGTGCTGGCGCACGTTCATGCCGAAGGGAAAGATGGCGCCGAAGCCCAGCGCCGGGTCCTTGCCCGAGTAGTAGTACATGATGGTCTGGCCGCATTCGACGGTGGCGTTTTGCACGGCGTCGAGCACCTGCAGGCCGGGCACGATCTCGCCGGCGGCGAACACCTGGATCTGGAACTTGTTGGAAGTCGCGTCGGCTACCCGCTTGGCAATGTTCTCAGCCGCGCCCACCAAAGTATCCAGGCTCTTCGGATAGCTCGAAGTAAGGCGCCATTTGGTCACCGGCTGGCTTTGCGCCAGCGCCGGCGCGGACCCGGCCGCAAGGATGCCCGCAACTCCGCCGTGCTTGATGAAATCCCGTCTTTGCATGGTGCTTTGTCTCCGGTAGTTGATTTTGATTACCTGGTGAGTGCCGCGACACCTGCATCCGACCTTTCGCGGACAAACGATTATGCGCGCAAATCCGCCGCCGCAGCAGCCGCAGGATTGCGCTAATATATTTTTATACAGCCAACCTTCGTAAGGAGACGCCGTGACGAGATTCAAGCAAGTGCGACACCTGTCGATCGCCATCGAACGCACGCCGCGGGACGTGTATGCCTATGCCAGCAATCCGGAAAACATGCCCGCCTGGGCCGCCGGCCTGGGCCACGGCATCAGCCGCGCCGGTGAACATTGGGAAGTGCATACGCCGCAAGGCACGCTGGCGATGCGCTTCGCACCGCAAAACGATTACGGCGTGCTCGACCACACGGTGACCCTGCCCGACGGCGCCGAGGTCTACGTGCCGTTGCGCGTGCTGGCCAACGGCGGCGGCAGCGAAGTGATATTCACCCTGTACCGCCAGCCGGAGATGGATGACGCCGCTTTCGCCCGCGACGCCGGCATGGTGGAGAAGGACCTAGCCGCCCTCAAAACACATCTGGAAAAATAAGGACGCCCCGATGGCCTGGACCCTGTTGATACTCGCCGGCCTGTTCGAGATGGCCTGGGCGATCGGCCTGAAATACACCGAAGGCTTCACCCGGCCCTGGCCCACGGCCGGCACCGTGCTGACCATGGTGACCAGCGTCGCCCTGCTCGGCCTGGCCGTGCGCAGCCTGCCGGTGGGCACCGCCTACGCGGTGTGGACCGGTATCGGCGCAGCCGGCACGGTAATCCTCGGCATTGCGCTGCTGAACGAGCCGGCAGGCACCGCGCGCCTGGCCTGCGTGGGGCTGATCCTGGCCGGGGTAGTCGGGCTGAAGCTGGTCACGCCGGACTGAGAACCGACCGCCGATCCGCCGGTCAGAACACGTCAAGCCCATCAAGGAGAGTGCCATGTCCCTGCAGATCAAGGAAGTCGTTCCCTACCTGCGCTGCAAGCCTGCTGCCGCCGCCATCGAGTTCTACAAAACGGTACTCGGCGCCGAAGAGATCTTCCGCCTGGACGAAAAATCCACCGGGCGCATCGGCCACGCCGAACTGAAAGTCGGCAACACGATGCTCAAGCTCTCCGACGAGTACCCCGAAATCGGCCTGCTCGGCCCGCTGTCCACCGGCGGCAGCGGCACGGCGATTTATCTGCAGGTGGACGATGCGGACGCCTTGGCCGCGCGCGCCGTCGCCGCCGGCGCGACCATGCTGCGCGAACCGGCCGACCAGTTCTACGGCCAGCGCTCCTGCAAAGTGCGCGACCCCTTCGCCACGAATGGATGTTCAGCCACGAGATCGAACAGGTCAGCTACGCCGAAATGCAGCGCCGCTACGACGCCATGTTCGAATAAAGCACCGCCGCGAGTCGGCGTATCATCCAATCCTCATTTACGGAGACAAGAGCATGAGCCATACCCTGCAAGGTTTCGCCGCTGCCTGCCACGACCTGCTCAAAGCCACCCCGGGCCCGCAAGGCCGCGAGAAGGTGCGCGACCTGGTGCGTGAAGTGCTGCAAGACCGCGAGTTCGTCGAAACGACGATCACCGCCGACATGCCCGAACGCAAGATCATTTACCAGGACCCGGAGCTGGGCTTTTGCATCCTCGCCCACGTCTATCACGGCGCCAAGACTTCGCCGCCGCACGACCACGGCCCCTCCTGGGCAATCTACGGCCAGGCCGCCGGCGAAACGCACATGAGCGACTATGAACTGGTCGAGCCGCCCGCTCCCGGCAAGCCGGGCAAGGCACGCGAAACGGCCTCCTACTCGCTCACCCCCGGCAGCGCCCACCTGTACAACGAAGGCGACCTGCACTCGCCGCGCCGTGACGGCCCCACCCGCCTGCTGCGCCTGGAGGGGCTGGACATGTCCACCATCAAGCGCGACAAGTTCGAAGCGGTCTAGGCCCTCAGCGCCGCGCGCCGCATGTTCCGCCGCTTTTTCGCGCTGGAATCGGCCAGCGGCTTCGTGCTGTTCGGCGCCGCTTTGCTGGCGGTGGCGCTGTCCAACTCCCCGCTCGGGCCGGGATTTTTGCACGCGTTGCATGCGCCCTATGGGGCGACGCTCGGCCCCCTGACCGTCAACACCTCGATTGAACTGGCCGTCAACGACGGCCTGATGGTGGTGTTTTTCCTGCTCGTCGGCCTGGAGATCAAGCGCGAGATCGTCGCCGGCGAATTGTCCACGCGCGCGAAGATCGCCCTGCCGGCCGTCGCAGCCCTGGGCGGCATGGCGGCCCCGGCGTTGATTTACATCGCCTGCAACTGGGGGCATGCCGATGCCTTGCGCGGCTGGGCCATTCCATCGGCCACCGACATCGCCTTTTCACTCGGCGTGCTGACCCTGCTGGGAAAACGCGTACCGCTGTCGCTCAAGATATTCCTCACCGCGCTGGCGATCATCGACGATCTCGGGGCCATCGTGGTGATCGCGCTGTTCTACACCGACCACCTGTCGCTGCCCATGCTGGGCGGCGCGCTGCTGACGGCAGGCGCGCTGGCCATGCTGAACCGCGCGGGCACCACGGCGCTCGCACCCTACCTCCTGCTCGGCGTGCTGCTCTGGGTCTTCGTGCTGATGTCGGGCGTGCATGCGACCCTGGCGGGCGTGGCGCTGGCTTTGACGATTCCCCTGCGGGTGAACCGGCCGCAGGGACCGGCGCCCCTGCTGCGCCTGGAGCACGCGCTGCATCCCTGGGTGGCCTTCGGTATCCTGCCGATGTTCGCGCTGGCCAACGCCGGGGTTTCCTTCGCCGGCATGAGCGCATCCACCCTGCTGCTCCCGATTCCGCTGGGCATCGCCGCCGGGTTGCTCATCGGCAAGGCGCTGGGCATCTCCGGCAGTTGCTGGCTGCTGCTCAAACTCACGCACGCGCCGCTGCCGGCGGGCACCACCTGGGCAAGCCTGTGCGGCATCGCCCTGTTGGGCGGCATCGGCTTCACCATGAGCCTGTTCATCGGCAACCTGGCGTTCCCGGGCGTGGCCGAATTCGAGGCCGAAGTGCGCCTGGGCGTGATCGCCGGCTCACTCCTGTCCGCTGTCGCCGGCTACCTGGTGCTGCGCGCCGCGCCGGCTGCGGATTCGTAATGAACTCCGTATCATTGCCCCATGCGACTGACTGAACTTGAAACTCCCGCCCTGGTGCTCGACCAGGCGAAAATGGACCGCAACATCGCGCGCATGCGCGAGCATCTCGCGCGCCTGGGCGTCGCCTTTCGCCCGCACGTGAAGACGCCGAAGGCGATCGACGTGGTGCGGCGCATGATCAGCAACCCGGCCGGGCCGATCACCGTCTCGACGCTGAAGGAGGCGGATTATTTTTTCGGCCACGGCATCAGCGACATCCTCTATGCGGTGGGCATCACGCCGAACAAGCTGGACCACGTCGCGCGCCTGATGGGCGCGGGGGCGAGGCTGAAGATCATTCTCGACAATGAAGAGGCGGCGCATGCTGTCGTCGCGTATGGACGCGACAACGGCGTGAAGTTCGAAGTGTTGATCGAAATCGATTGCGACGGCCACCGCTCCGGCGTCAAGCCCGATGCGCCCGAGCTCATCACCATCGGCCGCGTCCTGCATGAAGGCGGCACTACCCTCACCGGTGTGATGACCCACGCCGGCAGCTCGTACAACTGCACTTCCGTCGAAGGCATCCGCGCGATGGCCAAGCAGGAGCGCAGCCTCGCCGTGCATTGCGCCGAGCGCCTGCGCGCTGCCGGCCTGCCCTGCCCGGTGGTCAGCATCGGCTCCTCGCCCACCGCCACCTACGCGCAGGATTTGAGCGGCGTCACCGAAGTGCGCGCCGGGGTTTTCGTCTTCTTCGACCTGGTGATGGCCGGCATCGACGTATGCAAACAGGACGACATCGCCCTCTCGGTGCTCACCACCGTGATCGGCCACCAGCGCGACCGCGGCTGGATCATCACCGACGCCGGCTGGATGGCCATGTCGCGCGACCGCGGCACCGCCGCGCAAAAAGTCGATCAGGGCTACGGCGTGGTGTGCGATGTGCAAGGCAGCCCGATCAAGGATTTGATCATGGCCCAGGCCAACCAGGAGCACGGCGTACTCGCGCACCGCTCCGGCGACCCTGCACAAACGCCCAAGCTACCGGTCGGCACGCTGCTGCGCATCCTACCGAATCACGCCTGCGCCACCGGTGCGCAGCATGACCGCTATCACGTGCTGGAGAGCAGCGGCGCTGAGGATATAGCGGCGGTCTGGCCACGCTTCTCTGGCTGGTAAGCAGCTACGAAGGCTGTTTGAAAACAAAAACGCGGGGCAACCTCCGCGTTTTTGTTCGTGGCTTTTAAGTCCCAAAAAATCGTCCGCGCGTCTACGTAAATGCGGCCGGCGATTTTGCCTGGCCAGCCCAGCAAAGGCAGGTTTTTACTTTTGCCTGCCGCTTACAGCGGCAGGAACGACTCCGGCACCGCCCGCATACCGCTGTCGGCGCGGCTGCGCACGTCGGCAAAGCTGGCGTTGCGCGTGATCACGCCGTCTTCGAACACCGTCTCCAGCGCCGACACTGCATCGCTCTTGCCCACCGGCTCGGTGCGATAGCTGTCGCGGTCGCGCACCAGGTCCAGCCGGCCGCGCTTGGAGCGCTTGCCGGCATCGGTGACGGGGTCCTTGTAGACGTCGCGCCATTCGCCTTCCACCTCGATGGCCGAGCACTTCATCGCCCAGTTCATGGTGTCGCGGTTGACCTGCTGCAACAGGCCCCCGCCCATGCCGAAAGCCAGGTTCTCGGCGGAGTAACCGTTGTGGTACAGGTTGGACAGGCACAGGCGCATGCTGTCGAGGTTCATGCCGTCGCCCTGGATGATGCGCACGTGGTTGAGCACCAGGAAGCCCTTTTTGTTCGGCGTGGCGCCGAACTTGGCAGCGAGGATGTTCGCCACTTTCAGGATGGTCTCGGCAGGGTCGCCGGAGTCGGGGCGGATCACCAGGGTGGCACCGCTTTTTTTCACCTCTTCGCGCAACTCGCCGCCCCAGAGGTTTTCGCAGGCGTTGAAGATATCGTAGCTGTCGGAGACCACCGCGAAGATCGCGCCGGGCTTGCCGAACCGCGTGAGCATGTTGCGATAGGCCCCAACCTCGTTCTCGCGGCCCCAGGCGGTAATGGTGGAATGCTCCGCGGCGGGAATCGAAAAGCCCGCCATCTCGCAGTCGTAATACTGGTTGGCCGCCAGCACGCCGGTGACGGTGTCCGAGCCCATGAAATTGACCAGGTGGGCCATGCCGCCCAGTGCCGCCGACTCCAGGCTGGAGACGCCGCGCGCGCCGAAGTCGTGCAGCTTGAAGGGCAACTCGGCTTCCGGGTTGTCGCAGGTGGCCTCGAGGTAGCGGCGGATGGTCTTCTTGGCGTGCGCCGAGATGGTGGCCACCGTGGTCGGGTACCACACCGCGCGCAGCAATTCGGTTTCCAGGTAGCTGGTGAGCCAGAAGAATTCCGGGTCGGTGTTCTCGACCGTGACCAGCACGTTGGACACCGGCACCACCGCACCCTCCGGCACCGCGCGGATGCGCAGCGGCAGGCGGCCGCCATGTTTAGCGACGAGGTCGCGCCAGCCGGCCTCGTTGAACGGCTCGCCGTGCGGCTTGAAAAAGGCCGCCGCGGCATCGATCTGCGCGGCCGTCACCGGCTGGCTCAGGTATTCCGCCAGATAGGCCTGCAAACCGAAAAACAGGCTGTGGGTGAAGAGGCCGCCGCGCGCCTCGATATAGCTGAACACCCGCTGCGTACCGGGCGGGTATTGCAGCCAGTGCGAAGCCTTATAGCTATCGGTACGGAGAAGGAGATTGCCGGCGAGCGCGGCGAGTTGGGGTTTGCGCATGAAGAAGAGCGAAATGTCAAAGTTACACGTCCGAAAGGGACGGGCAAATGTTGCGTTGCCGAAACGTGACATATTGCACAATTTTTGGCTGTCGGTGTAACAACGCGTTACAACTCTGTCAAATGCTTACACACCGTTACTGGCGTTGTTGTCGTCGCAAGCGCAAACTGTACGTTATGGAGATACGGGCACTCAAGCCAACAGCCCGTCAACCCGAAAGCCAAGGAGACCCACCATGAAAACCATCACCAAAATTCTTGCCGCCACCGGCCTCGCCTTGGCGGCAGTAAGCGGCAGCGCAATGGCGCGCCCGCACATCGGCATCTCGATCGGCGTGCCCGGCCCGTACTACGCGCCGCGTCCCTACTACGCGCCCGCTCCCTACTACGGCGCTCCCGCGTACTACAGCGCGCCGGCTCCGTACTATGCCCCGGCCCCGGTCTATGGGCCGCCAGCGGTGGTATATGGCGGCGGCTACGGCTACTACGGCCCGCGTTACTACGGCCGCGGCTACTACGGCCCGCACGGCCACTGGCACCGCTAAGCAGGTCGCGGCGGCACCGCCGCCGCCTTCGAAACGCAAGGCCCCGGAACGCAAGTTCCGGGGCCTTGTCTTTTGCAGCGGGCGCGCCGCACGGTTAAGGCTACAATCCGGATCAAGAAGTAAAAAACCGCGCACCCTGCTCTCCCGTCGGAAGGGGGCGTGCCCACTCCTCGCTCCGCGCCGCCGCTTTTGTCCGTTTGAAAATGATTCCGCAAACCTTAGGCCGATATCAGATCATCGCGGAACTCGGCCGGGGCGCGATGGGTACGGTATATCACGGCATGGACCCGACCATCGAGCGGCCGGTAGCGCTCAAGGTGCTCAACGCCGACCTGCCGGACGAATCCCTGGAAGAGGTGAAAACCCGCTTTCTGCGCGAAGCGAAATCGGCCGGGCGCCTGAACCACCCGAATATCGTCACCATCTACGAATTCGGCGAGGCGAACGGCACCGCTTTCATCGCGATGGAGTTCCTCGAAGGCCGCTCGCTGTTGCAATTGCTGCGCGGCAAGGGCCCATCCTTCGCCGCCATCGCCGCCCTGATCGCGCAGATCGCCGACGCGCTCGACTACGCGCACCGCTTCGGCGTGGTTCATCGCGACGTCAAGCCGGCCAACATCATGGTTTCACCCCAGGGCGTGGCGAAGATCACCGATTTCGGCATCGCCCACCTGCAGTCTTCCGCGATGACCAACGCCGGCGCCATGCTGGGCTCGCCGCGCTACATGGCGCCCGAGCACGTGCTGGGCCAAAAGATCGATGGGCGCGCCGACATTTTTTCACTCGGCACCGTGCTCTACGAATTGCTCGCCAAGCGTACACCCTTCGAAGCGGGTGAGTCGTCGACCATTTTTTCGCTGATGCAGCGCATCGTCACCGACCCCGCGCCGCCGCTGGCCGAAACCGCGCCGGAGGCACCGCCGGCGTTCCAGCATATCCTGTCGCGCGCGCTGGCGAAAAAGCCGGAAGAGCGCTATCAGCGTGCCGGCGAAATGGCCGAGGACCTGCGCAATTTCAAGTCGCTGCGCCCATCCGTCGCGGTGCCCGCGACAATTGCCGCATCCATACCGGTAACCGCCGCGCCCATGCCCGCGGCCACGGCGCAGGCGCCTGTCGCGGCTGCGCCACAGTCCGCCGTGACGACCAGTTCGCAAACCGCATGGAGCCGTGCTGCCGCTTTTCTTGGCAAGAAAACGCCCACGCCGGCGATCACTCCGCCGGCAGCGTTGCGAAGCGCGCCGGTCCCGGCGACGCCCGCCGCTGTTCCGCCCACGCCCACGCCCACGCCGCCACCCCCGGCTACTGTGCCTGCGGCCGCTGCGCCACAGCCGGCTTCACGCTTCGCCGCGGCGCATGAAAAGAGTGCCGACGCCGGCGACACCCTGCTCGGCGACCTCGAAAGCGTCGGGCGCAACCTTGACGCGATGCAGCAGCAGTTCGCCGAGGAGGAAGCCCTGGCAATGGCCAAGCTGCGCAAAAACGCGCCGCGCGCCAAGGACTGGGACGACATTGCCTCGGGCATCGAAGGCCAGCTGGACGCCGCGCAGGGCCCGGCCCTGCGCGGTATGGACGTCGAAACCACTGCGCCGGGCAGCGGCGAGCGCAAGAGCAGCGTCTTCGGCCTGCTGCGCCAGCAATCGGCGCCCGACCTGAAAAGCCAGGCCAACGCGCGCCGCGATGCCGAGGCCGAAACGATGCTGCGTTTCGACGCCAGGTTGCGCGCAGGCTACAACTTCCTGCTCGAGCTGTGCCGCGAAATCAACGAGGCGGCGCCGCTGTATGCCGGCGAGCACAGCCTGCTGTTCGTCGGCCCCTGCCCGCCGCTGGTGTTCCATGAAGCGACGGTGAACGCGCGGATGAAGCGCATCGACGACCGCAACAAGATCAGGGACGTGGTCGATCACATGCTGGTCTCCTACTACCTCACCTCGCCCGACCCCGGCAGCGCCACGGTCAGCGCCGTCGAACTGCCGAAATTCCGCGCCCTGCTGGACTCGCAGGAGGTGAAGTACGAATTCCAGGAAGTGAAAAGCGACTTCAACGAAACCCTGCGCGCCACCTTTCAGTTCGAATTCAAGTTCATCTGCTCCTTCACGCTGAAGGCGGATTACGCTGCCGGCAACGTCGACATCACCTGCCGCAACATCGGCCCGCTGGGCCGCTCGCGCTACCTGGTGCCGGCGGACAAGTTGGAGGTCGAATTTTTCGAAGAGCTGTCCAAGCTGATGCTGGGCTTTCCGAGTACCGCGTCGCGCTACGCCATCGACGGCTGACCGCCATGAACCGCGATTCAGCCCTGGCGCGCGCCGCGCTTCATTTCGACGACGGTACCTTCATCGCCGACCTGGCGCGCCGCGTCGCCGTACGCAGCGAAAGCCAGAACCCGCAGCAGCGTCCCCCGCTCGCGCAATACCTGCAAACCGAAATGGCCCCGGCGCTGGAGCGCATGGGCTTTGCCGTCGCCGTGCTCGACAATCCCGCGCCCGCCGGCGGCCCCTTCCTGGTGGCCGAGCGGATCGAAGACCCGCTGCTGCCGACCATGCTTTCCTACGGCCACGCCGACGTAATCCGCGGCCTTGATGAGCAATGGCGCGCTGGCCTGTCGCCGTGGGAACTGAAGCGCGAGGGCGAGCGCTACTACGGCCGCGGCAGCGCCGACAACAAGGGCCAGCATTCGATCAACCTGGCGGCGCTTTCCGCCGTGCTGGCCGAGCGCGGGCGCCTGGGTTTCAACGCCAAATTCCTGATCGAGACCGGCGAGGAGATCGGCTCGCCCGGCCTGGCCGAATTCTGCGCGCGGGAGAAGCAACGCCTCAAAGCCGACGTGCTGATCGCCTCCGACGGCCCGCGCCTGTCGGCGGCGCGGCCCACGCTCTACCTCGGCTCGCGCGGCGCCATCAACATGGACTTTCGCGTCGACCTGCGCGACGGCGCGCACCATTCCGGCAACTGGGGCGGCCTGCTCGCCAACCCGGGCGTGATGCTGGCGCATGCACTGGCCAGCATCATCGGCCGCGACGGACGCGTGCTGGTGCCCGAGCTGCTGCCGCAAAACATGCCGGCCTCGGTGCGCCGCGCGCTGGCCGATTGCGCCGTGGAGCCCGGGGCGGATGAGCCGGCGGTCAACGACTGGTGGGGCGAGCCGGGCTTTTCGCGCGCCGAGAAGGTCTACGGCTGGAACACCTTCGAGGTGCTGGCTTTCAAGACAGGCAATCCGGAAAACCCGGTGAACGCGATTCCCGGCGCCGCCTCGGCGCATTGCCAGGTGCGCTATGTCGCCGGCTGCGATCCTTTGACTTTCGTGCCGGCGCTGCGCCGCCATCTAGATGCCTGCGGCTTCGGCATGGTGACGGTGACGCAAGCGGCCAAGGGCCTGTTCCACGCCACCCGCCTCGACCCGGACACGCCCTGGGTGCACTGGGCGGTCGATTCGATCACCCGCACGCTCGGCACCAAGCCGGCGGTGCTGCCGAACATCGGCGGCTCGCTGCCCAACGAATGCTTCGCCGACATCCTCGGCCTGCCCACGCTGTGGGTGCCCCACTCCTACGCCGGCTGCTCGCAGCACGCCCCCGACGAGCACGTGCTGGAACCGATCCTGCGCGAGGGCCTGGCGATGATGACCGGCCTGTTCTGGGATTTGGGCGACAAGGCCCCGGCGCGCTAGCGCCGGGCGCGCGGCGGCCTGGCTGGAATTACGCATGCGCCCTCTTACGTCCTTCTTCAAGCCCGCGCGGCGTCGGCGTTTGCCCATGCGCGGTGCCGGCTTTACCCTGCTCGAAATGATGGTGGGCCTGGCGATCCTCGTCATCCTCTTGCTGGCGGTGGAACACCTCTCGGCGATCATGGCCACGCGTGACCGCGAGCAGCAACTCTACTCGGCGGTGCGCGCCCTGCGCGGTGCCATCGATTCGTACAAGCGCGCCTATGACGAAGGCCACATCGCGCAGGAACCCGATGCCAGCGGCTACCCAAAGACCCTGCAGGTGCTGGTCGACGGCGTCGAAGACCAGCAAGACCCGCAGCACCGCAAGATGCATTTCCTCGACCGCCTGCCGCGCGACCCGATGCTGCGCAACGACGCGGTCCCGGCCGCAGACACCTGGGCCCTGCGCGCCTATGCCAGCGACCCTGCCTCACCCGCGCCGGGCGTTGACATCTACGACGTGCATTCGAAATCCACCGGCATCGGCCTGAACGGCGCGCCCTACTCACAATGGTGAAAGCGGCCTTCCCTCCGCACACCGCGGTGCTGCTTCATGCGCGCCGCGCACGCGGCTTCATCCTGATCGCGCTGATGATCTTCATCGCCGTGATGGCCATCGTCGCCGGCGTCGCCATCATGACCGGCGCGCAGTTCCAGCGCCGCACTTCCGAAGAGCAGCTGATTTTCGTCGGCGGCCAGTTCCGCAACGCGATCCAGAGCTACTACGACACGGGGGCCGAGTTGCCTCCCGGGGCCTCGCGCTACCCGGCGCGCCTGGAGGACCTGCTGGCCGACCCGCGCAGCAAGACGCTGAAGCGCCACCTGCGGCAGATCTATCCCGACCCGCTCACCGGCCGCCTCGACTGGGGCACGGTGCAGGCGCCTGGCGGCGGCATCATGGGCGTCTACAGCCCCTCGCCGGCCAAGGCGGTCAAGCTGTACGGCTTTCCACCCGAATTCAAATACCTCGAAGGCAAGACAAAAATCTCGGAATGGCAATTCATTTTCATCGCACCAGTGCTGCCTGTGTTGCCGTCGCCGCCCGCGGGACAGAGCCCGCCGGCCTCTCCCCCCGCGCCCGGGGCTCCAGCGGCGCCTGCACCTCCTGTGTCGTCGGACTTGCAAGGGCTGCTCGACCAACTCAACAAGTCCGTGCCGGCCGACCGAAGCGCGCCCCCTGACAACAACAACAACAACAACAACAACAACAACAACCCGCAATACCGGGCGATACCCACCGACTAGCTGCGCAGGCACCGATAGCGGTGTGCCCATGCTGCCCAAACACCTATTGCGCCGCTGCCTCTTCATCACGCAATGGTCTGCGGCGATCAGCGGTAGCCCGGCACACGCGTGGCGGCGATATATGAAGAATTGACAAATTCCGGCCGCCGGCATTCTCCTGGCATACGCCGGCGCACCAGGTCCGGGCGCGATGCCACATAACGGCGCGGTGGTCACCGCCCTAGGCAATAGGGAAAATACGGCGCACGGGCGAGTTCCATTTTGTGAACTTTTGCAAATCCCCCCCGGCATGCATTGGCCTCGGGAGAGCTTTGCCGATACACTTTGCTGGATAGATAATCTTGAGGTGTCCGAGGTGTACATGAGTTTGCAAAACAACAATGGCCCATCCGGCATCCACACTCAGGCCCTCGACGCCGCCGGCCCGATTACCGAGACCTCGGCCACCGAGGGCGAGCGCCGCACCTTCGTGCAGGGCACGGGCCACGTGCGCCTGTCCGGACGCGACGCCACCTTGCTGTCGCAGATGCGCAACCAGTATCGCAAGGTGTTCGGCATCTTTTTCGATCCGTTCGAATTCACCGGCAACGATCTTTACGCGCGCGCCACCCTGCTGCAGTGCCTGAGTTCCGGCAATCGCGAACTGATGGACCAGGCGCTGCAGTTTCTCGACGGCAAGGGCAAGCCGCGGTTGCACCGGCGCGCCGGACGCGCCGACCTGGAATTCGACCCGCAGACGCCGAATGGCACGAAGTGAGATGCCCCGGACCGCCGCCCGGCCGACGTATATGCGGGGCAGCCCGCCATGCCGCTACCCGGGTTGACGCGCCGGTTGCGGCGTCAGTTGCTTCGCTGCGGATTGATGTTCAGCACCATCCAGTAAAGCTGCAGCTGCGCCAGCGCGGCGATAAAGGCTTCGAGCTCTACGGGCTTGCGCACGTAGCTGTTGGCGCCGTTGAGGTAGGAGCGCAGCACGTCTTCGTCCTGCGCCGAGGAAGTCAGCACCACCACCGGCTGGGCCGCCGTCAGCGGGTGGGCGCGGATTTGCTCCAGCACCTCGAAGCCGGAGAGCATCGGCATGTTCAGATCAAGCAGCACCAGGGCCGGCATGCCGGCCGGATCACGCGCGGCATAAGCGCCGCGGCACCACAGGTAGTCGAGCGCGGCCACGCCGTCGTCGACCACCACCAGCTCATTCTCCAGCCGCGCTTTCTCGAAGGCGATGCGGGTGAGCAACTGGTCGTCCGGGTTGTCCTCCACCAGCAGGATCGGGCGGCGGTCCACCGTAGATTCGGTTTCCATGGTCATTCCCGGCATCCTGGTTTCGCATCAAGGCACTCAAGTATATCCGCGCCCGACATGCCGATGAGCGCGTCGCGCCCCAAAGTCCGTGCATTATCCATGCAACAGGCGTTTTGCGTGGCCGCGCCGAAAATTGCTGTTAACATGGATGCAGTACTGTATTCCTCAGGCCTAGAGACAAGGGTACCGCGTCCATCGTGCAACCCCCGGCGGTCGGCTTGCTTATCCGCTTCTTCCGCTCTGAATATGTTTTCGCCGGCGGTCTACGGGCATGGCTAAGAACAGCGACGAATTAGGCTTCACTTCGGTATTCCGCACCCTGCTCAAGAGCGAGCAGGAGGAAGCGCCGCACGTCGATCCAACCGAGCCGCACGCCTCGCCGCTGATCATCCCGGGCGATGTCGAGCGCGCGTTCGAGAACGGCGAGTTCCGCGTCTACTACCAGCCCAAAGTGCTGGCCACCACTGCCGAGATTGTCGGCGCCGAGGCGCTGCTGCGCTGGCAGCATCCCGAGTTCGGCGTGCTGACGCCGAACTATTTCATCCCCGGCATGGAGAAGTCCGGCCTGATCCACGAGGTCGGCGCCTGGGTGCTGCGCCGGGTCAGCGAACTCAACCTGGCGATCTCCAGCCGCATCACCAATCCGAGCTGGAACATCGCCGTCAACGTCTCGCCGGTGCAGTTTGGCAACCCGGCCTACCTGCGCGCGCTGTTGCGCGCCGCCAAGTCGCTCAACCTGCCGAACCAGCTGCTGGAAATCGAGCTGACGGAGACCGCGGTGCTGGAAAGCTTCAACCAGGCCGCCGAGCTGATGGCGCTGATCCGCGAATACGGCGTGACGATCGCCATCGACGACTTCGGCGTCGGGTTCAACTCGATCAGCCACCTGGCGCGCCTGCCGATCTCGGCGGTGAAAATCGACGCCAGCTTCGTCGGCCGCCTGGAGCACTCCGAAGTCGACCGCAAGATCGTCTCCGCGCTGATCCGCCTCTCCCACGACCTCGGCATGAAGACCGTCGCCGAGGGCGTGGAGACGATGCCGCAAGCGCAATTCCTGCTGGAGCAAAACTGCCAGTTGCTGCAGGGGTTTTTCTTCGGTCGCCCGGTACCGCAGGAAGAGTTCGTCGCCAAGCTGCCGGCGATCTGAGCACCGCGGTTTACATAACCGCGCAACCGCCCGCGTCACTTTCATTTCCGCTGCCGTTTTCCTGTCTGCATCGGTCTCCGCCGCGCCGCTCTTGTATATTCGGCGCTTTGCATGCCACCGCCTGCCGCAATCCGGAGACCGCATGAGCACAGCACAACCAGGCATCCTGGCCGAGCCCGTACCGGCCGGCCGCTACCTAAGCTTCACCCTGACCAGCATCGGTGACACCGAACTGAAGCAGACCCTCGCGCGCCTGGCCGAAGCCGCCGACGGCGACCACCTGGTGCTGGGCATCGGCCGCTCCCTGGCGCAGCGCCTGAACGCCGAAGTGCCGGGCCTGCGCACCATGCCTTCCTACGTCGGGCGCGGCATCGACACGCCTTCGACCCCGGCGGCCCTGCTGCTCTGGCTGCGCGGCACCGACTTGGGCGAGATCACCGGCCGCGCCCGCAAGCTCGAAGCCCTGCTCAAGCCCGCCTTTCGCGTGATGCATCGCCTCGACGGCTTTCGCCACGACGGCGGCCGCGACTTGACCGGGTACGAAGATGGCACCGAGAACCCGCACGACAACCACGCCACCGGCGTGGTCTGCGTCACCGGCCAGGGAGCAGCAATGGAAGGCTCGACCTTTCTCGCCATCCAGCAGTGGGAGCACGACTTCGAATGCTTCGAAGCCTTCGACGCCGACACCCGCGACAACATCATCGGCCGGCGCCAAAGCGACAACGAGGAACTGGAAGACGCGCCCGAGTCGGCGCATGTGAAGCGCACCGCGCAGGAAAGCTTCGAGCCAGAGGCCTTCATGCTGCGCCGCTCGCTGCCGTGGATCGAGGGCAACCGCGGCGGCCTGATGTTCTCCTCCTTCTGCAACACGCTGAATGCCTTCGAGGCGCAGATGGACCGCATGACCGGCGCCGAGGACGGCATCGCCGACGGCCTGTTCCAGTTCAGCCGGGTGCTCACCGGCGCCTACTTCTGGTGTCCCGGCATGCGCGGCGGCAAGCTCAACCTTGACCTGCTCGGGCTCTGACGCGCCTGGGAGCGAGCGCCGCGCATCCAATTCGGCTACAATGCCGTATTGATAGTAATTCTCATTTAAATGCAGCACTCGGTATTTGTGATGAGCTGCCGCAACCATAAGCTGTGACCACGCCCGCTCCAATTCCTCCCGTGCGCCTGACCGACCTGGCGCCGGGCCAGCACGCCCAGGTGGCGGCGGTGCATTCCACCGAACACCTGGCGCATCGCCTGGCCGCGCTCGGCTTTCGCGCCGGAAAGCTCCTGCAGATCATGCGCCACGGCGCGCTTTCCGGCCCCCTGCACGTGCGCCTGGGCACCACCGACGTGATCCTGCGCCGCTCCGAAGCCGCGCAGATCGAGGTACTGCCGCTCGCCGACGAAGCCGCTCCCGCATGAAACGCATCGCCCTGATCGGCATGCCCAACACGGGCAAGTCGACGCTCTTCAACCGCGTCACCGGCGCCTCCGCGCGCGTCGGCAACTGGCCCGGCATCACGGTCGACTTGATGACCGCGAAAATCCTGGTCGGCGCCCACATGGCCGAAGTGGTCGACCTGCCGGGCATCTATGACCTGCACGGCTATTCGGACGACGAGGCCGTGGTGCGCCGGTTCCTCGAGACCACGCCTACCGACCTGGTGCTGTTGATCGTCAACGCGGTGCAGATCGAGCGCCAGATGACCCTGGCCCTGCAGGTGCGCGCGCTCGGCCTGCCCTGCATGCTGCTGCTCAACATGGCCGACGAGGCGCGCAAGTTCGGCATCACCATCGACACCGAAAAGCTCTCCGAGGCGCTGGCCATGCCGGTGGCCCTGATCTCCGCCAAGTACGGCGAAGGCCAGCCGGCAGCGCTGAAAAAAATCGGCCATGCCCTCGACACCCCGCGCGAGGCAGGCACCGCGAAACTCGACGCACTGATCACGCCCGAGCAGATCGAGCGCGAGACCACGGCCGCCCTGCACCAGGCCGTACACGTGCCGGCGCGCCTGCCCGAGCACCTGAGCGACAAGCTGGACCGCGTGGTGCTGCACCCCGCCTTCGGCCTGCCGCTTTTCTTCCTCTGCATGCTGCTGCTGTTCCAGGCGGTGTTCCTGCTTGGCACGCCGCTGCAAAGCGCGATGACCTGGCTGTTCGACCACGCCAGGACGCTGGTGGTCGAGCCGGCGGTGCATCCCCTGCCGGAATTCGTCCAGGGCTTTTTGCTCGACGGCATCTGGTCGGGTTTGTCCACTGTCGCCGCCTTCGTGCCGCTGATCGTGCTGTTCTTCCTGTTCATGGCGCTGGTGGAAGACTCCGGCTATCTCTCGCGCGCGGCGTTCCTGACCGACGCGCTGATGTCGCGCCTGGGGCTGGACGGGCGCAGCTTCGTGATGATCCTGATGGGTTTCGGCTGCAATGTGCCGGCCATCATGGGAACGCGGGTGATGCGCTCGCGCCCGCACCGTTTGCTGTCGATGCTGGTGATCCCGCTGTCGCTGTGCTCGGCGCGCCTGCAGGTGTTCCTGTTTTTGATCGCGGCGATGTTCAGCCCGCGCAACGCGCCCTGGGTATTGTTTTCGCTCTACCTGATGAGCTTCGTCACCGCCATCCTGACGGCGCTGATCTTCAAGAGGAAGTATCACAGCACCGAGCCCTTCGTGATCGAACTGCCGCCCTACCGCCTGCCCACGCTGATGCAAATATGGCTGCGCGGCTGGATGGAGGTGCGCCACTTCTTGCACCGGGCGACGAAGATGATCGTCATCGGCGTGGTGTGCGTATGGATTCTTACCCACGTGCCGTTCAACGCAGTCCCGGCCGGGCCGGACACCCTGGCCGGCATGCTGGGCCGCGCGCTGCAGCCCCTCCTCGCCCCGATCGGCATCGACACCAAGTTGACGGTGGCGCTGATGTTCGGCTTCATCGCCAAGGAAATCGTCATCGGCGCTTTCGCCGTGATCTACGGCATGCAGGGCGATACATTGGCCAGCCACATGGCGACGCAAATGGACTGGGTGCAGGCGGTGAGCTTCATGCTCTTCACCCTGATCTACACGCCCTGCGTTTCCACCATCGCGGCCATCCGCGCCGAATCCAAGAGCGCCAGATTCACCCTGCTCTCGGTCGCCTGGCCGCTGGTGCTGGCGTGGCTGGTGTCGTTCATCTTCTACCAGTCGGCGCGCTTTCTGCTGGGGCACTGAAGGCCGCGGCGATTACCCGCCGGGTAATCGCACCATCGCGAACGCCGCGCTATAGTGCGCCGGATGAACCGCACCGCCGCCGCGCCACATCAACCCGCCGTCACCGCGCTGGATTCTTTCGGCGACTTGTTGCGCTATTGGCGCGCCAAGCGCGGCCTCTCGCAACTTGATCTGGCGGGCGAGGCCGCGATCTCGCAGCGCCACCTGAGCTTTCTCGAATCCGGCCGCTCCCAGCCCAGCCGCGAAATGGTGCTGAAGCTCGGCCTGGTGCTGGATGTTCCGCTGCGCCAGAGGAATATGATGCTGGGTGCCGCCGGCTTCGCCGCTGCCTACAGCGAGCGCAACCTCACCGACCCGGAACTGCGCGAAGTGAAGCAGGCGCTGGACTTCATGCTGGCGCAGGCCGAGCCCTTTCCCGCCATCGTGGTCGACCGCCTGTGGAACCTGGTGATGACCAACGAGGCCGCCGGCGTGATGATGCAGTGGCTCGCCGGCGCACCGTCACCGGCAACAAAAAACGCGACGAACCATGGCGAAGGCGAGATCAACATCATCCAGCTGCTGCTGCACCCGCAGGGCGTGCGCAACCACGTCGTCAACTGGCGCGAGGTGGCGGGCGACGTGATCCACTGGATCCACCGCGAAGCCATCGCCGAAGGGCCGGCCGGCCCGGCGCATGCGCTGCTCGACGAGTTGTTAAAGATCGACGGCATTCCGGCCGACTGGCGCACCCCCTACCTGGAGTCGCGCGTCGTGCCCTTCCTGCCGCTGGTGCTCAGGCGCGACAGCGTCGAGCTGAGACTCTTCACCACCATCACCACTCTGGGCACGCCGCACGACGTCACCCTGCACGAACTGAGGATGGAAAGTTTCTTCCCCGCCGACGAAGCGACCGCGGCGTGGTTTCGCGCGCGGCGCAAGCCGGCCAAAAATGGCTGATGCGCCTCGCGGCGGCTCCGACAACGTCTGTGGTCATCGCGCAAAAAAGACGGTAAATGATGGTGTTTTTTTAGAAAACGCCGAGTGCGATTCGCCAAACAACAGTAAACAACAGGTTTTTTCGCAAACTCGCGCCGCTATCAACACAGACGTTGTAGCACCGCTTCGCGGGATTTTTTCGGGCATGCAGGCAAAGGCGGCAGGCTGGAAACCCTGGGCACCAAGCCAGGCAAGCACGGCTCATCGACTATCCTGCCGGCGCATAAATAGCGCCAGCCCTGGTTACCAAGATACGCGAAACCAGTCGCGTGTCAAGCGACGGCGCCGCCTTGCACGGCGCCGTTTTTCGCTACGTCTAGCGCAGGAACTTGCCGTCGCGCCCGACGATGGTCAGCTCGACATAGCGCCGCCCGACGTGGTCCGGGCCGAAGTTGACGACTTCGCCGCCGAGGTCGTAGTCGTGCATGTTCTCAAGCGCGGCGATCAGCTTGTCGCGTGTCAGGTCGCGGCCGGCGCGGCGCAGGCCCTCGACCAGCACGCGCGCCGAGATGTAGCCTTCGATGCCGGAGTAGCCGCCGTCGGCCAGGCCGGCTTTTTTCAGCATCGCCTGGTAGTCGCGCGTCAGGCCCATGGTCTTGTCCAGCGGCGAAGGGACGATCTGCGCCACCACCAGGCCGTAGGCCTTCTCGCCGACTTCCTTGTAGATGCCTTCGACCACCATGATCGACCAGGTGAACACCTGCGGCCGCACCGGGAGCTTGACGAACTCCTTGTAGAACTCGGCGCCGGGACCTGCTACAGAGGTGAGGATCACCACCTGCGGGTCGGCCTTCGCCAGCTTGTCCACCGCGCCTTTGGCCTCGCCCGGCTTGAAGCCGATCTGCGCGACAGACTTGATGCCCTGCTTGCCCAGTGCGGCTTCGGCCAGGTCGCGGCCTTCGCGGCCGGCGCCCTCGTCGCTGTAGACGATGGCGACGCGGCTGAGACCAGTGATCTTCATGTGCTCGGCCATCTTGGCGAATTCGTCGGTGTAGCTGGCCTTGAGGTGGAACATGTATTTGTTCGGCTTACGCAAACTGTCGGCGCCCGAGGTGGTGCCCAGCAGCGGCACTTGCGCGGCGGTGATCACAGGCAGCACGGCCTGGGTCTGCGGCCCGCCGGACTGCGAGAACATGACGAACACGTGCTCGTCGTTGATCAGCCGGTTGGCGTTGGCCACGGCCTTCTTCGGGTCGAAACCGTCGTCCAGGTTGACCAGCTTGATGCGCCGGCCGTTGATGCCGCCGGCGGCGTTGACCTGGTCGATGTAGGTGGTCATGCCCTCGGTGGCCGGCTTCATGCGGGTGGCGATCGGGCCGGTCATGGCGGCGCTGCGGCCGATGACGATCGTGTCGGCGCTGACGCCGGGAACAGCCTCGGCGGCTGCGTGACCCATGATTGTCCAGGCCAGCAGGCCGCAGACCAAGGTGGCGAACTTGCGCATTCTTGTTACCCTTTTTTGGCGCGCGGACGCCCCTGCTCAAGGCCGCCGCGGCATTTTCCCTAAAAACAAATACATTCCCTCTCGTTATATAGTAATTGACGCGCCCACAGGAGCCCGTAACTTTTTTCAACTAGTACGGACAAGATAGCCTGTGTTTTCAATAACCTGCCTATTTTTTGAGCATGCCATAGGCATTTTCGTCCTAGCCAACTCATCCGAAAAGACAAGACGCTGGAGCGTGCGCGGACAGTGTCAGGCGCCACGTGGCCATGACCGCGGTTTTCGACTTTTTAGTGCTGCGGGACGCGCAAACCATGCGTCGCTTGAAGCCACGCCATGCGCAACCCGGCGGACGGGTCGCGCGTGGCGGGGACCGCCGGGCCCTACTCCGGCTCGACGCCGGCGGCCTTGAGGACCCTGCCCATCTCGGGCGCTTCGGCTTTGGCGCGGGCCAGCACGTCTTCCGGCTTGGAAGACACCGCGACGATGCCCAGGCCGAGGTAGCGGTCCTGCACCTCTTTGGTCTGCAGCACCTTGGCGATGTCCGCGTTCAGGCGGTTGACGATGGCCGGCGGCGTGCCCTTGGGCGCGAGGATGGCCCACCAGCCCTGCGGCATCGGCTTGGAGACGCCGGCCTCGACGAAGGTCGGCACGTCGGGCAGGATAGGCGAGCGCTTCTCGGTGGTGACGGCCAGCGCGCGCAGCTTGCCGCCCTTGATCTGCGGCACCGCCGGGACCATGTCGGAGAACACGATGTCGACCTGGCCGGCCACCAGGTCGGTGACGGCCTGGATGGTGCCCTTGTAGGGCACGTGGACGATGTTCACGCCGGTGATCGACTTGAACACCTCGCCCAGCACGTGGGCCGGGGTGCCACGGCCCCCTGAGCCGAAGTTAAGGGTGCCGGGTTTTGCTTTGGCCAGCGCGATCAGCTCGTTCAGGCTATTGGCCGGCACCTTGGGGTTGACCACCACCACGCTGCCGGCCGAGGCCACCAGCGAGATGGGGGCGTAATCGTTGAACGGGTCGTAGCCCAGGCGCTTGTAGAGAAACTGGTTGGTCTGCAGCGCCGGGTTGGCGGTGAGCACCAGGGTATAGCCGTCGGGGGCGGACTTGGCGGCCAGTTCCTGGCCGATGTTGCCGCCGGCGCCGGGGTGGTTTTCCACCGCCAGCGTCTGGCCCAGGGTCTCGCCCAGCTTTTGCGCCAGCACGCGCGCCAGCACGTCGGTAGTGCCGCCGGGCGGATAGGGGGCGATGAACTTGATTGTCTTGACCGGATAGTTCTGCGCCAGGGCCGGTGCGGCGCCAAGGGTCAGCGCGGCGCCCAGCGTGACGGAAAGCGCCGCGCCGAGGGAGCGGAATTCGAGGGCCATGTTTGTCTCTTCCCTATGGATTCTGAAAGCGGGTTTCAAAAGCCCGCGAAGCTTACCCGAAAACGCCGAAAAATCGGCCTTTTTGCACTGATGGGCGGCATCACCGATGCCGCGCGCGGCTTCAGGCGGGCGGCCGGCGAAAGCGCAGCATCAGCGTGCCGGCCCAGGCAGCCATGCCGATGCCGAACAGGCCCATGGTCCAGGCAAAGCTGCCGTTGTCCAGGCGCTGCGCGGCATCGCCCATGTTGGCGGCAACCACCAGCCGGTGCACCCCGGACATCAACAGCAGCAGCAGGCAGCCGAGCCAGAAACCGTGGCCACTCAAAAAGGCCAGGCTTTGCGCACGCCGCTCCGGCGCCATCCAGTAGTCCTTGTTCGGCAGGTTGACGCGGGTGGGGATCAGCGCCGGCAGGACGGCGACGATCAGCGCCGTGCCCAGCGGCACGCCGAGGCCGAATTCGAGCAGGAACTGGCGATAGCCTTCGCGCGTCATGAAGCCGTTGGCGCTGCCGTCGGCGGCGAAGTGCACGGCTATGCGGTCCGGCATGACGCCGGTGCCGGAAAAAAAGTAGGCCGCGGTGGCCACCAGCAAGGCGGCAAACACCAGCAGGGGAACCCAGAATTTCATCACCGTCTCCCAACAGTTTTCTTTGGCGCAGCATACGCCGGCGGCGCGGCGCCTGCACGCGCGCCGCGGGCCGCCATGGACCAATGGCATTGGACGCGCGGGATCTCCGCGGCGCGCGAATGATCTGCGCTAGAATCGGCGCGTGGGTGTCCGGCGATCCGGCCGCGCGCGGCGGCCTTGCCTGGTCACGCCGCGAAGCCGGGCAAAAGCCGCACCGGCCCGCGCAAACCGCGCCCGACACGGCCCTGCAATCATTCCATTCCCGTTCATGCTCCGTTCGCTGTTCAAGTCGTCGAAGACGCCTGCCCCAGAGGCGGCGGCGCAGCCCGAATTGTCGCCGCCCGAGCTGCCGCAAAGCGCCCCGGCGGGTACGATGACGCAATCGTTGACCGTGGCGGCGGCGGTGATGGCGGTAAACGCCTTGGTCCAGGCCACCGGCGGCGACGCCTGGCCCACGGCACTGGCGCAGGCCCGGGAGGCTCACCTGGCGAACCCCGACGATCTGCAGGCCCTGCTGCTGCTCGCCGGCCTGCTGCTGCCGGAACAGCCGGCGCAGGCCGGCGAGCTGTATGCGCGCGCGGTGGCGCGGTACCCGGCATCGTCCCTGCTGCTCTATTCGCTGAGCATGGCCCTGCAGCGCCAGCAGCGCATCGAAGAGGCGACCGCGGCGATGCGCCTGGTGGTGGCGGCCGAGCCGCAGATCGCGGAGTACCGCTTTGCCCTGTCGATGCAATTGTTTCTCGGCGGCAAGTATCGCGAGGGGTTTTTCCACTTTCGCGCCCGCAAGGACGCACGTGCGCAGCCCTGGGCCAGCCTGTTGCCGGCATGGGGCGGCGAATCGCTTGAAGGCCGGCGCCTGGTGGTGTGGACCGACTGGGGCGGGCTGGGCGACGAACTGCTGTTCGCGCGCTATATCACGGAGGTGCATCGCCGCTACCGGCCGGCCGCGCTCTACGTCAGTTGCACCACGCAGGACCGGCGCCTGTTCAGCCGCATCGAAGGCGTCACCGAGGCCTTCGACCAGGGCGGGGTGTTCGAACTGGATTGCCATGCGGCCCTGCTCGACCTGCCGTGCATTTTCGGCACCGACCTCGACAGCATTCCGGCGCCGCTGCCCTACCTGCACCCCGACCCCGAGGATGTCGCGCGCTGGGCCGCGCGTCTGAAGGATATGCGCGGGCTGAAGGTGGGTTTGTGCTGGGGCGCCGGTTTTCACCGCGATACGGAGTTGTTCGACGCGGCGCGCCGCATCAAGTCTCTGCAGATCGAAATGCTGGCCGGGATGTGCGCCATCGAGGGCGTTACCCTGATCAGCCTGCAAAAGGGCGTGGCCCTGCCGCAACTGGCGGCCTCGAAATTGCCGGTCCACGACTTCGACGCCGACTTGCGGGACATGGCCGATACAGCGGCGCTGGCGGCGAACCTGGATTTGATCGTCACGGTGGACACCTCGGTGGCGCACCTGGCGGGCGGCCTGAACCGGCCGGCGCTGGTGCTGTTGCCCTACAGCAGCGGCAGCTTCTGGCTGATGCACACCGAGCGCTCGCCCTGGTACCCCGGCGTTCGCCTGATCCGCCAGCAAAGCGAGGGCAACTGGGCCGGGGTGGCGGCGCGCGCCACCGCCCTGCTGCGCGGCTACGCGGCGCGCGGCGCGGTGGACCTGTTTGCCTGAAGGCATGCGCGAATTTCCGGTGATCCTGTTCCTCGATTTCGACGGCGTGCTGCATCCGGTGGGCGGCGTGCCCGAGCGCCAGCGCATGGGCAAGCTGCCGCTGCTGGAGGCGCTGCTGCGCGAGCCGGGGCTGGAGGGGGTGGGCATCGTCATCTCTTCCACCTGGCGGGTGATCCATACGGCGGCGCAACTGCGCAGCCTGTTCGCCCCCGACATGCGCGAGCGGGTGCTGGGCTGCACGCCGCAGCTGGAGCAGCACCGCACGCCGCATCGCCGCTACGAGGACATCAGCGCCTGGCTGCGGGCGCATCCGGCGATCCGCGAGTGGGTCGCGCTGGACGACGACTTCCACGGCTTTGCGCCGGAGGCGCATGCGCGCACGGTGTTCACCAATTCCGATACCGGGCTGACGCCGCGCGATATCGACGTACTGCGCGCACGCCTCTTGCAGGCGGCGGGCGCGGACGCATGAGCAGACGATGAAGGCGCTGCGCTGGCTGTGGGCGCATCCGCTTTACCTGGTGTGGACCGCGCCGCTCCTGTGGGCGACCAACATCACCATGGGGCGGGCGGTGGCAGCGACGTTTCCGCCGGTCTCCCTCACGCTATTGCGCTGGTTCGTCGCCATCGCGGTGCTGCTGCCCTTTATCTGGCCGCGGGTGCGGGCGCAGGCGCCGCTGCTGCTACGCCATTGGAAGCTGATCGGCTTTACCGGCGCCCTGGGCATGGCGGGCTACAGCGCGCTGGCCTACCTGGCGCTGCGCACCACCACGGCGGCCAATGTCGCCTTCATCAACTCGGTGGTGCCGCTGCTGGTGCCGCTGTTCATGTATTTCATCGCGCGCGAGCCGATGCCTGCGCGCGCCTACGCCGGCATCGCCGTGTCGTTTTGCGGGGTGGGCTGGATCATCGCGCGCGGCGACCCGGCCAACCTGGCGCAGCTTTCGTTCACGCGCGGCGACCTGATCACCCTGCTGGCGGTGGCGATGTACGCGCTGTATTCGGTGCTGATCCGCAAGAAGCCGCGCGAGCTCGACCTGCTGGTGTACCTGTTCGGCGGCATGATCGGCGCGATCGTCTCGCTGCTGCCTTTTGTCGCGCTGGAGCTGGCGCTGGGCGCGCGCATCCCCACTGACGCGAAGTCGCTGGCGGCGCTGCTGTACATCGGCGTGGTGATTTCGCTGGGCTCCTACCTGATGTGGAACTATTGCGTGGTGACCCTGGGGCCGGCGGTGACCGGGCCGGCGTATCACCTGGTGGCGGTGTTCACGCCGGTGGTCGCGTATGTGTTTCTCGGCGAGAGGCTGATGGATTACCACTACGCCGGCATCGCGCTGATTCTCACCGGCGTATTCATCGCGACGCGGCCGAGGTAGCAACCCGAGCGGCCGGGGTCAAGCCGGCCACCTGAGCCGCGCTGCGTGCTTATTTGCGTGCTTATTTGCGTGCGGGGCTGCGTGCCGGGTCGCGCGGCAGGAGGGACGGAATGTCGATCGCCGCGCCCATTGCCTGGTAGCCCATGCGGTTGGGGTGCAGCTTGTCGCCGGCGCCGCCGGTGGTGCTCTCGGGCACGAAGGCGGGCTTCATGCTGCCGCTGGCGGTGTCGAGGGTGACGGCGTCGAAGTCGGTGATGGCATCAAACAGGCCGCCGGTGCGGATGAAGTCGTTGAGCTGCTTGCGCTTGAGGTCTTCTTCCGGGTGGCCGTGGGCGGCGTTGCTGCTGCCGAGCGCGGAGGTGACGGTGGCCCCGACCACGCGCACGCCGGGAATCTTGGCGCGAATGCGACCGACCACGTCTTTCATGCCGGCGATCACCTGCTCGACGCTGGTATTGCCGTTCTTGCTGAAGTCGTTGATGCCTTCGAGCCAGATCACCGCGCCGACATTCGACAGGCTCAGCACGTCGCGCTCCAGGCGGCTGACCGCCGAGGGGCCGCCGGGGATCGGCTTTTGCGGCGTGTACTCGGGCGGGCCGGCAACCTGGTTGCCGCCGATGCCGGCGTTGACCACGGAATAACGTTCGCCGTGCAGGGCGTGGATGCGCCGCGACAGCACGTCGGGCCAGCGGTCGTCGCCGTTCATGGTGGAGGCGGTGCCGTCGGTGATGGAGTCGCCGAAGGCGACGATGGCGCGGGTGCCGGGCGCGCGCATGTCGACGGCATCAAGGAAGAACCAGGAGGCGGTGGAAGCGGGAAAGCCGGCTTCGCCCTCCTCCGCGCCGTGCGCGCCGGTACCGGGCAGGCTGACGTAGGAGGAAGTGAGCGACTTGGCGTGCCAGGTCATCGGGCCGCTTTCGCCAGCGACGTGAAAGCTCACCGCGAGTTTGCGGCCGGCCATGGCGCGCGGGTCTTTCGCATAGGGCAAGGCGACGGCGTCGCTCCATGCCGATGCGCCCGGGGCGACGGTGACGCTGTCCTTGCCGCCGAATTTCAGCGGCCGGTTGCTGCCGGGGATCAGCGCGGAGCCCGAGAGCTGCAGGCCGACGTAGGCGCCATCGAAGGTGACTGGTTTGGTGCCGAAGGCGTTGGACAGGCGCACGCGCGCGGCGCCGCCCCAGATATCGGGCCGCACGATCAGGCGAAAGCTCTGGTCGCGCGCGCCGCTTTCGGGCGCGGGAAACACCAGCTTCATGTCGGGCTGGGCGGAGGGATTGCCGATCGGGTAAGGGCCGTGCACCGAGGCGGCCCAGGCAGTGGTCCATGGGGCGGCGTGCGCGGATGCGGCAAATACGGACAGGCTCAGGATGGCAGCGGCTAGCAGGGCGCGCATTTTTTATCTCCTCTGGTTTTGGCGGCGCCGGGAAAAATGCCGCTGGTTTTGCGGGCATCTTAGCACCGGGGCAAAAACCCGCTGCAGGAAACGGCGGATGGCGAACGCGTCGCGCCGGGTCAGGCGCCGGCGCCGGCGTTCGGCGTGTCGGCCGGCAGTTGCGCTGTGTCGCGGCGGGAAAAGACATTTCCCAGCACCTGCCTGATAAAACTCATTATTCCGATCTACTGGCAACGTTGCATGAGCCGGCATCGTAGCGCCTCTGCCGCCCGGCATGTGACCGGGCGGGCAGCAATGCTCAGGGCACGCCAGCCAGTCTGGTGCGAATCTTGTAGATGCTGGAGCGTGCTGCGATGTAGAGGGTCTTGTAGTCCGGGTCGCCGAAGGCGACATTGCCGCCGAGTTCCGGCAGCGGGATCAGGCCGAGGCGCTTGCCTTCGGGCGAGATGATCCAGACGCCGCCGGGGCCGGTGGTGTAGATGTTGCCTTTCACATCCACCTTCATGCCGTCGGTGATGCCGGGGGCCTTGTCGTCGTTGAGGTCGACCAGCAGGCGGCCGTTTTTCACCGTGCCGTCGGGGTTGACGTCGTAGGCGTTGATGTAGCGCTTGCCGCCGCCGTTGGCGTAGAGGATTTTTTCGTCGGGCGAGAACACCAGGCCGTTGGGCACCGGAATGTCGTCGATGATCTGCGTCACCTCACCGCCCTTCGGGCTGACGCGGAAGATGCCGACGGTGTCGATGCCGCGCTTCGGATCCTTGCAGCGGCCGCGCAGGCCGTCGCAGGTGTCGGTGAAGTAAATCATGCCGTCGCGCTTGACCACCACGTCGTTGGTGCCGTTGAACTGCTTGCCGTGGAAGGTGGAGGCCAGCACAGTGCGCTTGCCGTTTTTCTCGATGCGGTCGATCGAGCGCCCGGCCCAGGCGGCGATGATCAGGCGGCCCTGGCGGTCCATGGTCAGCCCGTTGGAGCCGTTCATGAAGAATTTTTCGAATTTCGGGTCAGTGGCTTCGCGGCCGTTGTGGAACTCGAAGCCGGCGCGCCAGCTGTCCGGTTTCTGGTAACCGGCTTTTTCGAGATAGACGCTGACCTTGCCGTCCGGGGTCCACTTGTAGACCACGTTGGCGGGAATGTCGGAGAACAGCAGGTAGCCCTTGTACTTTTTGTCTTTCTTGTTTTCGACCCAGATGTTGCCTTCGGTGAAACCGAAGCCGGTGACCACCATTTCGAGTTTGGCTTCCGGCGCCAGCAAGGCGTCGAGCGCGGGATCGAGCCGGCTGATCTGTTGTTCGGCTGCGGGCTCGGCGTGGGCGCCTTGCGCCAGAGCGATACAGAATATGGCGGCGAGCGCCGTCGCGATGCGTTTCATCATGCGCCTCCTTGTTTTGGGACTGGTTTGTCTCGAACAGCCTTTTTTGCGCTGGGCGCTGTTTTGCGGGCTGTCCGGACAAATGGTACCCCGGCTTCGCCATCCGGCGACAGCCGTGCTTTGCTGATGTGCCGCATAGGCGCAACCAGCGGCCCTATACTGTGGTCAGAGAATCAGAACGTCATTCGTCTTGACTATATGAATACCAACCTGTCCCTCCCCCATGTGCTGATCCTCGGCTGCGGCTTCGGCGGCCTGGCGGTGGCGCGCAAGCTGGCCAGCGCGCCGGTGCGCATCACCATGATCGACAAGAGCAACCACCACCTGTTCCAGCCGCTGCTCTACCAGGTGGCTACCGCCGGCCTGGCGGCGCCGGCGATCGCCGCGCCGGTGCGCTCCCTGCTGGCGGACCAGCGCAACGCCACTTCGCTGATGGCCGATGCGGTGGCGGTGGACGCGGCGCGGCGCGTGGTGACCCTGGACGACGGCAGCGAGGTGACCTACGACTATCTGGTGATGGCCACCGGCACCACCCACAGCTATTTCGGCAACGACGCCTGGGAGCCGTATGCGCCGGGGCTGAAGAATCTGTCGGACGCCTTCATCATCCGCAAGCGCATCCTGCTGGCCTATGAGCATGCGGAGCGCGAGCTGGACCCGGTCAAGCGCGTGCCGTGGCTGACCTTCGCGGTGATCGGCGCGGGGCCGACCGGCGTGGAACTGGCGGGCACACTGGCCGAGATCGGCCGCCATACGCTGCGGCACGACTTTCGCCGCATCGATACGCGCCAGGTGCGCGTGATGCTGCTGGAGGGCAATGATCGGGTGCTCGGCACCTACCCGGAGGAGCTGTCGCAAAAGGCGCGCGAGCAGCTCGAGCGCATCGGCGTCGAGCTGCACACCGGCAGCCGCGTTACCCACATCGACGCGCAGGGGCTGAAATACCAAACAGCGAGCGGCGAACAAACACTGGAGGCACGCACGGTTGTATGGGCCGCGGGGGTGGCGGCTTCACCGCTGGCGAAGACGCTCGGCCTGCCCGCTGAAAAATACGACCGCGCCGGGCGCGTGCTGGTCGAGCCCGACCTGTCGGCGCCGGGGCATCCGGAAATCTTCGTCATCGGCGATCTCGCCGGCATCCAGAGCGACGGCAAGCCGGTACCGGGGCTGGGCGCCTCGGCGAAACAAATGGGCTGGTGCGCGGCGGCCAACCTGAAGCGCCGCCTGGCCGGCGAAGCAACCCGGCCGTTTCACTATGCCGACTACGGCACGCTGTCGCCGATCGGACGCAAGGCGGCGGTGGCGCAGATCGGCAAGTTCAAGCTCTCGGGCACCATCGCCTGGCTGCTCTGGCTGTTTGCCCACATCTACTTTTTGATTGGCTTTCGCAACCGCCTGATGGTGATGATCGACTGGGCGGCCGCCTATTTCAGCTTCACCCGGCCGGCGCGCATCGTCGCCGGCGGCGACGAGCGGGCGACTGAGGACAGCGCCTAATAGAGTTCGTTGACGATGCGCAGGGGCAATTCGCGGTCGTATTTTTCGCCGTCGAAGCGCTGCTGCGTCAGGTCGGAGAGGATCTGCCCGTTGCTGGGCAAGCTCTTGCGCTCCACCTGCACCGCGGGGTCCCACAGGCGCGAGCGCAGCACGGCGCGCGAGCACTGGAAAAACACCGTCTCGACCTCCACCACCAGCACGCAGCGCGGCGCCTTTTCTTCGTGGGCGAAGGAGGCGAGCAGTTCAGGATCGACCGAAATCTTCGCCCGGCCATTGACCCGGAAGGTTTCCCCAACACCGGGAATGAGGAACAGGAGAGCGACACGGGAATCGTGCATCAGATTGCGCAGGCTGTCGATGCGGTTGTTGCCGCGCCGGTCCGGAATCATCAGCGTCTTTTCATCGACCACCCGCACAAAGCCCGGCGCGTCGCCGCGCGGCGAGCAGTCCATGCCTTCGGGGCCGACGGTGGCAAGCGCGAAAAACGGCGCGGCCTCGATGAACTTGCGGTAGTGCGCGGTGATGACCGGCGTTTCCTTGTCGATCGAGGCACCCTTCGCCTCGCCGTACAAAGTCTGGAGTTGTTCGAGGTTGCTGACGACGAACTCGTCACGCAACGCTGCGTTCGGGCTGCTCACGGCTTTCTCCTCGGACCCTCATTTCCGTTATGGCAAGGGTCTCATGACGGGCTCAGCCGGCATCATACTCCGCCGCCGCGGCGCCTTCCGTGAGCGCCTCCCGGCGCTCACGGATTTGCTGCTTGCGGCTAGCGCGCGGTCTTGCGCGGCTTCTTGACCTTCAGCAGGCGGGCGGCATTGCCGCCCATCACGTAGGCCTTTTCATCGTCGCTGAGCATGGCGCCGTCGATGAAGCCGACCGGATCGACTTCCGCCATGTCGTAGGGGTAGTCGGTGCCGAGCAGGACGTGCTCGCGGCCGAATTCGGCGACCAGGTATTCGAGCTGGTGGCGGTTGAACACCACGGTGTCGAAGTACACCTGCTTCTTCAGGTAGCTGGAAGGCTTTTTGGTGATGCAGGTGCGGCAGTCTTCGCGCGCGCCGTGGGCGTGGTCCATGCGGCCGGTGTAGTAAGGCAGGTAGCCGCCGCCATGGGCAACGCAGATCTTGAGCTTCGGATGCTTGTCGAGCACGCCGCCGAAGATCAGGTGGCTGATCGCCAGGCTCGATTCCACCGGATGGCCGATGACGTTGGCGAAGTAGTGCTCGGTCATGCGGCGGCCTTCGCTGGTGCCGATCGGGTGCATGAAAATCAGCGTGCCCAGCTCTTCGGCCTTGGCGAAGAACTTGGCGAACTTCTTGTCCGACAGTTCGACGCCGCCGACGTTGGTGGCGATCTCGACGCCGCGGAAGTCGAGCTTTTTCACCATGCGCTCAAGTTCCTTCACCGCTAGCTCGGGCGATTGCAGCGGCACGGTGCCGATGCCGACGAAACGGTCCGGGTGCTTGGCCACCATGTCGGCGATGTGGTCGTTGCTCGCCTGCGAGGCCTTGCGGCCGATGTCGGGCTCGGTCCAGTAGTAGTACTGGTGCGGTGCGGGCGAGACGGCCTGCACATCGATGCCGGCCCGGTCCATGTCCTTCAGGCGCACGTCGAGTTCGGTCAGCTTGGGCAGCAGGCCGGCCATCTGGCGCTGGTTGACGTCGCGGGTGAAGTCGTTGGAGAAAATCCAGATCGGGTCGGTCTTCGGGTCGTACAGGCTGCCGACTTCCTTGTGCGCGGCTTCCGACAGGGTGTGGCAGTGGATGTCGACGGTGAAGTGTTTTTTCTTGCCTGCCTTCTTGCCTTTGGCGGAGGTGGCGTGCGAGCCGGCGGGGCCGCAGGAGTACATCGAGGTCATGGGATTCCTTTCGAGGGATGAGTGCCGGGGTAGGCGCGTATAGGAGACGCAGCTGTCCGCATGCCTGCAGGGGCATGCTTGCACGAACCTCTTGTCTCCGATTGTCAGGCGGCGGCGGCTTGTAAACCGCTTGCGCGTCCGGCCTTGCACCGGACGCGGGGCTGCGCATTTACCCTGGATCAACCATGGCTGCTTCCGCGTTGCGCACTGTACACCGCGCGCGCGGCGGATGGCGCGGCGGATCGTTTATGCAGCGTATTGAGGCGCGCTAGTGGCGCGGCCCATTGCCGCAAGCACTTCAGGTCAGCGGCAGCATCACGTGTTCGCGGAACGCCGGGCGGGCGGCGAGGCGCTCGTACCAGTCGCGCAGATGCGGCCACTCGGCCCGTTCGATCGGCAGGCCGTACCAGCGGTAGACAAAGCAGCCGATCGGGATGTCGCCCATGGTCGGCGTATCGCCGCAAAGCCAGGCGCGGCCGTCGGCCAGGCGCGCATCGAGCACGCCGGCGAGGCGGTCCATCTCCTTGCGGTGGGCTTCCAGCGCTACCGGGTCGCGCTTCTCCACCGGGGTGCGGATCAGGCCCCAGAACAGCGGCGTCATCACCGGGGCGATGGTGGTGGTGCACCAGTCCATCCAGCGGTCGGCATCGGCGCGCACCTGCATGTCTTGCGGCCACCAGCTGCCGGCGGCGTGCTTGCCGGCGATGTAGCGCACGACGGCGTTCGACTCCCACAGGATGAAGCCCTCGTCGTCGATGGTCGGCACGCGGCCGTTCGGGTTCATCGCGCGATACCACTCTTCGTTGACCGTGCCAAATTGCAGCCCGGCGTCGGTGCGCGTGTGCGGCAGTTGCAGCTCGGTGACCAGCCACATCACCTTTTGCACATTGATCGAATTGGACCGGCCCCAGATTTTCAGCATGCAGTCTCCGTGTTGCTTGTTGTTGGCGCGTTTGCGTTGCAGCGTTTGCATTGCAGCGGTTACGCGCAGTCATATTGCGGCCGCCCTACCCCGGCTCGCCCTTGCCCCATAGCGCACGCCAGCCCGCCGGGCCGAGGCGCTTCAGGGTTTCGATATTGTTCTCGTAGATGCTGTCGGTGTCCGGCATCGTTTCGACCGCGCGCTCGATGCTTTCCTCGCGCAGCAGGTGCAGGGTGGGATAGGGCGAGCGGTTGCTGTAGTTCTCGACGTCGTCCGGCGCGGTGCCGGCGAACTGGTATTGCGGATGAAAGCTCGCCACCTGCAGTTCGCCGGTATAACCCAGCGCTTCGACGGTGGCGTCGGCGATGTCGAGAAAGTCGTTATAGTCGAGAAAGTCACCCATCACATACGGGTGGATCAGCAGGGTGGTTTCGCACTCTTCGGGATCGGCCGCCATCAAGGCGCTGATCTCATGGGCCAGGTCGGCTACCAGCGCATCGGCGTCGCGCGCGGCGCTGACATGATAGCGAATGCGCCCGCCAATGTGCACGGCGCGGGCGAAGGGGCAGAGATTGAGGCCGACCACCGCCTTTTCGACCCAGGCGCGGGTGGCGGCGACGGCTTCGTCCTCGCCGGGTGCTTGCGTATTTTCGGTTGCTGCCACTGCGGCCCTTGTAAGTTGAAAGCGGAGGGCGCTATTGTCCCGCATTCCGCCGCGCTTACGATTCAGGGTGAACAGGTCCTAATGGCTGGCCTGTTCCTCGGCGACGGCGAACAGCGCCTGCACCTTGTGGGTGAAGCGCTCCACAGTGGCCTCGCTGTGCGACAGGCGCGCGATCTCGGCCATGGCGCGGGCGACGCCGCGCATTTCGTTCAGGCTGCGGGCGGCGGCGATTTTCTGCTCCAGCGGCGCGCTCTTGTCGGCCAGCAGTTCGCGCGCGGCGTGGCTGAGGTAGGCACGCAGCGACTCGATGCGCTCGCCGGGCGATTGCTGCTTCAGCGCGGTATAGGTTTCCTGGGTGCCGAAACGGGTTTGCGGGCCGCTCAGGTCGGAAGTGTCCGACGGCGCCTGCGAGATCGGCATGCTGGGCGGATCCTCCATCACCGTGGTCTTGCCGAAAATCGCGTCGAGTTCGCCGTTCCAGCGGTCGCCAAAACGCTTGCCCAGCAGGTCGCGCAGATTGGTGCTGAGCAGGCGCAATTCGGTAGGCGAGCCGGCCCGCGCGACTTGCTTGCGCTCGCGGCTCGAACTATCCAACCCGACCTTGGAGAGCAATTCTTCCAGCCGGTGCTTGAGTTGATCTACAGAAGGCATTCAGTGACGCTGGGTTAGACCCTTAGGCTGCGTCCGCACAGGCGAAAACAAGACCGGGATTTTATCAACTTACAGAAGGTAATAGTATTCTTACGGGAAGATTGGTGGAATATCGCTTCCATTCCCCTTTTGTTCCTCTTCACCTTGATTGTAGTAGCAGCAAATATGCCGCCGACCCGGCGAAGTGCCAGACAATCCCGAAAAAGCGCTTTATCCGAGTGGAATCAACACCCGCGCCTGTAACAAAACGGCGTCGCGAGCTGCGCAGGCAGGGTCGCCGCACCCGGCAAAGTGGCAAACTACGCGCATAAGTGACAACTTGCGTTACCAATGCGTGACGAACATGCCAGCGCCGACCTGAATCCGGCGCAGAGGGTTACACGTACGAGCCCGGGCAGTGGTCAGGCAGCGGCACGCGCCAGGGCTGCGATCAACTCGGGCAAGACGCCGGCGCGTACCTGGTGTAATCCGGGCAAGCCGGCGGGCAGTCCGCAGTCGCTTGAGCACACCACCGGCAGGCCGCGCGCCTGCGCCTGCAACAGCAGGCGCGGCCGGTGCTCGACAAAAGCCGGCAGCGCCACGCAGGCAACGTCGCTCCAGAACGCACGACGGTCCACCGCGCGCATCTCGATACCGCGCCAGAAGGCAGCCTCTTCGCTGGCCTGGCCCAGCACCCGCACCGGCAGGCGCAACTCGCGGCAGGCCTCGCGCAGCTCGTAAGCGCCTTTGCGCCCGAGCGCCGAGGCCGGAAACAACACGCTGCCGCCGCGCCCTGCCGCCTGTACCGGCGCGGGCGCCAGCCATTCCAGTTGTTCCACTGCAGCGGCATAGCGCGCAGCGGCGAACTGCGCCACCGCGCGGTGCGGGGTGATCAGCGCGGCCGCCTCATGCAGCGCGGCTTCCTCGGCTTCCACCAGCGCGGCGTCGGCGCGAAAGTCGCCCAGGGTGGGCGATTGCGGGTGCAGGGCGCAGGCGCGGTCGAGCTGCGCGTGCAGCAGCGCCAGGGGCGAGCGGTTGAGCAGCACGCTGACGCGCCGCCCGGCCAGCACGCCGCTGCGCCACAGGTGCGGCAGCAGGTTCAGCGAGACCACCACGTGATCGACGGCGGGCGCCAGGCTGCGCGCGCAAGCCTGCGCCAGCAGCGCGTCCAGGCACAGCAAGGCGGCCTGGCGCACCGCACCCTGCGCCGACAGCAGGCGCGTGGCCAGGCCGCGTGTGGCGGTGAGCAGCGCATGCTCGGTCACTTGCATGCCGCGATCGGCCACGGTCCAGGCGTAGGCGGGGCGGGCGCGGCGGGCGCCGTCCAGCGGCAGCGAAACCATGTCGCCGGGGCGGGCATTCGCGGCCAGCCAGCGGTCGAATTCCGGCCACATCTCGTCGAGCAGCCAGGCGGTGCGCGCGGCGTGGTGGCGCGGCGCGATGTAGTCGATGCAGTCCTGCTGGCTGCAGGCGATGCAGTCGTGGGCGGTGTCGGCGGCGGCAGCTTTCAGCTGCAGGGGAGAACGCGCCGGCGTGCGCGCGGGCAACGCCTGGCGGCTGCGCAGGCGCACTTCGAGGTGGCTGGCGCTGAGCCTGACTTCGAGCCGGTAATCCACCGGGCCGCGAAAGCGCAGGTCGATGTAGTTCCAGAACACGGTGGCGTCCAGCCCGCGCTCGGCCAGCGAGCCGGGGACGATTTTCGAGTGGGCGTGGCGCTCGACGATCTGCATGCCGGCTTCGAGCGCGGCGGCATACAGCGCGTTGGACAACTGGCACAGGCCGCCGCCGACGGAAGCCACCATGCAGCCTTCGCGCAGCTCGCGCCCGGCGGCGTAGCCGCGCCGGCGCGTCGGCCGGCCCAATGCGCGCCAGAAACTGAATTCGGCGCCCTGCGGAATTACCAGGCCGTGCAGGCGGCGCGCCGCCACCCGCAGGTTTTGCACCTTGCCGGCGGTGAGCAGCCATTCGGCGCCGTTGGGCGCGCCACCGGCGCTCCACAAGGGCGTGCGCGAGAAGCCGGCCTGCACCGGCCAGCCGCCCGCTGTCGCACTGCCGCGGGAGCGCGAAGACAGCGGGCGGACAGACCGGCGATCGCCGAGGTTGCGTGCCCCGCGCGCCAGTTGCAGGCCGCCGGCGCGTACGCCGAACCAGGCGGCGCGCAGGCGCGAGCGCAGGGCGTCCTGATGGACCGGCCCGGCGGGCAACGCGGCTTCACGCGATGAGGTTTGCATGAAAAATCTTGTCAAATCCGGAGGCAATAGTTGCATTTGACCAACACCGGGGCCACCGGTCAAACGGGAGGCATACAATTTTTTCCAAATCATGTATACACTACCCGATATACCGCGATGAAGCATTGAAATTGCGTGGCAAATCAAGTCTTTATTATGGCTTTCGCGACTGCGCCTTTAGTTGGCGCAGGGGCCGCGTGGCCGTCAAAGCGGTCGGTCCATGCGATAATGTGACACACCTGTGTCGCGGGATCGGCGTCAGGGTTCAGTAAAACTTGGTTCAGAAAATCGGGAGGCCACGGGGCATCGCAGCGCCGTCGCCGAGGGTAACGGGTCCGTGGCACGCGTGCAGCGCTGCACGGCGGGAAGGTCTGGGGGAGCAGTGAACAGCGTCAACCTGGTCGAAAGGTTCCAGCTCTATAGCTCGTGGCGCTTCGCCGTCGGGCAGGCGGTGACGCGCTTTCGCGACTGGATCAGCGAGGCCGGCCTGATCGATACCGCTTCGGCTTCGCGCATCAACCGCGTGCTGGAGCGCCTGTCCGAAGACAAGCTGTCGATCGCCTTTGTCGCCGAGTTTTCGCGCGGCAAGTCGGAGCTGATCAACTCGATCTTTTTCGCCGACTACGGCAAGCGCATCCTGCCCTCCTCCGCCGGGCGCACCACCATGTGCCCGACCGAGCTGATGTACACGGAGGGCGAGAGCCCGGCGCTGCGCCTGCTGCCGATCGAAACCCGAGCCAAGACCGCTAGCGTTTCCGAATACAAGCAATACCCCGAAGAGTGGGTCAGCCATCCGCTCGACACCAGTTCAGGCGACGCCATGCTGGCGGCCTTCAAGCATGTGAGCCAGGTCAAGCGGGTGACGGTGGAAGAAGCCACGCAACTGGCGCTGTACGATGCCAAGGACCCGGACCAGCAAAGCTCGGTGGGCGCCGACGGCCTGCTGGAGATTCCCTGCTGGCGCCATGCGGTGATCAACTTCCCGCACCCGCTGCTGGCGCAGGGCCTGGTGATCCTCGACACCCCGGGCTTGAACGCGATCGGCGCCGAGCCGGAACTGACGCTGAACCTGATTCCCTCCGCGCACGCGGTGCTGTTCGTGCTGGCGGCCGACACCGGCGTGACCAAGTCGGACATCCAGGTGTGGCGCGAGCACATCGGCGGCGGCGAGGCGACCAAGCGCGCGCGCATGGTGGTGCTCAACAAGATCGACGGCCTGTGGGACGAACTGAAGACCCAGGTGGAGATCGACGCCGAGATCGACAAGCAGGCCGCGCAGGTGGCCTCGATGCTGGCGCTGGACGTGAAGAATGTGTTCCCCATTTCGGCCCAGAAGGGCCTGGTGGCGAAGGTGCACAACGACGCCAGGCTGCTGGCCAAGAGCCGCCTGCCGCGCCTGGAAGCGGCGCTGTCGCAGGAGCTGATCCCGGCCAAGCAGGACATCGTGCGCGACTTCGTTTCCGCGGAGATGCGCGACGTGGTGAGCTCCAGCCAGTCGCTGCTGGCCTCGCGCATGAACAACATCAAGGACCAGTTGCGCGAGCTGGAAGACCTGCAGGGCAAGAACGAGGACGTGATGCAGCACATGCTGCAGCGGGTGCGCACGGAGAAGGAAACCTTCGAGAAAAGCCTGCTGCAGTTCGCCGCCACCCGCAGCGTGCTGGCGCGCAGCACCAACACGCTGTTCCAGCACCTGGGGATGGAAGCCTATCGCGACGAGGTGAAGGCGACCCACGCGGCTATCGACAGCGCCGTCTTCTCCGCCGGGGTGCTCGACGCGATGCGGCGCTTTTTCAAGGACAACCGCGAGTTGTTCGAGCGCACCAACACCGTGGTCGGTGAAATCTCCACCATGATGGAGTCGATGTACAAGAAGTTCAGCGGCGAGTTCGGCCTGCGCCTGGCCGCGCCGGCGCAGTTTTCGATGCTGCGCTACATGAAGGAAGTCGACCGCGTCGAGGAGAGCTTCAACAAGCGCTTCGGCGCGATGAGCATGATCACCGAGTACAAGAAGGGCATCGCCTCGCGCTTTTTCGGCGTCGTGGCCTCGCGCATCCAGACCGCCTTCGAAGTCGCCAACCGCGACGCAGAGGCCTGGCTGAAGGCGGTGATGAACCCGCTGGAGGCGCAGATCAAGGAGCGCCAGCAGCAGTTGCGCCGCCGCCTGGATTCGATCAAGCGCATCCACGACGCCACCGACACCCTGGAAGACCGGGTGCAGGAACTGCACGACACCGAGAAGTCGATGACCGCGGAGGTGATCGCGCTGGACCACCTGCGCGAGGAACTCGCTGCCATGCTGGCGCAGGAGATGATCAACTCGGTGGATGCGGAGCAGGGGTTCGATCTCACTTTGTAGGCACGCAAAAGTACAATCCTACTTTTGCGTGGTGATTGCTAAAAAATCGCTGGCGAAGCCAGCCGATTTTTTAGAGGAAGTGCTACGAGAAAAATGGGCGCCTTTGGCGCCATTTTTTATTTGAGCTTGTGGCTGTGTGCCTAAGCTGTTTTGCCGGTGAGCTTTAGGTATTTTTCGTAGAGTTGCTCGTGAGTCTCGGCGAATGCGGGGTTCAGGGGGATGCAGTCGACGGGGCAGACTTGCTGGCATTGCGGCTCGTCATAGTGGCCGACGCACTGCGTGCATTTATGCGGATCGATGACGTAGATCTCCTCGCCCATGGAGATGGCGTCGTTCGGGCATTCAGGTTCGCAGACGTCGCAGTTGATGCATTCGTCGGTAATCAGCAAGGCCACTTCAGCGCTCCCTCTGCCGCAACATCATCACTCCCGCGGATTTTTCGCCAGCTTGTCGTCGAGCCACTTTTTCACCGAAGGCGAAACGAATTTGCTGACGTCGCCGCCCAGGGTGGCGATTTCGCGCACCAGGGTGGCGGAGACGAACTGGTAGTTTTCCGAGGGGGTCATGAAGACGGTTTCGACTTCGGGCATCAGCTGGCGGTTCATGCCGGCGAGCTGGAATTCATACTCGAAGTCGGAGACCGCACGCAGGCCGCGCAGGATCACCTGGGCGCCGTGATCCTTGACGAAGTGGACCAGCAGGCCGCGAAACTGCTCGACCTTGACGTTAGGGTAAGGCGAGAGCGCCTCGCGGGCGATCTGCAGGCGCTCGTCCAGGGTGAACAGGGGGCGCTTGCTGCGGCTGTCGGCCACCGCGACGATCACCTCCTCGTATAGCAGGGAGGCGCGGCGGAACAGGTCTTCGTGGCCCTTTGTCAGCGGATCGAACGTACCGGGGTAGATTGCCTTGACCATTGTTTTCTCACTGCCGGCGCCGTGTTGGCGGGCCGGAATCAGATTGCATAAATCGGATTGCATGAAATCGCGGCACATTTTTTATATGCCGGCGATACGGTGAACTTCAACTGCTACAAGACCGCTTCAATCAAGTGGTAATGCACCGCGCCCGCGCGCCCGCTTTTGCGCACCCGCCAGGGAGCAGGCGGGGCCAGCGGCGCCTCGCTCTCCGCATAGACTACGCCGCCTTCAGCCAGCACGCCGGCCAGCGGCGCCCACAGCTTGGGAAACCAGTCCTGCTTGAAGGGCGGGTCGCAAAACACCACGTCGTACGCTACGTCAAGGCGCTGATTGTTGGAATTCTCGGGTCCTGCGGCAGGTTCACCGCGAGACTCGTTGCGTTGCAGCAAAAATTGTAACGCATCGGCGCCGAGAATATCGAGGCGGCCCTGCGCATTCAATAGATTCGCCGATTGTGACAGGCCGGCGCGGGCGCGGGCGTCGCGCTCGATCATGGTCACATGCTTCGCATTGCGCGACAGCGCCTCGAAGCCTAGCACGCCGCTGCCGGCGAACAGGTCGAGGCAGCGGCTGCCGGTGAGGTCCTGGCCCAGCCAGTTGAACAGGGTGCCGCGCACCCGGTCGGCGGTGGGCCTAAGGCCCGGCACGTCGGGAAAGGCGATCAGGCGGCTGCGCCATTCGCCGCCGATGATGCGGACCTTGTTGGAGGTGGTCAAGATGCGGCGCGGACTGGACGCGACCTTACTGGGGCGCGCCCACCACCACCGACGCCAGCGCATCAGGGTGCACGCGCTTGGCGAAGTCGGCTTTCACCTCGGCGACGGTAACGCGCTCGACATTGGCGGTCCAGGTGTCGAGGTAGTCCAGCGGCAGGTTGTAGAAACCGATCACCGCGAGGTTGTCGAGCAGTTTGCGGTTGTTGTCGATGCGCAGCGGAAAGCCGCCGATCAGGTTGTCTTTCGCCGCCTGCAACTCCTTTGCAGTGGGGCCGTTGGCGACATAGTCGGCGACCACGCGCTTGACGATGTCCAGCGCCTCGGGCACCTGCTCCTTCTTGGTCTGCAGGCCGATCTGGAATGGGCCTTCGTCCTTCAGGGGCATGAAGTAGCTGTAGACGCTGTAGGCCAGGCCGCGCTTTTCGCGCACCTCGCGCATCAGGCGCGAGACGAAGCCGCCGCCGCCCAGCACGTAGTTGCCGACCATCAGCGGGAAATAGTCGGGGTCGCCGCGCTTGAGCGTGGGTGCCCCGATCATGATGTGCGCCTGGCTGGCGGGGTGCGGAATGCGGATCGGCGTGGTGTCGGGCGCGCCGACCGGCGGCAGCAGCGGCGGCGGCGCGCCGGCGGGGAGTTTGACGGTGATCTGTTCGGCAATCGCCTCGGCTTCGGCGCGCGAGATGTCGCCGATCATCGTCACCACCGCGCGTTTCGCGCTGTAGTTGTCGTGATAGAACTTTTCGATGTCGGCACGGCTGATCGCGGTGACGCTTTGCTCGGTGGGGTCGAAGGCATAGGGGTGGTTGCCGTACATCGCCTTCGAAAAGGCACGGTCGGCAATCGCCTCCGGTTTGGTCTCGGCTTCCTTCAGGCCGGCGATGCTGCGCTGCTTTTCGCGCACCAGTACGGGTTCGGGAAAGGTCGGGGTCTGGATCACATTGGCGAACAGCTTGAGCGCCGCTTCGCGCTCCGGCGCGGAGGAAAGCGTGCGCAGCGAAGCGCCGGCGCGGTCGTTGTCGGCCGAGCCGCCGCGCTGCGCGCCGACGTCGGCAAAACCGTTGGCAACGCTCTCTTCGTCCATGCCCTCGGCGCCCAGGCCGAGCATGCCGTTGGTCATCGACGCCAGGCCGCTTTTGGCCAGCGTGTCGTAGCGCGCGCCGGCGTCGAAGTCGATGTTCACGTCGAGCATCGGAATGCTGCGGCTTTCGACAAACAGCACCTTGGCGCCGCTTTTCGCGGTCCAGGTCTGCACCGGCAGCGCGGCTTGCGCTGTACCCACGGCAGCGAACAACGCCACTGCCCAGAAATTTTGTATCAGCTTCATGACTTGCCGCCTTTTGATTTTTCGTCGCTTTTACTTTTAAAAAATCATCTGCCATTTACAAAAACCCGGCCAGTGATCTTTACAACTTGGTTCCACCCAAAAGCGCCAGCTTTCTTTTAAAAGAAAGCTGCGCTTTTGGGTGTTCAATCGGCGCGCATCCCCTTCGGCGGTCCCCGCGGCTTGTCGGTGATCGGCAGCGGCGTCAGGGTGGCGATGGTCAGCGTGTCGTCGCCGAAATAGGTTTTCGCCGCCGCCTGCACCTGCTCGGCCGTCACGGCCTTGAGCTTTTCCAGGATGCGGTCGATATTCTTGTGCGAGATGCCGACCATTTCGTACTGCGCGATTTCCATCGCCTGGCCGAAGATCGAGTCGCGCTTGTATACCTGGGAGGCAATCACCTGCGCCTTGACGCGCTTGAGCTCCGCTTCGGTCACGCCGCTGTCAGCAATCTTTTTCACCTCGCCGCGCAGCGCCGCTTCCAGGTCGGCCACCGTCTTGCCATCGGCCGGCACGCCTTCAAGGGAGAAGCTGGTGGGGCCGCGCGAGGTGCTGTCGTAGCCGGCGCCGGCTTCGTGGGCGATGCGCTGCTCGCGGATCAGGTTTTTGGTGATGCGCGCGCCATCGTGGCCGTCGAGCACACCGGCCAGCACTTCCAGCGCGTAGGGGTCGCTGTCCTTCTCGACATCGAGGAGCTTGGGCACCCGCCAGCTCATGATGAGATAGGGCAGCTCGGCCGGCGCCTTGACGTTGACGCGGCGGATGCCGCGCTGCGCCGGCTCGTCCTGCGGCTTGCGCTCGGGCAAGGCCTTGGCCTTGATCCCGCCATAGTATTTCTTCGCCAACGCCACCACCTGCGCGGCCTGGACGTCGCCGATGACGATCAGCACGGCGTTGTTCGGCGCGTACCAAGTGTTGTACCACTTGCGCGCGTCGGCGCCGGTCATGGTTTCGAGATCGCGCATCCAACCGATCACCGGGTGATGGTAAGGGTGCGCGGTGAATTGCGCCGCCTGCGCGGCCTCATACAGCAGCGCGCGCGGCTGGTCGTCGGTGCGCCAGCGCCGCTCTTCCATCACCACCTTAATCTCCTTGGCGAACTCGGCGTCGGTGAGATTCAGGTTGGCCATGCGGTCTGACTCGAGCTTCATCACCAGTTCGAGCTTCGACTTGTGGATCTGCTGGAAATACGCCGTGTAGTCGCGGTTGGTGAAGGCATTCTCGCGCCCGCCGGCAGCCGCCACGCGGTTGGAAAACTCGCCCGGCGGCACCGACTTCGTGCCCTTGAACATCATGTGCTCGAGGATGTGCGCCACCCCTGTGGTGCCATTGAATTCGTCCATGCTGCCGGCGCGGTACCACACCATGTGGGCGATGGTCGGCGCGCGATGGTCTTCCTTGACGATGATCTTCAGGCCGTTGGGCAGCGTGGTCTCGAAGGTGCCGCCGTGGCCCGCTGACGCCGCCGCGGGGGCCGCGGCAGGCGGAGCGGCCAGCGCCCCATTGGCAACCAGCCCTGCCGCCAGGGTGCCGAAAAGCACAACCTGGATCAAGGCTTTGAAACGGGGAAATTTTTTCATTATTGGGGCGGTGGGAACTTGCAGAGGTCAATTTGACCATATACGGGCAGGTAAGTTTACGGGATGCCCAATCAGCACCCGGTCTTCCCTGTAAAATCACTGTCAAATTCTACGCGTCCGCGCCCTGATCGCCACCATGTTTTCGATGTTCAAACCCAAGCCTCCCAAAGAGGCAGCCCCGGTGGCCGAAGCAAGCGAGAAACCCGCAGCCGCCGCGGTAGCGGCGGAAGAGGCGCCGGAACCGGCCAAGGCCTCCTGGGGCGACCGCCTGAAGGCGGGGTTATCGAAGACCCGTTTTCAGCTCAATTCGCTGTTTACCGGCATCAAGGTCGATGAGGCCCTGTTCGAAGACCTGGAAGCCGCGCTGATCAGTGCTGACTGCGGCGTGCCCGCAGCGCAAACCCTGATCGAGCAACTGCGCGCCCGCGCCAAGCGCGACAAGATCGAGGACGGCGAGACCCTGAAGCGCGCCTTGGCCGACCTGATCACCGACATGCTGCGTCCACTGGAGCGAGCGATGAACCTGGACCGCCCCAAGCCCTTGGTGGTGATGATCAGCGGGGTCAACGGCGTCGGCAAGACCACCAGCATCGGCAAGCTCGCCAAATATTTCCAGTCACGCGGCAAGAGCGTGCTGCTGGCCGCCGGCGACACCTTTCGCGCCGCCGCACGCGAGCAGCTCGTCACTTGGGGCGAGCGCAACAACATCGCGGTCATCACACAGGAAAGCGGCGACGCCGCCGCGGTGATTTTCGATGCCACCCAGGCGGCAAAGGCGCGCGGCATCGACATCCTGATGGCCGACACCGCCGGCCGTCTGCCGACCCAGCTGAACCTGATGGAAGAGATCAAGAAGGTCAAGCGCGTGATCGCCAAGGTGGACGCCAAAGCGCCGCACGAAGTGCTGCTGGTGATCGACGCCAACACCGGGCAAAACGCGGTGGCCCAGGTGAAGGCTTTCGACGATGCGCTCGGCCTTACAGGTCTTGTCGTCACCAAGCTCGACGGTACCGCCAAGGGCGGCGTGCTGTGCGCGATTGCCAATGCGCGGCCCAAGCCGGTGTATTTCATCGGCATCGGCGAAGGCATCGAAGACCTGCGGCCGTTCAAGGCGCACGAGTTCGCCAACGCGATGCTCGGACTGGATTGAGGCCGACAAAAGTGCAAACTTACTTTTGTCGGGGATTATCCTGCATTAAATCGCTGGCGGAGCCAGTCGATTTCATGAATCAACGGCAAGAAAAACCCAAGGTGCGGCGCGTTCAGGCTGCCTTCAAATAATGAGTGCTGCCGCAAAAGAAAAGTCGGGCGCGATGATCGAGTTTTCGGCGGTCCACAAGCGCTATCCCGGCGGCTATGAGGCGCTGAAGAATGTTTCCTTCAGCGTCGCCGAGGGCGAGTTGGTGTTCCTGCTCGGCCACTCCGGCGCGGGCAAGAGCACGCTGCTCAAGCTGATTCCGCTGATCGAACGCGTCAACTCCGGCAGCGTGATCGTCGGCGGGCAGAACGTATCGAAAATGCGCCCGCAGGCGATTCCCTTCCTGCGGCGCAACGTCGGCCAGATTTTTCAGGACCAGAAGCTGCTCTACGACCGCAGCGTGTTCGACAATGTGATGCTGCCGCTCAACGTCACCGGCGTGCACCCGCGCGACGGCGCGCGACGCGCGCGCGCAGCGCTCGACAAGGTGGGCCTGTTGCCGCGCGAGAAGTCGAACCCGATCGCCTTGTCCGGCGGCGAGCAGCAGCGCCTGGCGATCGCGCGGGCCATCGTCAACCGCCCGTCGATCCTGATCGCCGACGAGCCTACCGCCAATCTCGACGCCGGTTACGCCGCCGAGATCATCGACCTGTTCGCCGCTTTCAGCCAGGTCGGCGTCACCGCGCTGATCGCCACCCACGATGCCAATGCGGTGGCGCGCGCGGCGGCCAAGGTGAAGACCCGCACCATCGAGCTGCGTGCCGGAGAACTCGTCGCAGGGGCCCCTGCATGAAGGCCTGGTTGCGCCTGCACGGCATGGCCTTCGGCGCCACCCTGGGGCGCCTGGCGCACACGCCCTTCGCCACCCTGCTCAACGTGCTGGTGATCGGCATTGCCCTGGCCTTGCCGGCCGGCGCCTATGCGCTGCTGATGAATCTGCAGCAGGCAGCGCGCGGCGTCTCCGGCGACCCCGAGCTTTCGGTGTTCATGGCGCTGGACGCGAAAAAGGACGAAGTGGCCGCCATCGGCCCGCGCCTGAAGGCCGAGGCCCTGGTGGCGCGGGTGGAGTTTAAGCCGCGCGAAGCCGCGCTGGAAGACCTGAAGAAGAATCCGGCGATGGGCGACGTGCTGGTGGCGCTGAACCAGAACCCGCTGCCCGATGCCTATGTGGTGCGCCTGAAATCCAATGACGGCGACGCGCTGGAAAAACTCGCCGCCGGAATCCGTGGCTGGCCCAAGGTCGAGTCCGTGCAGATCGACTCCGCCTGGGTGCGCCGCGTCGCCGCTGCCATCGACCTCGGGCGCATGGCGGTACTGGTACTGGCGGGCCTGCTCTCGTTCGCGCTGCTGGCAGTGACCTTCAACACCATCCGCCTGCAGATCCTCACCCAGCGCGAGGAAATCGAGGTTTCCAAATTGCTGGGCGCCACCGACAGCACCATCCGCCGGCCTTTTTATTACTACGGTGCGCTACTCGGGCTGCTGGGCGGCGGCGCGGCCGGGCTGATCGTCTACGCCGCGCTGCAGTTCATGAACCGCGGCGTGGCGGAGTTCTCCAGGCTCTACGCTTCAGACTTTCGCCTGGAGTTTTTGCCGGCGGGCGACCTGGGCGCCATCCTGGCGTTCGCCGCCATCCTCGGCTGGATGGGTGCGTGGCTGTCGGTGACGCGGCACCTGCGGGAATTTGAGCCGCGGTAACTGCGGCCTCAAGACTTGCGCTTTTGAACCCTGTTGCAGCCCTTCGACGGGTTTTTTGCGCCGCGCTACTTCCCTGCCAGCAGCAACTTGATGTCGTGCACCTGGCGCTCAATCGAGACCTTCGCATCGTCGCCCGGCCCACCGTGCGACACGAACAGGCGCAACCGCCCCTGCGGATCGTAGACGTAGGAGCCGGCGGTGTGGTTCATCGAATAGCTGCCCGGGGTCTTGCCCGGCACCTTTTCGTAGAACACCTTGTAGTCTTTCGCCGTCTGCGCCGTGGTGGCGGCATCACCGCGCAGGCCGATGAAGGAAGGGTCGAAGGCCGGCACGTATTGCGTCAGCAGAGCCTGGGTGTCGCGTTCCGGATCGACGGTAATGAACAGCACCTGCACTTTCGCGGCGTCTTCGGGCCCAAGCTTTTGCAGCACGGTGTGCATTTCCGCCATGGTGGTCGGGCAAACGTCCGGGCACTGGGTGTAGCCGAAAAAGATCGACACCACGCGGCCCTTGAAGTCGGCCATGCTGCGCGGCTTGCCGTTCTGGTCGGTGAGGTGGAAGTCGCGCGCATACTCGACCCCGGTGATGTCGGTGTCCTTAAAACCGTCCTGGCTGCAACCGGCGAGCAGGGCCAGGCCTAGGGCGAACAGGGGCAGGAAGAGGCGGCGTTTCATGACAGGAACAATACAAGATAATGGTCGAACAGCAGCGCGGCGAACAGCGCGGCCAGGTACCACAGGGAATAGGCGAAGGTCTTGCGGGCGCGCGCGTCGCTATAGTCGCGACGCAAGCCCCAGGCGTGGCGGATGAAGCCGGCGCCAAGCACCAGCGCACTCACCAGATAGAGCCAGCCGCTCATCTTGATGACGAACGGCAGTATTGTCACGGCGATCAGCAGGAAGGTGTAGAGCAGAATCTGCAAACGCGTGAACTCGGAGCCGTGCGTTACCGGCAGCATCGGCAGGCCGGACTTTTTATAGTCCTCGACGCGGTACAGCGCCAGCGCCCAGAAATGCGGCGGCGTCCAGACGAAAATGATCAGCACCAGCAGCGCCGATTCCGAACTCACCTCACCTGTCACCGCGGCCCAGCCGAGCATCGGCGGCATCGCACCGGAGAGACCGCCGATGACGATGTTTTGCGGCGTGGTGGGCTTCAGCAGCACGGTGTAGATGAAGGCATAGCCGAAGAAGGTGGCTATCGTCAGCCACATGGTCAGCGGGTTGACGAAAAAATAGAGCAGCGCGCTGCCGATCAGCGCCAGCAGCAAGGCAAACACCAGCGCCTGCGTCGAGCTCAATTCGCCGCGTGCCATCGGCCGGCCGCTGGTGCGTGCCATTTGCGCGTCGATGCGCTGCTCGATCAGGCAGTTCACGGCAAAGGCGCCGCCGGCCAGTATCCAGATGCCGGCAGTGCCGGCGATCAGCACCACCGGGTGCACCATGCCCGGGGTGGCGAGGAACATGCCGATGACCGCGCAAAATACCGCCAGCATGGTGACGCGCGGTTTGGTGAGGTCGGCGAACTGGCGCACGCGCGTGCCCATGGTCACCGCCGGTTCGCTGGCTGAGCCTGGTTGCATGGTCAGCCCGCCTGCGAAGAAAAGGCAACGCGGCCTTGCTCCGCGCCCTGCGCCCGCCGCGCGCCCGCTTGTTCGTGCGCTTGCAGAGCGAGGCGCGAAGCCAGCATGGCCATGGTCAGCGCGAGAGCAGCGGCGCCGCCGTTGTGCGCCACCGCTACGGCCAGCGGCCAGGAGAACAGCACGTTGGAAATACCGCTGGCCAGTTGCAGCAGCAGCACCCAACTGAGCACGCGCGAAAGTTTGCGCTCATAACTTGCCTCCATGCCCGCGCGCTTGCAGGCGGCGCTGAACATGCCGGCGAAGGCGCCCGCGACGACGAACACCACCAGCGCACCGATGCGGTGGGTCCAGTGGATCGCGGTGAGCGCGGCGGCCGGCAGCAGATCGCCGTTCGGCAGCACGCCCAGCGGACGCCACAGGGTGAAGCCGCTGGCAAAGTCCGCATCGGGGATCACTTGCCCGCGGCACAGGGGCAGATCGGGACAGGCCAGCACCGCATAGTTGGTGCTGACCCAGCCGCCGAGGGCGATTTGCATGAACAGCAGCGCGAGGGTGGCCAGCGCAAAACCTCGGAAGCGGCGCGCCAGGGTCGGAGGGAATGGCGTGTCGAGATGCCCGATACGCGCAGCCCGCCAACCGATGGCGCAAAGAAAAGTGATCGCCAGCAGCAGGTGGGTGGTGACGATCGCCGGCATCAGCTTCAGGGTCACGGTCCAGGCGCCGAATGCGCCTTGCACGCAGATCAGCGCCAGCAGGGCCGCCGTCGGCCAGACCGCCGGCGCGGGCCGCCCGTCGCGCCGGGCGGTGATGCGTTGGGCGATGGCGATGACCAAGAGGGCGATGGTGAGCACGCCCACGCCGCCGGCAAGGTAGCGATGCAGCATCTCGATCCACGCCTTCGCCACCGTCACCGGCCCGCTGGGCATGGCGGCCTCGGCGGCGGAGATGTGCGCGTGCGCGGCCACCGGGTTGGACAGGCCGTAGCAGCCCGGCCAGTCCGGGCAGCCCAGCCCCGAGTCGGTGAGGCGGGTGAAAGCGCCGAACAAGATCAGGTCGAAGGTGAGGAACAGCAGCACCCAGAGGAGCTTGCGGTAGACGTCGCCCTTGACCAGCACATAGGCAAGCGGGCCGCCGGCCACCAGCAGGCCGACGGCGCACAGTTGCAGGAAGCTTGTGAGATTCACAACCGCCCCTAGCCTATGCCCGAATATTTGAGCAGGCGCTCAAGGTCTTTTTTCATCTTCTCCGGAATCGCGTCTTTCGGGAAGCGCAGCACCAGGTTGCCCAGCGGGTCGATCAGGTAGATGTGGTCGCGCAGCGCGCCGCCGGGTGCGGGCGGCAGCGCGGACAGCAGGGGCGCGCCGGAAGCGCGCAGCATGTGGGTGGCGTCGTAGGCGCGGATGACGCGGGTTTCCAGTTGCGCTTCGTCGTCGATCAGCCAGGCGAGTTCGACGCGGTCGGCGTCCTTGCCCTGGGTGGCGCGCACCTGGCGCATCTTGTAGAGCTTTTTCACGCAGGTGTTTTCGGGGCAGGCGCCGCCGTCCACCGTCAGCATCACCCACTTGCCCTGCAGGGCGGCGAAGTCGTAGGGCTTGCCGTCGAGGGTGCGCAATTGCGCGGCCGGCACCGGCTTGACCGGCATCACCAGTTCGCCATAGTTGGTGCGGCCCTGCGGCTTGAGAAAGTAGTAGGTGACGTAGGAAGCAATGATCGGCGCTGCGCATACCAGCAGGATCAGGAGCATCTTGATGCGACCCGTGCGGATCACATCGCGGTAGGCGTCTTCACGCGTCTCTAGCGGCGTTGTCATAGTCGAGGAAAGTGAACAGCAGGAACAGCAGTGCCGCGAGGGCCGCCAGGGAGTACCACTGGAAGGCATAACCACGGTGGCGCGCGGCGGTCATGCCGGTTTCCGCGGGCGGACCGCCATTATCCGTCATGCGCGCCAGGCCCGCTGGCGCGGGACCGGTTTCGCGCATGATGAAATCATGCAGGTCGAGCTTGTAGGTGCTTGCAAATTTCGCCGGCGACAGGTTTTCCCACACCTGGCCACGGTCCACGCCCTGTTGCAGTTCCATGGTGCGCTTGGGCGCATAGTAGGCGCGGCCATGCAGTTCCACCTCGCCGGCGGGCGCGGGAATGCCGGCGAGATTCGACCGGTCCCCGGTGGCGGGCAGCAGGCCGCGGTCGACCAGTACGCGCTTCTCCGACCCCGCCAGCTTGAACGGCACGATGATGGCGAAGCCGGGCACGTGGTTGACGATCTGGTTGTCCCAGTAGATGGTGAGGCCGGGCTCGAACCGGCCGCGCGCCGATACGCGGCGGCCGTCGACTTCATCCAGGGTCAGCGGGTCTTTCGTGAGGGCCAGTTCGGCGGCGTCGCGGGTCTGCGCGTGGCGCGCCTCGATCACGTCCTTTTCCAGCGCGCGCCGGCTTTGCCAGTTGCCCAGGCCGACGGTCAGCGCGATCAGCCCGGCGGCGGCAAGCGCCGGAACCAGGCTGAATTTGGGGCGGGCGCGCAGGCGCAGCATGGCCGGTCCGATCAATCGCAAAAGTCGAAAGCGGGCACAATAGAGGTCAAGCAATTGCGCCAACCCGCGGGACATGCAGCCATGAAAATCCTCGTCGTCGTCATTCTCGTCGCCATTCTGGTCAGCCTCGGTTCCGCCCTGGTATTCCTGGTCAAGGACGGCGGCAAGACCAAACGCACGGTCAATGCCCTCACCGTACGTATCAGCCTTTCGCTGGCTTTATTCCTGTTCCTGATGTTTGGCTACTACATGGGCTGGTTCGTTCCCAACCACGGCCCCGTGTAGGGGACACCCAAAAGTAAAAACCTACTTTTGGGTGGTTCCAGCTAGCTTGCAATTGCCGGCAAAGCCGGCCAATTGCAAGAATCAAAGGCTACAAAAAAACAAAACGCCGCTTCGAAGCGGCGTTTTTGCATTTTCGTGGCCTTTGATGCTTGAGAATCGTGCGGCTTTGCCGTCGATTCTCAAACTGATCAGTCCGGCCAAAAGTAGGTTTTTACTTTTGGACGAACCTATAACCAGTAGACCACGATAAACAGGCCCAGCCACACCACGTCGACAAAGTGCCAGTACCAGGCAGCGGCTTCGAAGGCGAAATGATGGTCGGGCGTGAAATGCCCCTTGGCACAGCGGAACGCGATCACCGTCAGCATGATCGCGCCGATGGTCACGTGAAAGCCATGGAATCCGGTGAGCAGGAAGAATGTCGAACCGTAGATGCCGCTGGTCAGCTTCAGGCCAAGTTCGGTATAGGCCTCGTGGTACTCGTAGGCCTGCAGGCAGAGGAACAGCGCGCCCAGGGCGATGGTGAGGATCATGAACAGCAGCAGCACGCCGCGCTTGTTGTCCTTTAGCGCGTGGTGGGCGATGGTCAGCGTAACGCCGGAAGTCAGCAGCAGCAGGGTGTTGATCGCGGGGATCGGGAACGGCGACATCTTGCCGAACTTGTCGAAAGCTTCCGGGCCGGCGGTGGGCCATTGGCCGGCGAAGTCGGGCCACAGCAGCTTGTTGTCGAGGTCGGAAAGCCACGGCAGCGCGATGTTGCGGGCGTAGAACAGGGCGCCGAAAAAAGCCGCGAAGAACATCACTTCGGAGAAGATGAACCAGCTCATGCTCCAGCGGAAGGAGACGTCGACCTTGTGCGAATACTGCCCGCTTTCGGACTCGCCGATCACCGTGCCGAACCAGCCGAACAGCATGTAGACCAGCATGGCGAAGCCGAAAATCACCAGCCAGTAGCCGGGCGGCAGGTCGTTGAACCAGGTGGCCGCGCCGATGGCCATGCAGAACAGGGCGAACGAGCCCTTGATCGGCCACGACGAGGGGGCGGGGATGAAATAGGCCGGCGTGGTGCCGGGTGCGTGCGATGCGCTCATTGACCTCTCTCCTTGCGCCATCTTGTCAGGGATGGCGTAACCAAATTTGCTTGAACCTACTTCGCCGTCAAAAACTTTACCAGAACCACCAGGCTGCCGACAAACAGCGCCGCGACGAACAGCCCGGCGACGATCGCCTGCACCGGCTTGATCTTCGCCACGTCGTCGGCATAACCCGAACCCTTGCGAATGCCGATGAACGACCACAGCACCGCCCTTACCACCTGCAGGGGCGATGCGCCGCCGCCCGCCTTTTCAGCTTTATCCGTCCCGTCCTGCCCTGGCTCAAGCCCAGGCCCGCTCATGACGGCGCCCGAACCGTCCCGGTGCCGGCGACATCGAAGAACGTATACGACAGGGTGATGGTCTCGATGCCCTTGTACAGCTTGGTGTCGATCACGAACACCACCGGAAACATCTTGGTTTCATGTGCCTGCAAAGTCTGCTGGGTGAAACAAAAGCACTCCAGCTTCTTGAAATAAGCCGCCGACTCCTTCGGCGCATAGCTCGGTATCGCCTGGCCGGTCACCGCGTGGTCCATGGTGTTGGTCACCTGGTACATCACGGTGGTCAGCTCGCCCGGGTGAATCGCCAGCCCGCGGGTCATCGGCTTGAACTGCCAGGCCAGGTGATTGGCGTTGGCGTCGAACTCCACGGTCACCTTGCGCGTCAGGTCCACCTGGGTATTGGCCGTCGTCGGCGTACCGGAGCCGTCCAGGTTGTTGACCCCGGTGACTTCGCAAATCTTCTTGTAGAAGGGCACCAGCGCAAACCCGAAACCGAACATCAACAGCGTGATCACCAGCAGCTTTTTCAGTGTGTCGCGGTTGTTCGCGCGGGCATCCAGAATTTGCACGGCTTCGCTCATCTCAGCCTCACCCGATCACACGGCGCACGATCACGGCCATGAAAAACGCGAACGCGACCAATGCCAGGATCAATCCGGTCCTGAGGTTGCTGCGCTGGTTCTTCTGTTCCATGGCCGTTGCGATTCACTTCGCCGCCCGCGCACCAGCGCAAGCGGCGTCAAAGTCCTACTTCACCTGCGGCGGGGTTTCGAAGGTATGGTACGGCGCCGGCGAAGGCACGGTCCACTCCAGGCCTTCGGCGCCTTCCCACGGCTTGTCGGCCGCCTTCGGGCCGCCCTTGACGCACTTGATGACGGCGGCCAGGAAAATCAGCTGCGACAGGCCGAAGCAGAAGGCGCCGATCGAGGCCACCGCGTTGAAGTCGGCGAACTGGGCGGCGTAGTCCGGAATCCGGCGCGGCATGCCGGCGAGACCCAGGAAGTGCATCGGGAAGAAGGTGAGGTTGAAGAACACCACCGAGCACCAGAAGTGCAGCTTGCCGAGGAATTCGTCATACATGTGGCCGGTCCATTTCGGCAGCCAGTAATAGACGCCGGCGAACATGGCGAACAGGGAGCCGGCCACCAGCACGTAATGGAAGTGCGCCACCACGTAATAGGTGTCCTGCAGCTGGATGTCGATCGGGGTGACGGCCAGGATCAGGCCTGTAAAGCCGCCCATGGTGAACACGAAGATGAAGCCGATGGCGAACAGCATCGGCGTCTCGAAGGTCATCGAGCCCTTCCACATCGTGGCGATCCAGTTGAACACCTTCACGCCCGTGGGCACGGCGATCAGCATGGTCGCGTACATGAAGAACAGCTGGCCCGCCGCCGGCATGCCCGTGGTGAACATGTGGTGCGCCCAGACGATGAAGGAGAGGATCGCGATCGAGGAGGTGGCGTACACCATCGAGGCATAGCCGAACAGCGGCTTGCGCGCGAAGGCCGGGATGATCTGCGAGACGATGCCGAAGGCCGGCAGGATCATGATGTAGACCTCGGGGTGGCCGAAGAACCAGAAAATGTGCTGGTACATCACCGGGTCGCCGCCGCCGGCGGCGTTGAAGAAGGAGGTGCCGAAGTGGCGGTCGGTCAGCGTCATGGTGATGGCGCCGGCCAGCACGGGCATGACGGCGATCAGCATGTAGGAGGTGATCAGCCAGGTCCAGCAGAACATCGGCATCTTCATCAGCGTCATGCCGGGCGCGCGCATGTTCAGGATGGTGGTGATGATGTTGATCGAGCCCATGATGGAGGAGGCGCCCATGATGTGCAGGGCGAAGATCGCCAAGTCCTGGCCGATACCCATCTGCGAGGAAAGCGGCGCGTACATGGTCCAACCGGCGGCGGTGGCGCCGCCCGGCACGAAGAAGGAGATGATCAGCAGGCTGGCGGCGGGCACCAGCAGCCAGAACGACCAGTTGTTCATCCGCGCGAAAGCCATGTCGGGCGCGCCGATCATCAGCGGAATCTGCCAGTTGGCGAAGCCCACGAAGGCCGGCATGATCGCGCCGAACACCATGATGATGCCGTGCATGGTGGTGAGCTGGTTGAAGAACTCGGGGTTGACGATCTGCAGGCCCGGCTTGAACAGCTCGGCGCGGATGGTCAGCGCCAGCATGCCGCCGGTCAGGAACATGGCGAAGGAAAACCACAGGTACAGGGTGCCGATGTCCTTGTGGTTGGTCGTCGTCACCCAGCGCATGAAGCCGGCCGGCGGGCCGTGATGGTGATCGTCGTGACCGTGGGCGTCTGCGTGGTCGTCGTGCGCGTGACCGGGGAGAACTGCGCTCATGATTGCCTCAACTCAAAAATGTGTTCGGTTGCTGGTGCTGCTGTTGCGCGACGGATTTTCGCCGCCGGGTATTCATCTTTACTGCGCGTCTCTACTGTGTGTCTTTACTGCGGCTTGGCGACAAGCGCCGTCACCTTGGCGGCATCCCAGGCGCGCGCGGCCTTGATGTCGCTCGGCTGCACCAGGGCCACCGCAGCCTTGTTGCTCCAGGCGCCGCGGGTATAGGTGACAACAGCGGCGATGTCGGTATCGGAAAGGGTCTTGCCCATTGCGGCCATCGCGGTGCCGGGGCGGCCGTTAAGTTCGACCGCCACCTGGTTGTCCATCGGGCCCAGCACGGTCTTGGAGCCATCCAGCGGCGGGAAGGCCGGCGGGGTGCCCTTGCCGTCGGACTTGTGGCAGGCCGCGCAATTGTTTTCGTAAACGGTCTTGCCGCGGGCGGCCAGGTCGGGCTGGGTCCAGACCTTGTTCGGGTCTTCCTGCTTGGAGGCGATTTCCTTCTTCTTGTCAGCCACCCACTTGGTGTAGTCGGCGTCCGACATCACATGCACGACGATCGGCATGAAGCCGTGTTCCTTGCCGCAGAGTTCGGCGCACTGGCCGCGGAAAATCCCGGTTTCCTTCGACTTGAACCAGGTGTCGCGCACGAAGCCGGGAATCGCGTCCTGCTTGACGCCGAAAGCCGGGATCATCCAGGCGTGGATCACGTCGTCGGCGGTGGTCAGGATGCGGATCTTCTTGTTCACCGGCACCACGACTTCGTTGTCCACTTCCAGCATGTAGTTGACGCCGCGCTCGGCCTTGCCTTCGATCTGCGCGCGCGGGGTCGACAGGTTGGAGTAGAAGCTGATGCCCTCACCCTCGCCCTTGATGTAGTCGTAGCCCCACTTCCACTGGTAGCCGGTCGCCTTGATGGTGAGGTCGGCGTTGGAGGTGTCCTTCATCGCGATCACGGTACGGGTGGCGAAGCCGGCCATGCCGATGACGATGATCATCGGGATCAGCGTCCAGGCGATTTCCACCGTCGTGCTCTCGTGGAAGGTCGCGGCCTTGTGGCCCTTGTCCTTGCGGTGCGCGAAGATCGAATAGAACATCGCGGCGAACACCGCGATGAAGATCAGCAGGCAGACGATCAGCATGCCCGTGTGCAGATCGAAGATCTGGTCGGCGATGTCGGTGACCGGCCGCTGCAGATTGAGCTGCAGTTCGGCGGGACCTCCCACCATGTCGGCGGCGTACGCGCTTGCCCCGCACGCTGCGGCACCAGCCGCCATCCCCAGTTGTGCGGCCAGTTTCCGCAAGTGAGTCGATACAGCCATCATGTCCTCGTCACGCTAGTCTGATGTTGAAATTACCTAAACCCGCACGTCCGCTTCGCTGATACCGCCAGCGCCGCGCGCAAATCCCTTTCGAAGCCGGCGCGGCGCTGCGCACCGAAGTGCCGCCCCACTTCCAGCTCCCGGCCGCGACACACCAAAAACAGCCGCTCCGCCCCTGCCCGCCGCACCAGGCGCACCTGATGCAGCACAAACTCGTGCGTGCGCACCCTGCTGCCCTCGCGCACTTCCACGGTGAGCTTCCCGCCAGCCAATCGCACCCGCTCCCCATCGGTCGCGTGCGCGCCGTACACCAGGAAGGCCACCGCCAGCGCCAGCAATTCCATGCCGGCAAACGGCAACACCATCCAGGCGCCCAGGGCGGCAAAAACGGCGCCAAAAACAAACGCCAGCCCCACCATGCTGCCAAACACCGTCATCAAGGCCCGCGGCGAAAGCGAACAATTGCGCCGCAACACGAATTCCACCGCCGCAGGTTCCGCCGGAACCCCCCGATGCACATATTCGGGCGCCTCAAGCCGCTCTCCCACGCACCCGCAGCGTCGAATCCGACTGCTTGCACAGTCATCCTTCCAGGCAAAAGCCAGCCTGATTGCCAAAACCGGCGGATTATATCAGCCTTCCCGGTACCCGCATTCCGAGCAAGGGTAATCGGGCCGGTAAGCCATCCATCCGGACCTGCCCAAACCGCCAAAAAAGTCACAAAACCCATATTGCAGCGCACGATATTTCTCGTGAGGCGCCCTAGCGCCTAGCCCGGTACTCCTCGCTCGGCACGAAATTGACGATCGCCTCGCCCCCCGTGGTACGTCGCGGCCGCCCCTTCCAGGCGTGGCCGTAGATCACCTCGAAAGTCGCCGGCAGACGGGCATCGCTGCGCCGGGCGCGACGTTTTTCATACGCCGCGCGCGCGCGCGCAAGCAGCCCGCGCGAGAGCAGGCCGCGCGGGCGGCCCAGCATCGCATTCATCGAGCCGCTGTTGCGCAAGTCGTCGAACAAGCCGTCGAGCGACTCGTAGGTAAGCGTGAACTGCTCCATGTCCATCACCGGCGTGACAAAGCCGGCGCCCACCAGCACATCGCCGATGTCGTGCAGGTCGATGAAACGCTTCACATGCCAGGCGGCCTTTTGTTCGGGCGTTTGCGCGGCTTCCGCAAAGGCTTCGCGCAACTCCATCAGGCTGTCGGGCCCCAGGCTGCTGAACATGAACAGGCCATCGACCGCCAGCGCGCGCTGCGCCTCGCGAATTGCCGGCGCCGGGTCGTCCAGCCAATGCAAGGCCAGGTTCGACCACACCAGGTCGAGGGAGCCGCCGGCGAACGGCAGGCTCGCCATGTCCGCCTGCACCCCCAGCGGCGGCCCGGCCTTGCGCCGCAGGCTCGCCGCCAGGCGCGCGTGCCAGGGCGCCGCCGCCGGCACCGCCGCCTGCAGCATCGGCCGCGCCAAGTCCAGCGCCAGCAATTGCGCCTGCGGATAACGCTCCTGCAAACCGGGCAACGCGCCGCCGGTGGCGCAGCCCAGGTCGAGCACGCGCGCCGGATCAAGCTTGATATACCCCAGGCGCTCCAGCATGCGCGCGCCCACCTCGCGATGCAGCGCGTCGGCCCGGGCGAACGTGGCGGCGGCGCGGCCGAAATTGCGCTTCAGCGCGGCACGGTCGGCGTAAAAAGGTTCCGGCGAAGGGGCCGGCAGCATGCCGGCGGAAGAGTCTGCTTCAGTCACGGCGCGATTGTACAACCCGGCGCGCAAGCCAAATCAGGAACAGCCTCCTGCGCCATGTCGCCCATGATTTCCCCGCTCATGCCTTCAACTTCGCCTGGGCCTTTCATCGCATCTCCAGCTCGCTTGCGGCAGCGGCGCCCCGGATGAAAGCCACGGCGCCGCATTGATTGTTGCCTCGACGGGCGAATCCCGTCCATGCGTTGCGGGCATGCGCGGCAGTAGCTATCATGCCCTCCCGGCCTCATCCGCCTCAAGTAAAAGCATAAAAGACAAGTGACCCAGACCGACCTCGAAAGCGCCCGCCGCCGGCGCGACTTCCTCAAAAGCGCGGGCGCGCTCGCCGCCGGAAGTGCCCTGCCTTTAAGCGCCCTGCCCTTGAACGCCCATTCCCAAGCCGCCTGGCCGCAAAAACCGATCCGTCTGGTGGTGGGCTATGCCCCCGGCGGCGTGGCCGACATCACCGCCCGCATGGTGGCTGAAAAGGTGTCGGGCAAGCTCGGCCAGCAGATCGTGGTGGACAACCGTCCCGGCGCCGGCGGCATCGTCGCCGCCGATCTCGTGGCCAAGTCCGAGCCCGACGGCTACAACCTGCTGCACCTGAACCAGGGCAACGCCGTTTCCGCTGCCCTCTTCCGCACCTTGCCTTTCGACATCGTGAAAGACTTTTCCACGGTATCAGCGATGGGCTATTTCACTGTCATCATCCTGGCCGACAAAGATTCGTCGATTACCAGCGTGCACGAACTGCTGGCGCAAGCCAAGGCGCGGCCGGACAAATTCAACATCGGCTCGATCTCCGTGGGCAGCGGCCAGAACATGGCCGCCGCGCTGTTCAAGGCCGTCACCGGCACGCCGGCCTCGATCATCCCCTTCAAGAGCACGCCGTCCCTCATCTCCGCACTCAAGGGCGGCGACATCCAGGTAGCCTTCGAAATCGGCGCCCCGGTGCTGGCGATGCTCAAGCATGGCGACATCAAGGCCATCGCGGTCACCGCCGCGCAACGCTACCGCGGCCTGCCCGACGTGCCGACGGTGAAGGAGTCCGGCGTCGCAGGCTACGACGTGATCGCCTGGAACGGTGTTGCCGCGCCGGCGAAAACCCCGCGCGCCATCATCGAGCGCCTGAACCGCGAGATCAACGCCGCCATGGCCCTGCCCGACATCAAAAGCAAATTCGCCGACTTCGGCATCGACTCGCGCGGCGGCACGCCGGAAGAATTTCACGACCTGGTGGTGGCCGAAGTGAACAAATGGACCAAGGTGGTTGCCGAAACCAAGATGGAAAAACTTTAAGCCGGTGCAGTAGCAACTCAACTTTAGCGGAATCGAGAATCATGGCAAACAGCAAACTGAAAGTCGCCGTCGTCGGCGCCGGCATGGGCGGCTTAGCCGTCGCCGCCACCCTGCGCAAGATCGGCGCGGACGTGCAGGTGTATGAGCAGGCAAGCAAGTTCGGGCGCATCGGCGCCGGCATCCAGATGATGCCCAACTCGATGAAGGTGCTGCGCGGCATCGGCCTCGAAGAGCGCCTGCGCAAGACGGCGTTTGAGCCCTATTCGCACCTGAACCGCGACGCCTACACCGGCGAAATCAAGGCCGAGCTACCGATGCCCGAAAGCCTGTTCGGCGCGCCCTACCTGTGCATGCACCGCGGCGACCTGCACGAAGCCCTCGCCTCCGCTGTGCCCAGCGACACCATCCACCTCGGCAAGAAGCTCCAAGGCTTCGACCAGGGCGACGCCGGCGTGACGCTGAAGTTCACCGATGGCACCACCGCCAATGCCGATCTCATGATCGGCGCCGATGGCGTGCACTCGCTGGTGCGCAGCATGATCATCGGTCCCGACAAGCCGCTGCACAAGGGCCGCATCGCCTACCGCGCCGCCTTCTCCGCCTCGCACCTGAAGGGCGGCGACATCGGCCGCTCGCGCACCAAGTGGTGGGGCAACGACCGCCACATCGTCATCTACTACACCAAGGCCGACAAGAGCGAACTCTACTTCGTCACCAGCGTGCCCGAATCCGCCGACTGGGTCACGCCGGAGTCCTGGTCCGCCAAGGGCGACATCAAGGAACTGCGCGCGCAATATTCCGAATTCCACCCCGACGTGCGCATGGTCCTCGACGGCTGCCCCGACTGCCACAAGTGGGCCATCCTCGAGCGCGACCCGCTGCCGACCTGGAGCCAGGGCCGCGTAGTGCTGATCGGCGACGCCTGCCACCCGATGACGCCCTACATGGCGCAGGGCGCCGCCACCTCGATCGAAGACGCCGCCGTGCTGGCGCGCGCAATCGAAGCACGCGAAGGCGACGACATCGAAGGCGCCTTCAAGGTCTACGAAGCGCACCGCAAGCCACGCGTCACGCGCATTCAGGCCATCTCCAGCGCCAACACCTGGATGCAAAACGCCGGGCAGGATACGAGCTGGCTCTACGGCTACGACGCCTGGAACGTGCCGCTGGCGGATGCGGCAACGGCATAACAAGCCGCACTGAAAAAAGGGCCGCGCATTGACCCAATGCGCGGCCCTTTTCATTGGGGTCTTGTCCAGGCGTGGCGTCGCCGGCGACCTGTCAGGTAATTGGCCGGCTACGGGTACGCCTGTATATTGCGCTGGACGACACCCGCCCCGGCGACGCATCACCTTATAAAAAAACAAAGGCAAACCTCGATGAATACCGCGCCCCGGCACTGGTCTTCGCGCCTGCCGTTTTACTACGGCTGGGTCATCATCGCCGTCGCCTTCGTCACCATGGCCATCGCGGTGACGGCGCGCACTGCCTTCTCCCTGCTGCTGCCGCCGCTGATCGGCGAATTCGGCTGGGACCGGGGCCTGGCCGCCGGCGCCTTTTCCTTCGGCTTTTTGTTTTCCGCGATCATCAGCCCGGTCGTCGGCCGCCTGGTGGACAGCCGCGGCCCACGCGTGGTGATCGAGTGCGGCGTGGTGCTGATGAGTCTGGGCATGCTGCTGGCGCCGCTGATCGAAAAGCCCTGGCACCTCTACGCCACGCTGGGCGTGCTGGTCGGCGGCGGCACCAACCTGATGACCTACACGGTGCATTCCCTGTTCCTGCCGAGCTGGTTCGTGCGCCGCCGCGGCCTGGCCATCAGCATCGCCTTCGCCGGTGCGGGCGTGGGCGCCGTCGCGCTCTTGCCCTGGCTGCAGTCGGTGATCGTGCGCCAGGGCTGGCGCGCCTCCTGCTCGACCCTGGGCCTGCTGATCCTGCTGGTGATCGGCCCTCTCACCCTGCTGGTGCGCCGCCGGCCGGAAGACCTGGGTCTGCTGCCCGATGGTGAAACCCGCGCCACTGCCGGCGAGGGCAAGCCCCGCGCCTCGAACATCGTCGACCCCGCCTGGGCCGCGATCGAATGGACGCTGGCAAAGGCGATGCGTACCGCCCGCTTCTGGTGGATCGCCCTGGCCTATTTTTGCCTGGTCTACGCCTGGTATGCGGTGCAGGTGCATCAAACCAAATACCTGATCGAGATCGGCTTCACGCCGCTGGTTGCGGCCTGGTCCCTCGGGCTGGTGAGCGCCGTCGCCATTCCCGGGCAGATCGGCCTGGGTGCGCTGTCGGACCGCATCGGCCGCGAATCGGTCTGGACCCTCGCCTGCCTCGGCTTCGCGCTCTGCTATGGCGCGCTGATCGCGCTCGAACACGCGCCCTCCAATGCGCTGCTCTACGCCATGGTGATCTCGCAGGGCCTGCTGGGCTACGCCGCCGTCTCGGTGATGGGGCCGATCGCCATCGAGGTGTTCGACGGGCCGCACTATGGCGCCATCTTCGGCGTGCTCACCGTCGCGCTTATCGGCGGCGGCGCCGCCGGCCCCTGGGTGACCGGCGTGATCCACGATGTCACCGGCAGCTACCGGCTTGCCTTCATGCTGGCGATTGCCTGCTGCGCGGTATCGGCGGCGGCGGTCTGGATCGCCGGCCCGCGCAGGGTGCGCGTGGTGCCGGGGCGCATTCGCGCCGCATAGGCCCTCGAACCTTTCGCTGCGGCCCGCTGGAGCCTTCCCGCCCGCCGCCGGATTCAGGCACAATGCGCCCCGGCGCCCACGTCCCAATCCGCTTTCCCCGCGGGTCCGTGGCCGTCCCTCTTCTCCCCTCTCACATGCAAGGCCTCAAACGCAAGATCGTCTACGTCGTCCTGTTCGAAGGGTTCGCCATGCTCGTTGCCACCTTCGGCTTTTCCTCGCTTGCCGGCAGTGAAGTCGGCCGCTCCAGCATGCTCGCCGTGGCCACCTCCGGCGTCGCCGTCACCTGGACCTTTTTCTACAACATCCTGTTCGAAGCCTGGGAATCACGCCAGAGCGTGCGCGGACGCAGCTTCAGGCGCCGCGCCGCCTACACCGCCGGCTTCGAGGCCGGGCTGATCCTCCTGCTGGTGCCGCTGATCGCCTGGTGGCTCGACCTCACCCTGCTCAAGGCCCTGGTCCTGGACCTCGCGCTGGTGGTGTTTTTCGTCTGCTACACCTTCGCCTTCAGCTGGGCCTTCGACCGCGTGTTCGGCCTCCCGGCCTCGGCGATGCCCCAGCCGACCAGCGCTCCCTAATACAAAACGGCGCCGCGTTGTGGCGGTTGCGGCAGTTGGCGCGGGCGGGGCGCGCTTGTCCGCCACCCCCGGCGTGCAGGCCGCCGGCGGCAAGCGGAATGTCCGCCGCGCGGCCTACTCTTCGAACAATGCCTGCTCATCGGCAAACGTCCGCGCCAGGTACTCCAGCACCGTCTTGATCGGCAGGTCCTTGCGGTCCTGCCGGCGCAGCAGCGCCCAGATTTCGCGCGGCGTCGGGATGGGCGCCAGGCGGCAAAGCCGCAAGCCGGACTCCTGCCGCCCGATGTAATGCGGCAGCAGCGCCAGCCCGGCGCCGGCGCGTGCCGCCGTCGCCTGGGCAAACTGGTTGTTGGTGCGGAACGACACGCGCGCCTGCGGGTAGTGATGTGCCAGCCAGGCCGCCTCCGGCATGTCGGCGTTTTCCTCGTCGAAACCGACGAACACCGGATCGGCCCCGCCCTCGACACGCCGGCACAGGGATGAAGTGCCGTAAAAGCCAAACGCCATCCGCCCCAGTTGCCTGGCGATGAAATCGCCGTCGTGCGGGCGGCCGAGGCGGATCGCGATGTCCGCCTTGCGCCGCTCCAGGCTGACCGCGCGCAGGTCGGTCGCCAGATCGATGTCCAGCCCGGCAAAAAGCGTCGGCAATCGGGCCAGCCGGCCGACCAAAAAGCCCTGCGCCAGCGCCGGCGACGCGTTGACGCGGACCACGCCCTTGGGCGAGCCCTCCGTTCCGCCCCGCCCCAGGGTCTGCACCGCCGCCTCCATGTCGCCGGCAACGGCCAGGGTCCGCGTCCCCGCCGGCGTCAGCACATAGCCCTCCGGGCGCCGCTCAGCCAGCTTCTCGCCCTGGCTGGCCTCCAGGGCGCGGACGCGCCGCGAAATCGTCGCATGGTTCACCGCCAGCGCGCGCGCCGCCGCCGACAGGCTGCCGTGGCGCCCCAGCGCCAGGAAAACCCGGAGATCCTCCCAGTCCACCTCTGTGCGTTTTTTATCAGTCATTGAGAAAGAATAGCGGATTTCGCAAAACCCGGAATATCCTTACTCTATGTTCCCAACGGCATGGCCACGAAAAAATGAACAGAAAGTGGTGTTTTCCGATCATCCACGGGCTTTCAAGTAATGCGGCCAACGCCCCGATCAACAAGTCGCACAGGCAGGCCGTTGGCCGCCTCACTCAAGGAAAAGATCATGAGCAACAAGCAGAAAGTCGCAATCATCACCGGCGCCTCGCAAGGAATCGGCGCCGGTCTGGTCCAGGGTTATCGTGAAAACGGCTACGTCGTCGTTGCCAATTCCCGCAGCATCAAGCAGGGGGACGGCGACGGCGTGATTACGGTGGCCGGAAACATCGGCGAGCGCGAGGTCGCAAGGAAAATCGTCGATACCGCCATCAGCCGCTTCGGCCGGATCGACACTCTCATCAACAACGCCGGCGTTTTCATCGGCAAGCCGTTCACCGAATACACAATCGACGACTTCAAGAACGTAATCGACGTCAACCTCGCCGGCTTTTTCCACATCACCCAGCTCGCGCTGGAGCAGATGCTGCTGCAGAACCACGGCCACATCGTGCAGGTCACCACCGCGCTGGTAGGCCAGCCGATCGCCGGCGTGCCCTCGGGCCTCGCCGGCCTGACCAAGGGCGGGCTCGATGCGGTGACGCGCTCGCTGGCGACCGAATACGCCAAGCGCGGCATCCGCGTCAACGCGGTCGCGCCCGGCATCATCAAAACCCCGATGCACGCGGCGCCAACCCACCAGTTCCTCGAAAGCCTGCACCCGCTGGGCCGCATGGGCGAAGTAAGCGAGATCGTCGACGCGGTGCTCTACCTGGAGCGCGCGGGCTTCGTCACTGGCGAAACCCTGCACGTCGACGGCGGCCAACACGCCGGCCGCTGACGGCTAGCCTTGCGCGCGGCCGTAGGCAAAGGCCGCGCCCCAGGCGTTTTTGCAAACGGTCCGGGCCGCCGCATACCCGAGCCCAAAGGAGAAGTCATGCCCTATGTAAACATCAAGGTGACGCGGGAAGGCACCGCGCCCGGCGCCGCGGCCACCACCCCTACGCAGAAAAAAGCGCTGATCAAAGGCGTCAGCGAGTTCCTGTTGGAGGTGATGGGAAAACCCCATGACTCGACTTTCGTCGTCATCGAGGAAGTCGATCTGGAGAACTGGGGCGTCGGCGGCCTCACCGTCCCCGAATACCGCGCCCGGGCCGGCGATACCGGCAAACAGCGGTGAAATGAAAAGGGCCGTGGTGAACTGCCCCCCGGGCCCTTTTCATCATCTGCGCTTGCTGCCGGCCTCAGACCTTCTGCGGCAGCCCCGCCAGGTAACCCACCGCCGCGCTGTAGCGGTTGCGGTAGTTGGCGCGCACCAGCGGATCGAGCTTGTCCACCACCTTGGCGTGCAGGCCGCCGGTGACCGCCCCCGTCTTTGGATCGGTGGTCAGCTCCCAGTCGCCGGGGTGCTGGAAGTTGCTCATGATGTAGGCAAAGCCGTTGATGTGATCGACTGCGTGCAGGCCGGTGGCCTCCGCCCCCGCCGGGGTGGACATGACGCGCGAGAGTTGCCCGCTGTCTACGTTGTACGCCCAGAGGAAGTTGTTGACGTGCAGGCCGCTGTCCTCGCCGATGAAGAGCGTGCGCAAGGTCTCCGAGAATTTCAGGTTGTCCGGGTTGGCCACCTTGTCCGGGTGGGCCAGGTTGCCGAGCGCATCCGGGGTTTTCAGGTCTTCGCCGAGCAGCGCGGGCACCGAGGCCATGTGCACCGGCACCCAGGGGCTGTCGATGGCCGCGCCGGTTTCGTCCTTCTGGCGCGCATCGAGTTTCAGCGCGTAGACGGCGCCTGCGTTCGGCCCCATCACCGAGATGCCGCCGGAACCGTTTTTCATCGGCGGCTGGATGTACGACATGGCGAGGTAGGCGGTCTTGTCGCGCGCGTTGACGGTCACCCCTTCCATCTTGGTGAAGCCCATGCTGGCGCCGCGCACGGCGGCCCAACGGTGGGTTTCGAGAAAGGCGGCGGCCTGCTCCTGGCCGGGGGCGAACTTCACCCAGTTGGGCTTGCCGTTGTACGGAATCTTGGTATACGCGGCGTCCTTCGGGTCTTCGGTCTTGCAGTCGAGGATGTCGCGCGCTTTGAGGCGGTCGGCCAGCGCCTTGACCTCGTCGCTGCCGGCGTGGCCGAGCTTGATCCACGACAGGTCGGCCGAGCCGCCGCCTTCCGAGGTGAGTTGCTTCCACTTGGCGACATAGAGCGTGCCGCTCGAAAGGTCGCGCGACTTGTCGGCGACGAACATGAACAAGCCGCCGTTGGCCGCGTCATCGCCCATCAGCGCGGTGCGCTCGTCGGGCATCACTTCGACCAGCTCGTGCGAAATGCGGCCCATGCAGTAATGCTTCTTGATGCTGCCGGTGCCGTCGGCGTTCACCGTCACTTCGGGAATGTGGCCGTAGTGGTAGGGGTTGGCCTGGGCGGCGTCGCCGTAGAGGTTTTTGCTGAAGTCGCGAAAGCGCGCGTCCTTGTCGATCACGGTGGCGTCGGGCTCGTATTCCTCGCTGCCCAAGTGGGTGTTCCAGGGCGATCGCGAGGCGCCGCAGCTGATCCACACGCCGTGCACGGGCGCGGTGTCGACGTTGTAATACTTCACCAGCGAGAGGGCGCCGGTCTTCTTGTCCTGGTCCAGGGTCAGCACGGCGAAGGGCGAGGGCAGCTTGGCGTAGGCCGAGGCGCCGGCGGCGTCGCGCGTGGTGTATTCGAACTGCACCACCGCGAATACGGTGTTGCCCTTGACGCCGGGCAGCTTGGCGTTCTTCAGGGTCAGCAGCGAGCTGCCGTCGGGCGAGTCGGAAAAGAATTGGCGCTTGTCTTCGGCACTGGCGTCGGCAATCGGCTTGCCCTTGATGTCGTAGTAGCCGCCGGCCAGCGTGCTGCCGCCACGGCCGTCCGGCACCATGGTGCCGGTGATGAAAAAGGTTTCGTATTGCAGCTTGTAGCTGCGCACCGCGCCCTTGCCGTGGCGCACTTGCAGCGTGGAGCCCACGGTGGTCGTCGCCATCGCCGCCGGGTCGTTCAGGCCGGGGGCCGGCATCGAGGTGAAGCTGACGGACATGTCGCGTGCCACGTCCAGTGTCGCGGCACCGACGAGGGTCGGCAGCACGCCGCCCGCCAGAGGGAGCAGCGGCGCTCCGGCCATGAGTTCGAGAAGGCGGCGGCGGGGAAGATTGGTCATGCGCGAGTTCCTTGAGGTCGGGAAGGACGCATGCGAATGCAACACGTCCCGCGCGCGCGAGTTGACTGTCCCCCGCGCGGGCCTGCAAGGATGTTATGAATATTTTGTGACAGCCAGATTACACAAGCTCTGTTGGCACGGGATGCAAATCAACCACACTTGGTCGACGGACTTGTGTATGTTAGTAACCAGGATGAACACCGCTCTGGACTGGCGCACGATGCGCCGCGAACCAGCAACGCGCCCGCCATCGGACGCGGCGCACAACGGCGGCCACAGTCACCACAATTGTGTTGAACGCCAATTTGGAAGTGCTCAAAAAACCTGTGGATTGCTGTGGTTCGGTTGGACGCCGAACACATCCGTAGTAGCGCACCGGAATATTTCAAAAAACCACCGCGATTTACCGTTGTTTTGCGCAATCCATTCCATCCCGCAATGCATGAAGGCAAATTCTCTTGCCGTACGTACAATGCCGTTGATGTTGATCAACTATGCATTGCTTCGGGAAGCAACATGACCATACTCATCGCGGGCGGCGGCATCGGCGGCGTCTCCGCCGCCCTGGCGCTGGCGCAAAAGGGGTTCAAGGTGCGCGTGCTGGAGCGCGCGGCGGAATTCGGCGAAATCGGTTTCGGCATCCAGCTCGGGCCCAACGCTTTCGCCATGCTGGACCGCCTCGGCGTGCGCCAGGCGCTGGAAGCCACCGCGTTTTTTCCCAACAACCTGGTGATGCAGGACGCGACCAATGGCCGCGAAGTGTCGCGCATTCACCTCAAGGGCGCGTTCCGGCAGAAATACAAATGGCCTTACGCGGTGATCCACCGCCGCGACCTGCACGGCGCCCTGCTCGATGCCTGCCGCGACAAGCCGGAGTTGGTGTCGCTGGAAACTTCCAGCGGGCTGAAGAGTTTCAAACAGGACAAGGGCCGGGTGCAGGTGACGCTGGAAGACGGCCGCGAGATCGAGGGCGAGATGCTGATCTGCGCCGACGGCCTGCGCTCGGCGGGGCGCCAGCAGATCATCGGCGATGGCGAGCCGCGCGTCTCCGGCCATGTGGCGCATCGCGGCGTGGTGCCGATGGACAAGGTCAGCGACACTCGCTTTGTCGACGACATGGTGATCTGGGTCGGCCCCAACCTGCACCTGGTGCAATACCGCCTGCGCGGCGGCACCGTGCTCAACAACGTCTGCGTGATCGAAAGCGAGCAATACAAGCAGGGCCGCGAGCAATGGGGCGGGATGGACGAGGTGCAACACATTTTCGCCGGCATGGTGCCCTATGTGCGCGACGCTTTGAGTTTCATTTCCACCGAGCGCAGCTGGGTGATGTGCGACCGCGAACCCACCGCCGGCTGGACCCAGGGCAATGTCACCCTGCTGGGCGACGCCGCCCACCCCACCCTGCAATACCTGGCGCAGGGTGCCTGCATGGCGATGGAAGACGGCGTGGTGCTGGCCGCAGAGATGGCGAAACGCGCCGCTTCGGCAAGCCCGGCCCCGGTCAACGCCACCTTGCAGGCGTATGAAGAGGCGCGCTACCTGCGCGCCGCCCGCATTACCCTGACCTCGCGGTTTTTCGGCCACGTCTGCCATGCCGGCGGGGGCGCGCGCGACCTGCGCAACCACCTGGCGGGCCAGCGTGGGCCGGAGAATTTTTTCGAGGTGGACTGGATTTACCGCGGCATCGAGGTCTAGGCAGCGCCGCCATGCACCGTTCAACCAGCGGTTCCACCCCTTCGGGCCTGCGCGGCATCCTCGGCACGATGCTGGCGCAAATGCGCACGCAGGACTGCTACTTCTGCGGCATGGCCAGTCCGGCGGCGCTGTGCACCCCCTGCAGTGACGCGCTGCCGCGCCTGCCGGCGGCGCGCTGCCCCTGCTGCGCCCTGCCTTCGCCGGCCGGCGCGCTGTGCGGGCGCTGCCTGAGCGAGAAGCCGCATTACGACGCCACGGTGGCGGCGCTGGCCTACGGCTACCCGCTGGACGCGGCGATCCAGGCCTTCAAGTACCAGGGGCGCCTCGGCCTGGCGCGCAGTTTCGCCGCGATGATGGGCCGGGCGCTGGAGGCCCGGGGTGAAGGCGACGGTGCGGCAGTGGACCTGGTGATCGCCACGCCGCTGGCGGCGCCGCGCCTGGCCGAGCGCGGCTACAACCAGGCGTATGCCTTGGCGCGCCTGCTGGCACGCCAGCGCCGGCTTGAAATCGATGCGCAGGCGGTGACGCGTCTGAAGCACGCGCCGCCGCAGGCCGAGTTGCCCTGGAAGGAGCGGGCGAAGAACATCCGCGGCGCCTACACGGCGGCGCGGCGCTTCGACGGCCTCTCGGTGGCGGTGGTCGACGACGTCATGACCACCGGCAGCACCCTGAACGAACTGGCCAAGACGTTGAAGAAGGCCGGCGCCGTGCGCGTCACCAACTGGGTGCTGGCGCGCACCCTGCCGGCAGCGATGGCGCCCGCGAAAGCTTAAAATCGCCTTCCTGGCCGGTCCGCGCGCCTTGAAACAGGCGCGCCGGGCATCCATTTGATGTTTTCCGAATACCCTCAGCCGTAATTCCAACAAGACGAGCAAGGCCATGACTCCGCAACCGAACGCCCCCGCATCGACCACCACCGACGTCACCATGGACGTCACCACGGCCACCTTCGAGGCGGAGGTGATCGAAGCGTCGATGCGCCAGCCGGTGATCATCGACTTCTGGGCGCCCTGGTGCGGCCCCTGCCGCGCCCTTACGCCGATCCTGGAAAAGCTGGCGGGCGAATACGCCGGCAAGGTCAAGGTGGTGAAGATCAACTCCGACGACAACCAGGAAATCGCCGCCGCCTTTCGCGTGCGCAGCATTCCCTATGTCGCCGCCCTGGTCGGCGGCCAGTTGGCCGACCAGTTCCTCGGCGTGCAGCCCGAGAGCCAGATTCGCGCCTTTTTCGACAAGGTAGTGGGAATGTTTGCCCAGGCCATGCCCGAAGCCGCCGCCGCGCTGGAAAACCAGGAGCCGCCCGCCGCCCCTTTGACTCCCGCCGAAGCCAAGCGCCAGGAAGCCGGACACAAGGCGCAACAGGGCGACCTCGATGGCGCCATCGACGCGCTGAAAGCCGCCCTGGCACTGGACCCCGCTTCGATGGGCGCGCGCATGGACCTTGCCGAACTGGAACTGGCGGCCGACCGTTTCGACGTGGCCAAGCAACACCTGGAGATGGTCGAACTCAAACCCGAAGAGCGCGAAGACGCCGCCCGTCTCGAAAGCCTGAAAGCGCGCATCGTCACCCTCGAAGCGGTGAAGGATTTGCCGGCCACCGAAGAACTGCTGGCCAAGGTCAACGCCAACCCGAAGGACGCGCAGGCCCGCCACGACCTGGCGCAGGCGCTGATCGCTGAAGGGGATTTCGAGCAGGCGCTGGATCACCTGCTGGAAATCGTCATCACCAACCGCAAGTGGAACGAGGAAGCGGCGCGCAAGGCGATGCTCAATGTGTTCGCCATGCTAGGCGGCAACGAGCAGTTTGCCGATCTGGTCTCGGTCTACCGCCGCAGGCTGGCGACGGCGCTGAACTGAGAACGCAAGCGTCGGACTCCAGTGGACAACGAGGCAGCCACGCGTGCGGGCAATCCGCGATACGCGAGAATTCTGGTTCCGCTGATCTGGATTGGCTTGGTGCCGCTGCTGTTCTTGTTGTATCCGCTGTTTGAAAGCGCCGCCGCCAAGGTCGAGGGTGAAACCCGCAAGTGCCGTACGTCGATGATGATCAACCTAACGGACGATGCGGACAAGTACTGCGCCAACGCCTTGCGCTTCGTCGCCTCGGAAGGCGTGACCGACAGCAGCGCCGCAGAAGCCTATGCGCAAGCGGCCCTACTGGCAGTGGTGCACAAGCAATTCAGCCAGGCCGCGCAATATTGCAGGAATGCGATTCCGCTGTGGCGTGACGATCCCAATCCGCGTTTCGCCCAAGAGAATGCCAGAAGCATTGACAAGTGCCGTGCGCTGATCGAAGACGTAATAAAAGCACGACCGGCAGGCCTGCGCCCGCCTGACCGATAGCCTAGGCGAGATTCAGCGCCTTCAGTTCGCGCACCCAGTCTTCGCCGTAAAAGTCTTCGCCCTTGGCGCCCAGCAACACTTCGTTGATGAACTCGGGGAGCGAGGCGGCGAGCTGGATGGTCTCGCCGCTTTGCACGTCGTCGGCGTAGACCGCGCCTTCTTCGTCCGGCGCGTAGTGAAACAGATTGCCGGCGTAGTCGGCGGCGAATTCGATCAGGCCGTCTTCCACATGCACCTGGCCGGGTGCGTGGATCACGATCTCATGCAGGTCGCTGCCGCCCCATTCAAGCAGCAGGGCGCGATGATCGGGGCTGAACGTGACGCCCAGCGCTTGCTCCGCATGGGCGATGTCGGCCTCCACCGGCGGCGCGACGATGTCGCACAACTCGGGGTCGAACAGCCCGGCATCGAGCGCGCGCTTGAGCTTTTCGTAGGCCATGTCGTTCAGGCCGGCGCGCTCTGGCCGCAGGCTTCGGCGGCGATCTGGTAGGAGCGCAGGCGCGCAGCATGGTCGAAGATTTGCGCGGTGACCATCAACTCGTCGGCGCCGGTGCGCGCGGCAAAAGCCTCCAGCCCCTGCGCCACCTCTTCGCGGGTGCCGACCACCGAGCAGGAAAGCGCGCTGGCGATCAGCGCCTTTTCCTGCACGCCGAGTTGCTGCTCGTAACCTTGAACCGGCGGCGGCAGCATGCCGGGGCGGCCGCTGCGAAGGTTGACAAAGGCCTGCTGCAACGAGGTGTAAAGCAAGCGCGCTTCCTCATGCGTGTCGGCGGCGAATACGTTCAGGCCAAGCATGACGTAGGGCTTGTCGAGGAATTGCGAGGGACGGAACATCTGGCGATACATCTCGACCGCCTGCGTCATCGCCTGCGGCGCGAAGTGCGAGGCGAAGGCATAGGGCAACCCGAGATGGGCCGCCAGTTGCGCGCCGAACAGCGAAGAGCCGAGGATCCACACCGGCACGCGCAGGCCTGCGCCGGGCACGGCGACGATTTTCTGCCCCGGCTCGGGCGCCTCGAAATGGTTGATCAGCTCGACCACGTCGCGCGGGAATTCGTCGGCGTCTTCTTCCAGCTTGCGGCGCAGGGCGCGGGCGGTGGCCTGGTCCGAGCCGGGCGCGCGGCCCAGCCCCAGGTCGATACGGCCGGGGAACAGCGCTTCGAGGGTTCCGAACTGCTCGGCAATCACCAGCGGCGAATGGTTTGGCAGCATGATGCCGCCGGCGCCGACGCGAATGCTTTTGGTATGCGCCGCCACCTGGCTGATCAAAATCGAGGTGGCCGCGCTGGCGATGCCCGGCATGCCATGGTGCTCGGCCAGCCAGTAGCGCCTGTAGCCGAGCTTCTCGGCCTGCTGTGCCAGGCTGATGGTGTTGCGAAAGGATTGCGAGGCATTGCTGCCCTGTGCAATCGGCGCGAGGTCGAGGACGGATAAGGGAATCATGAGCCGTAAGCTGGGTGCGCGGTGGCGGGATTGCAAGCGCTTCCTTGCACCCCCGTCGCGGGATACCCCGCCGCGCCTTGGGGGTAATATACCCGCATGAGCACGCCCACGCCCCTGCCGTTGATCGCCGACCGCTTCAAGCGCATGGTCATTTCGGAGACCGCGATGCGCCTGAACGCGACGCATGGGCGGCGCAAGATGTACTCCTCCGGCGAAGTCCGGACGGCGGTGACCGCCGCCAGCTTCTCCGCCGGATGGGCCGCCTGGCCGATGTCAATTTTTTGCACCGGCCCGGAGTTCGACGAGTATTGCGCCGCCAACGGCATCAGTGCCGACTACGCCGCCACGCGCAAGACCGCGCTGCAGTTCATCGACAAGCCGGCGGCCCCCGCCGCCGCCGGGACGGGCGGCGCGATTGCAGCCGGTGCGGTGGCCGCGGGGGCGCTGGCCGCCGGCGCGGTGGTGGTGGCACCTCTCGGTGACAATGACCCCAATCGCAGCGCCCTGGGCGATGTGCTCGACCTGGCCGACACCGCGCTGGACATCACCGACGTCGCCGGCGGCGTATTCGAGGTACTGGGCATTTTCGACTAACGCGGGTCACCGCGCCAGAGCAGCCGGCGCGGTATGAGTATTGCTTTGTAGCGAGGGCATCCCCACGCCCCGCCCATCGCCATGCATTCATTGTTGATCCGCAACGCCGCCGCCATTCTCACCGGCCTGCCCGGCGATGCCGCGCGCCATGCCGGGCCGGACCTGCGCATACGCGGCACGCGCGTCGAAGCCATCGGTGCGCTGGCGCCTGAGCCGGGCGAAGCGCAGATCGACGCCGCCGGCTGCGTCATCTACCCGGCCTGGGTCAACACACACCACCACTTGGCCGAGTCCCTGCTCAAGGGCCTCCCGGCGGGGATCAACGCTTCCCTCACCGACTGGCTGCATGCGGTGCCGATCCGCTATCGCGGGCGCTACAGCGAAAAGAGCTTTCGCGCGGCGGCGCGCATCGGCCTGGTCGAGCTGGCACTATCCGGCTGCGGCACGGTGGCGGACCACAACTTCGTCTACTACCCGGACGCCGACTTCGACAGCAGCGCCATCCTGTTCGAAGAAGCCGAAGCCCTCGGCCTGCGCTTCGTGCTGTGCCGCGCCGGCGCCACCCGCTCGCGCATTACACCAGCGGATGCGCGCGACCGCTGGCGGCCGGAAAGCTTCGACAGTTTTCTCAAGCACATCGAGCGCACGGTCAAACGCTTTCACGACCCCGCGTCCGACGCCATGCGCCGCGTGGTAATGGGCCCGACCACGCCGCTGTTCGATTTCGACCCGGGGGAGTTGCGCGAATGCGCCCGCGTCGCCCGCGCCTGGGGCTTGCGTCTGCACACCCACTTGTCGGAGACCGTCGCCTACAAGGAAGTCGCGCAGGAACGCTATGGCATGAGCCCCGTGGCCTTCATGGAACAGCACGAGTGGCTGGGGTCGGACGTCTGGCTGGCGCACCTGGTAAAGCTCGATGCGGATGAGATCGCTGCGCTGGGCGCCAGCAACACCGGCATTGCCCATTGCCCGCAAAGCAATGCGCGCCTGGGCAGCGGCATAGCCAAGCTGCCGGAACTGGAAGCGGCGGGAGTGAGTATCTCCATCGGCGTGGACGGCGCCGGCTCGAATGAAGCCGCCGACATGATTTCCGAAGTGCATGCGGCTTGGCTGCTGCAGCGCGCCCGCATCGGCGAGGCCGCGCTGCCGCGCTACCAGGGTGGGCAATTCGAAGGCGGCGCGCATGCCGCCACGGTGGAAGACGTGGTGCGCTGGGGCACAGCAGGCGGCGCGCGCGTGCTGGGCTTCGAGGGACTCGGCGAACTGGCGCCGGGACGGCCGGCGGACCTTGCGATTTACCGCCTCGACGCGCCGCGCTATTTCGGCCTCAACGATGTAGCCATCGGCCCGGTGGTCTCCGGCGGCCGGCCGCATCTGCGCGCGCTATTGGTCGGTGGCCGGATGGTGGTGGAAAACGATGCGCTGCCGGGCTTCGACCTCGCGCAACTCGCCGCCCAGGCCAAAGAGGCGATGCGCGAACTGATGGCCTGACGGCATGCGACAATCCGCGCCTGCTGATTCATCCCGCTGCACGCGACCATGCTGCACATCGTCCTCTACGAACCCGAGATTCCGCCCAACACCGGCAACGTGATCCGCCTGGCCGCCAACACCGGTGCGCAGTTGCATCTGGTCGAACCCCTCGGCTTTACGCTGGAAGACGCGCAGCTCAAGCGCGCCGGGCTGGATTACCACGAGTATGCGCAGATGCAGGTGCATGCGGACTGGGCGGCATGCGCGAAGGTGCTCGAGGGCAAGCGCATGTTCGCCTTGTCGACGCGCAACAGCCGGGTCTACAGCGGGATCGAATTCCGCGACGAGGATGTGTTCGTCTTCGGCCCGGAGACGCGCGGCCTGCCGGCGGAATTGCTCGCGACGTTCGCAAATGACCAAAGGCTGCGCATTCCGATGCGCCCGAACAACCGCAGCCTCAATTTATCCAACGCGGTGGCGGTGGTGGTGCTGGAAGCCTGGCGCCAGTTAGGCTTTGCCGGCGGCGCCTGAAGTTCGGAGAGCCGCGAAGCGGCGTCTCGTCTAACTACTCCGCGCGCGGGTCGCGCGACAGCAGCGCCGAGACTGCCTTGCGGGCATCGACACCGTCGAACAATACGGCGCACACCGCCTGGGTGATCGGCATGTCGACGCCCATTTTTTTGGCCAGCGCCAGGGTCTCGCGCGCAGTGGGTACGCCCTCTGCGACGTGGCCGAGATGGCCCAGTACATCCTCAAGCTTGCCGCCGTCAGCCAGTTTCTTGCCGACGGTACGATTGCGCGACAGGTCGCCGGTGGCGGTGAGGATCAGGTCGCCCATGCCGGTCAGGCCCATGAAGGTTTCGGTATGGCCACCGAGGGCCACACCCAGGCGTGCCATCTCGGCCAGGCCACGGGTGATCAGCGCGGCGCGGGCGTTGTGCCCCAGGCCGAGGCCGTCGCTGATGCCGGCGGCGATCGCCATCACGTTTTTTACCGCGCCGCCGACTTCGACGCCGACCAGGTCGTTGCTCGAATAAACGCGGATGTTGCCGCCGTGCAGCACCGCCGCCGCGGACGCGGCGAATTCCGCGGAAGGCGAAGCCAGGGTCAAGGCTACGGGCAGGCCGCGCGCCACTTCAGCCGAAAAGCTGGGACCGGAAAGCGCACCGCAAGTGAGGTGTTCGCCCAGGATTTCGCGCGCGATCTGGTGCGGCAGCTTGGCGGTGCCCTGCTCGAAGCCCTTGCACAGCCAGATCACCGGCACGTCCTGCCGTAATTCCTTCAGGCGCTTCAGCGTCGGGCGCAGGCCGACCACGGAGGTAGCGGCAATCACCAGTTGCGCACGCGCCGCGTGCTCGAAGTCTTTGGTCGCTTGCACCGCTTCGGGCAGGGCAACGCCGGGCAGGAATTGCTTGTTCTCACGGTCGCGGCGCAGCGCGGCGGGCAGGCCTTCCTCGCGCGCCCACAGGACCACCGGGTGACGCCGCGCCAGCGCGGTGGCCAGGGCGGTGCCCCAGGCGCCGGCGCCGAGGATGCCGATATTCATATCGATGCGCTCGTGCTCACGCTACAGGCCCCAGACCTGGCTGGCGCGCACATAACCCACCACGCCGTCGCGGTGATGCACCTTGGCCCAGCCGGAAGACGGCGCTTCCACCAGATCCAGGCTGACATCTTGCGCGGCGTCGAGCAGCACGCGGGCGCCGTCGTCCGGCTTGTCGCGCACCTGCGCGACGGGAGCGCTGACCACCACGGTGCGCTTGTCGGTGAGCGACTTGCGCTCGATCCACATCAGGTCGCCACCACGGTCACGCACCTTGACCCAGTTTTCGATGCTGATCACCACTTCCACCGGCATGCCCTTGGGCGCGACGAAGAGTTTCTTGCCGCGAACCGCCGGGGCATCGTAAAAAATCGACGGCTCGGCGACGGCGCGAAATTCGGCGGCCAGCGCCGGCAGTGTCGCCATGCCCAGCAGTACGGCGAGAACGGCGGATGCGGGTTTCATGAAAACTCCTCGGCGCGTTGGAACAAGCCTGCCTAGTGGGTGGGGCTCATGATGGTGGTCGGCGCGGCGGCGCCGTTGGCCGCCTGCGCCTGCTCCAGGCGCTGGGTGTAGAAGGCCTCGAAGTTGACGTTCGGCAGGTGCAGCGCGGGAAAGCCGGCGCGGGTGATCAGGTCGGCGACGTTGGCGCGCAGGTACGGGTAGAGCACCGAAGCGCAGTGGATGCCGATCAGCGGGTCGATCTGGTCCGCGGGGAAATTGCGGATCTGGAAAATGCCGCCCTGGCCGAGTTCGATCAGGAACACGACCTTGTCCTTGATCTTGGTGGTGACGGTGGCGGTGACGACGACCTCATACAGTCCCTCGGCGAAATTGTTCGCCTCCACATTCAACTGGGTCTCCAGGGCCGGGGCTTCCTGCTCGAGGAAAATCGCCGGCGCATGGGGAATCTCGATCGACATGTCCTTGACGTAGATTTTCTCGTAATTGAGGATCGGCTGCGTCTCGTCGACCGCGCTGGGGGCTGCGTTTTGTTCTGCCATGAAGTGCTTTCAGGAAAAGAGGCCGCGCGCGAAACGCGGCGGCCGGAAGAGGAAGTGGGATGAAAAGGCCCGGCTGCCGTCTAGGCGGCTTGGCCCTTGAGCAGGGGCTCGAGGCCGCCGGCGCGGTCCAGGGCATAGAGGTCGTCGCAGCCGCCGATGTGCTGCTCGCCGATGTAAATCTGCGGCACGGTACGGCGGCCGGTGCGCTCCATCATGATGTCGCGCTGGGCCGGGTCCTGGTCGATGCGGATTTTCTCGATCTCGGTCACGCCCTTGGAGCGCAGCAGCTGCTCGGCACGGGTGCAGTAGGGGCAGACGCCGGTGGCATACATGGTGATGGAGGGCATGACTATCCTTGAATCGAAAACGTGATGCGGTCTATTTGGTCACAGGCAGGCCGGCTTCGCGCCAGGCGTTCAGGCCGCCCTGCAGCACGTGGACGTCGGCAAAGCCCATGTCGCGCAGCTTTTGCGCCGCCGCGCCGGCGCGCTGGCCGTTGTCGCAGCTCAGTATGATGGGGACCGACTTCAACTTTTCCAGCTCGTTTTTGCGCTCGGCAAACACCTTTTCCGGAAAGTTTTTGGCGTTCAGGATGTGCCCGGCGGCGTATTCGCCCTGGTCGCGGATGTCGATGACCACCGCGTCTTTCTGGTTGATCAACTGGGTCGCCGCCAGGGTCGACATGGCGCCGCTTTTGGCGCGTGCGCCTGCGATCATCGGCCACACCAGCATCAGGCCGGAGGTGACGGCCACGGCGATCAGCATCCACTGGTCGATGATGAATTTTTCTATCACTGCGTGATCCACTGCGTATTCCTTCGTTGCTTGAGGTTGGATTGCGGGTTTCAGGCCTTCGGCTGCACGCCGCAGAAGACTTCGCGCATCATCGACACCAAATGCAGGGTGCGGTCGTCGGCGATGCGGTAATACACCTTATTCGCGTCCTTGCGGGTCTTGAGTATCTTCTTGTCACGCAAAATCGCCAGGTGCTGCGAAATGTTGCTCTGGGTGGTGCCTACCGCCTCGACAATCTCCTGCACCGCCACCTCGCCGCCGCCCAGCAGGCAGAGTATCTTCAGGCGCAGCGGATGGGCGATCGCCTTCATCGCGCGGGAGGCGAGTTCGATATCTTCGCTCTTGCCGATCAGGTCGAAAATGTCGTCGGAAATGCTTTTTGCGGCTGGCATCGGGAATAAGCCCTGGAGCGGTTCGCTGCGGGAAACCATAAGATTATAAAATAGAGTCGGATGTAGCATATTTCCGACTGACTTTTACTTTTTGCCGGCTCGCCCGGCCCGCTGCCATGCACAAGCTCGTGATGATGCGCCACGGTGAATCCACCTGGAACCTGGAAAACCGCTTTACCGGCTGGACCGACGTCGATTTGACGCCGCGCGGCGTCGAGGAAGCGAAGAAGGCCGGCCACTTGCTGAAGGAAAAAGGCTACGCCTTCGACATTGCCTACACCTCGGTGCTCAAGCGCGCCGTCAAGACGCTGAACATCGCCCTGGAAGAGATGGACATGCTGTGGCTGCCCACCTCCAAGCACTGGCGCCTGAACGAGCGCAGCTACGGCGCGCTGCAGGGCCTGAACAAGGCCGAGACCGCCGCCAAGTTCGGCGAGGAGCAGGTGCTGATCTGGCGCCGCGCCTACGCCATCGCCCCGGACCCGATTCCGCTGGACGACCCGCGCCACCCGCGTTTCGATGCGCGCTACGCCGCCCTGACGCCGGCCGAGCTGCCCGCCACCGAATGTTTGCAGGACACGGTGGCGCGCGTGCTGCCATTCTGGAACGACTTCATCGCTCCGGCGGTCCGCGCCGGCAACCGCGTGCTGATCGCCGCCCACGGCAATTCCCTGCGCGCGCTGGTGAAATACCTGGACAACATGAGCGACGAGGACATCGTCAAGAAAAACATCCCTACCGGCCAGCCGCTGGTCTATGAGCTGGACGACGACCTGAAGCCGATCCGCAACTACTACTTGGCCGATCCGGCGGAAATCGCCGCTGCCGAAGCCGCGGTCGCCGCGCAGGGAAAAGCCAAGACTTGACCCTGGCGCCCGCGCCCCGCCGGGTGGCCAGTCTTCTGGCCGCCTGGGCCGCGCTGTGCCTGGCCGCGCCGGTATTTGCCGCGCCGGCGGGCAACAGCGATGAATTGAAAGAGCTGCACGCGCGCATCGAGGCGCTGAAAAGGGAAATCAACGCCGCCGAGGGCAACCGGGCGGAAGCTGCCGACGGCCTGAAAAGTTCGGAAGAAGCGATTTCCAACGCCAATCGCGAACTGAAAAACCTTACCGACCAGCGTGTTTCCGCCCAGACGCGCCTGCAGGAACTGGGACGCCAGACCAAGGCGGCGCAGGAAAGCGCCGCCGGCCAGTCGGCACGCCTAGCCAAGCTGCTGCACGACCAGTACGTGCGGCGCGAGCGCGGCTATGCCCAGTTGATGTTCTCCGGTGAAAACCCGGCCGCCGCCGCACGCGAGCTGCAATACGCCGCTTATGTTTCGCGCGCCCAGGCGAAGCTGATCGAAAGCCTGCGCGGCAGCCTGCAGCAGCTCACCGGCCTGGCCAACGCGGCACGCGATGAAAGCGTGGCCCTGGCGGAAAACGAAAACCAGCAGCGCGCCGAGCGCGAACGCCTGGGCCGTGAATCCGAGGCCAAGCGCCAGGTGCTGGCGCAACTGGCGGCGAAGATCAAGGCGCAGCGCAACGAGGTCAGCACGCTGGAGGAGAACGAAAAGCGCCTGACCCGGCTGATCGAGCGCCTGGCGCAGATGGCGCGTCAAAAGGAAAAGGAGCGCCTGGAACAGGAACGCCGCGACCAGGAACGGGCCGAAAAGGGGGCGGCGAACAAGGGCACGGCGAACAAGGGCGTAGAGAAGGGTACAGACCGGGGCACGGACAAAGGCACGCCACCCAAAACCCCGGGCATCCACAACGACTCGACGCCCGAGGCCGGGCTGGCTGGGGTATTCGCCGCCCTGCGCGGCAAGCTGCGTCTGCCGGCGCGCGGGGAACTTGCGAACAAGTTTGGCACTCCACGGGAAGACGGCGGCACCAGCTGGAAGGGACTGTTCATCCGCGCGCCGCAGGGCGAGGAAGTGAAGGCAGTGGCGCCGGGCAAGGTGGTGTTTTCAGACTGGATGCGCGGTTTCGGCAACCTGTTGATCGTCGACCACGGCGGCGAGTACCTGAGCATCTACGGCAACAACGAAACCCTGTTCAAGCGGGCCGGGGAAAAAGTGGGCAGCGGCGACGTGCTGGCCAAGGTGGGAAACAGCGGCGGCAATCCGGAAACGGGTCTATACTTTGAATTGCGTTATCAGGGCAAGCCTTTTGACCCTCTTTCGTGGGTAAAACGGTAAGGTTTTGCCGGATTGGCCCGTAAAGACGTGCGCGCCACCCGACCCAATCGGAAACCTGTTGCGACGCTCGGAGGCAGGCTTGGTTTTAACCAGATTTAACGCTGTTTTCCGGGCATGAAAGTGTGGTTTCTCTCGTATAGACTATATATTGGGACTTGAGGAAGTTTCAGGCCGGCTGTGCGGCAAAACAACCGGCCCTTTGTTGAACCCCTGATGGAGCTTGAGTCGGCATGAACGGCAAATGGAAGAATAGCGGTCTGGTGGGCGTAGGCGTCGTTGCAGGTCTGCTGCTCGGCCTGAATTTCTCGGCGGTGGCCCAACGCGAGGCGCGCTATCCGCTGCCGCTGCCTGAGATCCGCGCCCTCACCGAGGTGTTCGGCAAGATCAAGGAAGACTACGTCGATGTGGTCGACGACAAGAAGCTGCTCACCGGCGCGGTGCGCGGCATGCTGTCGGACCTCGACCCGCACTCCGCTTATCTCGACCCGGACGAAAACCGCGAGTTCGAAACCAGCATCCGCGGCGAATTCGGCGGGCTGGGCATCGAAGTCGGCACTGAAGACGGCTACGTCAAGGTGGTCTCGCCGATCGAAGACACGCCCGCCTTCAAGGCCGGCATCAAGGCCAACGACCTGATCATCAAGATCGACGACAAGTCCACCAAGGGCATTTCGCTGAACGACGCGGTCAAGCAGATGCGCGGCAAGCCGAAGACGCCGATCAAGCTGTCGATCGCGCGCAAGGGCGAAGGCAAGCCGCTGGAAATCACGCTGATGCGCGAAGTGATCAAGGTGCAAAGCGTGAAGGCCAAGCTGGTCGACAACGGCTATGCCTGGCTGCGCATCACCCAGTTCCAGGAACGCACCGCCGAAGACACCGCCAAGGCGCTGGAGCGCCTGTTCAAGGAAAACGGCGGCAAGCTCAACGGCATCGTGCTCGACCTGCGCAACAACCCGGGCGGCCTGCTGCACGCGGCCATCGGCGTCTCCGCCGCCTTCCTGCCGGCCAACGCGCTGGTGGTTTCCTCCAACGGCCGCCTGCCCGATACCAAACACGAGTACCTGGCGACGCCCGAGGAATACACCATGCGCCGCGACGACATCCTGAAAAACGTGCCGGCCGCCGCGCGCACCGTGCAAATGGTGGTGCTGGTCAACGACGGCTCGGCCTCGGCTTCGGAAATTGTCGCCGGCGCAATGCAGGACACCAAGCGCGGCATCATCATGGGCCAGACCACCTTCGGGAAGGGCTCGGTGCAGACCAAGGTGAACCTGTCCAACGGCGCCGGCATGAAGCTGACGACGGCACGCTACTACACGCCTTCGGGCCGCTCGATCCAGGCCAAGGGCATCGTCCCCGACTGGGTGGTGAACGAGACCGAAAACGGCGAGCGCCACGCCGCGCGCATGCGTGAAGCCGACCTCGCCGGCCACCTGATCAACGACAAGGACCCGAACGCCGAGAAGACCCCGGTGGTGGTGCCGGAGAAGCCCGACGCCAAGGCCGAACCGAAAGCGGACGACAAAAAGGACGAGAAGACGCCGGCGCGCATCGAGCCGGGTTCGAAGGACGACTTCCAGTTCGTCCAGGCGCTGAACCTGATGAAGGGCCTGCCGGTGAAGGGCCAGCGCACCATCGAGCCCGCCGGCCCGAAGACGGCCGACGCCAAGAAGTAGACGCGGAAGCCGATCGGAAAACAAGTGACGCAGTAATTTCCGTCGGCGGCCTCACGCCGCTGCTGGAAACCGGGGCCGGAGCATAATTTCGAGATTGCGAAATTGGGCTTCGGCCCCAAGTTTTTGGGGACGTGTTTTTTCTTGAACGCCATGACCGACGACCAGCTTTTGCGCTATAGCCGCCACATCCTCTTGCCCGAGGTGGGCATCGAGGGGCAGGAGGCTTTGCAGGCCGGCCATGCCCTGGTGATCGGCGCCGGCGGCCTGGGCTCGCCCGCTGCTCTTTACCTGGCCACCGCCGGCGTCGGCAGGATCACCCTGGTTGACGACGACACGGTGGACCTGACCAATCTGCAGCGCCAGGTGCTGCACACGACTGATAGCGTCGGCACCCCGAAGACGCTTTCCGGCAAGAACACGATAGCCCGCTACAACCCGGAGATCGAAGTCGTCGCCTTGCAGGAGCGCGCCGAAGGCGAAGTGCTGGATCGGCTGGTGGCAAGCGCCGACGTGGTGCTGGACTGCTGCGACAACTTCGCCACCCGCCACGCGGTGAACCGCGCCTGCGTCAAATTCAACAAACCGCTGGTCTCCGGCGCGGCAATCCGCTTCGATGGACAGGTGAGCGTATTCGACCTGCGCGACCCGGAAGCGCCGTGCTATCACTGCCTGTTTCCCGAGGGCGGCGACCTGGAAGAGTTGCGCTGTGCCGTCACCGGCGTGTTCGCGCCGCTTACCGGCATCATCGGCACGGTGCAGGCGGCGGAAACGCTCAAGGTGCTGATGGGCATCGGCGAAAGCCTCTCCGGGCGCCTGCTGCTGCTGGATGCGCTGAACATGGAATGGCGCAGCATCAAGGTGCCGCGCGACCCGGCCTGCCCGGTGTGCGGTGCGCGTCACGCAACGGCTTCGACCAAAGAGAAAATCACCCAACCATGAATCTACGCCTGCTAGCGCTTGGCCTTCTCGTCCTGGCTCTGGGAAACACGGCGCAGGCACAGACCACCTGGCGCCTGGCTAATGAATACCCTGCCACCTCCCTGCCCGGCGAGGCTGACAGCTACTTCGCCAAGTTGGTCGCGCAAAAGACCAGTGGCAAGCTAATGATCGAGCCGGTGGCCGATGCCAAGTCAGGCTTGAAGAGCCGCGAGCAACTGGGCGCGGTTGCCAAGGGCGACTTTGCAATGGCCGACACCTTCGTCGGCGCGCTGGGTGATGAAGACCCGTTGTTCCTGTTGAGTTCCCTGCCCTTTCTCGCCCCCACCGCGGCGGATGCGCGCCGTCTCTACGATGCCGCCAAGCCCGCCTACGAAAAGCTGTACGCGGCGCGCGGGCAAAAGCTGCTTTACGTTTCGCCCTGGCCACCCTCGGGCATCTGGTCGGCGGCGCCGGTAGGCAGTGTCGCCGCCCTGGCAGCGCTGAAAATACGCACCTACGACAGCACCGGCACCGCGATTTTCAAATACGTCGGCGCAACCGCGCAGACCATTTCCTTCGCGGACCTGCCGGCCAGGATGGAGGCCGGCGAAATCAATGCGGTGCTTTCATCGGGCGACGGCGGCGCGGCGCGCAAGCTGTGGGAAAAGCTGAAGAACTTCAGCGAAATAGGCTACGCGATTCCCCTGAGCCTCACCGCCGTCAACCTCGAAGCATGGAACAAACTCGACGCCGGCACGCGCGCGGCGGTCGAATCGGCCGCCGCGGAAACCAGCGAGCACCAGTGGCAGGCAATGCGCGGGCGCGTCGAGCAGAACTACGCACGCATGCGCGAGCAGGGCATGACCATCGCCAGCCCCGCACCGGCGCCGGTGATCGATATGCTGCGCGAGGCCGGCACGGCGGCGCTCGGTGATTGGCAAAAACGCGCGGGCCGCGACGGCCAGGCGATACTCGATGCCTATTGGCAGGCGCGCAAGCGCTAGGCGCTGGCAGCGCGGCTGCCGCGAGTTTCAGGCCAGCAGCAGCGGTAGTTGCTTCTCCAGCCCGTCCACCGGGTTTTTCTTGAAGCCGCTTTTGGCGAACTGGTGCCAGCGGCCAACCATGTAGCACAGCATCAGGTTGGCCTCGGCGGCCACATCGGCGCTTTCCGGCAACTCATTGGCGGTCTGCGCCACGCGCAGGCATTGCTTCAGGCTGGATTCGATCTTGTCCATCAGCGCGTTGATGCGCACCTGCAGGCGCTCGTTTTCGTTCACCAGGGCGTCGCCGATCAGTACGCGCGTCATGCCCGGGTTTTGCGAGGAGAAGCGCGCCAGCATGGCGAGGATGGCGTGCGCCTGTTTCAGGCCGCTGGATTCGTCGGCGGTGATCTTGTTGATCAGCCCGAAGATGCTCGACTCGATGAATTCGATCAGGCCCTCGAACATCTGCGCCTTGCTGGCGAAGTGGCGGTACAGCGCGGCTTCGGAAACTTCGAGCCGGGCGGCCAGCGCGGCCGTGGTGATTTTTTCGCCTTTGGGGTTCTCCAGCATCTGGGCGATCAGTTGCAGGATTTGGGTTTTGCGTTCTCCGGATTTCGGCATGGCGGCTTTGCGGGCTCTAGGAATTGAAATGCGCCGGCAAGCCTGAACCGGGGCCCGTCGCAACCACGCCTCCCGCTCCCTTGTTCATTCTTGCCCGCCTTGTTGTAGCGCCAGCGTGAGCGCTCACTCTATTGGAGCATTGATCGCAGGCCGCGTCAACCGCCGGCTGATAAGGGCGCACCCGGGCGGCCGCGCCGTCTGTCTGGACAGGCACTTACAGGCGGGGCGGAGAGAGTTACAATCCTCGCCATGGCCTCCTACCAAGCATCTTTTCAGGCTGGCGCGCGCCCGGATTTCACCGGGCATTTCCTGATCGCCATGCCTTCGCTGGGCGAGTCGGTGTTCGGCAAGACCGTCACCTACGTCTGCGAGCACAACGACCAGGGCGCTTTAGGCATTGTCATCAACCGCAAGCTCGACCTGGAACTGGCGACCCTGTTCGAGCAGGTCGACATCAAGCTGGACATCGACACCCTGAAGACTTCGCCGGTGTATTTCGGCGGCCCGGTACAGACCGACCGCGGCTTTGTGCTGCACCGGCCGCTGGGCGACTGGTCTTCGACGCTGAAGGTCACCGACCAGATTGGCCTCACGACCTCGCGCGACATTTTGCAGGCAGTCAGCCAGGGCAGCGGCCCGGACGACATGATCATGACGCTGGGCTACGCCGGCTGGTCCGCCGGGCAACTGGAAACCGAGATCGCGCAAAACGCCTGGCTGACGGTGGAGGCCGACCCCTCGGTGATGTTCAACCTGCCGATCGAGGCGCGGCTGGAAGCGGCGATGGGCTTGATCGGCGCGAGTTTCGCCAATCTGATGGATGTGGCGGGGCACGCCTGACAATCGTTCAAAAGTACAAACCTACTTTTGCACGGCCTGGTCGGACAGCAATCACCGGCGGAGCCGGATGATTCCTGAACTAAAAATCAAAACCCACGAAAAAGCGTATCGCCGGACGGTATGTCTTCGTACGCAACCTTAGGCTAAAGCGCGAAGCTGATGTTGGGCGACAGCCTGACGTCGCGCGGGAACTGCACTTCCTCGGCCACCAGCCGGTCTTCCGGCGCCTCGCCGCCGAATTCGCGCAGTACGTCCTCCTTGACGCTGGCAAAACGGTATGCAGCGCGGTCGCGCGGATGCGGCAGGTCGACCGGCACAATGCGCCGGATGCGGCCCGGGCGCGGCTCCATCACTACCACCTTGTCGCCGAGGAACACCGCTTCCTCGACGTCGTGGGTCACCAGGATCATGGTGATGCCTTCGCGGCGCCAGATGCGATGCAACTCCTGCTGCAAGTGGGCGCGTGTGAGGGCGTCGAGCGCGCCGAAAGGCTCGTCGAGCAGCAGGATTTCCGGCTTATTGACCAGCGCGCGGGCGATCGATACGCGCTGCGCCATGCCGCCGGACAACTGGTAGGGCAGCGCCTTCTCGAAGCCCACCAGGCCCACCAGCTCGATGTGCTCCTGCACCGCGCGGCGCTTTTGCGCTTCGGTGATCGGCGCATTGATCAGCCCAAGGCCGACGTTTTGTTCGACCGTGAGCCAGGGCAGCAGGCGGTGCTCCTGGAAGACGATGCCGCGCTCCAGGCTGGTGCCGGTGATCGGCGTGCCGTCGAGCAGGATCTCGCCTTCATGCTCCAGTTCCAGGCCGATGATCAGGCGCAGCAGCGTGGACTTGCCGCAGCCGCTGGAACCGACGATCGAGACGAACTCGCCGGGGTTGACCGTGAGATCGATGTTCTGCAGCACGGCCAGGGACTGGTCCTTGACGGTGTATTGTTTGGAGAGGCCCTTCAGGGCCAGGGTGGCCGCTTGCGGCATGGCTGTTCCTTTTGCATTTTCAGTATTGGGCTACGGCGCGGCCGCGCCAGGCGAGCAGGCGTGTTTCGACCACGCCGGCAATCCAGTTGAGAGTGAATCCGACGGCGCCGACGACGATCATGCCGAATACCACCAGGTCCATCCAGAAATTCTCGCGGCCATCGATCATGGTGTTGCCGATGCCCTTGCCGGCCACCAGCAGGTACTCAGCGCCGAGGGTGGCGAGCCAGGCATAGATCAACCCAAGATGCAGGCCGGTGAAAATCGAGGGCGAGGCGGCCGGCAGCACCACCTTGGTCAGCCATTGCCGGCGGTTCAGATTGAACACCTGCGCAACTTCGATGAATTCGCGCGGCACGCTGCGGATGCCCTCGAACGTATTGAGCGCCACCGGAAAGAAGGCGGCCAGCGAAAGAAACGCCACCTTGGCCGAGTCGCCCAGGCCGAACCACACCGAGATCAGCGGCACCCAGGCGAACAGGGATATCTGCTTGACGGTGTGAAAAGTCGGGCCCACCATGTTTTCCAGCAGGCGCGAAAAGCCCAGCGCGGCGCCGAACAGCAGGCCGACGCAAGCACCGATGGCAAAGCCGACGAGATCGCGCCACAGGCTGGCCTGCAGGCCCTCGCGCAATGCGCCGCTGGTGGTCTGCTCGACCGCGCGGTCCCACACCTGGCCGACAGAGACCAGCAGCTTGGAGTCGGTCCAGGAAAAGCGGATCGCCGCCCACCACAAGAGCAGCAGCAACAGGGGTAGCACCCAGCCGCGCAGCGCTTTGGGCAGACGGGCCGGCAAGCCGAGAGTGAAGGAGGCCAGTGCGTTCATTTCATCACCCTTAGAAACCGACGCGGCGCCAGCGCAGCAAGCGTGTCTCGATCAGCGCCAGCCCCTTGTCCATCAGGTAGCCGACGATGCCCACCATCACCACCGCCGCCAGCACCAGGTCGAGCTGGAACAATTGGCGGCCGTAGACAATCATGAAGCCCAGGCCTTCGGAAGAAGCCAGAAGCTCCACCACTACCAGGGCCAGCCAGGCATGGGTCAGGCCATAGCGGATGCCATTCCAGATCGGTGCCAGCGCCGCCGGAAACACCACCTTCCACAACAACTGCCGGCGCGTCAGGCCGAACACCTTGGCTACCTCCACATATTGCGCCGGCACGTTTTCCAGGCCCTTGTAGGTATTCATCGCAATCGGCACCAACGCGGCCTTGGCGATCAGCACAACCTTCAGCGTTTCATCGATGCCCAGGAGCAGCATCAGCAGCGGCAGCCAGCCCAGTACCGGCACCTGGCTGACGGCGCGGAACAGCGGGTAGACGTAGTCCTTGAAAACCGGCGAGAGGCCCATTGCGACGCCCAGCACCAGACCGCCGGCGCAGCCGGCGGCGAAGCCGGCCAGCACGCGCAGCAAGCTGATTTTCAGGTTGTCGAACAGTTCGCCCGAGCGCGCCAGGTCGGCGAAGGTATGGGCCACCACACCGGGTGCGGGCAGCACCTGCGGGGCGATCCATTCGTAATGCGCCGCCAGCGCCCACAGGGCAAGAATGGCGAGCGGAAACGGCCAGGAGAGCAGCAGGCGCTTGAGGCCGGGCGCGAGCGGTGCGATGCGCAGCCGCAGGGGCGCGCGGCGCGCCGGCCGCGCGGCGGATCGCAGGCGGCCGGATTCGGGCAGGCTGGCTTCGATGATCATGTCAGGCACCGAGGATTTTCCCGCTGGGTTCGTAGATCGGCCAGTAGTTCTCCAGTTTCTGCTCCTTCAGCGCCACCTTGAGGAAGCGCTGGTCGATCCACTTTTCGACGTCGAAGCGCGTGCGGATCATGCGAAAGCGGTAGGCCTGCTCGACCGCATCCTTGTAGCGCGAAACCAGGAAAGGATCGAAGTTGGGATTCAGGCGCACCCGCAGGGGTTCGCCGTCATAGTCTTCCTTCCAGTGTTCGTAGGACGTGCCGGCGCGCGCCCACAGGCGCAGCACTTCTTCGCGGTTGCTCTCGTCCGAACTCCAGCGCGAAGTGCGCACGATGGTGCTGACCACGCGCTGGGTGGCGGCCGGATACTTGCCGGCGAAGTCTTCTGTCACCAGCACGTGACTCTGCCGGGTGTAGATCGGATTGCCGCCCTTGCTGGAGTACAGGATGCGCACCGCGCCCTTGTCGCGCAGGCGCAGGATATCCATCGCGCCAATGGCCGCATCGATGTCCTTGGTGGTGAGCGCGGCGAGGTAGCTGCCGGTGTCGAGATTGAGGATTTTCACGTCCTTCTCGGTCAGGCCGTTGTCGGCCAGCAGGCGGATCGCCGGCAGGTGCATATTGGTGCCCTTGAACACCGAAACCCGCTTGCCGCGCAGGTCGGCCACCGAACGCAGCGGCGAATCCGGGGGCACGCCGATGTAGATGTTGGCGCGCACGCCGGAGGCGGCGACCAGGCGCGTCTGCAGGCCGGCGGCCCGTGCCACGGTGGAAGGCAGGTCGCCCTGCAAGGCGAAGTCGATCTGCTTGTTGGTGACGGCTTCGTTGACCGCCGGGCCGGCACCCTTGAAGAAGTACCACTCGACCTTGACGTTGTCCTTCTTGAACTCCTCCTCGAGCCAGCCCTTGGCGTGGGCAATCGCCGCCGAGTTGCCGGAGAAGCTGGGCGGGTTGCCGGTGGCGGGCTGGGCGACGCCGAAGCGAATCACCGACGGTAGCGCCTCGGCGCGCGCCGTTGCCGACAGCAGGGCGGCTGAGAGACCCGTGCCGACGCGAGCGGCGGTGACGCCGGCGATGCCGCCGAGGAGTTTTCTACGTTGCTTGTTCATGTGCTCTGCTCGATCAATTGCGTGTGGATTGCCGATTGGGTAAAAAAAGCGCGGAGCCGATGAGGGCAGCCCCGCAAGTCCACCAGGAAACTTCAGGCCGCTTTTTTGGCCGGCAGCGCGGCTTCCACCGCCGTGCCCTTGAAGAACTCGGGGTTGTGCTCGGCGTAAAAGCGATAGGGATTGTTGGAAGTCAGGTCACGGAAGTCTTCTTCGCTGATGGCGCCGCCCTCGACCAGCTTCCAGGTATTGGTCAGCGTCTCGGTGAGTTCCGGCACGTCCCAGTGGCCGCTGTCGGTGGCCCAGAAGGCGTTGAGCTTGGCGCCGAGCGGGTTGATCTTCGTATTGAAGGCGTAGCTCACCGTGGGGTCGTCCGCCTCGCCGCCGAAGTAGAAGTTCGGCACGTACTGGTCGCGGATGTCCTCGATTTTGGTGATGCCGGCGCGGGCGAAGTCGTCTCTCTCGCCCGGCAGGTTCCCCTGGCGGCGCGAGTTGTTGGCGAGGCCCAGCGCGCCCCCCAGCACGGACTTGAGATCGCCCAGGCGGTGCTGGATGTTCGCTTCACCGTACTGGTGATAGAGGCGGAACAGCAGCTCTCCGTCAATGCTTTCGGGGTTGTAGTTTTCCACCGCGCCGCCGCCGCGTTTCTCGAAATGGCCAACCAGGTCCGCATAGAGGCCCGCGCCCCAGGCCGCACCGCCCTCGAGAAAGCCGACGCGCAGATTCGGGAAGCGTTTGGTGGCGCCGGAGAAGAACAGCGATTTGGCCAGCGCTTCGGAGGCCGAGGCGAAGTGGCCGATGTGGTTGTACATATAGCTGTTGACCGTGGCGCGGCTGGTCCAGCCCATGCCGGCGGAGTGGGTGGTGAGATTGGTCTTCAACTCCACTGCCTTGGCCCAGAACGGGTCGTAGTCGTGCGCGCTGTCGATGCCGAAGGTGTCGAGCCAGCCGGTGTGACGTGCGATGTCCGGATGGTCCTTCGCCGGGTATTTGTCGGCAATGGCCTTGACCGGGCGCTTCAGGTTGCCCGGGATCAGCGCAACCTTCAGGCCGAGTTGATTGATGGCGAATTCGAGTTCCTCGATGCCTTCTTCCGGCGTGTGCAGCGGGATCGCCGCCACCGGGGTGACGCGGTCGCTGTAGGCGCGGTAGATGTCGGCGTGATAGTGGTTGACCGCGCGGATGACGGCGCGGCGCAGGTCCTCCTTGCCGATGTGCACGGCGAAGGTGGAGACATTGGGGAAAAGAATGGCGTAGTCGGTGCCAAATTCCGGCAGGCGTTCGTGCAGCAGGCGCGGCAGGGAAGCGGTCGCCAGGTCCAGGGTATTTTTCGCCGGCAGCGCCCACCAGGGCGGGCGCACCGCGCGCTGTTCCAGGCGCTGCTGCGGGGTCAGCTCATACCAGTGATTGGAGAGCTGGCCGAAGCCGCGATTGATCGCCGTGCGGAACTCGTCGACCAGCGCCGGGCTGCCGTACTTGGCGATGTAGTCCTCCAGCAGCGGGCCGAACTCGACGGTGTGCCAGTCGGTGTCGATCACCGGATAGCCGAGGCGCTCGCGCAGGGCGGCGGAGGGCGAAGGGCGCGGCGACTTGATCAGCGACAGGTTGCCGGCATTGCGGGTTTGCGTCATGGCTGTTTCCTTATTCAATGGTATGTGCGGTAACGGGTTCGCCTTCGATGGCGCTGGAGGGGCGGCCATCCGGGCCGACGGGCACATCGCCCACCAGGGTGACGCGGTAGAGCTGACGCTCGAAATCGGTATCAAAAATGTCCACCGGGGCCAAATGCGCGGTGGCGCGGTTGTCCCAGAAGGCGAGCGAACCGGGCTCCCATTTGAAGCGCACGGTGTACTCGGGGCGCACGCTGTGTTCGAACAGCAGCGCCAGCAGCTGCTCGCTTTCACGCGGCGCCAAGCCGACGATGCGCTTGAGGAAGGTCGGGCTTGAGTACAGCGCCTTTTCGCCGGTCTCGGGATGTACGCGTACCAGGGGATGCTCGCTGACCAGCGGCCGCGCCTTCACCTTGTCATTGAAATAGCCTTGCGCCTGCGCGCCTTCCGGCGGGGTGAAGCGGTGCTCGCCGCGCAAGGTGTCGATGAAGCGGCGCAGCGGCTCGGACAGGCCTTTGTAAGCTGCCACCAGGTTGGTCCACTGGGTGTCGCCGCCATAGGGCGGGATGCTGACGCCGCGCAGGATCGAAGCCCAGGGCGGGTTGATCGCGGCGGTGACATCGGTATGCCAGCCGCTCCAGGGACGAGCCACCGAAGGGCCGTTGAAGCGCGCCTTCTTGCGGTCGCGTCCTACCGAATAGATTTGCGGGAAGCCATCGACATAGCCGAATACCGGATGACCGACGGTGAGGTCGCCGAACTGCTGCGCGAAGGCGATCTGCTGGGCGTGGTCCAGCGGCTGATCGCGGAAAAACAAGACCTTCCATTGCAGCAGCGCAGCGCGGACGTGGGCGACGGTATCGGCGTCGAGCGGACGCCTGAGATCGAGTCCGCGCACTTCGGCGCCGATATGTACCGACAGGGGTTGGACCGAGAGGGAGGCGGGCTGCCTGCCGACGACCGGTTTTTCGAGAACTGCGCTCATGTGGCTGACTCCTGGCTGGGCCGCAACGTGCGGCGATGGGCGGATAGGTGCAGTCGGTCAATAGACGGATTGCATCGCTCTTTTTAAAGTTAACGAAGGGCGCGTATGTCCGTCCACGAATAAATCCGCGTATCGATATGAGGGAAAAATCACGCCGGCGATATGCGAAAAACAAACAAGCAAGCGCGAATTGGTTCGTTCGCATCGCGCCTGCTTGCGACTAAGCTGCATGCTTCGAGTGCCTTGCGGCCTGCCTTTTTGCCGGCGCCGCGTTTACGCGAGTACCCCTGTCACGTGCGCTTTTTCGCCCTGAATTCCTGTCCCGCCTGCGGCCGCTCCGCAAGCTGTTGACCCTCGCGCCCTGATTCGCCTGATGGCCGCGCGGCCTGACGGCTTCGCGTTCCCGCTTCTGTTTGCTTGCCGCCCTTCCGGCGCGGCATTGTTTTGCCCTATCTAAATCTAAAGGAAATTCGAAATGACGATCCAGGCCATCAACGTGCGCAACCAGTTCCGCGGCAAGGTCAAGCACATCACCGAAGGCGACGTGGTTTCGGAAGTCGAGATCGATACCCCGGGCGGCATCGTCGCTTCGGTGATCACCACGCGCTCGGTCAAGGAACTCGGCCTGGTGCCGGGCACCGAAGTGGTCGCGCTGGTGAAGGCGACCGAAGTCTCGATCGCCAAACTTTGAAACGCAGCCAGCGCTGGCCGCGGGTTGACGGAGCACAGGAATGAACGTTCAGCAACTCAAGTCGGTACGGGAAGCGGTACGCCGCAACTTCAATCTCACCGAGGTCGCCAAGAGCCTGCACACCTCGCAACCCGGGGTGAGCCGGCAGATTCGTGAACTCGAGGAGGAACTGGGCTTCGAGTTGTTCGAACGTGCCGGCAAGCGCCTGACCGGGCTGACCGAGCCGGGCACGCAGGTGTTCCCGATCGTCGAACGTGCGCTGCGGGAGATCGAGAATTTGCGCCGCGCCGGCAGCGAATACGCCGGCAGCACCACCGGGCGCCTGATCATCGCCACCACCCACTCGCAGGCGCGCTACGCCCTGCCGGCAACGGTACTGGCATTTCGCCAGCGCTTTCCCGGCGTGCAGCTCACCTTGCAGCAGACCTTTCCCGAGCACATCGCCGAATTGCTGCTGACCGGGCGCGCCGATATCGGTATCGCCACGGAGGCGCTGGATCGCTATCCGGACCTGGCGGCCATGCCGGGTTACGACTGGGGCCATGTGGCCATCGTGCCGACCGATCATCCGCTGGCCGCGCATTCCGGGCCGGTGAGCCTTGCCGAATTGGCCGAGCACCCGCTGATCACCTACGACACCGCCTTTTCCGGCCGCAGACATATCGATGAGGCGTTCGCGCTGCATTCGCTGACGCCGGAGATCGTGCTGACGGCGATGGATGCGGACGTGATCAAGACTTATGTCGAACTGGGCATGGGCGTAGGCATCGTCGCCTCCACCGCCATCGACCCGGCGCGCGACCAGCGCTTGACCGCGCTGCCCGGCACCGACGGCCTGTTCGCCCGAAACACCACCAAGGTGGCGCTGCGCAAGGGGGTATACCTGCGCGGCTACGCCTATGCGTTTCTGGAACTGTTCGCCCCGCACCTGGACCAGGAGTACGTGCAGTCGCAGGTGTTCGAGCCGGCCGCCGAGCAGGTCTGAAGCCGCAGGCGTCTGGGCTTGACCGGGACGCTTGCCTGCAGGCGCCATGCGGATTAGCATCGGGCGGCTCACCTCCACGCGCAGCCCCCCAGCCTGCTCACCCCCTTGCCCGCCCACCAGACCCTCCTTGCCTTCGACTTCGGCCTCAAGCGCACCGGCGTGGCGGTGGGCAATACGGTCAGTGGCGGCGCACGGCCGTTGACGACCATCGTGGAAGAGCAGAACGACCGGCGCTTTGCCGCCATCGAGGCCCTGATCGCCGAATGGAAGCCGGAGCGCCTGCTGGTCGGGCTGCCGCTGGCCACTGACGGGGCGGAAACCGAAATCAGCAAGCGCGCCCGGCGTTTTGGCAACCAGTTGCATGGACGTTTCGGTTTGCCGGTAGAATTCGCCGATGAGCGTTATTCCTCCGCCGTGGTGGAGGCGGCGTTCAAGCCCGGACGGGCCCAGAAAGAGGTCATCGACGCTGCCGCGGCAGCGGTGATCCTGCAGGCCTGGCTGGACGAGCAATCCGCACAACCCTGATTTCCCTCACCGACAGTGACTACTCTCCCTGACGCCGAATCCCTGTGCGCCGCGCTGCTCGAGCAGTTGCGCCCGGCCGTGCAGGCCAATACGGTGATGATCGGCGTGCACACCGGCGGCGCCTGGATCGCGGAAAAGCTGCATGCCGGCCTGGGCCTGAAATCGCCGCTGGGCATGCTCGACATTTCCTTTTACCGCGACGACTTCGGCCGCGTCGGCCTGAACCCGCAGGTAAAGAAATCCACCATTCCCTTCGACATCGAAGACGCCGCCATCATCCTGGTGGATGACGTGCTCTATACCGGACGCACCGTGCGCGCGGCGATGAACGAACTGTTCGACTACGGCCGCCCCTCGCGCATCGACTTGGGCGTGCTGGTCGACCGTGGCGGGCGCGAACTGCCGGTGGCGGCGCGCTTTATCGGGGCCAAGGTCGATTTGCGCGATAATCAAAGCCTGAACCTGGCCCGCGACGGCGGCGGCCGGCTCAGTTTTTCCCTGGTGGAGAAAACGTAGCACTCGTGGCGGCGAATTGTTGAGGAAACCCAATTAATGACAAAAACCTGGCGCAACGAGTGCCATGTTTTTGGTGAAGATCGATAGTGAAAAACCCCCAACTCAACAGCAACGGCGAACTGACCCACCTGCTCTCCATCGAGGGCTTACCGAAATCCATTATTGAACACATCCTCACCACGGCCGATGCCTTTGCCAGCGTCGGCGACCGCGAGGTGAAAAAAGTGCCGCTGCTGCGCGGCAAATCGGTGTTCAACCTGTTTTTCGAGAATTCCACCCGCACCCGCACCACCTTCGAGATCGCCGCCAAGCGCCTGTCGGCCGACGTGATCAACCTGAACATCAACGCCTCTTCCACCAGCAAAGGGGAATCGCTGTTGGACACGGTGGACAACCTGGCGGCGATGCAGGCCGACATGTTCGTGGTGCGGCACGCGCAATCAGGCGCGCCCTACCTGATCGCCGAGCACCTGATCCGCACCAACGCCCAGCACATCCACGTGGTCAACGCCGGCGATGGCCGCCACGCGCACCCGACCCAGGGTCTGCTGGACATGTACACCATTCGCCACTACAAGAAGGACTTTACCGGCCTGACGGTGGCGATCGTCGGCGACATTTTGCATTCGCGGGTGGCGCGTTCGGACATTCACGCGCTCACCACGCTCGGCTGCCCCGAGGTGCGGGTGATCGGCCCGCGTACCCTGCTGCCTTCGCACGTAGAGCAGATGGGTGTGAAGGTGTTCCACGACATGGCCGAGGGCCTCAAGGGCGTGGACGTGGTGATCATGCTGCGCCTGCAGAACGAGCGGATGAACGGCGCGCTTTTGCCCTCGGCCCAGGAGTTTTTCAAGAGCTATGGACTGACGCCGGAAAAACTGGCGCACGCCAAACCCGACGCCATCGTCATGCACCCCGGCCCGATGAACCGCGGCGTGGAGATCGACTCCGCCGTGGCCGATGGCAAGCAGGCGGTGATTTTGCCGCAGGTGACTTTCGGCATCGCCGTGCGCATGGCGGTGATGAGCATCGTGGCGGGCAACTAGGATGAACAAGATACTCATACAAGGTGGCCGCGTAATCGATCCGGCTTCTGGATTCGATGCGGTCACCGACGTGCACATCGCCGACGGCAAGATCACCCACATCGGCGTCAAACCCGGCGATTTCAGCGCTGAAACCACCATCGACGCCAAGGGATTGATCGTCGCGCCCGGCGTGGTGGATTTGTGCGCCCGCCTGCGTGAACCCGGCCAGGAGTTCAAGAACGCGCTGGCTTCCGAAATGCATGCGGCGGTGGCCGGCGGCATCACTTCGCTGGTGTGCTCGCCCGATACCGACCCGGTGCTGGACGAACCCGGCCTGGTGGAGATGCTGCGCTTTCGCGCCAAGAACCTGCGCGGCCCGCGCGTGTTTCCCGCTGGTGCCCTCACAGTCGATTTAAAGGGTGAGAAGCTCACCGAGATGGCGGAGCTGCGCGAGCATGGCTGCATCGCCTTTTCGCAAGCCGACGCGCCGCTGGACGATACCCAGGTGATGTTGCGCGCCATGCAATACGCCGCCACCCACGGCTTTACCGTCGTGTTGCGGCCGGACGACACCTGGCTGGCGCGCGACGGCGTGGCGCACGAGGGCCAGGTGGCGGCGCGCCTGGGGCTGGCGCCGATTCCGCCGGCCGCCGAAATCATCGGGCTGTTGCGCATTCTCGAACTGGTGCGCGTCACTCAGGCGCGGGTGCACCTGGCGCGACTGTCGACCGCGCGTTCGCTGGACCTGATCCGCGCGGCCAAGGCCGACGGCCTGCCGGTGAGTTGCGATGTCGCCGTGCATCACATTCACCTCACCGAACTCGACATCGGCTTTTTCAATTCGCAATGCCGCGTGGTGCCGCCCTTCCGCGATGGCCGCGACCGCGCCGCCATCCGCGCGGCGCTGGCCGATGGCACCATCGACGCGATCTGCTCCGACCATGCGCCGGTGGATGAAGATGAAAAAGCCCTGCCTTTCGGTGAAGCGGTTCCCGGCGTCACCGCGGTGGAGTTGCTGGTGCCGCTGACCCTGAAGTGGGCGCAGGAGGAAAAGATCGAGCTCAAACGCGCCCTGGCGTTGATCACCTCCAGCGCGGCCCGCGCCCTCGGCCTGGCTTACGGACACATCACCACCGGCGGCCCGGCCGACCTGATATTGCTGGCGCCGGAAGAGTTCTGGAAGGTCCAGGCTTCATCCCTGCTCTCCCAAGGCAAGAACACGCCTTTCATCGGCTACGAGTTGCCCGGCCGGGTGCGCCAGACCCTGGTCGCCGGCGTGGTCGTGCACAGCGTTTGAGCCGCCCCACCGCGCTGCCCGTGCGCGCCTGGCGGCTGACCCGCATGGCGCTGCACGTCGTGCGCGGCTTCGCCACCATCGCGTTCGTCTTTCCCCGGATCGGGCGCGAGCGGCAGGACCAGCTGGTGCGCGCCTGGAGCCACCATGTGCTGGGTATATTCGGCGTCAGTATCTCGGTGGCCAAGCCCTTCGATTTCGACCAGATGCACAGCAAGCGCCTGTTCGTCGGCAACCATATTTCCTGGCTCGACATCTATGCCGTGCAGTCGGTGACCGGCGCGCGCTTTGTCGCCAAGTCCGAACTGGCGGCCTGGCCGGTGCTCGGGCGCCTGATGAAAAATGCCGGCACCGTATTCATCGAACGCGCCAGGCGGGCCGACACCCTGCGCATCAACCAGACCGTGCGCGAGCACCTGGAAGCCGGCACCGTGATCGCGATCTTTCCCGAGGGCACCACCAGCGACGGCCGCGACGTGCTGAAATTCCATGGCAACCTGCTGCAGGCGGCGATGGATGCCGATGCGCAGATCGTCCCTTTTTGCCTGCGCTACATGGACGTTCACGGCCACTTTACCGACATCCCCGCCTATTACGGCGAGATGACCATGTGGCAGTCGATCAAGCTGGTGCTGCGCGAGCGTAAGCTGCATGTCGACCTGAGCTTTTTCTCGCCGCTGCCGGAAGAAGGCCGCGGCCGCCGCGAACTGGCGGCCGCCGCCGAGGCGATGGTCCGGGAACGGGTGCGCGGGCATACACCGCAGGACCGCTAGGCCTGGAGCGCGATAGCGCTTCGGCAGGCATTCGTTTCGGCAGGCCCCGCTTCGGCTAGCCCTTGAAGCGCGCCTCCGGCAGCCCCTGCACACCCGCGCGCACCGCGAACAGGCCGCCGCCCAGCGGATCGCGCGCCACCTCTTCCGGGCTCATGCGCTGGGTGTGGCTGGTGACATAAATCGTCGAAAGGTCGGCCCCGCCGAAGGCCGCGCAGGTGGCATGGGTCACCGGCAGCTTGATGCGGCGATCCACCTTGCCTTGCGGGGTGTAGCGCACCAGTTCACCGGTCATCAGCACCGCGTTCCACAGGCAGTTGTCGGCATCGACGGTGGAACCGTCCGGCAGCCCGGGACCATTGCTCAAGTCCTGGAACACGCGGCGATTCGAGATCACGCCATCGTCGAGGTCGAAGTCGAAGGCCCAGATGATGGCGTAGTGGGTATCGGCGAAATACAGGGTGCGGTCATCAATGGAAAACGCCACCGAGTTGGGCAGGTAGACGCCGCCGAACTGGTGGTGGCTGGAAAGGTCCGGGTCGATGCGAAAAAAGTTGCCGGCGTCGGTGCGCGGCATGCCGTCTTTCATGCTGCCGACCCAGAAGCGGCCGCGGCGGTCGCAGCGGCCGTCGTTCAGGCGAATGCCCGGTCCTTCGGGGTTGGCCAGCAGGCGCGGCGGCTCGGTGTTTTCCGGGTCGTAGGCATAGAGGCCGCTGTTGGTGGCAAGCGCGAAGTCGCCGGCCTCGCGCAGGGCGATGCTGCCGACCGTCATCTCGGAAGACAGGCGCACGGCGAAGTGCTTGGCCGAAGCCGGGTCGTAGCACTGGATCACCGGGCGGCGTACGTCGATCCACCATAGGCGCTTGCTGCGCTCGTCCCACAGGGGCGCTTCGCCCAGCACATCGCCGCCGCGCACCACGCATTCGATTTCAGGCTGCAATTTTTGTCTCCGGTTTTTTCGAACTGTCCAGGCCGCTGCCGGCCAGGCCCCGAGTTTGCCACCGCGGGCTTGCCTGCCGCGCCGACTATCGGCTAATCTCGTAGATTCGGCGTGCCGCCTTCACGCCACACACAATACGTGAGTTTTCATGAGCCGAGCCCTTCGCGCCTTGACCCTGCTGGCCTTTTGCCTGCCCGCTTTCGCCGCCCCGCCGAAGACGCCGGCGCAGCCTCCACAGGAGATGTACGACTATCCGGCCGTGCAGGGCGACACGCTCACCGGCATCAGCACGCGCTTTTTGCAGAACGGCAATGCCTGGCAGCAACTGCTCAAGTACAACAAGATCGCCAACCCCGACCACATCAACCCCGGCGAGATCGTTCATATGCCGTTGGAATGGGTGAAGCGCGATCCCGTGACCCTGTCTGCGCTGACCTCTCGCGGCGACGTGCAGGTAGTGCGCAACGGTACATCCACGCCGTTGCCTGTAGGCGCGACCCTGGCCAAGGGCGATGAAGTGCGTACCGGCGCCGATGGTTACGTGACCTTGCGCCTGGCCGACGGCTCGGTGCTCAAGCTGCCCGCCGATTCGCGCCTGACGGTACAAAACGCCGAGAAGATTCGTGACACCGAAGCTGTACGCAGCAAGATGCAGTTGCTCAAGGGCCGCGTCGAAGCCGTGGTGACCAAGTTCAAGGGCTCGGGCAACCGCTTCGAGGTGACGACCGAACAGGCGGTGGCGGGAGTGCGCGGCACCGAGTTCCGGGTCGCGACGGAAGGCGGCAGCACCGCCTCGGAAGTGCTGGACGGGCGCGTCGCCTTCGACGGCGAAGGCGCGGCTGCCGGCAAGAGCGCGCTACTGGCCGCCGGCTTCGGCAGCAAGGTCTTGAGCAGCGGTGATTTGCTGCCGCCGGTGCAATTGCTGCCGGCGCCGGTGCTGGGCACCCTGCCCGTGCAGGAGCGCCTGGTGGTGCGTTTCACCTTCACGGCAATCGACGGCGCGCAGAAATACCGCGCTCAGGTCGGCCGCGATGCGCAGTTTTTCGACGTAGTGGCCGATACCGTGGTGGAGGCGCCCAACTTGCGCTTCGCCGGCCTGGAAGACGGCCCCTACTTCCTGCGCGTGCGCGGTATCGACAGCAACGGCCTGGAAGGCCGCGACGCGGTCTACCCCTTCAGCGTGAAGGCACGCCCCGAGCCGCCGCTGGTCTCCGCGCCGGTGGACCGCAACAAGGTGCGCGCAGCGCCGGTGGAATTCGCCTGGGCCACCATCGACGGCGGCGCCAAATACCGCATGCAGGTGGCGCGCGACGCCGCCTTCAGCGACATCGTATTCGAAGCCAGCGACATCGCCGACACCAAGATCACCGCGCCGGCCGGCCTGCCGCTGGGCGATTATTACTGGCGCATCCGCACCCTGCTGGGCAACGACATCGGCCCGTGGAGCGACGTGCGCAGCTTCCACCTGCTGCCGCCGCCGGCTTTGCCGGAACCGCCGCAACTGGACGGCAACCGCATCAAGTTCTCCTGGGGCGGCGAGCCGGGGCAGACCTTCGTGTTCCAGGTGTCGCGCGACCCGAAGTTCGGCAAGCTGGAGTTCGAGGACAAGCTGACGGCGCCGGTGCTGGACAAGCCGAAGCCGCGCCCCGGCAGCTACTACATGCGCTATCGCGCGATCGATGCGGACGGCTTCGAGGGACCGTTCACGGCGCCGCAGCGCTTCACCATCGATCCGCCGAAGATCGGCAATCCCTGGCCGAGCCAGCGCTTCCGCGCGGACGCTGTGCAACGAAAGTGAGGCGGAAGGGGTCTTGCTTCGGTTGCTTTCGGCGCGCCCTCTTAGTCCTGCGGGCCGTAGCCTTTAGGGCCGGCCAGGCAATCCACCTGGAACAAGGCGTGGTCTTCCAGGCGCAGGGCGGTGAGCTGCCTGCCCCAGATGCAGCCGGTGTCGATGCCGGAGACGTTATGTTCGAGCGTCAGGCCCCGCGAGGCCCAGTGGCCGTAGATCAGGTGCACGTTGCGGGTGGCGCGCTGCGGCTCTTCGTACCAGGCGAGGTAGCCCTTGGGGGCGCTGTCGGTCTTGGTGGCGAACTCCATGCTGGCGCCTTTTTTCAGCGGCGTGATGAAGCGCATGCGGGTAAAGGCGTTGATCAGCAGGCGCAAGCGCTCGTAGCCGGCGAGGCTTTCGTCCCAGGCGCTGGGCTCACCGCCCTTCATGTGGGCGAACAGGGCCGGGTCGCTCATCAAGGCTCGCTCGACTTCGCCCGCCAGTGCAATGACCTTTTGCGCGTCCCATTGCGGCAACACGCCAGCATGCACCAGCAGGTGGCCGTCTTCATAATGCGCCAGCTTGCGCGAGCGCAGCCAGGCGATCAGTTCAGCACGGTCGGGTTGCTCGAAAATCTCCTGCATGGTGTCGCCGCGATGTACCTTGCCGTAGCCGGCGTCGAGCATCAGCAGGTAGAGATCGTGGTTGCCCAGCACGACGGTGGCGGCGTCGCCGAGGTCGCGGATGAAGCGCACCGTCGCCGCCGAATGGGGTCCGCGATTGATCAGGTCGCCGGTGAACCAGAGGCGGTCGCGCGCCGCGTCGAAGGCGATTTTCCGCAGCAGCAGCTTGAGCTCGTCAAGGCAGCCCTGGATGTCGCCGATCGCGTAAGTGGCCATGCGTGGATTGTATGCGAGGGTGACGCAGCGGGCCGGTTCGCCCGTTGCAGGGTCAGGATTGCAGGGGCCGGGCCAGCAAGCCCTCTATGGCGGCGTAGATGCCGGCATCGGACAATTCCGCCACCGTCTTGGCGGCTTCGAGATAAGCGCCGCGCGGCGCGTAAGGCCGCCAGTTGTCCGGATGCGGCGACACGTCGGTTTCGGCGAACAGGGCCAGCACGCCGCCCGGCGTGATCGAGGCCAGATGGGCGATCCCGCCGTCCGGAAAAATGGAGGTGGCGGCATGCCAGATCACCCCGAGGGCAGCGCGCACGTCCTGCGGATTGCTGAAAGGCTTGAGCCAGGGCGGCAGGCTGGCGAGGAAAGGGCCGACGATCTCGTCGTCGCCCGGATAAACGCGGTCGCTGGCGGGTCCGGGCTGCCAGATCAGCACGCTGTCGAGGCCGAGCTTTTCCTTGAAGTGCTGCGACCAGGCCAGGATCTGCCGGGTCGTCGGCTTGCGCTTGACGCGGCGCGCGTTCAAGCCGATAACGATGAATTTTCCCGGCGTCAGGCCTTGCTCCTGCACCCAGCGCAATCCGCCTTCGCGCCAGGAGGCGTCCAGTGCGTAACGCGGGTAGATAGTCGCCGCGGGCATGGCCACGCCCAGCGAGCTGAGCAGAAACAGGTTGGACTCGACTTCGTGGCGCGTGGGGTCGAGCTGCAGCGGGTCGGTGAGTCGGCCGAACACGGCCTCGGCCTGCGCGCCGGCAGGCGGTGCATAGGCGACGGTCCTGTTGGCGCCAACGCCGAGGATGCGGCTCACCGCGCGCGGGCTGACCACGCCGCCGGCGGCGATGGCAACATCGAACTTCTCGCGCCGCAAATGCACACGCTGCAGCAATTGCGTCAGCACGGCGCCGGGGCGCAGCGTCGCGCCATGGCGCACGCGCGGATAAACCCAGAGACGGTCGATGTCCGGATTGCCCTCGACCATCCAGGCGTTGTAGTCGTTGGCCAGCATGTGGATCTCGGCATCCGGCAGGCTCTTGCGCAAATGTTGGAGCATCGGTGTGACCAGCAGCATGTCGCCGATCTTGTCGCGCTTGAGGATGAGGATTTTCATGCCGGACGATGGATGCGCAACTGTTGCAGTGCCGCGGCCGGGAAAGCGCGCAGGGGGCAGTCGCCAGGCGTCTGTTCGAGCGGCGTGGGTCCGGCGACGCCGCAGAAGTCGGCCACCGCCTGGTGCAGGCAGCAGGGCCGTGTGCAGGATTTTTGTTCGCAGTGGCTGTCGCCAAGTTCGGCCAGGCGCGCCCAGGTGGCCGCGGGTTGCGCCGGCATGACGATCTTGTGCGGCTGGGTCGGGCCGAAGAACACGGTGGCGGGAATGCCGATGGCTGCGGCGAGGTGGTACAGCCCGGTGTCGGTGCCGTACCAGGCAGTCAGTTCCATGTACTGCTCAAGCAGATCACGCAGGTCGCGGAAGGAACACCACTCGCAACCGGGCGGCAAGGGCGTACGCATCAGCTCGGGCGCGCCGGTGTTGCGCGGATTGGCATAGACCCTGAGCTTGGCTTCCGGATGGCGCTTGCGCACGTCGCCGAGCAGGATCAGCAAGGTGGGTGCATCGAAATTGCGGCGCAATTCGTCGGCGATCGGCACGATGCCGATGGCAGGCACGCGCGACGCGGTGCCCGCGGCATAACGCTCGGCCAGGCTGCGAATCGAAAGCACGGTAGGCATCGGTGTTTCCGGAGCGAACGCGTGGATCACGCTCATCGCAGGCTCCACCAGCAGTGGATCGGCGGCCAGCCTACCCTCCTCGAAAATCTCCGGCGCGAACTTGCGGTTCCAGGCGATCTTGCGGTGCGCGCGCACCCAGCGGCCGATGGCGGCCACCGGTGGGCCCGAGCCCCATAACAGGCCGAGCACGTCGAATGCGGCTTCACTCATTCTTAGCCACAGCAGGCGCAGGAACATCTCGACGCGGCTATCGAAGCCGATCACCCGCACGCCCGCTTCGCCGGCGAACAGGCGCGCATAGTCGGTACGCGTGAGCAGCGTCACCCGGTCTTGCGGGTGGGCGTCGACGTAGGCGCGGACGGCGGCATAGCTGATCAAGGTGTCGCCCAGCTTGCTGCGGATGGCGAAAAGGATGCGGCGGGACATGAAGGCCGCCGGCGGGGCGGATTCTGGGAGTGGAGATATCCGCCGCGCAAAGCAGGCTGCGGATGCGGCCCGTATAATACCCGAGGTCCTTCCTGCCTAGCCGTTACAAGCGGCCTGCCCTCCCACGATGATGCCGAAATTCTGGCGCGAATGGCAACGCCCTGTCGAACTCTCGCTGTTGCTGGCGTTCGTCTTTTTCCTGCCGCTGCGCGAAGCGCCGAAGAATATTTTGTGGGGCCTGTACATCATCACCTGGGTGGTCAATCGTGCCCGTGCGCGCGACTTCGGCGGCCGCTGGGATGGCTGGGACACGCTTTCGGTGCTGTGGATCGCCGCCGGCTACCTGGCGGCGATTTTCGCCGGCATCCATCGCGGCGACGGCAACGAGGTGGCGGCGGTCAACGACCTGGTGAAATACGTTTCCCTGTTCTGGTGCGTGCGCCGTGCGCGCTACACCGGCGCGGAAGCCGTCACCCTGCTGTATGCATTGGTGTTTTCCTGCGTGGTGGCGGAAGTCGAGGCCTTGTGGCGCTGGCTGGTAACCCACAAGCGCAACGCGCTGGAACTGGTGTCGGTGGGGCAGGTAAATCACAGCGCGATCTACATGACCATCTGCCTGGGCATCGACGTGGCGCTGACCCTGGTGTACTGGCGCAAACTGGCGCGCAACTGGCGCGTGCTGCTGGTAGCCGCCGGCTTGGTGATGCTGATCGGCCTGTTTCTCACCGGCAGCCGCGCGGCCGCCGGTGCCGCGGTAATTCTGATCTGCGTAATGGCATTGCTGGGCGCACGCATGCTCGGCCTGGGGCGTGCAGCTTGGGCCGGCGCGCTGCTGCTCCTGGCCGTAGGGCTGGCAGTCGGCGGCAGCAAGGCGGTGCAGCGGCAATTCATGACCACCGCGCAGGACAACATGCTGACCGAGCGCGACCTGATCTGGAACCGCGGCCTGGTGGCCTGGCGCGCCAGCCCTTGGTTTGGCCTGGGGCCGGACAATTACAGCCAGATCACCGAGCGCGACCTGCGCGCCCAACTGGCGATCGAGGGCAAGCCGTATAACCCGCACGAATACCAGCCCGCGCCGCATGCCCACAACCTGTACATCAATCAGCTTGTGGAACGCGGCATCGTCGGCCTGGCCGCCCTGCTGGCGGTGCTCGGCGCCTGGGGCGTGGCGCTGTGGCGCTATCGCCCGCGCGCCGGCATCGACGATTTGCGGATGGTGTTGTGGTGCTCGAGCTTTTCAGGCTGGCTGGTGACGGTGCTGATCGGCGCGGTCAACACCACCCTGCACCACGAACACGCCCTGCTGGCGCTGATGACCCTGGGCCTGTGGCTGCCGGTGGCGCGCGCGCTGCCGCAAGCCGCGCGTGGCACCCGGGCGCCCCTGCATACCGGTGAGGCACTCGCCGCCGGGCGATGAGCGAATACCGGCGCATCCTGGTGGTCCGCCGCGACAACATCGGCGACCTGGTGCTGACCACGCCCCTGATCCACTCCCTGCGCGCGCGTTTTCCCGCCGCCTGGATCGGCGCGCTGACCAACGGCTACAACGCGCCGGTGCTCAGCGGCAACGCCGACCTGAACGCGGTCTACGCCTACGACAAGGCGAAGCACCGCCCTGACCAATCGCGCCTGCGCGTGGTGGCAGGCACCGCGCGCCTGCTCCTGGAGTTGCGCCGCCAGCGCGTCGACCTGGCGATCGTCGCCGCGCCGGGTTACCAGCGCCAGTCGCTCAACCTGGTGCGCTGGATTGCCGCGTGCGAAGTGCTGGGCTTTGCCGCGCCAGGCGGTGATCGCCGTATCACCCTGCCGGTGGAATACGGCGGTGGCGCTGCGCTGCACGCAGCGCAGGACGTGTTCCGCCTGCTGGCGCCGCTGGGCGTGCAAGGCGAGCCGGGACCGTGCCGGATGACGGTGGATGCGCAGGCACTCGCCGCCATGCACAGTCGCCTGGAAGGCGCGCGGCGGCCGCTGGTGGCGCTGCATATCAGCGCGCGGCGAGCGCGCCAGCAATGGCCCGCGCAGCGTTTCGCCGAGGTGATCGCCGCGCTGAACCGGGCGGGGGCCACCGTAATGTTGCTGTGGGCACCGGGCGCAGCAAGCGATCCCCGCCACCCCGGCGACGACGCCAAGGCGCAGACGGTGCGCGAATTGGCGGGCGCGGACGCCGCCCTGGTGCCGGTGCCAACCCGCGGCCTGGCGGAACTCGCCGCCGCGCTCTCGTGCGCCGGCCTGATGGTCTGCGCCGACGGCGGCGCGATGCATGTGGCGGCGGCAGTGGGCACGCCGGTGGTCGCGATGTTCGGCGACTCGCCGCCGCATCGCTGGCATCCCTGGGGCGTGACGCATCGCGTGGTGGCGGCGCCCGGCAACGACATGGCCCAGCTCGAAGCGGCCCCGGTGATCGAAGCGGCCCGCGCCCTGTTGCCCGCCGCCTGAGATCATGGACCTCGTCGTCACCGGCGCCAACGGTTTTATCGGCCGGGGCATCTGCGCTGCCCTGACGGCGCGGGGGGACAAGGTGAGCGGGGTGGTGCGCCGGCAGGCCGCCTTGCAAGCGGTGCCGGCGGGCACGACCCCGCTGCTGCTGGAGAATTTGTGCGACCAAGCGGACCTGCGCCGGCGCCTGCCGGCGGCGCAATGCCTGATCCATGCCGCCGGCAACGCCAGCCTGGGCGGCAGCGGGCGCGACGGTGGGAGCAAACCCGGCGGTCCGCAGGCCGAAGTGGAGATGGCGCGTTCACTGGCGCGGGCCGCTGCCGCCAGAGGCTACCGCCGCCTGGTGTTCATCAGCTCGATCGCCGTGCTGGGCACGAGCGACGGCGGCGCGCCGTTCACCGAAGCCACGCCGGCAGCGCCGGGCTGGCCCTATGCGCGCATCAAGCTCGAGGCCGAACAGGCTTTGCTGGCGGCCTGCAAGGAAAATGGCGTCGAGGCAGTGATCCTGCGGCCACCCTTGGTCTATGGCCCGGGCAATCGCGGCAATTTTCCGCGCCTGGTACGCTGGGTCAACTCCGGACTGCCGATCCCGCTCGGTTCGGCCGGCAACGCGCGCAGCTATCTCTACATCGACAATCTGGCGCACGCCGCCGCGCTGTGCGCACGCCATCCGGGAGCGGCCAATCGCCTGTTTCTGCTGGCCGATGCACACAATTGGTCGACACCCGAACTGGTGCGCCTGATCGCGCGCGAAGCGCAGTGCCCGGCCCGCCTATGGCCGGTGCCCCTTGGGGTCCTGCGCGCGCTGGGACAGGCAAGCGGAAGCTCGCATGAGGTCGACAGCCTGATCAATTCACGGCGCATCGATGCGGCATTGATCCACCGGCTGACAGGCTGGACAGCACCGTGCGAAGCCGAACCAAGCCTGGCGCGCACGGTGCGCTGGTCGCTGGAAAATCCGGCCGCCAACGTGATGCGCTGAGGTCTTTTTACCCAGGCTGGTATTCCGGTACCCGCTGCTTGAGCTGCGCCTTGACCACATCGGCCTGCGTCGGCGCCGAGGCCAGCCAGGCGAGCAAGTCCTCGCGCCAGGCGGCGTCCGGCACACCTGAGGGCTTGGCGATACGCAGCTTGGCATGCGGCGTGGGCAGCGTGGTTTCGCTGTCGGCGAGCAATTCCTCGAACAGCTTTTCGCCCGGGCGAAGGCCGGTGAATTCGATGCGGATTTCTTCCAGCGACAGGCCGGAGAGGCGGATCATGTCGCGCGCCAGGTCGGCGATTTTCACCGGCTCGCCCATGTCGAGCACGAAGATTTCCCCGCCCTTGCCCATCAACCCGGCCTGCAGCACCAATTGCGCGGCCTCGGGGATCGACATGAAGTAGCGCACGATTTCCGGATGCGTGACCGTGATCGGCCCGCCACGCGCAATCTGCTCGCGGAATTTCGGGATCACGCTGCCGGTGGAACCGAGCACGTTGCCGAAGCGCACCATCACGAAACGGGTGGCGCCTACATTGTCGTGACCGGCGTCCAGGCTCTGGCACACCAGTTCGGCCAGGCGCTTGGAGGCGCCCATCACGTTGGTCGGATTGACCGCCTTGTCGGTGGAGATCAGCACGAACTTCGGCACCCGGGCATCGATCGCCGCCTGCGCGACGGTAAGAGTGCCCAGCACATTGTTGCGCAAGGCTTCCCAGGCGTTGGTATCTTCCATCAGCGGCACGTGCTTGTAGGCTGCGGCATGAAACACCACCGCGGGGCGGTAGTGGGCCAGTACGTTGCGCATGCGCGTGGCGTCGCGCACATCGCCGATCACGCATTCGATCACCAATTGCGGGGTGTCCTGGCGCAGTTCCTGCTCGATGGTGTAGAGCGCGAATTCACCGTTTTCCAGCAGCACCAGCCGGCGCGGAGCAAAGCGGGCGATCTGCCGCGCCAGCTCGGAGCCGATCGAGCCGCCGGCGCCGGTGACCAGCACCACCTGGCCGGTGAGCAGGGCTTTCAGGCCGTCGGCATCCAGCACCACCGGGTCGCGCCCGAGCAGGTCGTCGAGCTCGACCTGGCGGATCGCCGAGACCTGCACCTTGCCGCTGATCAGGTCGTCGGTGGAGGGAATGGTCATCACCTTGATGCCGGCGGCGCGCGCGGCCTCGACGATGCGGCGGCGCTCGCGGTGGGTGGCTTCCGGCAGGGCGATGATGGCGTGAGTGGCTGCCAGATCGCCGGCCACGCTGCCGAGATCGCCCACTGTGCCGGCAACCCTGACGTCCTGCACCAGGCGGCCTTTCATTGCCGGGTCGTTGTCGATCAGGCCGACCACGCGCCAATCGGCAGAGCGGGTCAGTTCGCGCACCAGGGTGATGGCGGCGTCGCCGGTGCCGATCACCAGCACCGGCGCGCCCTGGGTCTGTACCGCGCCGAACTGCTTGTGCTCCTTCCAGGAGCGGTAGGCCAGGCGGTTGCCGCCCATGATCAGGAGCAGGAGGATGGGTTCGAGCAGCATCACCGAGCGCGGTACGCCGATGTTCAGGCCGAGAATCATCAAGGCGAACGGGCCGGCTGCCGCGCCGGCCGCCACCGCGTAAAGGATGCGCCGCAAGTCGGGCAGCGAGGCGTAGCGCCAGACCCCGCGATACAGGCCGAAGTACTGGTAGGCGACGGCCTGGATCGGCACGCTGACAAGCATGGCTTTTTCCATGCCGTCGATGTAGCCCGCGGGAATCTCCAGGTTCAGGCGCAGCCAGTAGGCGACCAGCCACGCGAAAATCGCCGCCAGCACGTCATGCGTGAAGGCCAGCAGGGGTAGCGAGTGGAGACGGAGGAATTGCCGCATTCTTATGGCTTTGCTTGTGCGCGGCGCCAGGCGGCATCCACCAGCAGCGCGAGAACGACAAAAAGGAGCGCAATTGTCGCAAATATCAGCGCAAACCATATTGGCGGCGCTTCCAGCGCCCACAGGGCACCGGCGCCGCACAGCGCCATCAGCGCGTAGGCTGCTGCCGCCAACTGCGAATGGCTCCAGCCCAGGCGCACCAGGCGCTGGTAATAGTGTTGGCGGTGCGCCTCCCAAAAACGCTCGCGGCGCAGCATGCGCCGCATCACCGTGACGGTGCCGTCGAGCGCGAAGGGAGCGAAAACCAGCAGCGGAAACCAGCACGGCCAGTGCCCCGCCGCCCAGCCCTGCACGCCGATGGCCGCAGCCATGAAGCCCAGGGGCACGGAGCCGGCGTCACCCATGAAAATCCGGCCCGACAGGTTGAAGCAGAGGAAGCCGGCAGCCGCCGCGGCGATGGCAAAGCACAGCGCGGCCAGGGCGGGATCGCCGGCGCCCTCGCTGATGCCGGCGCCCGACAGCGCCAGGCCATAGCTGGTGAAGCCGAACACCGCCATGCCGCCGGCCAGGCCGTTGGCGCCGTCCATGAAGTTGTACAGGTTGGCGAAACCCGCCACGCCGATCACCAGCAGCGGCACCCAGACCCAGGCGACGCCGCCGCCGGCGAGCGCGAGGATCAGCACGAACCACAGCGCCGCCAGCAGGTGCGCCGGCAGGCGCACGCGCACCGGCAGGCTGCGGCGGTCGTCGATCAGCGACAGCAGCACCAGCAGCAGCACGGGGGCGCCGATCTGCCACAGCGGCAGCCGGCCGCCGGCGGCCGCGATCATCACGGCGGCGGCGCACAGCCCGGCGATGATCGCCAGGCCGCCGGTGCGCGGCACCACGCCGGTATGCAGGGAACGCTCGTTCGGCTTGTCCAGCGCCCATTGCCAGCGGGTCCTGAGCATCAGCCAAGTGATGAAAAGGGCCATCGCGAAAGCGCAGGCCGGCGCGATCAGCTCGATCACGCGGCGGCCGCCTTGGTGCGCAGGGCCGGCGACAAGTGGGCCTCGATGGCAGCGATCTGCCGCGCCACCACTTTGGCTTCGTCGTACAGCTCAATGGCGCGCGCGCGCCCGGCCGCGCCCATGCGCGCGCGCAAGGCGGCGTCGCCGACCAGGCGCGCGAAGGCCTGCTGCAGCGCCAGCGCGTCGCGTGTCGGCACCAGCAGGCCAGTCTCCTCTTTCACTACTTCTTCGCGCGAGCCGCGGATGTCGGTGGCAACCACCGGCAGACCCATGTGCATCGCCTCGATGATCGAGCGCGGCATGCCTTCACGGTAAGAAGGCAGGGTGAACACATCCATTGCCGCGCACAGGTCGGGCACATCGTTGCGCATGCCGGTCAAGATCAGGCGCGCGCCTAGTTCGGCTTGCGCACGTTCGAGCTGCGCATCGATACCTGCATCGCGCTCGCTGGCGAGATGCCCGCCGATCACCAGGAACCAGGCTTGGGGCGCCTGTTTCGCCACCGCCGCGGCAGCGCTGAAGAATTCGCCATAGCCCTTTTCGGCCACCATGCGGCCGATCATGCCGATCACCACGGCGTCCAGCGGAATGCCGAGTTCATCGCGCATGGCGCTGCGCGGTTTCGCCGCCTGCGGGTTGAAGCGGGCGATATCGACGCCATTGCCGATGGCCATCACGCGATCGGCCGGCATGAAGCCCTGGGCCACCGCGGTCTGCGCGTCTTCCTGGCTCTGGGTGAACAGCAGATCGGTGCAGCGCCCGCCCAGCCATTCGAGGAAACTGAATACCGCCTTCGGCAGCGGCTTCATCTGCTCATGGAAATAAAAGCCGTGCGCGGTGTAGACGATCAGCGGCACCCGCGCCGCCCGCGCGGCGATGCGCCCGAGCAGTGCGGCCACCGGGGTATGGGTGTGCACGACATCGAATTTCTCGCGGCGGAACAGCGCGATCAGGCGCAGCAGCGAGACGGCGTGGCGAAACGGATTGAAGCCGCGCGAAATGGCTACGGTGGCGATGGCATAGCCGCGTGCCCGCAGGCTGGCGACGCCGCCCTCATCGCCGCATACGGCAGTGACTTGCCAGCCCGCGCCGCGCATGCCATCGATCAGCGGGGTCAGGAGGTATTTCAGAGTGAAATCGACCGCGCAGAGTTGGCAAACCTTGAGAGTCACGTAGGGGCGCAGGGCGGAAAAGCATATATTATAGAAGGTTGGGAACAGCACACCTGAGGTTTACTTTTCGCATGGCAAAAATCGCACTCATCACGGGGATCACCGGCCAGGATGGCGCCTATCTCGCCGAATTCCTGCTCGACAAGGGCTACGTGGTGCACGGCATCAAACGCCGTACCTCGCTATTCAACACCGCGCGCATCGACCACCTGTACCAGGACCCGCACGAGAAGGGCGCGCGCCTGATCCTGCATCATGGCGACCTGACGGACTCGATGAGCATCATCCGGGTGATCCAGTCGGTGCAGCCGGACGAGATTTACAACCTGGGCGCGCAAAGCCACGTTGCCGTATCTTTCGAGGAACCGGAGTACACCGCCAATTCGGACGCCACCGGCGCCCTGCGGGTGCTCGAGGCCATCCGCATTCTCGGCCTGGAGAAAAAGACCCGTTTCTACCAGGCCTCCACCTCCGAGCTTTACGGCCTGGTGCAGGAAGTGCCGCAGAAAGAGACCACGCCTTTTTACCCGCGCAGCCCCTATGCGGTGGCCAAGCTTTATGCCTACTGGATCACGGTGAACTACCGCGAAGCCTACGGCATGTATGCCTGCAACGGCATCCTGTTCAACCACGAGTCGCCGGTGCGCGGCGAGACCTTCGTCACCCGCAAGATCACGCGCGCGCTGGCGCGCATCAAGCTGGGCATCCAGGATTGCCTGTATCTCGGCAACATGGAAGCCAAGCGCGACTGGGGCCACGCCAAGGACTATGTGGAAGCACAGTGGCTGATGCTGCAGCAGGAGAAGCCGGAAGACTTTGTGATTGCCACCGGGGTGCAGTACAGCGTGCGCCAGTTCGTCGATGCGGCGGCCTCTGAACTGGGAATGAAGTTGTCCTGGGAGGGGGAAGGCGCCGAACAGAAAGCGCGCGATGCCGCCGGCAAGGTGGTGGTCGCCGTCGATCCCCGCTACTTCCGGCCGACCGAAGTGGAGACCCTGCTGGGCGATCCGTCCAAAGCCAAGCGCCTGCTCGGCTGGTCGCCGAAGATTTCTTTTACGCAACTGGTGGCGGAGATGGCGCGCGAGGACCTGGCCCTGGCCGAGCGCGATGCGCTGGTGCGCAAGCACGGCTACACGGTGAACGAGCCGCAGGAATAGGCCGTGGAAAAATCAGCAAGAATCTACGTCGCCGGACATCGCGGCCTGGCGGGTTCCGCCCTGATGCGGCGCCTGCGCCGCGGTGGCTATACCAACCTGCTGACCCGTACCCATGCGGAGCTTGACCTGACCGACGCGGCGGCCACCCAGGCCTTTTTTGCGGCCGAGCGGCCGGATTACGTCCTGCTCGCCGCCGCCAAGGTGGGCGGCATCCTGGCCAACGACAGCTATCCGGCGGATTTCATCCGCGAGAACCTGGCGATCCAGACCAACGTGATCCATCAGGCCTGGGTAAACGGCGCCCGGCGCCTGCTGTTTCTCGGCTCTTCCTGCATTTATCCGCGCGATTGCCCGCAGCCGATCCGCGAAGACTACCTGCTCACCGGGCCGCTGGAGCCGACCAACCGCGCCTACGCGCTGGCGAAGATCGCCGGCGTGGAGATGTGCTGGAGCTATAACCGCCAGTACGGGGCGCGTTTTCTCGCCGCGATGCCGACCAACCTCTACGGACCCGGCGACAACTACGATCTGAAGAATTCGCACGTGCTGCCGGCGCTGATGCGCAAGATGCACGAGGCAAAGGCGGCGGGCAGCAGCGAGGTGGAGATCTGGGGCAGCGGCAAGCCGCTGCGCGAGTTCCTGCATTCGGACGACATGGCGGACGCTTGCGTACACCTGCTGGAACTGCCGGAAGCGCAATTCGCCGCCCTTACCCAGTCGCAGACAGTGGCGCCTCTGATCAACGTAGGCACCGGCATCGACCAGACCATATTGGAACTGGCCGGGCTGATTCGCGAGACGGTAGGTTACGCCGGCAAATTCGTCTTCGACGCCAGCAAGCCGGACGGTACGCCGAGAAAGCTGCTGGATGTGTCCCGCCTGCGTGCCACCGGCTGGCGGCCTCGCTTCACCCTGCAGACCGGGTTGGCGGACGCCTATCGAGACTTTCTGGAAAAACAGGCGGGTTGATACCCGTGCGAGGAACAAAAAAAGCGCCCGCAGGCGCTTTTTTGTTGCCTAAAGCTACGTTTTCGGACTTATACCGAGAACGAAGAACCGCAGCCGCAGGTAGTGGTGGCATTCGGATTCTTGATCACGAATTGCGCGCCTTCCAGGTCTTCCTTGTAGTCGATCTCGGCGCCGATCAGGTACTGGTAGCTCATCGAATCGACCAGCAGCTTGACGCCATTCTTTTCCAGCATGGTGTCGTCTTCATTGACCGCTTCATCGAAAGTGAAGCCGTACTGGAAGCCGGAGCAGCCGCCGCCGGAGACGAACACGCGCAGTTTGAGCTCGGTATTGCCTTCCTCTTCGATCAGGCTGGCCACCTTGTTGGCGGCGCTTTCCGTAAAGACGAAAGGAGCGGGCATTTCAGAAACAGGAACTTCAGCAACGGCGTTCATGGCGATTTCCTCGACAACGACAGGTGACTCTATTATGGGGCCAGCGGCCCCGAACTTCAAACCCACGGGCAATAGGGGTATACGGCCTGCGCCGGGGTCAAGGTCAGTAAAACCCCAGAAAAACCGGCCTTTCAGGCGCCGGGGACAATCGTCCCGATCAGGCGTTGTTGGCGGCCAGCTTGAGATTGCTGCTGCGGGCCTCGCCGCCGGTGTGCTCCAGCTTGCCATCGATGGTGGCGCCGAGGTGGATTTCCAGCGTCTTGTAGTGAACGTCGCCGGTGACCCGCGCCTTGGGCTGCAGCTCGAGGAATTCGGTGACGAAAATCGGGCCGTCGACGGTGCCGTTGACCACCACATGGGCGGCGCGGATTTCGCCCTGGATGCGGGCTGATTCGCTGACCACCAGGGTACTGTTGGTCTCGGTGCTGCCGGTGGAAGCAACTACGTTGCCCTTGACCTGGCCGTCGATGCGCAGCCCGCCGGTGAAGACGACGTCGCCCTCGATGGTGGTAGTGACGCCGATCAGGCTTTCAATGGTGCTTTGCGGTTTGTTGCGTTTGCCCAGCATGAAATTTCTCCTCAACTCTTGGCGTCGGCGGGGACGGCGGTTTCGCTTGCCTTCAGGGCATTGCCCTCCAGCAATCTCACCAGCACTTGTTTGGGACGGACCCCCGGCGGCAGCGTCAAGCTGCCCTCGGCGCGCTGAAAATAGCGGAATTTGACCTGTGTGGCCTGGGCCGCCGGATCATCAGCGACAGGCAATCGGATCATAGCACCGTTCGTGCCGCCGGCCGCCGGCGCCGGGGTGACCTCGAAGACCAGTTTTCCGGCGAATTCCGGCTCTTGGTTGCCTCCCATGATGCTGCCGGTGCGGGCGCCACGGGTCAGCAACATGCGGTATTTCAGCATCTGGCCGTCGATTTCGACCTTGAAGCCATTGATGGCAAAGTTGCCTTCCTTGCGGTCGGTCGAGACCATCCCCTCGAACAGGGCGACGTCTTCCTTCAGGCGGGCGTTTTCGGCCTCCAGGGTATGCACCTGTTCGGCCATGCGCTTCTGGGTGGTGCGTTCGATCGCGATATTGCTGTCGGCCGAGTTTTGCGAGGCCTTCAGGCGCGCGTTTTCTTCCGTCATTTGCGCCGTACGGGTGCGCAGGGTCGCCAGTTCCTGCTGGACTTCAGTGCTGTCGAAGCCGGCAATCTTGCGCCCGGCGTCGTAGACCCAGGCGGCGCCGGCGATCGACACTGACAATACGACGATCCAGAACAGGGCGCGCAAATACCACGGGACATGAGTGCGTACCGACATTTTCGGCGCCGCGATGGTCATGCGGCGCCGCAAGAAACGCAGGGAGCGGAAATTCCAGGCCATGGTGCTGCGAACGCGGGCTTAGCGCCCGCGGCTCGCCTTGCCTAAGGAACCAGCCCGATGCCGTCCAGCCCCATGGTTTCGGGCAGGCCGGAAATCAGGTTCATCACTTGCACCGCCTGGCCGGCGGCGCCTTTGGTGAGATTGTCGATCACCGAGAGGATCATCAGGGTGTCGCCGCCCTGCGGGCGGTGGATCGCCAGGCGGCAGGTGTTGGCGCCGCGCACCGAGCGGGTGTCGGGTACCGAGCCGGGCGGCATGACGTCGATGAAGGGCTCGCCTTCGTAGGCTTTCTCGAACAGCTGCTGGAAGTCCGCTTCCTTGGTGATCCGCGCGTAGATGGTGGATTGCATGCCGCGGATCATCGGCACCAGATGGGGGGTGAAAATCAGCCCGACCGGGGTGCCGGCGAAACGCGAGAGTTCCTGGGCGATTTCCGGATGGTGGCGATGGCCGGAGACGCCGTAGGACATGAAGTTGTCCGCCAGTTCGGAATAGATCAGGTTCATCTCCGCCTTGCGACCGGCGCCGGAGACGCCCGATTTGCTGTCGGAAATCAGGTGCGTCGGGTCGATCACGCGGGCGTCGAGCAGGGGCTTCAAGCCCAACTGCACGGTGGTGGGGTAGCAGCCGGGCATGCCGACCACGCGCGCCTTTTTCAGCGCGGCGCGATTGATTTCCGGCAGGCCATAGACCGCCTCTTCCAGTAGGTCGAGGGCCTTGTGCTCCATCTTGTACCACTTGGTGAACATGGCCGGGTCTTTGAGGCGAAAGTCGGCCGCCAGGTCGATGATCTTCACCCCGGCGCGCACCAATTCGGGCCCCATGTCCATCGCCACGCCGTGCGGGGTGGCGAAAAACACCACGTCGCAAGACTTCAGGTCGGCTTCGTCGGGCGTGCTGAACTTGAGATCAACAACGCGGCGCAGGCTGGGAAACATATCGGCCACCGGCATGCCGGATTCCTTGCGCGAAGTGATCGCCGCAAGCTTGGCCTGGGGGTGGCGCGCGAGCAAGCGCAACAGTTCAATCCCGGTATATCCCGTCCCGCCGACGATGCCGATCTTTACCATGATGATTCACCTGCCTCCAAAACGTGATGCTAACAGGGTTCGTGTCCGCTTTCAGGGACGCCCCCAAAAATCCGGGAAATGCGAAACAAAAGGGTTCTCCCCAAAACAAAAAGGCTGCCAACCGGCAGCCCTTTTGCATGGCGCAAAACCGATCAGCGCTTGGAGAACTGCTTCCTGCGTCGCGCCTTGTGCAGGCCGACCTTCTTGCGTTCGACTTCGCGCGCATCGCGCGTCACCAGACCGGCTTTGGACAGGACCGGCTTAAGGGTCGCGTCATAGTCGATCAAGGCGCGGGTAATGCCATGGCGCACAGCGCCTGCCTGGCCGGACTCGCCGCCGCCGGCGACGTTGACCTTGATGTCGAAGGTTTCGAGGTGCTTGGTCAGCTCCAGCGGCTGGCGCACGACCATGCGGCCGGTTTCACGCGCAAAAAACTCGTCCACCGGCTTGCCGTTGACGACGATCGCGCCCGTGCCTGTCTTCATGAATACCCGGGCTACCGCTCTTTTGCGGCGGCCGGTACCGTAGTTCTTGTTGTCAACCATGATCTCGATGACCTCTTTAATTCCAGGCGCTTACTGCAGCGTCAGGGTTTTGGGTTGCTGGGCAGTGTGCGGATGGGTATCTTCGGCGTACACCTTGAGCTTCTTGAACATGGCGTAGCCAAGCGGCCCCTTCGGCAGCATGCCCTTGACGGCCTTTTCCAGTGCCCGGCCGGGAGCGCGCGCCTGCATCTTGCTGAAGTTGGTTTCGTAGATGCCGCCGGGGTAGCCCGAGTGACGGAAATACTTCTTGTCGTCGGCCTTGTTGCCGGTGACGCGAAGATTCGCGGCATTGACCACGACGATGAAATCGCCGGTGTCCACGTGCGGAGTGAACTCGGGCTTGTGCTTGCCGCGCAGGCGGCGAGCGATTTCAACGGCGACGCGGCCCAGGACCAGGTCCTTGGCGTCGATTACGAACCAGTCGCGCTGGACTTCATGCGGCTTGGCGGAAAAGGTTTTCATTGCAACCTCTGAACAGGTGTACGTTTGCTTGATTCAAATTGCGTCAAAGGCTGGGGCCGAAGACGGGGTCTGCCCGTCACATCCGACTTTGCTGCGGCCTGCTTTTCGCTCCGGCCCCCGTTGCAGAATTCCCGAGAGGGAACAACGGAGAACACAAAAGCTTTTTGACGCGAAGCCCACAATTGTAGCGTGAAATTGTCCGGTAGGTCAATGGCCCTGCGCGCTTTACTGTTGCGCCCGTACCGGACGGGACACCATGACCGGAAAAACCAAAAAAAAGCCCAAGCACTGAGGCTTGGGCTTAATCCACCAAAGGAGGAGGGTGGAGGAGACAAACTGGGCGTGACCGCTTTCAGAACTCCCCGCGCTACGCCTGCACTACCTCGGCGCTGCTGCTGCAATCCTGCTGGGGACCTACTGACCGCGTTCACTACGGAATCAATACTACCAGCGCTTTTTGTGCGTTGCAAGAGCTGGCCTAAAATATTTGTCGAGTCTGTATTCAATTTACCACAACCATGACAAAGTGTGAAATAAGTCACAACAAAACAATCACTTGACTCATGTTATTTCTAACATGACCAATGGTCATTATTCTCTATTAAGTACATGTTTACTTCTACAGAGGATAAGTTACCGCACTGCAACATGACCTGTTTATGCCATACGAATGCCCCCAAGCCCCTGAATTTAAGGGCAAAAGCTACGCGATGGCGCATGCGGTAAAATCGCAAAAGCCAATTCAAGGACCTGTTTATGCAAAGCGTAGTCAAGTGGGTGGGGACGGAAGGCATGGCCTTCATGGCCGAAACCGGCAGCGGGCATGCCGTGGTGATGGACGGGGCGCCGGAAGGCGGCGGGCGCAACTTGGGGCCGCGGCCGATGGAAATGGTGCTTTTGGGCACCGGCGGCTGCACCGCCTATGACGTGGTGCTGATCCTGAAAAACAGCGGTCAGCCGATCACCGGTTGCGAAGTGCGCCTGGAAGCCGAACGCGCGGAAAAGGACCCGAAAGTCTTTACCAAGATCCATCTGCATTTCATCGTCCGCGGCAAGGGCTTGCGGGCACAACTGGTGGAGCATGCGATCAAGCGCAGCCACGACAAGTATTGCTCCGCCACCGCGATGCTGCAGTCGACCGCCGCCATCACCCACGATTTCGAAATCGTCGAAGACTAAAGCCGGCGCCGCAGAGCGCCGGCCATGGAGGAGATCTCAATGCGTAACCGTACCGTCGCGGCATTTGCCGCCTGCGCCCTGCTGCTGCCGGGCCTGGCCCTGGCGCAGGGCAAAAACTTTCCCGATCACCCGCTGAAATTCGTCGTGCCGTTTACTGCCGGCGGCAATGCCGACGTGGTGGCGCGCATCGTCGCCCAGGGCATGACTGAAGTGCTGAAGCAATCGGTGGTCGTGGACAACAAGCCGGGCGCCAATGCGATGATCGGCGCCGAGTTCGTCGCCCGCTCCCCGGCCGACGGCTATACCTTGCTGGAAGCGACCGCCGAAACCCACGCGATCAACCCGCACATCTACAGGAAGGTGCCGTACGACGCGATCAAGGATTTCGCCGCCGTCGGCGTGATGGACTACTTTCCCTTCGCGCTGGTGGCCAACCCCAAGCTGCCGGTGCAAACCCTGGCCGAATTCGTCGCCTACGCCAAGCAGCGCCCGGGCAAGCTGAGCTTTTCCTCCTGGGGCGTGGGCAGCACTTCGCAAATCGCTTTCGAGCAGTTCAAGCAGACCGCCGGCCTGGACTTGCTGCACGTACCCTTCCAGGGCGCGGCGCAGGCGGTGACCGCGGTTTCCGCCGGGCAGGTGGATGCGTTTTTCGTGCCGCTCTCGGTGGCGGTACCGCAAGCCAAAAGTGGACGGGTGAAACCGCTGGGCACCACCACCGCGGCGCGCGCCGCCAGCGCGCCGGACGTACCGACCTTCAGCGAGCAGGGCTACCCGCTTGTCATCGGCGGCTGGCACGTGATCGTCGCGCCGAAAACCGTGCCGAAGGAGGTGCTCGCGCGCCTGAACCAGGCCCTGAACGAAGCGCTGAGACGCAAGGAGGTGCGCGAAGCTCTGCTCAAGCAGGGCCTGGAGCCGGCCAACACGACAACCGCGGAGGCCGACAAGATGCTGCAATCCGAATGGCAGCGCTGGGGCAAGATCGCCAAGGACGCGTCTATCACCGTCGATTGAGCTGGCCTGCCGGGGCGACCAGCGCCCCGCCCTCGTTTTACTTTACTTCTACTTCTTGCCGCGCGACTCCTGCACGATCCAGCGGTCGAGCGCGGAGACACGGTTGCTGCCCAGCATGGCGCGAGCACGCGCGTAGTTTTCCTTTTGCTTGGCTTGCAGCTCGGCGACCTTGCCCTGGTAGGCCGGCGAGCCGGCGTGGGCGACCAGTTTTTCCATCACCCCGGAAGTCGGCGTATAGGACGGGCTGGCGTCGCCGTCGAACTCCGCCATCAGCATGTGCAGCGCGGTTTCGGGAGTGACGTTGCGGTCGCAGATGTCGAAGGACATGTGCAGCGAATAGTCGCCGCTGGTTTCCACCAGGTGCGGCGTCTTGCTGCGCATGTAGAGCGCGTCGCCGGGCAGCATTTCGAATTCAGCCACCTGCTTGCCCATTTTTTCCGGCGGCAGGTCGAACATCTCGACGCGGCGCGGGTTCTGGCGCTCGAAAATGCGCCACTTCTTGGCGCCACCCAGATGCACCACCAGGACGTCGTCGAGATCGAGGTGCCCGCGATAGGCTTCGTTGCCCTTTTGCGAAAAAAACGCCACCGAATTCGACACCACGCAATCGTGCGGCGCGTCGATGGCCGCGCACATGGCATTGATATCGGGCTGCAGTATGTCGACGCCCTCGAGCACCAGCGAGGCGCCGTGGGAGAGAAAATCCTCCAGGATGCCCTTGTTGAGAAAGGGCACTTCGGCCGCCTGGATCACTTTGTGGCCCATCGCCGGGGTCAGGTCGATGCGCTTGCCCTGGTACATCAGCGCCAAATAGTTGGGCATCAGCATCGGGTTGTTCAGATGCTGCTTCAGGTGTTCGACAGTGAAGAACGACGGGTTGTCGATCAGCTTCTCGGCGCGCACGTAGTGCTGCTCGGCCGGCAGCTTCAGCGCGGTCTTGTAGTAAAAGTCGCGCAACTGGCGCAACTGCGGGGAGAGTTCGCTCATCGCGCCATTTTAGCCGAGGGCCGGGCCGGTGCGCGGCCGCCCTCAGGCCCTATTCGCGCCGGTAGATGTCGTCGAAGCGCTCAATGTCGTCTTCGCCCAGGTAGTCGCCGGACTGCACCTCGATCATGTAGACCGGCTCGGCAGTGACGTTTTCCAGGCGGTGCTTGGTGCCGATCGGCAAATAGGTGGACTGGTCCGGCAGCAGGTCGAACACCTCTTCGTCGCGGGTGACGCGCGCGACACCCGACACCACCACCCAATGCTCGGAGCGGCGGCGATGCAGCTGCAGCGACAGCTTGCCGCCGGGTTTGACCATCAGACGCTTGACCTGGTAGCGGCTGCCCTCGTCCAGGCACTCGTAATAGCCCCAGGGCCGGTAGACGCGGCGGTGGTTCATGTGCTCGCCGCGCTGCTTGCGCTTCAGGCTGTCGACGGTAAGCTTGACGTCCTGCGCGCGGTCCCTGTGCGCCACCAGCACGGCGTCGGCCGTCTCGATGATCACCAGGTCGGAGACACCGACGGCCGCCACCAGGCGCTCTTCGGCGCGGATGTAGCTGCCGGTCACCGATTCCATTTCGACGTCGCCGCGGGTGACATTGCCGTTGCCGTCGTGCGCGGAGGTGCTCCACAGCGCTTCCCAGGACCCGATGTCGTTCCAGCCGATGCCCGCTTCGATCACCGCGGCGTGCGCGGTTTTTTCCATCACGGCGTAATCGATGGAGTCCGAAGGACAGGCAAGGAATTCGGCCTTGGACAGGCGGCAGAAGTCCGGGTCGCGCTTGGCGGCGCGCCAGGCGGCCTGGCTGGCGGCGTGGATGTCCGGCCGATGGCGCGCCAGTTCATCCAGATAGGTTTGCGCGCGGAACACAAACATGCCGCTGTTCCAGTAAAAGCCGCCCTGGGCGAGAAATTGCTCGGCAGCCTCCAGTTTGGGCTTTTCGACAAAGCGTTTGACACCATAGCTGCCCGGCCCCAGCGCGGCGCCGCGCTCGATATAGCCAAAACCGGTGGCCGGCGCATCCGGCGGAATGCCGAAGGTGACCAGCTTGCCGTCGATGGCCAGCGCTTGCGCGGCCTGCACCGCGCGATGAAACGCCGGCAGATCGAGGATCAGATGGTCGGCCGGCAGCACCAGCATGACGGCAGCAAGATCACCGGCCACCAACTCGAAGGCGGCCGCGGCGATGGCCGGCGCGGTGTTGCGCCCGGCGGGTTCGAGCATCACGCGGGCGCCGGCGGCGCCGGCTTCGCGCAACTGCTCGGCGGCCAGGAACCGGTGATCCTCGCCGCAAACGATCAGCGGCTGCGCCAGGCTGGGCAGGCCCGCGAGCCGCTGCCAGGTTTCCTGCACCATGGTCGATTCCGAGACCAGCGGCAGGAACTGCTTGGGCAACTGGGCGCGCGACAGGGGCCACAGCCGGGTGCCGGAGCCGCCGGACAAAATGACCGGAGTCAGCGTTGCGCTCATGGGAATTTTCCTTGGTTCAGCCACGCTTCAAACATCAGAACGTTCCACAGAAAATGCTGCTGGTTGCGCCGCCCCGACTGATGCTCATCCCAGGCTCGGCGCACCGCCTCGACTCGCAAAAAGCCCTCGTTGCGCAATCTGACCGGGTCCAGCAACTCTTCCGCCCAGAGTTTGAGTGGGCCACGCAGCCAGCTGTCGATCGGCACGCCGAAACCCATTTTCGGCCGCTCGATCAGGGCCGCGGGAACGTGGCGATACAGCACCTGCTTGAGCAACCATTTTCCCACACCATTGTGAATTTTCTGTTCGATAGGCAACCGAAAAGCGAATTCGGCAACCCGGTGGTCGAGAAAAGGCGCCCGCCCCTCCAAACCGACGGCCATGGTGGCCCGGTCGACCTTGGCCAGGATGTCGTCGGCCAGGTAACCGCGGGCATCGGCCAGCATCATGTTGTCGGCCAGGCTGCGGCCCGCAGCGCTCCACAGCGCGTGCTCTCCGGCCGGCAATCCTTCCGCCACCCCCAACACCAGCGACTCGCGCTCGCGGTACTGCGCGGTTAGCCAGGCATAGGCCTGGCGGCCGTCGCGCGCCTGCATCAGGTCGGCCACCTTGTAAAGTTTGTCGCCCGGCTGCGCCATCTGGACGCGCCGCGGCAGGATCTTCCATAGGCTGTCCCAGGCCCGGGGCGACAGGGCATGGACGCCCGCGCCGGCCAGCGCACGGACGAAATCCGGCATGCCGTTCATCGGCTTCCAGTATTTGTCGGCCCAGACGTACCGGTTGTATCCGCCGAACAGTTCATCCCCGCCGTCACCGGAGAGACTTACCGTGACGTGGGTGCGCGCCAGTTTGGCCACCAGGTAGGTGGGGATCTGCGAGGAATCGGCGAAGGGCTCGTCGAACATGCGCGGCAGCAGGGGGATGACGGCGCGCGCCTCGTCCGGCGTGACGTAGAGCTCGGTATGGTGGGTGCCGAGGTGGCCGGCGACCGCCTTGGCGTGCTCGGCCTCGTTGTAACCCGCCTCGTTGAAGCCGATGGAAAAAGTGCGCACCGGCCGCGCCGACTGCGCCTGCATCAGCGCGACAATGGCCGAAGAATCGACGCCGCCGGAAAGAAAGGCCCCGACCGGGACGTCGGCTACCATCTGCCCGGCGATCGCCTGCTTCAGCAATATTTCGAGTTGGTCTATCGCCTCGGCGTCTTCCAACTGCAGCGCGGGCTGCGCCGCCACCGCTTCGAGCGACCAGTAAGGCTCGGGCGCCAGTTCGAGGACGCGGGCGGCGTCGCGCAGGGAAATGCGCAGGCAGCAGGCGGCCGGCAATTTTTTGACGTTATGGTAGATCGAGCGCGGCGCCGGCACCGCGGCGTGGCGCATGTAGGCATCGAGCGCGGTCCGGTCGATTTCACCGCTCCAGCCGGGGACGGCCATCAGCGCCTTCAGTTCGGAGCCGAACAGCAGCGCCCCGCCAGCGACGCCGTAGTACAGGGGCTTTTCGCCGAGGCGGTCGCGCGCCAGGGTGAGCACGCGCTCCTTGGCATCCCACAGCGCGATCGAAAACATGCCGACGGCGCGCTTGAGCGCCGCCGTCAGGCCCCAGGTTTCGATCGCCTCGAGCAGCACCTCGGTATCGGAATGACCGCGCCAAGCCGTGGGCGGCAGCCCGGCGCGCAGTTCTTCGTAGTTGTAGATTTCGCCGTTGAAGACGGTGACGAAGCGCCCGGAATGGCTGGCCATCGGCTGCGCGCCGGCAGGCGACAGATCGATGATCGACAGGCGGCGATGGGCCAGCGCCACGCCGCAGGCGGCGTGGCTCCAGACGCCGTCGGCATCCGGGCCACGGTGGGCAATGGCGCCGGACATGGCCAGCGCGCGCGCTTCAAGCTCCCGCGGCGCCAGGCCCGGGTTGAACTGCAGCAGGCCGGCGATGCCACACATAGGGGATTTCTACAAGCGCCAGAAGGTGTGGCCGGCGGCGCGCACGGCAACGGGATCGAGTACCGACTTGACGTCGACGATGCAGGCACCGGCGCGCACCTTGGCACAAAGTTGCTGCAGAGGCAGCGCGCGGAATTCACGGTGCGCCACCGCCACCACCAGGGCATCGGCGGGCGGCAGTTCGTCGAAGCTCGAGAGGGTGACGCCATATTCATGCAGGGCCGCCGCGGCTCCGGCGTGCGGGTCGTGCACGTTCACCTTGATGCCGTAGCTTTGCAGTTCGCGGATGATGTCGATCACCCGCGAGTTGCGCAGGTCGGGGCAGTCTTCCTTGAACGTCAGGCCCAGCATATTGACGCTGGCGCCGGCGATCGGGCAGCCGGAGGCGATCATCAGCTTGACGGTTTTTTCGGCGACGAATTTACCGACGCCGTCGTTGATGCGCCGTCCGGCGAGGATCACCTCCGGGTGGTACCCGGTCATCTGCGCCTTGTGCGTCAGGTAATACGGGTCGACGCCGATGCAGTGGCCGCCGACTAGGCCCGGCTTGAAGGGCAGGAAGTTCCATTTGGTACCGGCGGCGGCCAAGACCTCGGCGGTGTCCAGCCCGAGCCGGTCGAAAATGATCGCCAGTTCGTTCATGAAGGCGATGTTGATGTCGCGCTGGCTGTTTTCGATCACCTTGGCGGCTTCGGCGACGCGTATCGAGGAGGCGCGGTAGACGCCCGCGGTGACCACGCTGGCGTAGAGCTGCGCCACCGCCTCCAGGGTCCCGGGCGTGTCGCCGGAGACGATCTTCAGGATCTTGGTGAAAGTATGTTCGCGGTCGCCCGGGTTGATGCGCTCGGGCGAATAGCCGACGTTGAAGTCGGCTTTCCATTTCATCCCGGAATGCTTTTCGATTACCGGGACGCAGACTTCCTCGGTGGCGCCGGGGTAGACGGTGGATTCGAACACCACGGTGGCGCCGCGGCGCATGTGGCGGCCTGCAGCTTCGCTGGCACCAATCAACGGGCCGAAGTCGGGATTGTGCGCGTCGTCCACCGGCGTGGGCACGGCGACGATGATGACATCGGCGTCTTTAAGCAGCGCCGGGTCAGTGGTGTATTCGAGGCCGGAGGCGGCGCGCATTTCGGCGTCGCCCAGTTCGCCGGTGGGGTCCGACCCCGCCTTGTAGGCAGCGATCTTCTCGGCGGCCATGTCGTAGCCGATCACCCGGTAGCGTGCACCGAAAGCGACAGCGAGCGGCAGGCCGACGTAACCCAGGCCGATGACGCCTACCGTTTTGAATTCTTTTTGGGTCATCTAAGCGCGGCGCCTTCAGACCTTGTGATATTCGCGGTGCCAGGCGACGTAGCGCTTGATACCGTCGGGCAGTGGCGTGGCGGGGCGAAAGCCGACCGCGCTTTCCAGATCGTCGGTATCGGCGCTGGTCTCGGCGACATCGCCCGGCTGCATCGGCATGAAGTTGAACAGCGCCTTTTTACCGACGGCGGCTTCGATCAGGCCGATCATGTCCATCAGGGGCACCGGGGTGTTGTTGCCGATGTTGAAGACACGGAAAGGCGCGGCGCTTTTCGCCGGATCGTCATAGCTGTGCGGGCCGACGGGCGCGGCCTGCGGCACGTGGTCGAGTACCCGCACCACGCCTTCGACGATGTCGTCGATATAGGTGAAGTCGCGGCGCATCTGGCCGTTGTTGAACACGTTGATCGGCCGGCCGGCGAGGATCGCGTCGGTGAACAGCGCCATCGACATGTCGGGCCGGCCCCAGGGACCGTAGACGGTGAAAAAGCGCAGGCCGGTGGTCGGCAGGCTGAACAAGTGGCTGTAGCTGTGCGCCATCAGTTCGTTGGCGCGCTTGGTGGCGGCGTACAGGCTGACCGGGTGGTCGATGGCGTCGTGGGTCGAGAAGGGTTGCTTGGCGTTGGCGCCGTAGACGCTGGAACTGCTGGCATAGACCAGGTGGGCGGTCTGCTGCGCGCGGCAGCATTCCAGCATGTTGATGAAGGCCGTCAGGTTGGCGCTGACGTAGGCATGCGGATTGACCAGCGAATAGCGCACCCCCGCCTGCGCGGCCAGGTGCAGCACGCGGTCGAAGCGATGGCCGGCGAATACTTCCTTCAGCGCGCCATGGTCGGCGAGATCGAAGCGGTGGAACTCGAAGCCCGGCAGCGTACCGAGGTGCTTGAGGCGGTTTTCCTTGAGATTGACGTCGTAGTAGTCGTTGACGTTGTCAATGCCGACGATCTCGTGGCCCGCCTTGAGCAGGCGCGCCGCCGAATTCATGCCGATGAAACCGGCGCAGCCGGTGACCAGAATCTTCATACGCCGACCTTGTCCTGTCTTTTCATGTCCTGCTCTGATTGCAGCTTTTGCCACACCGCTTGCCAGGCGGCCAGCTCCGCCGGCGCCAGTTGCGCCTGCTTCTCGCCGCGCAGCCAGCGGTCCAGGCCAAGCGGCGCCGTCAGCAAATCAGCGGTGGTCTTCGCCACCTGAATTGCCAGCCCCTGTGCCACGCCGCCCCAGGCGCCATGGCTGGCACCGTCACGCGCGATGGCGCGCGCGGTGCAGGCGCGCCCGACCAGCAGCTTTTTCAGGCTGCGCGGCCCCTGCCGGTATCCAAGCAGCGTGGATTCGACGCAGGCAAAGCGGCTGTTGCGGTAGGAGCGGAGCAGCACTTCGTAGTCCTCGGCCCTTCGGTAATCCTGCGAGTAGGGGTAACGCTCGAACCAGGCGCGGCGCCCCAGCCAGGATGAATTCGGCAGGGCAAAACCGACCCATGGCGTGGCGCAGATCTGCTCATGCGTGAGATGCAGCGGAAAACGCCCGAACGCAGTGCCTTGCTGATTGAACATCAGGGCGCCGCAGCCGACGAGGTCGCATTCCGGATGCTCACGGATGAATTTTACCTGAGTGGCGAAGCGCTCCGGATACGCGATGTCGTCGGCGTCCAGCAGCGCGACGAATTTACCGCGCGCCAGGGCGATGCCCTGGTTGCGCCTGGGCGAGGGCCCGGCGTTGGCGCCGCCGCCGGCCAGGCGGATGCGCGGGTCGGCGGCGGCGCGCACGACTTCGAGCGTGCGGTCAGTGGAGCCGTCGTCGACGATGATCAGTTCCCAGTCTTCGCAGGTTTGCCAGAACAGGGAACGCAGGGTCTGCGCCAGGGTGCGCTCGGCATTCATCACCGGCATCACCACGCTGATCAGCGGCGCGGCGCTCATGTACGGCGAAACCGAAGGGCGTTGAAAGCGCCGTACAGGCCGGCCGCCTCCAGCAGCTTGCGCATCCAACGGCGCGCGCCGTAGCGCAAGCGCAGGCGCAGCGCGCCGGCGGCGCCGATGTAACCGTGTTGCCTCAGGGCGCGGATCACCTCGTCGACCACCCAGGCGCGCTGGCGCACGCTTAAGCCCCCGCTGCGCATGCGCGTGATCACCGCATCGACATGCACGGCGCCCAGCGCCGGAATGCCGCGCAGGAACAGTTCGTAGTCCATGCAGACGCGGTAGGAAATATCGAAATGCCCGAATTTCTCGAAATAGCGGCGGTGCATCAGCATGCTCGGATGGGTCAGCACGTTGCCGTCGAGCATGCGCGCACGCGAATAGGGTTCGCTGACGCGGTACATCAGCGCGCCGGTGTCGGGCTCGTGCAGGGTGATGTCGCCGTAGACCACGTCGGGCCAGCCGCGCGCCTGCGCGGCGGCCACCAGGTCGGCCAATGCGGCGGGCCTCGCCAGGGCGTCGTCGGCGTTGAGGAACAGGATGTAGTCGCCGCGCGCCCGCGCCACGCCCTTGTTGAAGGCGTCGGCAATGCCCTGGTCGGGTTCGCTGATCCAACCGGCGAGATTGGCTTCGTGGCGGCGGATGATCTCCACCGTGCCGTCAGTGGAACCGCCATCGATCAACCAGTGCTCGACCCGCGGGTGGGTCTGCGCCTGCACGCTGGCGATGGTTTCCTCGAGAAAGCGCTTGCCGTTGAACACCACGGTGATCACGCTCACCAGGGGCGTCTCGCCCGCGCTCAAATGCGGCTCCAGTAATTACGGCCGCGCAGCCTGTCGCGCAGGTCATAGAGGAATTGCCCTAGGTCTTCGCGCCGCGGCAGGCGCGGCACGCGAATGCCGCCACCCTCCAGGCTATCGACCAGGTTGCCCAGGGTACGCACATAGTTGCCGTAGAGTTCGCGCACCGGTGCGCTGATGCGGTAGCCGACGCAACACAGCACCTGGCGGTCCTTCACTAGACGCAAGCCGTGGAAATGATAGAACACGGGCGCCAGCGGCGCGCGCGCCGCGAAAGAGGCCGCATTCCAGGGCGCGAGCGTCTTGTCGGTCTGCTCGAGAACGTGCACCGCGTCGGCGAACCTGCGCGGCCATTCGTCGAGGTATTTCTGGTCGCCGAAGCGGCCCGGCTCGAAGCGGGCGAAGCACCATTCGAGGCATTGCGCCTGCCAGGAGCGCAGGACTTCGAGGCCGGGTTCGGTGCGGCGAAAGGTGATGAACTGCACGCAAAAGCGCCCGCTCTTGGCGGACATATCGTATTCCGGCGCGTAGGCGTGGTCGGTGATCTGCACGTGTTTGCCACTGCGTTCGAATTCGTCCAGCAGCAACTTGGGTGCGTCGAAGAAAAACAGGTCGGCGTCCAGGTAGGTGACGCGCTGCGCATCCGGTGCGCGCTCGAATACGGCGCTGAAGGTGAAGGGAGTCACCGTCCAGCAGTATTCACCGCGGGAGCGTCCCGGCTTGACGGCGCGCAGGGCTTCGGTTTCGAGCTCACGCAGGGGAATCAGGCTGACATCGGGCAGCGCCAGGGCCTGGAGCGATTGCTCGACTTCTTCGTCCATGCAGACGATCCACAGGCGGAAGCTGCCGGCCCCGGCGCGCTCCGACAACGAACGGTGCAGCGCCAGGCCCATGGCGAGAAACGCCTGGTCGAACAGCGTGACGAAATGCTCCACGCGCGGGCTACCGGAAGCCGTTGACGGCGTCGATCACGCGCGCCACCTGCGCCTCGTCCATCTGCGCGTGGCAGGGCAGCGACAGGCATTGCGCGGCGTGCCGCTCGGTATGCGCCAGGCCGCGCGGATCGCGGCGCAAGTCCGCGCAGGGTTTTTGGTGATGCATCGGCACCGGATAGTGGATCAGCGCCTGCACGCCTTTTTCGCGCAGGTGCGCCTGCAGGCGCTCGCGATCCGCGCTCAGCACGACGAACAGATGATGGACGTGGTTTTCCGGCGCCACGGGCGCGGCCAGCGGACGCACCAGCGAATTGCGGATGCCCTCCGCCAGTTGCCCGGCGATGCGTCGGCGCCGGGTGGTGAACTCCTCCAGCCACTTCAGTTTGACCAGCAGCAGAGCAGCCTGCAATTCGTCCAGGCGGCTGTTCATGCCGACTTCGGGATGGTGGTAACGCTCGCTTTGCCCGTAGTTGCGCAGGCGCGCGGCATGCGCCGCCAGTTCGGCCGAGCCGGTGATCAGCGCGCCGGCGTCGCCGATGGCGCCGAGGTTTTTGGTCGGGTAAAAACTGTAGGCGCCGACGCTGCCGAAGGTGCCGGCGACGCCGCCCTGCCATTGCGCCAGGTGGGCTTGCGCGCAGTCTTCCACCAGGTGCAGCTTGCGTTCGGCGCAAAAGGCGGCCCAGGCGGGCATGTCGCCGATGCGGCCGTAGAGATGGACCGGCATCACTGCCTTGGTCGCCGGGCCGAGGGAACGTTCGACACTGGCAAGGTCGAGCAGGCCCGTGGCCGGGTCGATGTCGGCCAGCACCGGGGTGGCGCCGGCGCGCAGGATGGCCAGTACGGTGGCGAAGGCTGTCATCGGCGTGGTGACGACCTCGTCGCCGGCGCCGACACCCAAGGCGCGCAAACCGATTTCGATCGCGTCCATGCCATTGCCTACGCCCACCGCATGCGTTGTGCCGCAGGCGCGCGCCCAGGCGGCCTCGAAGGCGCCGACCTGCTTGCCCAGCACGTACCAGCCCGACTCGAACACATCGCGCGCGGCTTCCAGCATTTCTGCCCGTATGGCGGCCGGCTCGGCGCGGAAGTCGTTCATCACAACATCAGACATAGTGCTCCAGATTGGCTTTGTAATACGCCAGGGTGCGCGCCAGGCCTTCGCGCAACGCGACGCGGGGCGCCCAGCCGATGTCGGCCGAAATTTTCTCGTATTTGCCGTAGTAGTCGCCGATGTCGATCGCCTTGCGCTCCGGCGGGAAGGGCACCAGCACCGCTTCGCCGGCGCCATGCAATTCCACCATCAGTTGCGCCAGCGACAGGAGGCCGACGCGTTCGCTGCCACCGAGGTTGTAGACCTGTCCGGCGGCTGCCGGATCGACCGCTGCGGCAAGCATGGCATCGACCACGTCTTCGACGTAGTTGAAGTCACGCAGCTGCAGGCCGTCGCCGTAGACGGTGATCGGCTTGCCTTCGAGCAACTGGCGTACCCAGATGCCGAGAAAGGTCTGGCGCGCGTCAACCACCCGCATGCAGGGGCCATAGGTATTGGTCAGGCGCAGGGCGCAGGCGCGGATGCCGTAGACGTTGTTGTAGAGCACGTGATACCACTCGCCGGCCATCTTGTTGATGCCATTGACGTCGACCGGGCGCAGCGGGTGCGCCTCGTCCACCGGCAGGTATTCGGGCTTGCCGTAGAGCTGGCGGGTGCTGGCGAAAACGACGCGGATGCCGGTATTGAACTGGCGGCAGGCTTCAAGGATGGAGAGTTGGGCGCGGCAGTTGATGTCGAGGTCGGCGTAGGGATTCTTCATCGAATCCAGGTGGCTGGTCTGCCCGGCCAGATTGAACAGGAAGTCCTGCCCGCGCACCAGGTAGCGCATGCCGTGCTCGTCGCGCACGTCGGCGATGTTGACGCGCAGCTTGTCTTCCAGGCCCGCAATGTTGAACAGGTTGCCGCCGTATTCGGGAATCAGGCTGTCGACCAGGGTGACGCGGGCGCCCGCCTCCACCAGCCGCCGCGCCAGTGCGGAGCCGATGAAGCCTAAGCCGCCGGTGATCAGCACCTGCGCGCCGCGATACTCCGCGAGTCGATTCATATCTTTGGGTCCGGTAAAAGCGTCCGACTGACTCGCCATTTTAACGCAGCCGCCACAATGGCAGAAGCTTGCGGGCCGGCCCGAATGCGCCCCCGAACGTCCGGACGCAAGCCGAGGAGACGCTTCCCTGGCCCTACTTCGTCGCCGCAGGCCGGTTCAGAATACGCCGTATACGGCGACGCACTCGCTCGGTCAATGTCGGGTTGAGAAACCTGAAATAGCGCCCGAATGCGGCGCGAGCAACCGGGCTTTCCCTGAGTTCGATGGACTCGACCGCAATCGGCGCCACGGCCAGTTGGTTGGCGAACAGATCGACGTCGCCGCTATGCGTACCTGAACCGTCGACGCCGATATTGCGCACCAGGCTGCGCCCCGGATAAAGGGTCAGCATGTTTCGCAGGTAAGCCGCCGCGTGCCAGCGTATGGCCCAGGAGTCGTTCTTGCCGGCGATAAAGCCGTTCAGCATGCGGACGTAGCCCGCCGTCCCGTCGAAATCGAAATCCGCCAGTTCGCCGCTGGCGCGCAGTTGTTCCCGCAATTTGACTGCATCCGGCTCAAAAAACTTCCAGGCCCGCGCCCAGGTCGCCCAACCCCAGCAATCGGCTCCCCGGATAAAAAAGGTCTCGGGCAGCACGGCGTCGACCGGATAGGTGTAGCCGTGAATGCTGGCGACGGCCGGCTCGTCCGCGTAGCGGTCCAGACCCTGGTTCATGTAGCGAAGAAAATAGGGCGACAGCACAAGGTCATCTTCGAGCACGATCACCCGGCCATGTTCGGCGCACAGTTGCCCGACCCCCTGCGTAATGGATTGCGCAAGGCCCAGGTTGCGGTCCCGTTCGATCACCGTCAGCGAGGCAAATCCCGCAAGACCGCGGACGTAGGCGCGCGTCGTTTCGACCGCGTCAGCAAGGCCCGGCGATTTCGCTCCGTCACAGAAAACAAACAGGGCGCTGGCCGCCGCCTGCGAATTGGCCAACAAGGACTCGACCGTGCGCCGTGTATGTGCCGGCCGGTTATAGACAAACAGGGCAATCGGAGCGCAGCGTTCTTTTTCCACGACTTTCGTAACCATAAGTAAATCGCGCCTGCCCGCCCTGGCAAGATTCAAAACAGAGGGCGCGCAATCCCTTGGCGCACCGCCGGCAGCCATGAAAGCGGGGATTTTATAACTATAATGCGGGACTTAATCCCTTTCCAGACCGAAATATCCCGTTTGGTAATGGCGGCTGCCGGCATTTCGAAGGACGCACCGCCCGCGGCGCCGCATAACGGCCCCCTACTCGCTGTTGAAGAAAATCGATGGAATCGGAAGAAGAAGGAAACTGGACGACGACGATCGAATCGGAGAGGCACTGGTATGCCCCTGATTTGCGCGGGCTTTGGCAATACCGCGACCTTGTCATGCTGTTCGTGCGGCGCGACTTCGTGGCGATCTACAAGCAATCCCTGCTTGGGCCCCTTTGGTTCGCGCTGCAGCCGGCCCTGACGACGGTGGTGTTTACCATCGTGTTCGGACACATCGCATCGATTCCCACGGACGGTGCGCCGCCGTTCCTGTTCTATTTCACCAGCGTGGTTTGCTGGCAGTATTTTGCCGGCAACGTGGTCAAGACCTCCGACACATTCGTGACCAATGCCAACATCTTCGGCAAGGTTTATTTTCCGCGGCTGACCGCCCCGGTTTCCATCGTCATCAGCAATTTGCTGCAGTTCGGCATCCAGTTCGCGGTGCTGGCGTGCCTGATCGGCTGGTCGATCTTCCAGGGCGCCGGCGTCAGGCCGGGACCGTCGCTCCTGCTGCTGCCGCTGCTGCTGATCCAGATGGCGGCGCTGGGCCTGGGGGTCGGGCTGGCGGTGTCCGCGCTCACGACCCGATATCGCGACCTGGCATACCTGATGAGCTTCGGACTGCAACTCTGGATGTATGCAACGCCGGTGGTCTATCCGGTCTCACAGATACCGCAACGCTGGCTGTGGCTGGCTTATCTCAATCCGATGACCTCGGTGGTGGAAAGCTTCCGGTACGTGATGCTGGGGGTGGGCGGGCTGACGCTCGAACTGTCGATGCTCGGCATCGCCGTCACCCTGGTCGTGCTGACCATCGGCCTTTTCCTGTTCGCCAGGGTTGAGCGCCTGTTCATGGATACGGTATGAGCTTTCGTTTTTCCATCAGGTCCGCCCCTTGGCGCGGAGCGCGAAACGGCGACATGGCCGGGGACGCAGCGCAATGACCGCGACGGCCATCTCGGTCGAGTCGATCTCCAAGCGATACCAGCTCGGCGTGATCAATCACGGGGTCTTGTTCCGCGACATCCAGAGCTGGTGGGCGCGGGCGCGCTCGCTGCCGGACCCGAACCTGAAAATCGGCGCCAGGACACAGGCGGGAAATTTCAACGCCCTGCAGGATGTCAGCTTCAGCGTGCGCGCCGGGGAGACCGTCGGCATCATCGGCCGCAACGGCGCGGGAAAATCGACCCTGCTGAAAATACTTTCCAGGGTGACGGCCCCGAGTTCCGGCCGCATTCGCGTCCGCGGCCGCATCGCCAGCCTGCTTGAAGTCGGCACGGGCTTTCATCCCGAATTGACAGGCCGCGAGAACGTCTTTCTCAACGGCGCGATTCTCGGCATGACCAAGCCGGAAATCCGCCGCAAGTTCGACGAGATTGTCGATTTCGCGGAAGTCGGGGCCTTCATAGACACCCCGGTCAAGCGCTATTCGTCGGGCATGTACGTGCGGCTGGCGTTCGCCGTCGCCGCCCACCTGGAGCCGGAAATCCTGGTGGTCGACGAGGTACTCGCGGTGGGCGACCACGAGTTCCAGAAAAAATGCATCGGCAAGATGCAGGACGTCGGCGCGCATGGCCGCACTGTCCTGTTCGTCAGCCACAACATGACCGCGGTGAACAACCTGTGCGCCCGCTCGATACTCCTGAGATCCGGGCAGGTGGTGGCCGACGGCCCGAGCAGCGACGTGACGCGCCTGTACCTGAAAGCGCTCGACCAGGGGGAGCAGGCCCGATGGATCTGCCCGCCGGATTCCTCGGCCGGCAAGCAGGCCTATATCGCCGAGATGGCCGTGCTTGACCCCCAGGGCACCGTGCGCGAAGGCTACGAGCTGACCGAAGACCTGCGACTGCGCATCCGCTACCACCTGTCGGAAGCCATGGGCGGCATCACGCTGGGGCTACAGGTTTCCTCCGACGAAACCGGCGAGACGATCATTTCCCTGTCGGACTCGGAACTGGAACGCTCACGCCTTGGCGTGCGCCGGGCCGGCGAGCACATCACCGAGGTGCGCTTGCCGAACCGGCTGTTGAACACCGGCGTGTATTCGCTGCGGATCGGCATTTCCCGCGGCAGGCACGAAATCCTCGACGTCGCCGAGGGCCTGGCCTTTCGCATCATCGATTCGGTGGGCATCGTCCAATACCTCGGCTTCGAGCGCAAGGGCTCGCAGCTGGCCATGCAGCTGCCCTGGACCGAGGAAGCGGCCTGATGACCCGCATCGGCCGGATTTTGCAGGCGGCAACCCAGGTGGCGCGGCGCCTGCGGCTGCGCTGCATCGATGGCTGCGCGGTGCCGGCCGGCACCATGCTCGGCCGCAACGTGCGAATCAACGGTTCGATCCGGATAGGGCGCAATGTCGCCCTGGATGACGATGTCAGCCTCACCGGCAAGATTGTCATCGGCGACCAGGTCCGCGTCGGCCGCGGCGCCGAATTCAACGGCAACATCCGCCTGGGAAATGAGGCGGTGATCGGCTCGTTTGCCATTTTGTCGACCGGCCCTGAAGGCAGCCTCGACATCGGCGCCGATACCTATGTGAACAGCTTCAACGTAATCGGGGCGTGGAACAGCGTCGAAATCGGCCCTCATTGCATCTTTGCCGCGTTCGTCCAGATCACGGATGCCACCCATGGCATCGACGACCTTGCCGTGATGACCAAGCACGCGCCGATCAGCGCGGCTCCCGTGCGCCTCGGCCGCAATGTCTGGCTCGGCGCGCGAGTCACCGTTATGATGGGGTCTTCGATCGGCGACGACGCCGTGGTCGGCGCCCAATCGCTGGTGCGCGGGAATCTGCCCGAACGTTCGATCAGCGTCGGCACGCCGGCCCGGGTGCTTCGTGTCCGCCAGCAATGAAACATACCCAGCCATGAACATCGCCAACAAGAAAATCCTGGTCACCGGCGCCGATGGCTTCATCGGCTCGCACCTGACGGAAATGCTGTGCGCCCGCGGCGCGCAAGTGCGCGCGCTCTGCCTGTACAACTCCTTCAATCATTGGGGCTGGCTTGAGGGCTCGCCCTGCCTGGACCGGGTCGAGATCGTCACCGGCGACGTCCGCGACCCCGCCTTCGTGCGATCCGCCGTCGCCGGATGCGACATCGTCTTTCATCTCGCCGCGCTGATCGCGATCCCCTACTCGTACGTGGCGCCGGATAACTATGTCCAGACAAACGTCACCGGCACCCTCAACGTGATGCAGGCCGCGCGCGAACTGGGCGTGCAGCGGGTGCTCCACACCTCGACCAGCGAGGTCTATGGAACTGCCCGGCGCGTGCCGATCGACGAGGACCACCCGCTGCAGGCGCAGTCGCCATACAGCGCGACCAAAATCGGCGCCGACGCCATTGCCTACAGTTTTTTCAGCGCCTTCGGCCTGCCGGTCACCATCGCGCGCCCGTTCAACACCTACGGCCCGCGCCAATCCGCGCGCGCGGTGATTCCGACGGTGATCACGCAGATCGCCGCCGGCGCGCAGTCGATCCGGCTCGGCAGCCTGCACCCGACGCGCGATTTCAATTATGTCGAGGACACCTGCCGCGGCTTCGTCGCGCTGGCGGAATGCGACAAGGCGCTGGGCGAGGCCGTGAATATCGGCTCGAACGCCGAGATTTCGATCGGCGATACCGTCGCCCTGATCCAGGAACTGATGGGCTCGCAGACAGCCATCGAAACCGACGATGCCCGCATCCGCCCCGAGGCGAGCGAGGTGGAGCGGCTGTGGTGCGACAACACGCGCATCCGCGCACTCACCGGCTATGCCCCGCAAGTCAGCCTGCGCGAAGGGCTGAAACGCACCATAGACTGGTTTGCGCAACCCGAAAACCTGAAACGCTACAAAACCGGCGTCTACAATCTGTAGCAATCCGCGCCGATGCGGCGCTGATCGACAGGGCCCGTGCCGGTCGGCGGCGCTGGTCTACAATGTCCCGTTTGCAATCACCCGGCGACCAGGCTCCAGAGCCTCCCGCCAAGAGCCTCTATCGAATGTCCAAACGCGCAGTTATTCTCGCCGGCGGCAAGGGCACCCGCCTGCGCCCCTACACCATCGCGCTGCCCAAACCGCTGGTGCCGGTGGGAGACACGCCTATTCTCGAGTTGATCATCAAGCAACTGGCGCACAGCGGTTTTACGCACATCACAATGGCGGTAAACCACCAGGCGGAGATCATCAAGGCTTTTTTCCAGGATGGCGCCAAATGGGGCTTGCGCATCGACTATTCGCTGGAGGACAAGCCGCTGAGCACGATGGCGCCGCTGCGGCTGGTGAAGGATCTGCCGGCGCACTTCCTGGTGATGAACGGCGACATCCTGACCGACCTCAACTTCGCCGACTTTCATGACGCCCATGTCGCCCGCGACGGCATTTTCACCATTTCCTCGTACATGCGCGAGGAAATGATCGACTATGGGGTGCTTGACACCGATGCCCAGGCCAAACTGACCGGATTTAGGGAAAAGCCGCGCCATACCTATGAAGTCAGCATGGGCATCTACATGGTAAGCCGGCGCGCCCTCGACTGGATTCCGGCCGACACCGCCTTCGGCTTCGACCACCTGATGCACGCCTTGATAGGCGCCAACGTATTGGCGGACGTGCGCCGCTACAGCGGTTACTGGCTGGACATCGGACGCCCCGACGACTATGCGCGCGCCATCGAGGAATTCGAAAAGGATCCGGCGCGCTTCACATCGGGCCCGATGTGAGCGCCTTCCTGGTCACCGGCGCCGGCGGCTTCATCGGCCGGGCAATGGCGGCCCGGCTGCGCCAGGACGGTGCCGACGTGGTGGCGCTCGACAGCCGGGATGGCGACATTGCCGAGGCGGCCACCCTGGCCCCCCATGCCGGGCGCCGCTTCGACCGGGTGTTCCACCTGGCCGCGCGCACCTTCGTGCCGGACAGCTGGAACGACGTGGCAGGCTTTCATCGCACCAATACCGGCGGCACGCTCAATGTGCTGGAGTTCTGCCGCACCAGCTCCGCGCCGCTGACCTATGTCAGCGCCTATCTCTACGGGCAAGTGCGCGAGCAGCCGATCCGGGAAGACTGCCCGCTGGTGCCGAACAATCCGTATGCGCTCTCGAAAGTATTTGCCGAGCAGGCATGCGAGTTTTTCGCACGCACGCACGGCATCCCGATCACCGTGGTGCGCCCTTTCAACATCTACGGGCCGGGACAGGGCGAGCAGTTCCTGATCCCGGCGATCCTGCGGCAGGCGCTTGAAGGCGACGTCATCCAGGTCAAGGACCTGGCGCCGAAACGCGACTATCTTTACCTGGATGACCTGGTCGACCTGCTGGCCGCCACCCTGCAAGCGCCTGCCGGCCATAACATTTATAATGCGGGGACAGGCAATTCCCTGAGCGTGGCCGAAGTGATTACCGCGATCCAGGCCGAAACAGCCACCTCCAAGCCTGTGCTTAGCGCGCAGGTGCCGCGCGTGCAGGAAATCGACGACACGCGCGCCGATGCTGCCAAGGCCCGCCGCGAGCTCGGCTGGTCGCCGAAACACTCCTTCCGCGGTGGAATCCGGGCCATCCTCAACGCCATGCAAGAGGCTTCATGAATCAGCGCCACGTCCCGATCAACAAGGGCAATTATTCGATGGACACGCCCGAGCGCGAGGCGGAGTTCCAGCGCAAGCTCGGCAGCGACTGGCCGGAAGGCTACGCGCAATACCGCAAGGACTGGGTGGATCACGCGAAAAACCAGACGGTGGCGGACTACCCCACCCTGGTCGACCTTGAGCTCTCTTCGGTATGCAACCTGCGCTGCCCGATGTGTTACACGATCTCGGAAGACTTCCGCAAGCATGTGGATGCGAAGATCATGGACTTCGACATGTTCAAGCGCATCATCGACGAGATCGGCGGCAAGGTGCCGGCGCTACGCCTTTCGCTGCGCGGGGAATCCACCGTGCATCCGAAATTCGTCGAGGCAGTGCGCTATGCCAAGGAGCACGGCATCAAGGAAGTCTCGACCCTGACCCACGGCGGCCGCCTGACCCCGGAGTTTTTCCAGAAGGTCCAGGAGGCGGGGATCGACTGGATCACCATCTCGATCGATGGCCTGAAGGAAACCTACGAGCACATCCGCAAGCCGCTCAAGTTCGACGACCTGCTGGACAAACTCAAGGCGATCAAGAAGTACAAGGAGGACCGCGGCCTGCTCAAGCCGGTGATCAAGGTGCAGGGAATCTGGCCGGCAATCCAGGAAAATCCGCAGGGCTACTACGACACCTTCGCGCCAATCACCGACCAGGTCGCCTTCAACCCGCTGATCGACTACCTGAGCAACGACAAGGACATCGAGTACCTGGAAGACTTCACCTGCCCGCAGCAATACCAGCGCCTGGTAATCGGCGCCGACGGCCTGGTGATGAAGTGTTCCAACGACGAGGAAAATCGCGAAGTCATCGGCGATGCCAAGACCCAGACGGTGCATGAAATCTGGCACGGCGAGAAAATGCAAAAGGTGCGCGAGATGCACCTGCAGCCGCGCGGCTTCATGAACAGCGCGGTGTGCCGCAAGTGCTACCTGCCGCGTAAAACACAGGATGACGCGGGCGAAGTGAACGGCCGCACCTTCGCGGTGCGCAACTACACGCGCCGCATCCAGCTGATCGGCAAATAGGCGGCCCGGCCATGTTCCGCAACCATCGAAGCGACCGCTGCTACCTGATTGCCGAAATCGGCGGCAACTTCACCCGCTTCGAGGAAGCGCGCACCCTGATCGACGCGGCCGCCGGTACCGGGGTCGATGCGGTCAAGTTGCAGACCTACAAGGCCGACACGGTGGCCAGCCGCAAGGCGGTGTTCGACATGGAGAACACCGGCGTGGTTTCTCAGCACGAACTGTTCAAGCAGTACGAGATCGACCTCGACCTGCACAAAGCGGTATTCGATTACGCCGCGAAAAGCGGGCTCGACTGGTTCTCCACCCCTTCGCACGAGGCCGACGTGGACATGCTGGAAGCCCTGGGCGTGGGCGCGCACAAGATCGGCTCGGACGACGCCGTCAACCTGCCTTTTCTGCGCTACGTGGCGCGCACCGGCAAGCCGATGATCCTCTCCACCGGCATGTGCACCATGGAGGAGGTGCGCGAATCGGTGGCGGCGATCCGCGCCAGCGGCAACACCCAGCTGATGCTGCTGCACGCCATTACCAGCTACCCGACCCACCCCGAGCATGTGAACCTGGGCGCGATGCAGGCGATGATGCGCGAGTTTCCCGACCTTGAGGTCGGCTACTCCGATCACACCATCGGCACCACCGCCTGCATCTGCGCGGCGGCGATGGGCGCCCACATCCTGGAAAAACATTTCACCTGGGACAAGCAGGCCCCGGGCCCGGACCACATGCTCTCGGCCGACCCCGCGGAGATGAGCGCCATTGTTGCCGCCGTGCGCAGCTTCGAAGTCATGCGCGGCGACGGCGTCAAACACCCCGCGGCGAGCGAGGCGAAGACCCGCGTCAACAATCGCAAAAGCATCGTGGTGGCGCGCGCCCTGGCCGCCGGCGAGACACTCACCGCCGGGCACCTGGCGATCAAGCGGCCGGGCTACGGCATCGCGCCCAAGCACCTGCAGGAACTGGTGGGCCGGCGCGCCGTCAAGGCGCTGGAAGCCGACGACGTGCTGACGTGGGAAGCGCTGCAATAAAGCTCGGCATCATCATCCAGGCCCGCATGGGATCGACCCGGCTGCCGGGAAAGGTGCTGCGCGCCATCGGCGCCAAGCCCCTGCTGGCGCACGTGCTCGACAGGCTGGCGCAATTGCGTCATCGCGCCATCGCGGTCGTCGCCACCACCGTTGAAGCGCGGGACGAGGCCATCGTGCAGTTCTGCGAACAGCGCGGCGCCCTCGTTTTTCGCGGCAGCGAAAGCAATGTGCTGGACCGCTATTTCCAGTGCGCGCGCCAATACGGCTTTGATCAGGTGGTGCGCCTGACCTCGGACAATCCGTTTACCGACATCGAGGAGCTGGATCGCCTGCTCGACCTGCATCTGTCGAGCGGCGCTGATTTCTCGCACTCCTTTCCGGTACTGCCAGTCGGTGTGGGCGCGGAGGTATTCCGCTTCGAGGCGCTGGCGATATCGGCCGCGCAGGCGCACGCGCCCCATCATTTCGAGCATGTGGACGAATACATGATCGAGCATCCGGAACGCTTCAGGACTCTGTTGCTGGAACCCCCGGCGGCCAAGAACCAGCCTGCCGTGCGCCTCACCGTGGATGATGAAACGGATTTTCGCCGCGCCAATTTCATCGTCGCGCGCGCTGGCACCGACCAGGTTACAACCGCCCAGGCGATCGCACTATGTTCGCAATTTGCCTAGAGAGCTCCCATGCGCGAGGCATGGGGCACTTGTTCCGCATGCGCAACCTTGCGCAGCATCTGCGCGAGCGCGGCTTGCCGTTCATCCTGCTGGTCAACGACCATGCGCCGGCGCTTGACGTTTTGCGCCAGGAGCAACTGCCCTTCGAAGTGGTCGAGCTGGCGCGGGCGGCGCAGTGGGTGCCGGACGTCGTTCGGCGCCATGCGCCGCGCCTCTGGCTGAACGACCGGCTCGACACCGATCTTGCCCACGCCCAGGCGGTGAAAACCGCCGGGGTGGCGCTGGCCACCATCGAGGACCGCGGCGAGGGCGCGACGCTCGCCGACCTGCATATCGCCTCGCTGGTATTCACCGGCGAGCCGCTGGCCGGGCGCCGGGTGTTGCGCGGTCTGGACTATCTGATCCTCAACCCGGAAATCGCCCGCCACCGCCGTGCGCGCACCGAGGCGCGCAGCCTGCTGGTGACCCTGGGCGGGACCGACACTTACGGCGCGACGGTGAAGGCCGTCGCCCTGCTGCGCAAATATGGGCGCCCGGCGACGGTGATTATCGGCCCGGGGTTCATGCACCAGGAAGCCCTTCGAGCCGAATTGACCGCCGATTTCACGCTCAAGGTCGGCGTGCCTTCGATGATCGAAGAGATGAGCCAGCATGACCTGGCCATCACCGGGGGCGGCGTCACGTCTTTCGAAGCCGCCGCGTCCGGACTGCCGGTGATCGCCATCGCCAATGAGTGGTTCGAAGTTCCGATGGCGCAACATCTGGCGAGCCTGGGCGCGGCGCGCTTTGCCGGGCACCATTCCGCGCTGGACGAATCCGCGTTCGCGGCACCGCCGGACATCGCCGCCATGAGCGCCGCCGGCCTGGCGCATGTGCCGCTGCACGGCACTGAGCGCGTCTGCCAGGCGCTGCTGGAGCTGGCATGAGCCGCACCGCCGTGATCCACCAGCCCGACTTCATGCCCTACCTGGGCTTTTTCGACCGCCTGCTGCGAGCGGACGTGTTCGTACTGCTGGACAACGCGCAATACGTCAATGCCACCAGCCGAAGCTGGACCAACCGCGACAAGATCAAGACGCCGCAGGGCGAGCGCTGGATCACCGTCAGCGTGAACAGCGCGGAGCGCGATACGCCGATCAATCGCATCGAGCTTTCCGACAAGGTGGACTGGCGCGGCAACCACCTCAACCTGTTGCAGCAGAATTACCGCAAGGCGGCTTTTTTCGCCGAGATCTTTCCCCTGCTCCAGGCGTTCTATGCCCGGCCCGACAGGCTGCTGGCGGATTTCAACCGCGCCTCGATCGAGTTCCTGCTCGGCTTGTTCGACATCCGCGTCGAGATCGTTCTTGCCAGTACGCTTCAGGCCGGGGGACGCAGCAACGAACTGCTGGTGGAAATCCTGCGCGAAATCGGCGCCACCCGCTATCTCTCAGGCGTCGGCGCGCGCGCCTACTTCCGCCCGGAACCCTTCGAGGCGGCGGGGATTGAAGTAACATGGCAAGATTTCGCCCACCCGGTGTATCCGCAGTTGCATGGGGACTTCATCCCCTTTCTGAGCAGCATCGACCTGCTGTTCAATTGCGGCATTACCCGCTCGCGTGAAATCCTGAGAAAGCACTGAATGAACGTACTGGCCATAGGCGCGCATTTCGACGATGTGGAACTCGGCTGCGGCGGCGCGCTGGCCAAGCACGTCGCCAAGGGCGACAAGGTGGTGGTCTATGTCGCCACGGTCTCGGGCTTTTCCAATCATCGCAACAGCGAGGTCCGCTCCAACGACATCGCCCAGACGGAAGGCGAAGCGGCGATGCGCACCCTTGGGGTGGAAAACCTCATCTGCGGCAATTTCAAGACGCTCGAGGTGGAGTTCGTCGATCCGCTGAACATCGAGATCCTGCGCATCATCGAGGATCACGAAATCGACATGGTCTACACCCACTGGGTGGGCGACATCCATCACGACCACCAGGCCGTCGGCCGCGCCGCCCTGCACAGCAGCCGGCACGTGCCGCGCCTGCTGATGTATCGCAGCAACTGGTATCACTCGCCGATGGATTTCCGCGGCAATTTTTATGTCGATATCACCGATACCTGGACCCGCAAGCGCGACGCCATCCTGGCGCATGCCTCCGAGGTCGAGCGCACCGGAAAAAAATGGCTGTCGTTTTTCGAGAACGAGGCTGAAAACGCGGGGCAGCGCATCGGCCGACGCTATGCCGAGGTCTTTGAAATCCTGAAATGGATCGAGTAAGCCGCGGCTGAAGGCCACCGCCGCTTCATCTCCCGCACGCTGCCAATGTCCCTGTACAAATACGTCCAGACCGCCCGCAAGCACATTCATGAGCGACGCGAAGACAATCGTCTGCAAGGTCCGCTCCGCCTGGCAGCCCGGAATGCCGAATTCCTTGGCCGCTACGCCGGCCAACGCTGCTTTATTCTTTGCAACGGCCCGAGCGTAAAGCGCCAGGACATTCGCGCCTTGAAGAACGAACATGTTTTTTCCGTATCGAGCGGTTACCACCATCCCGACTATGCATTGATCAATCCGCGGTTTCATTGCATCCCGCAGTTGACCTACGGGATGATCACGCGCGAAGACGCCGTCAACTGGTTCAGGGAAATACACCGCTGCCTGGGCCCGGCCACGCTGTTCCTGAACTACACCGAAGAAGCGCTGGTCAGGGAAGAGAACCTGCTCCCCGGCCGCGATGTCCGCTATCTCGTCTTTTCCGGAGGTTTCGAGCAGTACAAGCCGCTCGCCAAACCCGACATCGCCCGGCGCATTCCCGCGGTGCAATCAGTACCGATCATGTGCCTGATGGTTGCCATGTACATGGGATTCGACCGCATCTATCTTCTGGGCACGGACCACGATCATTTTCTTTCGGGCGAGTACAAATATTTCTACGAACCGACGGTCCTGAAAGGAAAAGACTCTTCCGCCGACGCGAACGGCAGGCGCCGCGGCGGATGGTATGAAGAGCTCGCTGGATTGGCCAGCCTCTGGAAGCAGTACCGGGAAGTCCGGCACATTGCCGAAGCGCAACACATCGAAATCTTCAACGCCACCGCCGGCGGCGAACTGGACGAATTTCCGCGTGTCGAACTCCAGACCCTGCTGCCGCCGGGCGCGGGATCGGGCCACGCGCCCGCGGCATGCTCCGGCACCTGAAGCCCTTTTTGAAGGACTGGTGCCCGCCCGCATTGCTGCGGGGGCTCCGCGGCCTTCGCGCCTCGGCGGGCGGCAACGGCATCGAATTCAGCGGCGATTACCCGTCCTGGGCGCAAGCGAGTGCCCAGGCGACCGGCTACGCCGCCGGCAACATACTCGAAAAGGCCCGCGAGGCCGTGCTCAAGGTCAAGCGCGGTGAAGCAGCCTGCGAGCGCGACACCGTCGTTTTCGATCATATCGAGTACTCCTATCCCTTGCTGGCAAACTTGCTGCATGCGGCAAGCCTGAACGGCAATCGGCTCAGCGTGCTGGATTTCGGCGGCGCCCTCGGCAGTTCTTATTATCAGAATCGCGGCTATCTCCGCCACCTTGGCGAATTGCACTGGATGGTGGTGGAACAGCCGCATTTTGTCGAATGCGGCAAGACCCACTTCGCCGACGGCGTCCTGAGCTTTCACGAATCCGTCGAAGGCGCACTGGCGGTTCGCCGGCCCGACTTTGTCCTGCTCTCCAGCGTCGTGCAATATCTAGAGCATCCCGGGCAGATCGTGCAAACGCTGGTGAAGACCCGCGCCCCGACTATCCTGGTCGATCGTGCACCGGTCTTGTTCGACGTGCCGACCCGCTTGACCGTGCAGACGGTGCCGCCCTCGATCTATGAGGCAAGCTACCCCTGCCGCCTGTTCAACGAGCGCGAGCTGATTGCCTGTTTCGAACCGGAATATGTGCTTGCCGATCAGTTCGACGCCAGTATCGGCTCGTCCATTGCGGTGCGCGGCGCGGTCGGCGGGTATCGAGGTTATCTGTTCAGATTGCGCTGATTGCCGCATGCCTTAAGCGCGCAACCTGCAGGGGCCAAATGGCCTGGTCCGTAATTTCACCCCTGGCTGCCGAATCCGGTCCCTCGGTGCGCCAGCGCACCAAAAGCGGGTAGGCGCGGCGCAGTAGCAGGGGCAACGGCTTTTCACTCGGCAAGCGCCATTTCGTCAGGCTCGAACGGGTTATAATTTCGCCCGTCACCCGGCTCTTCGGCCCCATTTAAATAAGTGCATATTCGCCCATGAATTGCAGGATGTGTGGCAGCACTCAGCTGCATAAATTTCTCGATCTGGGCTTTACTCCCCCGGCTGATCAATTTCGCCGCAAAGACCAGTTGCGCGAACCGGATGTGCACTATCCACTGCAAGTCGTCATGTGCGATGGTTGCGGGCTGGCCCAGCTGAACCATGTGGTGTCGCCGGAAGTCCTGTACCGCAACGACTATCCTTACGAATCTTCAACCACTCGCACCGGCCAGGCCCACTGGTCTGAGTTTGCCTCAAGCGTAGTCGAACGCCTGAAACTGAAGCCGCAAGACCTCGCCGTCGATATCGGCAGCAACGTCGGCGTGCTGCTGGGCGCCTTCAAGGCCAACGGCATGCGCGTCCAGGGGGTCGATCCCGCCGCAAATATCGTCATGATCGCGCAGGCCAACGGGATCGATACGATCTGCGACTTTTTCAACGAAGACACCGCCCGCGAGATCGTATCCGGCAAAGGGCCCGCATCCGTGGTGACGGCGACGAACGTGTTCGCGCACGTGGACGACCTGGACGCCTTCATGCGCAGCATCAAGGCCCTGATCAGCGAGCGCGGCGTCTTCATTTTCGAAGCGCCCTACTTCGTCAATCTGCTGAAGCAGAACGAATACGACACCATCTATCACGAGCATCTGTCTTACCTGTCCGTGAAGCCGCTGATCTCCTTCTTCCACAAGCACGACATGGAAGTCTTCCATATCGAAGAGCGCGACATTCACGGCGGGTCATTTCGCGTCCATGTCGGCCGCCGGGGCCAGTGGCCGGTTTCACCGGACATCGCGCAAATGGTGCAGGCGGAAGTCGGGATGGGCATCTACGACCATGAAAAGCTCGCCGAATTCGCCGCCCGAGTGCGCCGCAACAAGGACGAGCTGACCTGGATGCTGCATTCGCTCAAGCATGAAGGTAAGCGCATTGCGGCCGTCAGCGCGCCGGCCAAGGGCATGACCCTGCTCAACTATTGCGGCCTGGACCACGACCTGATCGATTTCGTCACCGAAAAGTCGAAGCTAAAAATCGGACGCTTTACCCCCGGCGCGCACATTCCGGTGGTCTCCGACGATGAGCTGCTGACCAGCCAGCCTGACTATGCCTTGTTGCTGGCATGGAATTTCGCCGAGGAAATCATGAGAAACCTCCACGAATTCCGCAAGCGCGGCGGCAAATTCATTATTCCTATCCCTTTTCCCCGGATAGTCGACTGAGCGTCGGAAAGGAAAATCATGGAAAAAATCACTCTGGTGCCCGCATTCAAGGATGACCGCGGCGAAATCACCGACCTGCTCGAAAACGAGACCATCAACGCCATTACCCGCATCACCTTCCGCAAGGGGGCTGTGCGCGCCAACCATTATCACAAGGAGACCACGCAATGGAATTACGTGATCTCCGGCAGCATCAAGCTGGTCAGCCAGACGCCTGGTGAAGCCGCTGTCGAGACCGTGATGAAGCCCGGCGACCTGGTCGCCACTGGCCCGAATGTGCGTCACGCGCTGGTCGGCCTGGAGGAAGCCGATCTCCTGGTCTTCACCAAAGGGCCGCGCGGGGGCAAGGAATACGAGAGCGACACCTTCCGCCTCGAAGTCCCGCTGGTCACCGGAATTTAAGAGCTCCGCCATGTCCCAACCGCAAGCCATGCGCCGCGTACCGGTGGGCCAGCCCCTGCTCGGACCGGAAGAGACGCACCACGTAAACCAGGCACTCTCCCAGGGCGCGATCTCGGGTTTTTTCGGGGACTACCTACCCAAATTCGAGCAGGAATTCGCCGCCTATTGCGAATGCACCCACGGCGTCGCGGTCTCCAGCGGCACCACTGCCCTGCATCTGGCCCTGGCAACCTTGTCGATCGGTCCCGAGGATGAAGTGCTGGTGAGCTCGCTCACCAACATGGCGACCTTTTTCGCCGTGCTGTACCAGGGCGCGCGGCCGGTGCCGATCGATTCCGAACCCGACACCCTCAATCTCGATCCCGGGCTTTTGCGCGCCCGCATCACGCCGAAAACCAAGGCGATCCTGGTGGTGCACCTGTTCGGCCACCCGGTGGACATGGACCCGGTGATGGAAATTGCCCGAGAGCACAATCTGTATGTGATCGAAGATTGCGCCGAGGCCCACGGCGCCCTGTACAAGGGCCGCAAGGTCGGCGGTATCGGCGACATCGGCTGCTTCAGCTTCTACGCCAACAAGGTCATCACCACCGGCGAGGGCGGCATGCTCACGCTCAACAATGCCGAGTGGGCGGCGCGCGCGCGCAACCTCAAGGGCCTGGCTTTCGGCGACAAGAACAAGTTCCAGCACCGCGACATCGGCTACAACTACCGCATGACCAACCTGCAGGCCGCGATCGGCCATGCGCAATTCGGCAAGATCGACGAAATCATCGCGCTCAAGCGCAGCGTCGCGCACAAATACATGGCCAGGCTGGCCGGCCGCGACGACATCGAGCTGCCGCCGGAAAAAGAGTACGCCCGCAACGTGCACTGGATGGTGCACATCCTGCTCAAGGGCCGCAACGCGGAGCGGCGCGGCGAAGTGATGCGCGCGCTCGCCGCCAAGGGCATCGAGAGCCGCGAGAATTTCCTGCCGTACAACATGCAGGAAATCTTCATCGCCCGCGGGCTGACCCGCCACGACGAATGTCCGGTAGCCAACAGCCTGGGGGTGCGCGGCTTCTATTTGCCCAGCGGGCCGGCAATCTCCGATGAAGACATCAATTTTGTCTGCGACAGCCTGATCGAAGCGCTCGACCAATGAGCAGCGGTGCGGCGGTAGCGGACAAGGACGCCATCCCGTTCGGGGAATACTCCGCGATCTACGATCTGGTCTATCGCGACAAAGACTATGCCGCCGAAGCCGGCTTTGTCGCCGGCCTGATCGAGCAATACTCACCGCGCAAGGGCGCGGGTGCCCGCGTGATCGACCTGGCCTGCGGGACTGGCCGCCACGCGTTCGAACTGGCGGGAAAACGATATGCGGTCGAAGGCAGCGACATCTCCTCCGGCATGGTGGGCGTGGCCCGCGAGAGCGCGGCGGCTCGCGGCCTGGATCTGCGCTTTCATGAGCACTCCTTCCAGGCGGCGGACGCCATTGGCGGAAAATTCGATGTCGCGCTGGCCATGTTCGCCTCGCTCGGCTACCTTACCGATTTCAGCGACTTCGCGCGCGCAATGCGCAATGCTGCCGGGTTGCTGGGGCCCGGCGGCATTTTCATTTTCGACGTATGGAACGGCGCGGCCGTCCTGCCGGGCTATTCCCCGCACAAGGTGCGGCGGATGGGGGATGCCCTGCGGCAGGTGGAACGTGTTTCGCGCACCAGCGTGGACGCATTGCGCGAGCAGGCAACGGTGCGCTTTGAATTCGAGGTGACATACACGGACGGCGCGATCACGCGCTTCACCGAAGATCATCATGTGCGTTTTTATTTCGCGCAGGAAATGACCGACCTTCTTGCGGCCTTGGGTTTTGAAGTGCTTTTGCGCTGTCCCTTTCTCGAACCCGGCCGGGCGCTTGAAGCCAGCGACTGGAATATGACGTTCGTCATCCGGCGCGCCACAAGCTGAAGCCCCCTCAAGGGCCGGCGCCCTTCCACTCCACGTTATCGGAGCCACATTGAAGGTTGGATTTTTTTTCAACGATCCATTTCCGCGCGCCGGCGGAGTCTTTACCTATCAGCAGGACATTTTCCGCTGTTTTCTAAAGCTCGCCGGCGAAACGGAACACGAATTCCACATCATCTGCGAACACGACAAGGCGGACAGCTTTTCTTCGCTGGAACTCTCCCCCAACGTGCACGTGTCGCCGATGGCGCGGCGCCGCTCCCTGCATGCGGCGGCCTCGCTCAAGAACCGCGTCATGCGCGCACTTGGCTATGCCCTGCCGCCCAGCGAGGAAGCTGTGGTTCTCGCAGACAAGGGCATCGAATTCAGCTGGTCGATCGGCCACTACGAGCACGAGGCCTTCGATGTTCCCTACATCACCACCGTCTTTGACCTGCAGCACCGCTTGCAACCTTGGTTTCCGGAGGTCAGCCGCGGAGGCCTGTGGGAAGAACGCGAGGATTTCTTCTTCCGTTACCTCAATCGCGCCGCGTATGTAATCACCGGCACCGAGGAAGGCCGCCGCCAGATCGAGGGGTTCTACCAAATCCCCTCCAGGCGCGTCCGCGTGCTTGCGCTGCCCACCCCAAGTTTCGCGCTGGATGCGCCCTACGAAGATCCGGCCGCGCGGCTGGAAGCCCTCGGCATCCGCGGCCGTTATTTGTTCTACCCCGCGCAGTTTTGGGCGCACAAGAACCACGCCAATCTTCTGCACGCACTGCGCCTGCTCAACACCGACAACGCCGAGCCTTTTCAGCTCGCGCTGGTAGGTTCGGATCACGGCAACCTGGACCATGTGCGCGCCCTTGCACTATCCCTCGGAGTCGAGCGGCACGTCCACTTCCTTGGCTTTGTATCGCAGGACGATCTGATCGCGCTTTATCGCGGCGCTTTTGCCCTGGTGTATGTCAGCCTGTTCGGGCCCGACAATCTTCCTCCGCTGGAGGCGTTTGCCCTGCAGTGCCCGCTCATCATGTCGAACTATGACGGCGCCCGGGAGCAATTGCAGGAGGGCCCCCTGTATGTCGACGCCACCGATCCCGCAATGCTGGCCGCTGCCGTCAAGCGCCTGCTGCAAATCCCCGAAGAGCGCCCGCGAATGCTGGCCCTGGGTCGCGCGCGCGCGCAACAATGGACCGGCCTGGACTATGTTCGCGGGATTTTCGCTATACTTGACGAATTCGAAGCCACGCGTCGTTGCTGGCGATACTAACAAAGCACGTCAAGGTTTGGCCGCCGCCCACGCACCGTCCTTTCGTACCGGAGTCTTCTTTGCCGGGTAAAGCCGATCTCGTCCCCGCCCCACGTCACGAATGTCCAATTTGTGATGCTTCCACGACCGTCCTGTACGATGAAATATATGACGACCGCTATGGATATCCCGGGCGCTTCGAATTGTGTTCCTGCGCGCGGTGCGGGCATCGGCACCTGAACGCGTCGTTTACCCCCGAGCAACTCGGCACCCTCTACTCCGACTACTATCCGCGCTCCTCGTTTTCCGTCGACGACTATGCGCCGCATGTCGCGGTCGGCGGATTTTCCGCCTGGTTCAACGGCGAGCGCTGCGCGGCTTTTCGCTGGGTGCCGGAGCGTGTGCGCATTCTCGATATCGGCTGCGGCTTTTGCCAGACCCTGGGGTATCACAACAATCGCGGCTGCGAAAGTTTCGGGGTCGAAATAGACACCAATGCCAAGCGAGTCGCCGACAAATTCGGGCTGAACGTCAAAATCGGCGTGTTCGATCCGCGTGACTATCCCGCGGACTACTTCGACTACGTTACCCTGGACCAGGTGATCGAGCATGTCGTCGATCCGCGCCAGATGTTCGCCGGCATCCGGCAGGTATTGAAGCCGGGCGGCACCGCCATCTTAAGCACGCCCAACTCCCACAGCCTGCCTGCGCGGATATTCGGCCGCTGCTGGCTCAACTGGCACGCTCCTTATCACCTGCAGCACTTCTCGCGCGAATCATTCGGCCGCGCATGCGAACAGGCGGGCCTGAAGCTGGTGGAAACCCGCACCGTGACCCATTCCGAATGGCTGGGTTACCAATGGCAGCACTACCTGCGGTTCCCCCAACCCGGCCAGCCCTCCGCGTTCTGGTCGCGCACCCCGATAGCCGATTCAATGGCCAGGAAAATCCTGTTTCGAGCCCTCGGCATCATTCACCGACTCAAGGTAAATCATGTCCTGACGCGGCTTTTTGATTTGTTCGGTGGCGGCGACAACATTCTCTATTTCGTTCGCAAGCCGGACCATGCCTGAAGCTGCGCCGGCCACGGGCGCCCATGTCTCCGGCGGCAGCGCGCGCACGCCGATGGTCCACGTTGTACTGCCGGTCCACAATCGCAAAACCGTCACTCTGGCATTCCTGCGCTGCCTCTTGCAGCAAAGCTACGTGCACCATCGCCTGTTGCTGGTCGACGATGGCTCCCGGGACGGCACGGCGGAGGCGGTGCGCGCCCTTTTCCCGGCTGCGGAGATATTGCGCGGCGACGGTACCTGGTGGTGGGCGGGCGCGCTGCAGCAGGCCTATGCCCGCATCGCCGCATCGGGCTTGCCGCCGGACGACCTGGTCCTGATCTGCAACGACGACACCATTTTCGAATCCGACTTTTTGCACAATGCAATAACGGTTCTGCATGGCCGCAAGAATTGCATGCTGCTGGCGCAGCTCTATGACCAGCACACCGGAAAGTTCGAGGAAGCGGGAGTCAACGTGAATTGGCGCCAGTTCCAATTTACCGGTGTTGCCGATCCGGCGCAGATCAACTGCTTTTCGACGCGCGGCCTGTTCCAGCGCGTCGACGACTATATCGCGCTCGGCGGCTTCCGCCCCCGCCTGTTGCCGCACTATGCCAGCGACTATGAATACACGATACGCGCGCACCGCCGCGGCGCGCAACTGATCACCGACAAGTCGGTGAGGCTGGCGTACAACACCACGACGACCGGCACCCATGTAGTGAGCGAGACCACGCTGGCCGGCCATCTGCGCAAGGTCTTCAGCAAGCGCTATGTGGCCAACCCCTGGTATCAGACCATGTTCATCCTGCTCGCCTGTCCGCCAGCCTGGGCGCCCCTCAACATATACCGGACGTGGAAGAATTTCCTGCTGAACATCGCGCGCGTGGTTTTCCGACGGCCATCATCGACCTGATCGCCGGTTGTAGCGGCACGCTGATAAAATCATTCACCATGATCAAGAGAATAGCCAGGCGCCTGCTGCGAATTCTTCGTGGAGACCCGGCCAAGCGGCCGCATCCCGCGCAGATGTCCCATCGGGAACTCGTGCAGTTCCTCCGCAAGATCGATCCCTGGGATAAAAAGACCGCCGTCTACGAGCACTTCAAATGCGACCCGCAGCGCGGCCGTTGGCTCGATTGGCGCGGCGGACCGCCGCCGGCTGCATCGATGCCGAGTTTGGTCCCGCATCAGGGGAAAATCAACTACGGCTGTGGCGATGTTCTTCTGCAGGGATGGCTGAACGCCGACATCATCAGTATCGACGACCCCCGCTACGTCAGGATCAACCTGCTGGAGAGCCACCCCTTTGAAAGCAGTTCCGTTCGCCTGGCGTTCACTGAGGACATGATCGAACACCTGACCCAGGCGCAATCGATCTTTCTACTCAGTGAAATCTACCGCGCCCTGATCCCGAACGGCGTTGCCCGGCTGAGCTTTCCCTGCCTCGAGGGCGTCTTGCGCAAGCACTACACCCCCTCCACGGCCGAAGGCGTGATGCGCGGCGAAATCGAAGCGTACGAAATCTGGGACCACATCCATTTCTATTCGATGGAAGAGCTGCGTCTGGTGGCAAGCCATCTGGGCTTTCGCGAAATCAAGTTTGTGGAGTTCGGAATCTCGGATCACGAAGAGCTTCAAGGGCTGGAAACGCGGGACCGGCAAATCGGCCTCAATCTATACGCCGAGTTGACGAAATAGCGGGTCACGCGGTTACACGCGCTTACGGCGCAGCGACTAGTATAGTTTCGAAGTGTCACGCAGTCGCAGGCCAGCGAAGCGCGGCAACCGATCGCGTCTGGCTGGCCGCATCCGCACGATTGCACGCTATGATACGAATGCAATCGTTCTCATCTCCGGTTTGCGAGGACAATCTGGAATGCCGCCCCTTTCCACATCCATGCCGCCCTGCTACCTGATCGCCCTGATCAAGCACGAAACCAACACCTTCTCCCCCGTCCCCACCCCACTGTCCGCCTTCGGCCACGGCCGCGGTCCCTATTTCGGCGAAGCGGCAAAAGAGGCATTTCGCGGTTCCGCCACTCCCTTTGCCGCCTACCTCGACATCGCCGAGCGCGAAGGCGCCACGATCGTCACCCCCGTTGCCGCCGAATCCTGGCCCTCTTCCGCCTGCTCGCGCAAAACCTTCGAAACCCTGATGGACCCGCTGGAAGAGGCTGTCGCCGCCGGCTGCGATGCCATCTTCCTCGACCTCCACGGCGCCATGGTGATCGAGGATTGCGACGATGCCGAGGGCGAAATCCTGCGCCGCCTGCGCGCCATCGCCCCCCGCGTGCCGATCGCCGTCACCTTCGACTACCACACCAATCTCTCACCGGAGACCGTCGCCCTGGCCGACGTCATCACCGGCTACAAGACCTACCCTCACGTCGACATGTACGAGTCCGGCCGCCTGGCCGGCGAAATCCTGGTTGACGCCATCAAGGGCAGAATCAAGCCGGTAATGGTGCACCAATGGCTGCCCATCGTCTCGGCCATCATGCGCCATGCCCCGGAAGACGGTCCCTCCGGCGCCATCATCGACCACGCCCGCGCGATGGAAAAAAACGGCACCGTCCTTGCCGCCACCCTGCTACCCGGCTTCGCTCACGCCGACACGCAGCACACCGGCATCGCCGCCGTCGTCATCACCAACGGTAAACGCGACCCGCAGGCCGCACACGCAACCGCCGCGCGCGTCGCCGGCGAAATGATGTCCATCGCCCTAGAGCGCCGCGCCGAATACGTCTATCATCCGTCGCCCCTGCCAGAGGCCGTGCGCCGCGCCAAGCTGTTCGGCGACGGCCATCCCGACGGCCCGGTGCTGCTGATCGACCATTGCGACAACTGCGGCTCCGGCGGCACACAGGACGTGATGGCCGTGGTCGCCGAAATCCTCAGGCAGCAGCTCGACGACGTCGCCATCGCGCCGATCCGCGACCCGCAAGCCGTGCAACAAATGATCGCCGCCGGCATCGGCAACAACGTCACCCTCTCGCTGGGCGGCAAGACCGACATGCCTTCCATCGGCCTCACCGGCAAACCACTGGCCGTAAGCGGCCGCGTGCAAGCCATCACCGATGGCGAAATCGTCTTTCGCGGCCCGATGTACACCGGCCTGAAATCCCACCTCGGCCCCACGGCCGTGCTCGACACCGGGCGCGCCCAGATCGTCGTCACCTCGCTGCACCACGAGCCCTTCGACCTGCTGATCTTTCGCCACTGCGGCATCGAGCCGACGAAGAAACGCTACATCATGCTGAAAAGCCGCATCCACTATCGCGCCGGCTTCAAGCCGATTGCCTCCCACATTGTCGAATGCCACGGCGAAGGCGTGACCAACGCCGACCTTTCGGTCTATAGCTACACCAAACTAAAACGCCCGATTTACCCGCTCGATCCGCTGTAAAACGGCAGCTCTCGCCGCACGCCGATCCTCTAGCCCACCGCCTCCAGCGCCTTGCCGCCCGGCCGCGCCGGCTTGGCGCCGACCAGCACAAAGGCGATCACGCAAGGCACCGTGCCGCGGTTGATCCAGTTGTGGATCGTCCCGCGCTGCACCAGCACATCGCCCTGCTTCAGGTGCACCTCGGTGCCGTCCAGGTCCATATAAATCTCGCCCGCCATCACCACCGCATAGTCGATGCTGTCGGTGCGGTGATTGCGCGGCGTCGCCCCCGGCTCATAGGAGACGATGCGAAATACCGTGCCATCGTGCTCGCTGGTGCTCACATCGCGGGTCGAGCCGTCGGTAGCATCATCGTTATCCACCGGAAAACCCTGCGTCGCCCACACCACGGTGGACTGCACTTTCGGGCGGTTGTTCTTGATCCGGCTCACCGGCGCGTCGATTTTCACCACGGCGCGGCCCTGCTCGTCATGCCCGGTCACTACCCTGCGTATATTCAAGCTCATGCTGTCTCCACGTGAAGCCATTTTCATTTCACTGACTCCGGCGCTCATTCCGGTTGAATCCGCGCCACCTTCACCCGCTCGCGGAATTTCGCCACTTCCTCCGCCATCATGCGCTTCGACTCCGCCGGCGTGCTGGCCACCGGCTCGAAGGCCAGGTCGCGCATGCGCTGCAAGGTAGCCGGGTCGGCCACCGCCTTTTTCACCTCCGCCTGCAGGCGGTCAACGATCGCCGCCGGCGTACCGGCAGGGGCGTACAGCCCGAACCAGCCGCCATCGACTTCCATCCCCTCGATGCCCTGCTCGCGCATCGTCGGCACGGCCGGCAGCAGCGGTGAGCGCCGCTCGAAGGTGTAGCCCAGCGCGCGCAGCTTGCCCGACTTGAGATAAGGCAGCGACAGCGGCGGCGTCAAAAACTCGAACTGCACGTCGCCCGCCAGCAGCGCCGACAGCGACGGCCCCGAACCGTTGTACGGCACATGCACCGCCCGGAACCCCGCCTGCGCGTTGAACAACTCCCCCGCCAGGTGCAACAGGTTGCCCACACCCGGCGAACCATAGGAAACCTTGCTGTCCGGCCTGGCAATCATCGCCAGCAACTCGCGCGCCGAATTCGCCGGGACCCCGGGGTTCACCGCCAGCACCAGCGCCTCGGTCGCCGCCACCCGGGTCACCGGGCTGAAATCCTTCAACACGTCGAAGGGCATCTTCTTGTAGATGCTCGGGTTGATGGCAATCGACGAGGTGGTCAGCAGCAGCGTGTAACCGTCCGGCGCCGCCATCGCCACCTGTTTCGAGCCGATCAGCCCGTTGGCGCCAGGGTGGTTGTCGATCACCACCGGCTGCCCCAGCAGGGTGCCGAGCTGCTGGCCGACCAGGCGCGCCAGGGCGTCCGGCGTGCCGTTGCCGAAGGGCACCACAATCCGCACCGGCCGCGACGGATACGCCTGCGCCAGCACGGCGTCATGCAACAGCAACGCGGCAGCGGACGCCGCCAGCATGCGTAAAAGATTGAACACCTTGTCTCCCCCGAAAATCTTTTTGGAACACCGAATCGCAGCGGCGCTTCTTGAAACCGCGCAACGGTAGCACAGGGCCTGATTCCCGGGCAGCGTGATCGGCGCAAGGAGTGAATAACCCTTTCATCCAGCATCGCATAAACGAAAACGTGCCGCCCCGGAAGCCCCTTTCAGCCCACCGCCACACGCATGCCCACAGTGGAGGAGAATGCCCCATCCTCCTCGCGTCCAACCTGGGGGACGCAGTCCACAAAAGCAGGCTTTATTCAGCCAATAAAAGGAGACAGCAATGCATACCCCCCACGACGACAATGCGGACCAATCCGGCCGCCGGCATTTCCTGCAAACCCTGTGTGCGGTAAGCGCAATCGGCGCCGGCGCCGGCATCGCCGGCTGCGCCCAGCAGCCGGTCACCCGTGAAACCACAGTGAAGTTTTCCCGCGGTACCCAGCCCGCCAAAACCCGGGCGCCGGCCAACGCCACCGATTGCCACCACCACATCTACGACGCGCGCTTCCCGGTCGCCCCCAACGCCAGCCTGCGCCCGGCCGACGCGGTGATTGCCGATTACCGCGACTTGCAGCGGCGCATCGGCACCACCCGCCATGTCGTCGTGCAGCCCTCCACCTACGGCACCGACAACCGGCTGCTGGTCGAGTCCATCGCCGCGTTCGGACTGAAAACCTGCCGCGGCGTCGCCGTCGTCAATACCAGCGTCACCGACGCCGAACTCAAGCACCTGCATGAGTCCGGCGTGCGCGGCATCCGCTTCAACCTGGCGCCGCCCGGCACCACCACCCTCGACATGGTGCGGCCCCTGGCCGGCCGTATCGCGTCCATGGGCTGGCACATCCAGGTCAACGCCCCGGCCGACGCCCTGCTCGCCGCCAAGGCGACGTGGAGCGACCTCCCGGTGCAAGTGGTATTCGACCACCTGGGCCATGTGCCGCAGCCGCGCACGGCCAACGACCCCACCTTCGCCATGCTGCGCGAGCTGGTGCAGCGCGGCCGCGCCTACGTCAAGCTCTCCGGCTTTTACATCGACTCCAAGATCGGCCATCCCGGCTACCCGGACAGCGTGGAAGTCGCCGCCATCTATGCCAGGGAGGCGCCCGAACGCATGGTCTGGGGCAGCGACTGGCCGCACCCGACCGAGGGCTACGACAAGAAACCCGATGACGCCATCCTGTTCGACCTGCTGGCCGCCAGCGTGCCGGACGAAGCTGTCCGCACCCGCATCCTGGTGGACAATCCGGCCAAGCTCTACCAATTTGGCTGACGCAGCTATCTCCGGGGCGCCGCGGCTCCGGGTGCGGCCTGTGTCGTAAAATTCCGTCATGTCCGCCGCTTCTTCGACTTCTTCCTCCGCTTCTTCGTTAGCGAAGGCGCCCTTCGACCTGCTGGTCGACATCGGCAACACTTTCGTCAAGTGGGGCCGCTATCGCGTCGGCGAACCGACAGCGGAGGAAGCGCTGATCGAAAACGAGCGCCGCCTGATCGAGGAAGTGCCGGGCATGGGCCCGGCCTTCACCCACTACCCGGCAGCGCCGCGGCGCATCGTGATCTCCAATGTCGCCGGTACGCGCATCCGCAACCCGTTGATGCGCGCCGTCGAACTCTGGCCGCAATCCCAGGTGCACTGGGTCGCCTCCTCCGCCGGGCAATGCGGCGTCACCAACGGCTACCGCAACCCGGCGCAACTGGGCACCGACCGCTGGGCCGCGCTGATCGGCGCCCGCGCCCTGCTGCCCGACCAGGCGGTGCTGGTGGTGGTCTGCGGCACCGCCACCACCATCGACCTGCTCACCCCCGAAGGGCATTTTCCCGGCGGCAACATCCTGCCCGGCATGGGCCTGATGCTGCGCTCCCTGCACACCAGCACCGCCGCCCTGCCGGATGCCGACGGCGACTACATCAACCATCCGAACCACACGGTCGACGCCATCACCTCCGGCTGCCAGCACGCCCAGGCCGGCGCCATCGAGCGCCTGTTCCGCCGCCACCGCGCCGAATACGGCGAATTGGTCTGCCTGATCTCGGGGGGCGCCGGCAAGACGGTGGCGCCGCGACTGTTCATCCCTTACCGTTATCATGACAACCTGGTGCTCGAAGGCCTGTACCAGATCAGCCGCTGCCTGGACCGGGCTGAGCCGTTACGAAAACCCGCGAAAACCGGCCGCACAAACCCGTCGCACCTTTGATCCCCGTCCTCCAACTTCCCTGATGCGCGCCCTGTTCTTCATCCTGATCCTGGCCAACCTGGCGTTTTTCGGCTGGCATGCCGGCTATATCGGCCCGCCCGAACAAAAGGTGGGTGAGCCCGAACACCTGAACCAGCAGATCAATCCGGAAAAAATCCGCCTGGTATCGGCCGATGCCGCCAAAGGGATGGAAACCGCCGCGCGCGCGCGCAACGCCTGCGTCGAATGGGGCAGTTTTCCGCTGCAAGACGCCGACCGCGCCCAGGCCGCGCTGGCCGCCCTGGCTCTCGGCGACCGCTTAAGCTCGCGCAAGGTCGAGGAGGCCGCGCAATGGTGGGTCTTCATGCCGCCGCAAGGCGGCAAGACCAGCGCCGACAAAAAGACCGAGGAACTCAAGCGCCTGGGGATCACCGACTATTTCGTCGTCACCGACGAGGGCGCCAACAAGTGGGCGATTTCGCTCGGCGTGTTCCGCACCGAAGATGCGGCGCGCGGCTATCTCGCTTCCATCAGCACCCGCGGCGTGAAGACCGCGCGGGTCGGCGAGCGCGAGGCCAGGGTGCAAAAGACCGTGTTCCAGATCCGCCAGGTCGACAACCCCTTGCAGGCCAGGCTGGCGGCCATCCGCAAGGATTTCCCCGGCATCGACATGCATGCCTGCGCGGCCGACGACGCCGCCGCGGTAGCGAAAAAATCCTGACCGCAGCAACCCCGGAGCACCCAAAGTGACCATTCAACGCAAAGGCATCGTGCTGGCTGGCGGTTCCGGCACCCGCCTCTATCCGATCACCCGGGCCATCTCCAAGCAGTTGCTGCCGGTCTACGACAAGCCGCTGATCTACTACCCGCTGACCACCCTGATGCTCGCCGGCATCCGCGACATCATGGTGATCTCGACGCCGCAGGACACCCCGCGCTTCACCGAACTGCTGGGCGACGGCGCGCAATGGGGGCTGAACATCCGCTACGCGGTGCAGCCGGAGCCGCGCGGCATCGCCCAGGCGCTGATCATCGCGCGCGACTTCCTCGCCGGCGACCCCAGCGCCCTGGTGCTGGGCGACAATATTTTCTATGGCAGCGACCTGCAAGCCTCGCTCACCCGCGCCAGCCAGGACGACGAAGGCGCGCGGGTCTACGCCTACCAGGTGCACGACCCCGAGCGCTACGGCGTGGTCGGTTTCGACGCCGCCGGCAAGCCGGAGTCGATCGAGGAAAAGCCGGCCAAGCCGAAGTCGCGTTACGCCGTCACCGGTCTCTACTTCTACGACAGCCAGGCCAGCGAGATGGCGGCCAGCCTGACCCCTTCGCCGCGCGGCGAACTGGAAATCACCGACCTGAATCGCCGCTACCTCGCCGAGGGGCGCCTGAAGGTGGAAAAATTCGGCCGCGGCTATGCCTGGCTCGACACCGGCACCCATGATTCCCTGATCGAAGCCGCCACCTTCATCGCCACCCTGCAAAAGCGCCAGGGCCAGATGATCGCCTGCCCGGAAGAAATCGCCTATCGGCAGAAGTGGGTGAACGCCGAGCAACTGCGCACTCTGGCACAGCCGCTGGCGAAGACCCACTACGGCGAGTACCTGCTGCGCCTGCTGGAAGAGTCCTGAGCGGCTGTGCCCGGGAACCGGGTCAGGAGGCGGTGACGAAACGCCGGAAGTCCTGCAAGGCCTGGGCTTCCATGGGCGCACAGGGCATGAAGGTCGAGCAATAGGCCTCGAAGCGGATCTCGCCGCTGTCGTTCGGACCCGGCCAGCGGATGATGTGAAAGGTCAGCGAGGCATCGAAGTTGCCGGGCGGGAGCGTTTCCAGCATCCACTCCGTCGCGTTGGCGACCGGTCGTTTGGAGTTGCGCGCGATCCAGTCCTGGGTACGTAGCCAATAGAGTGTGCATTGCGCCTTGTCGGCGCAGGTGGCTGCCACCACGCCCGGGCGCACGGTGCTGATGCGCACGCTTTCCGCGCAGGCGCACAGCAGCAGGGGCAGCAGCAAAACGGCAATCCAGACTGGAAGACGGGGCAAGCGCATCGGGTCTCCGGACATAAGGGGCACCGTCAGGACGCGGCGCGAACGCGGGCCAGGGTGGCAGTGGTCGAGCGCTCGAACAGGAACGGAATCGAATGCGCACTGCCGCCCCAGGCGCGCACCTCGGCGGCCCCCACCATCTTGTCCACCGCCCAGTCGCCGCCCTTGACCAGCACGTCGGGATGCGCCGCCAGGATGGCCTCAAGCGGCGTGTCCTCGGCAAAACAGGTCACCAGGCTGACGCATTCAAGCGCCGCCAGCACCGCCATCCGGTCTTCCTCGTTGTTGATCGGCCGGTCGTCGCCCTTGCCCAGGCGCTTCACCGAAGCGTCGCTATTGACGCCGACGATCAGGCTGGCCCCCAGGGCGCTCGCCTGCGCCAAGTAAGTGACATGGCCGCGATGCAGCAGGTCGAACACACCGTTGGTGAATACCACCGGGTGCGGCAGCGCCGCGGCGCGCGCGGCCAACTCGTCGCGGCCGCACAACTTGGCCTCGAACGACGGCGGCCCGGGCTGGGCGGCGGGCAGCGCCACCATCACCCGGCCTTCCAGTGCGGCGGCACGGTCTTCGCAAAATACGGCAGGCTCTCGATGCGTTTCCCCCAGGCGGCCAGCGCCGGCGGGCAGGCCGCCGCCATGCCGAGTGCGGGCCGGCGGCGGTCGTAGCGCGCCAGCATGGCCACCGTCGGATAAAGCGCGAAATCGGCCGCGGTGAGCCGCGCCCCGGCGAGATAGTCGCCTTCCATCCGCGCGGCGACATATTGGAGTTCCTTCAGCAGGCCTTCGCGCGCGGCGGCCAGCACCTGCGCATCCGTCTCCTTGCCGAACACCGCTTCGCCCATCCGGCCCATCGCCGCATCGACGCTGTCGTCGATGTCGGCGACCCAGCGCCGCACGCCGGCACGCTCGCGGGTGGTGCCGGGGAACAGCGGCGCGGTGGCCGGATATTGCTCTTCCAGGTATTCGACGATGGCGCCGGATTCGGACAGCGCGAAATCGCCGTCGACGATCAGCGGAATGCGCCCGCGCGGATTGAGTTTGAGAAACTCCGGCTTTTTCAGGTCGCCGTCGGCAAACGACATCAGGCGAAAATCGTAGGCGAGCTTTTTGTGTTCCAGGGCCAGCCATACGCGCCAGGCGTAGGGCGAGCCGGAACCGTAATAGAAAATGATGGGCATGGTGTCCGAAAAAATCAGGTAGGCATCAGGGCCGCTTCAGGCGTTCGCGGCGCGGCCAAACCGTGATTGTGCCGCATCTGCGGCGCGCCCGCGCGGCCTGGCCGCGCATCGCGCCGGCCCGGTGCAGCGATCAGGCCGTGTGCGGCGCGACCAGGGTGCCGGAAATCTTCTCGCTCAAATTGCGCGCGACTTCCTTGCGATAACGGTTCAGGTCCTGCACGGTAACAAAACTGCGGTCGAACAGGATCGACACGTTGTGCAGGATGCGGTCGACCACCTTGGTCTCCCACTCCTTGTTGAAGTCGATCTGCCCGTCCAGCCAGCGCTCCAGCCAGCCGGGATCGGGCAGCTTGGACTGTATCGTGTCTTCCGGAAACATCGCCTGGTTGACATGCAGGTTGGTCGGATGCAGGGCCTGCGCGGTGCGATGCGCCGAAGCCATCAGCACGCCGATCTTGGCGAAGGAGGCGCGCGCGCTGTCGCCGAAGGTATTCACCGCGCGCTTCATGTATTGCAGATAGGCGCCGCCGTGGCGGGCTTCGTCGCGCGAGATCAGTCCGTAGATGTGCTTGATCACCGGCTCGGTATGCCATTCGGAGGCGCGGCGGTACCAGTGGTTCAGGCGGATCTCGCCGCAGAAATGCAGCATCAGGGTTTCCAGCGCCGGCGCCGGGTCGAAGGGAAAGCGTACCTGGTGCAGTTCTTCCTCGGTGGGCATCATGTCCGGCCGGAACCGGCGCAGGTATTCGATCAGCACCAGCGAATGCTTCTGTTCTTCGAAGAACCACACGCTCATGAAGGCGGAGAAATCGCTGTCGTGCTGGTTGTCGCGCAGGAACATCTCGGTGGCCGGCAGCGCGGCCCACTCGGTGATGGCGTTCATCTTGATGGTCTGGGCCTGCTCGTCGGTCAGCTTGCTGCCGTCGAAACTGTCCCACGGCACATCGGTGGCCATGTTCCAGCGCACTGCTTCCAGGGATTTGAACAATTCGGGATACAACATGACTGCTCCTTGGCGGCCGCGCGGCCTTTTGTAAAGGAGCGCGGAAAAGCCGCCTATCATCGGATGGCGCCCGGAATATCGGGGCCAATCCGCAACGAGATCCGCCGGCACCCGCGAAGGGCGAACCGACCGACGGATTGTAACAAAGCTGTCACCCGGCCATGAAACCGGGCGGATTTTTCTGGGCGGGACCACATGTAAGGCACAAACCCGCTCACAGGGGATGACACAAGAATACGCGTGCTGGTCCCCTGCGTGTGGGCGAATTGACGCCCATCGGCTAATCAATCGATGCTGCCGCTCCCGGAATGCATCGAAACAAAGTGGCGAGATGATGGCCGCGTTGCAAATATACAACGCCTGATCCATCAAAGCAGCGCAAGGCGGGTGGGCTGGTGTTGCCAATCCGCATCCACTGGCCGGATTTCCGCGTAGCCCTATGTAAGGGGCCAGTAATCACATGCGACCAGCCCTTCTGCAGCAACGTCCAGAACATTCGTCTAAGCCGCGGGGTGTTTTTAAGTGGCCCGGAGTTCTCCCCCTTCTCCTCTCTCCGGTTTACTTGTGCCCCGCGGCTTACCTGTCAGGCGCGCCGCAGTCCCCATGCGGTTCCACTGATTCGGCGTAGACAGCGCACCAAAAAGGACCGCGCATGCGCCATTGCATAGGCTGTAATTGCAGGGTGCCGGCCCGCGGCAAGCGTCCGGCTGCGTTTCCCCGCGCATATCTGCGGCGGGTAGTGCTCACCGATCGCAACCGGGAGCATGGGCCAGAAACAGGCGGCCAGGGGAGAGCCAACACTCAACCCCCGGCCGCGCTTCCGAGGAGGAGACTGCGGAAGCGAAATTGATGCGTACTACCGGAATTATTAAGGGCCCGGCCAGCACTTCGCGTTGCATCGACCATGATTTTCACTTACGGGAGCGCTTCCGCAAATAGCGCCGAGGTACTAATGCTTTGGTATTAGAGGCGTGTCATCAAAGCGTCAAAAGCAAAGGCGCCGCGCGAGCGCGGCGCCTTTCGGCCGCCCAGCCGCCCTATTTGGCCGGCGGCTTGTTGTCGCCGGAGGAAGCGCGCGGCGCCTCGGCGATGTATTCGAACACCCGCACCACCTGGCTGACCCCGCGCGAGCGCGCCGCCGCCGCCGAGGCCGCATCGGCCTCCTGGCGCGTGACCATGCCTTGCAGATAGACCACGTTGGCTTCGGTGGTGACCTTGATCACGCTGGCCGGCACGGCGGCATCGTCGACCATGTTGCCCTTGACCACGCTGGTGATCAGCGCGTCGTTGGAGCGGTTGGCGATGCTGCTGTTGAGGCCGACCTGCACCTCGTTGAGCACTTCGCGCACGTTCTCCACCCCGGCGGCGATGCGCGCCACCTCGGCCTTGACCCGCTCGTCCGGCACTTCGCCGGTGAGCAGCACGCGGCGGTTGTAGGGGTTGACGTTGATGTGCACGCGGTCGCGGAAAGCATCGTTGATCGCGCTGTCGACCTTGAAGCCGATCGCCTTGTCGTCGGCCTGGGTGCCGACGCTGCGGCGGTCGCTCGCCGCGATGGCGCCGGCGGCGGCCCCGCCGACGATCAGCGGGATGCAACCCTGCAACAACGGTACGGCCAGCGCCACGGCCAGCAAGGCACGGCCGACCCCGGTCCGGAACTTCGGTTGCTTCATTCTTCCCCCAGCAGCGAACAGTCGATACCGTCGCATAGACAATGAATGGTCAGGAGATGGACTTCCTGGATGCGTGCCGTGCGTTCCGCCGGCACGCAGATTTCGATATCGCCCTCGCGCAAAAGTTTCTTGATCTTGCCGCCGTTCTTGCCGGTCATCGCGATCACCCGCATTTCGCGCTCGTGCGCGGCCTCGATGGCGGCGATGATATTGGCCGAATTGCCGCTGGTGGAAATCGCCAGCAGCACGTCGCCCGGGTTGCCCAGGGCCTGCACCTGCTTGACGAAGATCTGGTTGTAGTCGTAGTCGTTGGCCACCGCGGTGAGAATCGAGCTGTCGGTGGTCAGCGCGATGCCCGCTAGCCCCGGGCGCTCCCGCTCGAAGCGGCCGATCAGCTCGGCGGCGAAATGCTGGGCGTCGGCAGCCGAGCCGCCATTGCCGCAGGCGAGAATCTTGCCGCCGTTCATCAGCGCGCCGACCATCGCCTCGACGCCGGCGGCAATCGGCGCGGCCAGCACATCAATGGCGGCGCGCTTGGTCTCGGCGCTGGCGATGAAATGCTCGCGTATGCGTTGCTGCATGTCCATGGGAGTGGGAATCTTTTCTGGAGAGGCCCCGATTATAGCCGCCCGGCCCTGCCGGCCCGCGGCATCGCCGCCCGTGCGGCGGCGCCGTGGTTCAGGCGCCGAAGGCGTTTTTCAGCCACTCGATCGAGGCGGGATCGAGCTTGTCGAGCAGGATGCAGTCGAAGCGGCAGGGCACCTCGCGCTTGCCGGCCAGGTACTGGTTGGCGGCGGCGACGATGCGCGCCTGCTTGCGGTGGCTGATGCTTTCGCCGGCGCTGACAAAGGCAGGGGTGGTGCGCAGGCGCACCTCGACGAACACCAGGTCGGTGCCGTCGTGCATGATCAGGTCGATCTCGCCGACGCGGCAGCGGAAGTTGCGCTCCACCAGCTTGAGGCCCTGCTCTTCCAGGTATTTCAGCGCCATGCCCTCGGCAGCCGTTCCCGAGGAGCCACGCCGCTCGCGCCGCAGCCAGGCCATCTCAGCGCCCCGCCCCGGCGCTGCCGGTGTCGGCCGCGCCGTGCGCCAGTACCGCGCCATCCATCGGCACCGGCGCGCCATCGCGATACTCAGCTTCGATCGGCGTGCGGTCGATCAAGCCCTCGTGGACCGCCAGCCGCCCGGTGACGCCATCGAGTTCGAACGCGCCGCGCCGGCGCGCCAATTGCTCGGCGACGCGAAAGGCGTCGATGCCCAGAGCGTACAGGCGTTCGAGGTCGGCCGATAGCTGCGGCGTGGCGTGGGGATAGACCATCACGGCAGTATGGTCCGGCTGATGCAGCCAGGGCATGTCGAAGAAACGCAGGCCGTTGAGGTCGTTCAGTTTCAGCGGCTCGACCCGGCCGGCCGCCACCGCTACTGCACCCTCGGCCTTGGGCGGCACGGAGTACACCTGGGAAGTCGAAATGACCATGGTGTTGCGCCCGAGAAAGGGCTTGATCACGCGCGCGCGCTCGGCGTCGGCGGCGAGGAACACCACGTCGCCTTTCAGGCGCTCGACCCCGCGCTTGATCTTCACCGGGTTGCCGGCGTATTCCAGGGTGTCCTTGATGGTGCCGCCGAGCTTGATCCAGGCGTCGGAAAAAGCGGCGGCGGCGCGCCTGGACAGCGGCGAGGGGGTGGTGACGATCACCGCGCCGCCGGCCTCCGAGCGGTAGGCGGTCTCGGCCGCCAGCTTGGCTTCCAGTTCGGTGGACAACGACAGCACGTAGAGGCCGCGCGCGTTGCTGAGCGCGCCGTCAGGCGCATTGAGCATTAGGGTCGGCACGCGGATGGCCTCGTTTTGCACCGCCGCCGCCTCGGTCTTGGTCAGGGGACCGACGATCACCGCGACATTCTTCGCCAGCGCCTCCTGGTAGGCCGCCACCGCGCCGGCGGCGCTGCCGTCGGTCTCCAGCACCTGCACCACCGGCTTGTCGTTCGACACTTCGCGCGCCACCAGGAAGCCCTTGCGGGTGACTTCGGCGGCGCGCTCGAAGCCGGGCGCCTTGGCGGGCAGGATCAGTGCGATGCCGGTGGGCGGCCCCGGCGCGGCGGCCGGCGGAGTGACCGTGGGAGTGACCGTGGGAGTAACTACGGGCGTAGCCGGCGTGACCGCCGCCGGTCCGGCAACAGCGCCCGGCGGACGAAGCGCGGCGCCAGCGCTTGCCGGATCGGCCTGCGCGCCGCACAATGCGGGCGTCGCCGCCAAGGCGCACCCCAGCAACAGCGGCAGCAGCGCGCGCGCCGCACGCGGCACGCCGCCGGGCACGGACGAGAACACTTTCCTGAAATGGCTGTGACCGCAGATCAAATGCGCTTCCCTGGGAGCGATCCGGCAACCGCAAACGATGCGGAAATGCCTATGGCCGCATTATATGTGGTTGCCACCCCCATCGGTAACCTGGGTGATATCAGCGCGCGCGCATTGCAGGTATTAAAGGCGGTTGACGCCATCGCCGCTGAAGACACCCGCACCTCCGGCCCGCTGCTGTCGCACTACGGCATCGGCACCCGCCTGTTCGCCGCCCACGAGCACAACGAGGCGCAGGCGGCGGAGAAGGCGATCGGCCTGCTCCGCGAGGGCAGGCGGGTGGCGCTGATCAGCGACGCCGGCACCCCGGCGATCTCCGACCCCGGCGCCCGCCTGGTGCGCGCGGTGCGCGCGGCCGGCTTCGCGGTGATCCCGGTGCCGGGGGCGAATGCCGCCGCCGCCGCGCTCTCGGCCTCCGGCTTCGAGGGCGCGTTTCATTTCGCCGGCTTCCTGCCCGCCAAGAGCACCGGGCGGCGCGCCGCCCTGCGCGCGCTCGCCGGCGTGCCGGCCACGCTGGTGCTGTACGAGGCGCCGCACCGCATTCTCGATCTCGCCGCCGACCTCGCCGCCGAATTGCCGCCCGAACGCCGCCTGGTGCTGGCGCGCGAGCTGACCAAGCGCTTCGAGTCGATCCACGCCACCACCGTCGGCGAAGCGCTGGCGTGGCTACAGGGCGACGAGTACCGGCAGCGCGGCGAATTCGTGGTGCTGATCGAAGCGCCGGTCGTCGCGAAAAACGACGACACCCTCGATGCCGAAGCAGAGCGCGTGCTCGGCCTGCTATTGGCGGAACTACCGGTCAGCAGCGCGTCCAGACTGGCCGCCGACATCACGCGCGCGCCGCGCAAGGCGCTGTATGCACGCGCACTGCAACTCAAGGCCGACGGCGACGACGACGGCAGTGAAACGTAACCCGGTAAACGCCGTAGGCCCGTCGTCCTGCAGCCCGGTCCTATTTGAGGACGAACACCGGCGAGAACTGCAGGGTCTCGCGGATTTTCTCCGCCGCCGCGCCGGCCTCGGCGCGGTCCTTGTACGGCCCCAGTTGCACGCGGAACAGGCGGTCGCGAGCGACGATGTAGATCGTCTCGTTGAGCCAGTTCAACTGCTGGTAGACCTTGGTGCGGAACTCCTCGGCGCCATCGCGCGAGCCGAAGGCGCCCAGCTGCAGGTAGACGCCGTCCGGTTGGGTGGCGGTGGGCAGCGCCTGCACGCGGGCGCTGGCTTCGGCCACCGGCGCGCTCACCACCACCGATGAAGCCTGAGGCGGCGGCGGTATTGTCGCTGCCTGCGGCGCGAGATCAGGCGGCAGTGTGGTGTCTGCCTGCGGGACCGGGACCGAGGTCCGGAGCGCGGGCGCAGCCGCCACCAGCACCGGCGGCTCGTAGCGGCCGTCACCATGCACCTGCTCGATTTCCACCGTGGTGCTGCCCTGGTTCACATAGCCCAGCTTCAGCGCGGCGGTGTAGGACAGGTCGATGATGCGCTCGGAGTGAAACGGCCCACGGTCGTTCACCCGCACGATCACCGAGCGGCTGTTGGAGAGATTGGTGACGCGCACATAGCTCGGAATCGGCAGGGTGGGATGGGCGGCCGTCATGCCGTACATGTTGTAGGACTCGCCGGAGGAAGTCCTTTGCCCGTGGAACTTGCGGCCATACCAGGAGGCGACGCCGCGCTGCTTGAGAGTACCGCTGACCGGGGTCGGCGAATAGGTCTTGCCGAACACCACGTAGGGCCGGTTGGCCGCGCTTTTCAGCGGCGGCTCGTCGCGCGGCACCGCGTCGGGCGTGAGTTCAAGATTCGGCGGCGGATTGTCGCCGGGGCCATCGTCCAGGTAATAGCCGCCGCCGCGGCGCTGCACCACGCCCGGCGCGGCGGGGGCGGCGCCCGGCGGCGCGGCGCTGGGCGAAGGTGGAGGTGCCCGGTAGGCAGTGGTGCCGCAGCCGCCCAGTAGCAGCAGGGCGAGGGTGAAAGCGAAAAGCAGGGCGCGCTGCATCGGCCTTAGTATTTGAACCCGCGGTGCAGGGCGACCACGCCCGCCGTCAGGTTGAAATAGTCGGCGCGGTCGAAGCCCGCGTTAAGCATCATGCCCTTCAGGGTTTCCTGATCGGGATGCATGCGGATCGACTCGGCGAGGTATTGGTAGCTCGCCGCGTCGTTGGCCACCAGCTTGCCCAGGCGCGGCAGGATGCCGAAGGAGTAGGCGTCGTAGGGCGCCTTCAGCGGCGTCCACACCTTGGAGAACTCCAGCACCAGCAGGCGCCCGCCGGGGCGCAGCACGCGGCCCATCTCGGCGAGCGCCGCGTCCTTGTGGGTCATGTTGCGCAGGCCGAAGGCGACGCTGACGATGTCGAAGTATTCGTCCGGGAAGGGCAGCTTCTCTGCGTCGCACTGCGCCACCGGCAGGATGCGCCCGCGATCGGTGAGGCGGTCGCGGCCGACGCCCAGCATGCTGCCGTTGATGTCGGTGAGCCAGACTTCGCCGGCGGGTTTCGATTTATCCGCGCCACCCACATTCACTTTGCCCGCGAACGCATAGGCAAGGTCACCGGTACCGCCGGCCACATCGAGCACGCGCATGCCGGGGCGCGCGCCGCTTTGCGCGATGGCGAAAGCCTTCCATGCCCGATGCGCGCCCATCGACATCAGGTCGTTCATCACGTCGTACTTGCGCGCGACGGAGGCGAACACCTCGCGCACCTTGCCGGCCTTTTCGCGCTCGTCTACGGTCTCGTAACCGAAGTGGGTGTCGGACATGGGCGATCCTTTAAGCGTCGCGCGAGGCGTGCGCCTCTTTCAGGCGCCGGATGTAGTCGGTCCACATCACGTCCTGGTGCTCGCCCAGTTCGTAGAGGTAGTCCCAGGAATAGATGCCGGTATCGTGGCCGTCGGAAAACCGCGGCTGGATGGCGTAGTTGCCCACCTGCTCGACACCGCTGATGTCGACTTTGCGCTTGCCCACCTGCAGCGTTTCCTGCCCGGGCCCGTGGCCGCGCACTTCTGCCGAGGGCGAGTAGACGCGCAGAAATTCGAAGGGCAACTCGAAACGGGCGCCGTCGGAAAAAGCGATTTCCAGCCGCCGCGACTGCTGGTGCAGCTTGATTTCGGTCGGCAGGGGAGAGTCTTTGGAGAGGCCAGCCATTGCGGGCGGACTATAGCATGGCGCCGCGCGCTTTTCCCCTTCGCGCGGCGCCGCTTTTCCCTTCCCCCTCACCCTCCCGCCCTCTCCTGCCTGATCCCGCCTGGGTCCACCCTCTAGTTCGTCATGTAGGCTTCGACCACCTCGAAATCGACGCCCCGCTGCAGCAGCTTTTCGAACATCATGCGATAGCTCTTGTCGCCTTCGCGCGCTTCGACCACACGCCGCGGCTTGAACCAGCCGACCGGCGCGACCACCCGGAAGCCGCTTTCGCCGGCAACGCCTACGCGCAGCATAAAGGCCGGCTGGAACTGGCGTCCGCCCTGGGCGTTGATGCCCGTGGCGCGCAGCGCGATACCGGAAAGCTTGCCGTGCAGGATCTGCAGGCCGGCCTCCACCGCACCGGGCGCGTCCAGCCCCGGCGCGCTGCGTTCCAGCGAAGTCTCCGGCTCGGTCAGCCAGCGGATTTCCGCCAGCAGCACCGCGCCGCCCGCGCCTAAGCGCAACGTGGTGAGCTGGCCGCGGCGCAGGCGCGCGCCGGCGGCGACGCGGCGCAGGCGAAAGCCACTGGCGCTTTCGTCCTGCAGTTCCCACTCCTCGAACTGGCGCGCCACCGCCTCGCCCAGCGCATCGTTTTTCGCCTGCGCGGCGTGCTGGAACATGAAGATTTCCTCGGCGTGGCGCCGGCTCATCAGCGGGTCTTTTTGCTCTTCGGCAAGAAACGCCTCGCCGGTCACCATGCGGTAGAGCACCGAAAAATCGGTGACGGCGTGCGCCAGGGCGATGCGGTTGCCCGCGCCGGCCTGCGGGCGCGCGAGCAACCGCGTGTGGGCGCGGCCGTTCGACTCTTCGCACCAGGCGCTGTGCAGTCGCTTGAGCAGGTCGTCGGCGCCGGCATGATGAAAGGAAGCCGGCAGGCGCAGCTCGTCCGGCTTGGCGCCGAGGGCCAGCTTGTGCATGCGCCGGCGCAGGCTGCGCGAAACCAGGGTGACATCGAGCATATGCGTCCAGCGGCCGGCGGTGATCACCTTGACGCATTGCCTGCCGCTGCCCTCGGCCACCGGCGGCAGATCGGACATGATCGGCGCACCCTTGCCGGCGGAGCGCCAGGCCATCGTGGTCTTGCCCTCCCAGGCTTCGGCCAGCTCGATCACGCACTCGCGCTCGCGCCCCGCCGCCGCCGCGCCGGCGCCCTGGCGGATCAGCAGGGCGCGGCGATAAATGGCGGCGACATTGGTGCCGCGCTTCGGGTGCAGGCTGTCAGCCACCGTGGCGGTGAGCACGCGGCTGTCCTGCGCCAGCTCGAAATAATTCTGCAGGCTGTCGAAGGCGGACTGGTCGATCGCTTGGCCAGCGCGCACGTGCCCGGCGATCGAGACGCAGACCAGGCCGGCGGCGCGCGCCAGGCACAGCGCCAGGTGCGGCTGCATCGCGGCGTCGCCCGACAGGGCGGCATTGGCGCAATGCCAGTAGGCGCTTTCCAGGCGCAGCCACAGGTGCTTGGCGTGGGCGAAGGCGTTGCGCTCGGTGGGGCCCAGGGGCAGCGGCTTGGCCACGTAGCGGCCGCCGTAGGCACGGTCGATCTCGGTGAAATGGCCGCGCAGGGTTTCGAGAATCTCCAGCCGGTCCAGCGCCGGCAGGGTGGAATCCTCCAGTTCTGCCAGCAGCCCCGCCACTGCGTGATGGGCGGCGCGCGCGTCGGTGACCGGTTGCTCCCTGAGCCACTCCTTGGCGCCGCGAGCGTTGGTCACGCCGGGCCGCTGGTTCAGCAGAAATTCGGTATGCAACATAGGGCTTTTCCTCCAGAGCGCGCCCGGCAGAATGCCGACGCCATGACATCGCTTAATCCTACGTCAGCCCCATCAATATGACAAGTGCATATTACTAGCGGTATCCGGCGCCCTATAAAAGGACAGTTTTTAAAGTTCGACAACGCACCACGTCGGTGCAAAATGGTGAGGATTTCACCGAAAACACGGTAAATAACGGTGTTTTGGCGAAAATCGCCGGGCGACCCTGAGAAAACCTGAGTTTTTCACTTTTTGCCGGACGGATCAGCGGGAGGGCAAACACATTTGCCGTAATGCCATCAATCGGACGGCGCGAGAGGTTGCAAACGTCAAAAGAGGGCCTCAGCGTCCCGGCCAATCGCAGGACATCAAACGCGGCCGTCCGTAAAAGCCCGAATCAAGCACCGCGAAGCCGCGCCACCGGTAACAAACATACAGGAAGCGAAGCGCTAAGTGTGGTTGATTCGCGTGTGCCGATGCACGCGTCGCCGCCGGACGATGGCGCATAATTGCGTGCCTGTTTGGCACCCCGGGCGCCGCACCAAACTTCACTTACCTCGAAACCTGTAATGACGAAAGCCAACAACTCCCTTCTGCGCGCCGCCGGTTACCAGGGCGCGGGCATCAACGCCACCGTGCTGCCGCAATTCGTCGACGCCTGCCGCCCCGCGCTGGGCACGGACGCCTGCAGCGCCGAGCTCGACGTCACCGCCGCCGGCGAGACCGCGCAAAGCCTGTTCAAGAGCGTCGCCGAGGGAGGGCGCGAAGTGGCCTACATGGCCTCCGGCTATCTCTCGGCGCAGGTGAGCGAACTGGGGGTGCTGGACCTGCCGTTTCACGTGAGCGAACGCGAGCGCGCGGTAGGCTCGCTCGACGGCGCGGCCGGCCAGATGATCCGCGCGGCGGTGGCGGCGAAATCGAAGCTGCGGGTGCTGGGCTTCTGGGACAACGGCTTTCGCCATGTGAGCAACCGGGTGCGCGACATCCGCACGCCCGCCGATTGCGGCGGCCTGATCTGCCGCACGCTCGACAGCGCGCTCTATCGCGAGTCGCTGACCGCCCTCGGCTTCACGCCGGTCACCGCCGACGTCAAGCTCCTGCGCCAGATGGTCGCCAGCGGCGAAGTCGACGCGCAGGAAAACCCGCTCACCAACACCATCAACTTCCACCTCTACGAGCACCACAAGCACGTCAGCCTGACCGGCCACTTTTTCGGCGTGATGCTGCTGGTGTGCCATGCGCCCTGGTTCGATGCCCTGAGCCGTGCGCAGCAGGAAGCGGTGCAGGCCGCCGCCGCCGCCGCCACCGCGCGGCAACGCCGCCTGGCCGCCGCCGAGGACGAGACCGGGGTGGCGACGCTTGAGTCCAGGGGCGTGAAGGTGATTGCGGCGGCCGACATTGATCTGGCGGCAATGCGCGAACGCTGCGCGCCCATTGTCGTGCGCGCCAGCGCGGCGCTGCCGCCGGCGCTGGTCGCGGCGTACGGCCGCGACTGAAGCGGCGGGCGGAGCGATCCGGCGCCGGGCTTCGGCCATAAACCGTCGGCTATAATCGATTCGATCGACCACGTTATTTTTTAAAGGCACTTCAAGATGCTGGGAAGGTTGCTGTTCAAACCGGGCGCGGAGGCGCCGGCAGCCCCGGCCCCCGGGCACGAACTGGCCGAGCTGGGCATGCAGATCCAGCAAAGACAGCTGGAAATTACCTACAAGCAGGCCCTGTACAGTGGACAGCAATTGCTCGAAACGCTGCTGGCCGCGCCGGCGCTGGCGGACCCGAAACGCCTGGAGCGCCACGGCTGGAAGGTGTATTCGCAAAACGACGAGGACGGCATCCTGGCGGAGATTTTTCGCCGCATCGGCGCGCCGCAGCGCAGCTTTGTCGAATTCGGCTGCGGCGACGGCATGGAAAACAACAGCCTGTATTTGCTCTCGCAAGGCTGGCGCGGCCTGTGGATCGACGGCAGCGAAAACAACGCGGCGGCGATCGGCCGCGCCTATGCGCCGCTGCTCGCCTCGCGATTGCTGCAGTTCAGCCACAGTTTCGTCACCCGCGACAACATCGATGCGCTGATCGCCGCCGCCGACCTCGGGCCGGAAATCGACCTGTTGTCGATCGACCTCGACGGCAACGACTATCACGTGTGGGAGGCGATCAGCGCGGCGCGCGCGCGCGTGGTGGTGGTGGAGTACAACGCCAAATTTCGCCCGCCGAACGACTGGTGCATGGCCTACGACGCCGGCCACGAGTGGATCAAGACCGATTTTATGGGCGCTTCGCTGGAAGCGCTGACGCGCCTGGGCGAGGCGCGCGGCTACCAGCTGGTGGGCTGCACCATCATCGGGGCGAATGCATTTTTCGTGCGCCGCGACCTGGCAGCGGACAAGTTCGCCGCGCCCGCCAGTGCCGCGCATTTGTTCCAGCCGCCGCGCTATGAACTCGGCTTTTGCTTCAGGCTGCAAACCGGCCACCCCATCGATCCGCGCACGGTGGTGCACGGCGCCACGGCGGCGCAGCAGCCGAAGCCCTGAAGCGAAGCGCATGAAACGAAAAAAGCCGCCCGATGGGCGGCTTTTTCACTGTTCCGGCCAGATGAGGCTCAGCTGAAGTCCAGCGAAGGCGCGTCCTCGCCGAACATGCGCGGATTTTGCGCCTTGGAGATCAGCAGGCCGATGAAGTCGGCGTTTTCCACGCTGCGGAACTTGAACAGCACGGCGCGGCCGCCGCCCATGCGCAGGCGCAGGCCGTCCTTGTAGAGGTTGATTTCTTCCGGGCGGTCGTAGGCGAAGCCGGTGACCTTGTCGCCCTTGAACATCATGCGCGTGCTGGTCATCACGAGATGCCCTTCGGAGACCGGGGTGGCCCCCTTCATCGGCAGGGTGTAGGCGTTGGCGGTGCCTACCTGGTAGGCGGCGTTTTTCACCAGGCGCAGGCCCATGCCGATGGTGCCGCCGGGGTCCTGGCCTTCGAGCATGATGGCGATTTCGGCCCAGTGGCCGATTTCGTCGTCGGCCAGTTTGATGCCGCGCAGGACGGTGTTTTCCGGCGAGATGCTGGGGAATTTGCCGGTGCGCATTTCGGTGAGGATGCGCAGGCGCCCGAGTTCGGCCTTGTCCTGCGCGATCTGCGCGTCTTTAAGACCCAGGAAGGCCTGGATCCGCTGCAGTTCCTTTTCTTCCTTTTCGGTCAGCTTGCCGGTGGCCTTCACCGCGTCGGCGGCGGCCTGGTACTGCTCGCGGCGCACCATGGTCATGTCCTGCGAGGCAGCCGTGACGTCGAGCTCTTTTTTCAGGGCCTCCAGGCGCTGCATCTTGTCCGGGGTGAGCTTGCCGTCGCTGACGGCCTTTTTCACCTCTTCGCGATAGGTTTCTTTCGCGGAGTCCTTCTTCTTGAACATGTCCATCAAACCCATTTGCTTCTCCTCTGCTCTGGTTCCCCACCATGCCGATCATACGCGACACGATGCTGGAAGCGGCGTTTTGGCCGCGTCGGATCAGGCCGCGCCTCTGCGCCGCCTGCAAAAACCGGCGTTATACGCCGCCGTAGGTGCAGCGCTCGAAGTCGGCGCCGCGCTCGATAATGTCCCCGAGTTTAATCTGCCACGCGCTTTCCGCAAAGACTTCCAGCACGCGGCCCGCCTTGTGCATGCCGGGGGCGAGGATCACGCTGTCGGGCGCCTTCAGGCTTTCCACCGCCGGCAGCAGCAGGGCCTGCTGGTATTTTTCGTTGGCCGCGTTGAGACCCGTGTTGCGGATGCCGATCGGCTGCGGCGAGCCGGGGATGGAGCGCAGGCCGGCCATCACCTCGCCGGATTCGAGCATCTGCACCCAGCGCACCGAGCTCAGCATGAAAGCCTTGGCATCCGAGGCGCGCACGGCGTAGAGCTGGCCGGGGGCAACGCGGGCACCGCGGGCGTCGCGCGGACGCACCAGGCGCATGCCGGACATGCTTTCGTCGCGCATTTCCCATTGCTGCATCGAGAAGCCCTGCAGGTGGCTGTGCTCGTCGTCGTCGCGGGTGGCGATGCGCCCGAAGGTGGCGATCTCGGCGCGCTGCTTGGAGGTCAGCTCCTTTTGCGTATTCGGCTGCTTGAAGGGCTTGCCGGAGATGTAATAGTGGGCCGCCTGCAGGGTGGCGGCGATCAGCACGTCGCCGCTGCCCTGGCGCCGCGCGTGGTCGCGCACTACGCGGCCGTCGCACCAGTGCTGGTAGAGATTGATCAGCAGTTGCTCGCAGCCGGGCTGGGTGCAGTCTTCACCCAGGCCCAGGTGCGCCGGGGTTTCGCCCTTGCGCAGCAGGATGACGCGGTTTTTCAGCGACAGGGCGATTTCGCTGATGTCGATGTAGCGCACTTCGCTGCCGCCGGCTTCGTTGCGGTAGCCGCCGCGCAGGGAAGAGAGGTCGACCATCATCGGCGGCTTCACCGGCGAGGCCGGCGGGGTGGGCGCGGCGGAGATCTTCGCCGCCCAGCGTTCCAGCCAGCGCATGATCATCTGCATCTGCTTGCCCGACCATTCGCCGGAGGAGCCGACCGAGGAGAGCAGCGCCTGGGTGTAGGCGGCGATGCAGGTGGAGGCCGGGGTTTCCTTCTGGATCGGGTCTTTCACCTTCTCGGCCAGCACTTCCAGGCTTTCGGCGCCGCGGAACAGGGTGTGCAGCATGGCCCATTCGCTGCCGGGCAGCTGGCAGCTGGCGCGCACGTAGTCGAACATCACGCGCATCTGCGCGTCGAGCGCGCGATGGCAGGCGGTGGCGGCGACGCTTTTGTTCAGGTCGCGGCCGCCGTCGACCAGGCTTTGCACGCACATCTGGTAGCCCAGGCCGTAGGCGCGCCACAAGCCCAGCGCGCCCTGGAAGGCGGCCAGCTCAAGGTCGGCCATCGGCAGCGGGCGCTGGGTGAATTTCTTGCCGGCCTCGGACTGCGCGTAGGCGATCGACTCGCGCATCTTTTCGAGGATGTCGAACATCACTTGCAGCGGCAGGCCGGCGCGGGTGATGGCATCGACCTGGTTGCGCAGGGCGCCCTGGGCGGCGGCCGCATTGGTCAGCGGCAGGGCTTCGAGCCATTCTTCACATGCCTTGACGGTGGTGAAGGCAGGCGCGGCGCCACCGGGCTGGGGCAGGACAAGTCGAATCGACATACCTAGGGTTCGAGGCAGGCCTTGAATGCCTGACGTGAGTGATGAGTGGCCGAAAAGAAAACGCTAACCGGAAACGCCAACCGGAAACGCCAACCGCAAACGCCAATACATGGCAATCGCCGCGCGCTCCCTCGCCGCCGGTTGGCGCGCCTTCCGGACTGGCCGGCAATGCACGCACCGTATCCCGCGGTCATTGCCACTATCCTACCCCAAAGCACGGAAGACCGGCGCGAATCAGAGGCGCCAGCGGCTTTTTCGCGGCCGGGTTAACGATTTTTCGCGCCATCGCGCGGCTCGCCATCGGCGCACCGGCCCTAGCCGAACATCATCAGGCGCGCCACCCCGAGCAGCGGCCACTTCAGGCCGCGGCGCAGCAGCGCGGGCATCGGCAGCAAGGCCAGCAGCATGGAGACGGCCATGCGGTAGGGGTAGTGGCTTTTCGCCCAGGGGCCCAGCGACCGGTTGAATGCGTCCCAGGCGCGGGCGATTTCGGCGGCGTCGGCCTGCGGATGGCGGCCGAGGTAGGCGTGCTTGAAGGCGATGTTGGAGTCTTCGCCGCGTGCCTCGGCGACGCGCTTGAAGACGGCGTAGGCGATGGCCCAGAAGCCCAGCTTTTCGCTGTCGCGGTATTGCTTGAACAATTTCTGGAACTGCTTGTAGTGGCGCACTTCGTCGCGCTTGATGCGCCCCGCCAGGTCGCGCAGGACGGGTTCGCGGGTGCTGCGCTCGACGCCGTTGTACAGGGTGGCTGTGCCGATCTCGACTACGCAGCGGGCCGCCATTTCAAGGCCGCGATAGTGCTCCAGCTGCTCCATGGTGCACATGGCGCCGTATTCCTCGGCGAAGCCTGCATAGGCGCGGTCCCAGTCGAAGTCGGGCCAGGCGGCCAGGGCGTAGGCGCGCAGGGCGTCGCCGTGCTGGATTTCCTCGCTGCGCCATTGCTCGTTGAGCCAGGCGCTGGCGGGGGCGTCGTCGGCGTAGCGGCGGCCGAGGTTGGCGGTGTAGAGGTCAGCGAGGATTTCGACGAAGGAGGCGGAGATGACCAGGTAGAACAGCGCCTCGTCGTCGGCGATGTCTTCGCGGCGAATGGCGGCGAAGTCGATTTCATCGAGGCGCCAGTGGCGCTGGCTGGCAGCCGGGCTGCCGGGTTGGCTGCTCAAGTAGGCCGAGGTCATGGGAAGGCTGGGATCTTGTTGAAGGCGAAAAATGCCAAAGCATGGGACCGCGGCCCAGACAAAAAAGTTGCCGGCCCCCGCTTCCCCCGAAACACCAAGTTTAAACCATTCGTCATACGCCGGGCCAACGCTGCGGCCCAGGCGGGCAGGCTCAAAGCAGTACGCGCTCGATGCCGCCGGCGTTGGCTTTACGCACGTACTGGGTCATCCAATCCGCTCCCAAAACGTGTTTGGCGATCTCCACCACGATGTAATCGGCTTCCAGCGGCATGTCGTGGCGAAAACGCGACAAACCCTGCAGGCAGGAGGGGCAGGAGGTCAAAATTTTCACATCATTTTGCAACTGGCCACCCACACCTTCTTCACGCGCGATGATTTTTCCCACTCCCTTGAGCAACTCCTCTTCCTTGCGGAAGCGCACCTGGGTGGAAACATCCGGCCTGGTGACCGCCAGGGTGCCGGACTCGCCGCAGCAGCGCTCGTTCAAATCCACCTTCTGGCCCATCAGCTTGTTGACGACGTCGGTGGGCTTGTAGGTCTTCATCGGCGTGTGGCAGGGGTCGTGGTACATGTAGCGCTGGCCGCTGACGCCGTCGAGCGCGATGCCCTTTTCCATCAGGTATTCGTGGATGTCGAGCAGGCGGCAACCGGGGAAGATTTTCTCGAACTCGTATTTCTGCAACTGGTCCATGCAGGTGCCGCAGGAGACGATGACGGTTTTGATGTCGAGATAGTTGAGGGTGTTGGCGACGCGGTGGAACAGCACGCGGTTGTTGACCGTGATTTCCTGGCCCTTGTCGGCTTCGCCGGCGGCGTTTTGCGGGTAGCCGCAGCACAGGTAGCCGGGCGGCAGCACGGTTTGCGCGCCGACGTGGTAGAGCATCGCCTGGGTGGCAAGACCCACTTGCGAGAACAGGCGCTCCGAGCCGCAGCCGGGGAAGTAGAACACCGCTTCCTGGTCGTCCTGGTTGATAGTGGGATTGCGAATGATCGGCACGACCTTGTCGTCTTCCACCCCGAGCAATGCGCGGGCGGTTTTTTTCGGCAGGCCGCCGGGCATCGGCTTGTTGATGAAGTGGATCACCTGTTCGCGCACCGGCGCCTTGCCCACCGTGGCTGGCGGACGGCGCGTCTGGATGCGCGCGACGCGGGTGCCGCGGGCGAACTGGAAGGCGGCGCGCTGCACCTTGCCGCCCCAGTTGATCAGCCCCAGGCGGATCGCCTTGATGGTGGCCGGATTGGTGGCGTTGAGAAAGGCCATCGCCGCGCTGGTGCCGGGGTTGAACTTCTTTTGCCCCAGCTTGCGCAGCAGGTTGCGCATGTTCATCGAGACGTCGCCGAAGTCGATGTCCACCGGGCAGGGGGTGAGGCACTTGTGGCAGACGGTGCAGTGGTCGGCGACGTCGCCGAACTCGTCGAAGTGGCGCACCGAAATGCCGCGGCGGGTTTGCTCCTCGTAGAGGAAGGCTTCGATCAGCAGCGACGTCGCCAGGATCTTGTTGCGCGGGCTGTAGAGCAGGTTGGCGCGCGGCACGTGGGTGGCACATACCGGCTTGCACTTGCCGCAGCGCAGGCAGTCCTTGATCGAATCGGCGATGGAGCCGATTTCGCTTTGTTCCAGGATCAGCGATTCGGTGCCGAGCAAGGCAAACGACGGCGTGTAGGCGCGCGTCATGTCGCCGCCGGGCAGGAGCTTGCCCTTGTTGAAGCGGCCGTGCGGGTCGACCTTTTGCTTGTAGTCGCGGAAGGTGGCGATCTCGTCGTCGTGCAAATACTCCAGCTTGGTGATGCCGATGCCGTGCTCGCCGGAGATCACGCCGCCGAGATCGCGCGCCAGTTGCATGATGCGCGCCACCGCTGCATTGGCCTGCTGCAGCATTTCGTAGTTGTCGGAATTGACCGGGATGTTGGTGTGCACGTTGCCGTCGCCGGCGTGCATGTGCAGGGCGATCCAGGTGCGGCCGGAGAGCACGTCCTTGTGGACTTTTTCGATGCCCTTGAACAATTCGGCGTAGGCGGCGCCGCTGAATATCTCGTGCAGCGGGTCGCGCAGCTCGATCTTCCAGGAAATGCGCATGGTGCGGTTTTGCACCATCTCGAAAATGCTCGACTCCTGCGGCATGGTCAGCGGATCGCCCTTGACGCCGAGGGAACACAGGGCCATGGCGCGGTCGACCACGCGGGCATCGAGATTGTCGAGCACGGCCTGCCAGCGCACCTTGACGGTGGCGAGCAGGGCTTGCGCTTCGCGCACACGCTCGTCGAGCAGCTCGTCGCGCGACAGCGAGTCGTCGTCGGGATTGACCGGCAGCACCGGCTGCGCCAGGTAGACGGCGAGCGCGTCGATCAGCTTCAACTTGTTGCTGATCGACAGTTCGATGTTGATGCGCTCGACGCCGTCCGAGTAATCGCCCAGGCGCGGCAGCGGGATCACCACGTCTTCGTTGATCTTGAAGGCGTTGGTGTGCTTGGAAATGGCGGCGGTGCGGGCGCGGTCGAGCCAGAACTTCTTGCGCGTTTCGCTGCTTACCGCAATAAAGCCTTCAGCGCCGCGCGCGTTGCAGATGCGCACCACTTCGCTGGTGGCGCGGGCGACGGCGTTTTCGTCGTCGCCGGTGATGTCGCCGAACAGGGCCATTTTCGGCAACTGGCCGCGGCGCGATTTGGTGGCGTAGCCGACGGCGCGCAGGTAGCGCTCGTCCAGGTGTTCCAGGCCGGCCAGTACGGCGCCGCCCTTTCGGGTTTCGCCGTCGAGGTAGTCCTTGACCTCGACGATGGCCGGCACCGAGTCGCGCACCTGGCCGAAGAACTCCAGGCAGACGGTGCGGGTGAACTTCGGCATCCTGTGCAAAATGAAGCGCGCGGAAGTGATGATGCCGTCGCAGCCTTCCTTCTGGATACCGGGCAGGCCAGCCAAGAATTTGTCGGTAACGTCCTTGCCCAGGCCCTCTTTACGGAATTTGGCTCCCGGGATTTTCAGCACCTCGGACGCGCCTTCGGGCGTGCGGCCGTCCTTGGCGAAACGCTGCACTTCGAAGCGCGCGTGGTCGACGTCGTGGATCTTGCCGAGATTATGGTCGAGACGGGTGACTTCGATCAGGTAGCCGTCGGCATTGACCATGCGCCAGGAGGCGAGGTTGTCGATGGCGGTGCCCCAGAGCACGGCCTTCTTGCCGCCGGCGTTCATCGCGACGTTGCCGCCGATGCAGGAGGCGTCGGCCGAAGTGGGGTCGACCGCGAACACCAGGCCCTGGGCTTCGGCGGCTTCCATCACCCGGCGCGTGACCACGCCGGCGCCGCAGTCGATCACCGCGTAGTCGCGCGCGACGCCGGGAAGGCGCACCTGCTCGACCTTGCCCAATTGATCGAGCTTTTCGGTGTTCATCACGGCCGACCACTTGGTCAGGGGCACGGCGCCGCCGGTGTAACCGGTGCCGCCGCCGCGCGGGATGATGGTCAGGCCCAGTTCGAACAGCTCGCGCGCCAGTTCGGCGCATTCGGCTTCGCTGTCCGGATACAAAATCACGAAGGGGTATTCGACGCGCCAGTCGGTGGCGTCGGTCACATGCGAGACGCGCGACATGCCGTCGAAGGCGATGTTGTCCTTGCGCGTGATTTTGGACAGGCGCTTGATGCAGGCGCGGCGCAGGCGGTCCATTTCGCCGAAGTCGGCTTCAAAATCGGTGACGGCTTTTTGCGCGGCGGTGATGAGTTTGCGCACCTTGTCGCCGACTTCGGGGCCGCGGCCTTCGGCGGCATAGCCGGCGCGGCGCTTTTCCATGTCGTTCAGGCGATGGTGCAGGGCGTCGATCAGCGCGGCGCGGCGTTTCGGGTTGTCCAGCAGATCGTCCTGCAGGTAGGGATTGCGCTGCACCACCCAGATGTCGCCCAGCACCTCGTAGAGCATGCGCGCGGAGCGGCCGGTGCGGCGCTCGCCGCGCAAGTCTTCGAGCAATTGCCACATCTCCGCGCCCAACAGGCGGATGACGATCTCGCGGTCGGAGAAGGAGGTGTAGTTATAGGGAATCTCGCGCAGGCGTACCGGGGGGTCGGGGAGCGCAGCCTCGGGCATGGCATCGGCGGGGGGTTGCGACAAGTCAGTCATTTTTAGAGCCGGCGCGAGCCGCGCTAGTAGGCGCGGTCATCTTGATACAGGTCAAGAATTTTACCGCAGTGCAATAAGCAATAGGGCCAGCAACCCTAGGGGCGGTGCGGCTATGCGCGTTTTACGCCTCCGCAAGATCAGACTCGCGCGCGGCGCCGTCGTTCCATCGCCCGCTCCGTCGTTTTAGGGTTTGACGTACCCCAGCGCGTTCCACCAGAGGTAGTCCAGCGGCAGCAGCACGGTGAGCGTGATGGCGGCCAGCAGCAGGCACAGGCGGGTGCCGTCGCGGATGCTGACAGCGCCCAGGGCCATGCCGATCATGATGGGCGGGCATTCGTAGGGCAGCAAGACGGTGGAAAAGATCGGCACTTCGAGCATCAGCACCGAGTAGAGCGCCAAGCCGCTGGCCTGGGAGAATTCGCGTGCCAGCGGCGTCATCACCGCCGGCAGGCCCGGCAGGGTGGTGATCAGGCCGATGCCGGCGCCGATGGCGGCGAGGATGGTGAGATTGCCGCCGGGGTGGCCGGGCTGCATGTCGACCAGTTGCAGCAGTTGGTGGCCGGCCCAGGCGCCGAGGCCGGTTTGCGCGATCATCGCGGCTAAGCCAAGAAAGCCGGCGACGTAGATCAGCGGGATGATCTGCACCTGGTCGTTGAGCGCTTTGGGCGTGACCAGGCGCGCTTGCGGCAGCATGCAGATCAGGCCGGCGCCCAGGCTGATCCACGCCGGGGAAATGCCGTGCCAGGCGTCGGTGGCGTAGAGGGCGAGCGAGATCAGTAGGACGGCGATCAGGAGTTTTTCCGGCGCCTTGAGTCTGGCGTCGTCACCGGCGCCCTGGGTGCGCGGGGCGACGGTGTCCGGAAACAGTTTGCAGATCGCCCAGATCAGGACGATGGCTTTCAGGATGCCGAGCACCGGGAAGTGCAGCAGCAGGTAGGGGCCGTACTGCAGCTTGATGTTGTAGATCGAGTCGACCGCGCCCAGCAGAACGGTGTTGGGCACGTTGGCCGGCAAGATCGCGGTGGAAGGCATGTAGCTGCCGAAAGACACCGCCAGCACCAGGCCGGTGCGCCCGGTGCGGCCGGACTCGAAGCCCAGGCGGTCGGCCAGGGCCAATACGATGGGCACCAGCAGCATCACGCGCCCCAGCGTGGAGGGCATGACGAAGGCCAGGCCGACTGACATCACCACGATCAGCGCGATATAGCGGTTGTAGGAACGCGCGGCATCGCGCGACAGCAGGTGGCTCAGGCGCTCTCCCAGGGTGGTGGCGCGGATCGCGATGCCGATCACCGTGCCGCCGAACACCAGCCACCAGGTGGGGGTGGAAAAGCCGGAAAAGATGGTGGCCGGCGGCACCACCTGGAACAGGACCGCCAGCAAAAAGAACAGCAGCGTGGTGAGCGGCTCGGGAAACAGGTTCAGCGCCCAGGAACTGATGGTGAAGACGATCAGCAGCGCGGCGCGGCACTGTTGCACGGTGAAGCCGCCCGGCAGGGGCACGAAGTCGGCCAGCAGCAGTGCGGCGATCAGGGCGACTATCAGGCCGGGGCCCAGGCCGGCGCGCAGGCGCCCCAGCGGGGCAGGCCGGGAAACGGGACTTGTTTGTTGTGCGGGCTGCATGTGACGATCGGGCGCGGCGATTGAGGCGGCGTGGAGCAAGAGGCCGGGGTTTGCATCCTAGGCGGGTTTAGAATGGCAGAAATCGACTTTCCAGACAGTTTCTTACGAATCCATGCCAAAGCGCCCCGCCTACGATCCCCAGCCCCGACGCGTGCCGGACCTGCGCGAGCCGGTGACGGTGCATTTGCGCCATCCGCCGGAGAACGCCATCGTGCGCGCGCATCACCATGCCTGGGGGCAACTGGTGTGCCCGCGCCAGGGTTCGGTGCGCGTCAGCGCGGCGGGGATGACGTGGATCGTGCCGGGCTTTCGCGCGGTGTGGATCCCGCCGGGCATCGAGCATGAGATCGCGGTGTTCGGCCAGGTGGAGCTGCATGCGCTGTATGTGGACGCCGCCGCCGCGCCGCTGCCGGCGGGCAATTGCGCGGTGATCGAGGTCTCGACGCTGATGCGCGACCTGATTGAAACGCTCGCCGCCGGCACCGTGCCCAAAGGTAAACGCCGCAGCCTGATGATGGACCTGCTGCTGGAAGAAATCGGCGCCGCCAACGCCTTGCCGCTGGGCCTGCCGCTGCCGGCGGACCGCCGCTTGAAGGCGCTGTGCGACGCGGTGATGGAAGACCCGGGCGACACGCGTACCCTGGCGCAATGGGCGCCGCTGGTGGGCGCCAGCGAGCGCACCCTGGCGCGCCTGTTCTTCACCGAAATGCAGACCAGCTTCGCGGCCTGGCGGCGCCAGGTGCGCCTGGCGCGGGCCATCGGCCTGATCGGCCAGGGCAGCGACCTGGCGAATGTGGCGGTGGAGGCGGGTTATGCGAACGCGGGCGCGTTTTCGGCGATGTTCAAGCACGCACTGGGGGTGGCGCCTTCGAAATTTCTGGCGCGGCGGCAGGACGGTGCGCGGTAGGCGCGTTTACTTCGCGGCGAGGGCGAGGGCGGTGGCGACTTCGCTGATCACGTCCTGCCACTGCCCGGTTTTTGTCTGGCGAAATAAGCGCACCACTTCCGGATACCAAGGCGTGTTGTCCCCGTCGATGCCCCAGCGCCAGTCGGTATCGTAGGCCGGCAGCAGGACCCAGCAGGGTTTGCCGAGCGCGCCGGCGAGATGGGCGACGGCGGTGTCTACGCAGATCATTAGGTCGAGTTGCGCGATGACGGCGGCGCTGTCGGCGAAGTCGTGCAGTTCGCGGCGCAGGGCCAGCAGCGGCTGCGACGATGGCGCTTGCGCGTCCTGTTCTTCGCCCGGCTCCTTGAGCAGGCTGATGAAATTCACGCCTTGTACAGACCACAGCGGCGCCAGCGTACCTAGGCCGGGCAGCGAGCGCTGCGCGTCGTTGGCATGCTCGGCCGCGCCCCGCCACACCAGCCCGACCTTGAAGCCCGGCAAGCGCAGGCGCTCGCGCCATTTCTCGATGCGCTGCGGCGGTGCGGACAGATAAGGCAGCGCCGCCGGCGGAAAATCCGCGCCCAGTCCGCAATACAGCGGGAGGCTGAGCGAGGCGCACCAGTAGTCGTGCGCCGGCAGCGCGGCGATGTCGCCGCGCACCTCGTCCACGCCGTGCAGGGTTTGCAGCAGCGCGTGCAGCGGCGGAGCGCACACCACCGTCAATCGCGCCAGGCCGCGCGCCTTCAGCAGCGGCGCATAGCGGGCGAACTGCAGCGTGTCGCCGTAGCCCTGCTCGCACAGCAGCACCAGCGACTTGCCCGCCAGGTCCTCGCCGCGCCATTGCGCATGGGGCGGTTGCGCCAGGCCGGCGACATGGTCCGCGCGCATCTGCAGGCGTGCCTCGTAATAGGGCCAGCCTTCGGCATGGCGCCCGAGGCGCAGCAGCAGGAGACCGAGGTTCATTCGCACTTCGGGATTGTCCGGGACCAGTGCCAAGGCCTGACGATAGGCAGTCTCCGCTTCGTCAAGGCGCCCGGTTTTTTGCAGCAGCGCGCCGAGATTGCCGTGGGCTTGTGCGTAGCCCGGGTCGATCTGCAGCGCGTGGCGATAGGCGGCTTCGGCTTCCTCCGGGCGCTGCGCCTGCTGCAACAGGTTGCCAAGGTTGTTGTGGGCATCGACATGCGTCGGCCGCATGTCGATGGCGCGCAGGTAGGCGGCTTCAGCGGCCGGCGTGTCGCCGCTTTGCCGCAGCAGGTTGCCGAGGTTGATGTGGGCATCGGCGAACTGCGGCCGCAACTCGATCGCGCGCATGTACTCTTTCCGTGCCTCGGGCAGGCGGCCGGCGCCGTGCAGCAGGTCGCCGAGGTTGTAGTGCAGACCGGCGTCGTCGGGCTGCGCGCGCAGGGCGTAGCGATAGGCGGCTTCGGCCTGCGCTGCCTGGCCGGCGCGCTTGAACAGGTTGCCGAGGTTGTTGTGGGCGCCCGCATAGTCCGGCGCAAGCTCGACGGCGCGGCGCCAGGCGGCCTCGGCTTCAGCCAGGCGTTGCGTCTGCTGCAACAGCAGGCCAAAGTTGTTCCAGGCCTCGGCGTCGCGCGCATCCAGCGCGATGGCGCGGCGGTAGGCCGCTTCCGCCGCCGCCGGTTGTTGCGCTTCGTGCAGCAGCAGGCCGAGGTTGCAATGCGCACGCGCGGCATTCGGCCGCACGGCCAGCAGCCGGCGCCAGGCGGCCTCGGCCTCGGCCAGGCGCCGGCCGGCGTGCAGCAGGCTGGCGAGGTTGAACAGCGCCTCGACGTAATCCGGCTTCAAGGCCAGCGCGCGGGTATAGGCCGCTTCCGCCTCCGTCGGGCGCCGCGCCTCGCGCAACATCACGCCGAGATTGAAATGGGCTTGCGGGTCGTTCGGCTCGAGTGACGCGGCGCGCTGCATCGCCGCCAGCGCGTCGGCGCGCAGGCCTTGCGCCTGCGATGCCGCGCCCCGCGCTTTCCACGCCAGCGCGCTGTGCGGAAACACGCGCGTCAATTCGGCGGCGATGGCCGCCGCCCGCGCATGCTCGCCGGCGGCGAGGCTGGCAGCCAGCGCCTGAAGTTGCTGCGGATCGGGATGGGCGTGCGGCAATTGGGCGGCGGACTGTCAGCGAAGGGCAATGGCGGCGAACCGCGATACTAAGGCCGGGCGGCGGACCAGCGCGACGGCCGCCTGGTCTATTTGTTTGGACAATATCGCCATCAGGGTGCGGCGCCGCCGCGGCGCTTTTTCACCGCCGCCGTCTCGCCCTTCACCGGCTTGCGCTTCAGGTGGAAGCTATAGGTGTAACGCTGCGCCGCGTGCAGGCCGACCGCCACCTCGTAGACACGCCCGGCGCTGTCGGCGTAGCGCCGCACCAGCGTGAGCGCGGGCGAGCCTTTTTTCACCTTCAGCAGGCCGGCGACATCGTCGGGAATCTCGGTGGCGGCAATGTCGATCTGGGTGTCGTCCGGGTGCACGCCGAACATTTCGCCGATCTGCTCGGCCACCGGGATGTGCAGGTGGCGCTTGTGCTTCATCACCCCGGCGAATTCCGGCAGGAGGTAGATGGTGGTGTGGCAAAACGGCGTGGTCGCGCCCTTCATGAAGCGCAGCGCCTGGATGCGGAACCAGGTGGCGCCGGGCGCGCATTGCAGCAGCGCTGCCTGCTCGTGGTCGACGCCGATGAAGCCTGCCGTCAGCGTGTGGCGGATGGTGACATCGGTGTAGTTGAGCAACTGCGCCACCGAGCCCACGCTCTGGGTGAAGTGGCTGGCGGTCTGGGTGGCGATCACTACTGAGCCGGCGCGCGGGCGGCGCGCGATCAGCCCCTCCTCTGTCAGCACCTTGAGCGCCTCGCGGATGGTGTAGCGGGTGCACTTGAAGCGCGCGCACAGCTCTGCCTCGGTCGGCAGCTTGTCGCCGACGGCGAACTCGCCGTCGGTGATCTGGTTGCGCAGGGTATCGGCGAACTCCCAGTAACGCTGCGGGACGGGAGCGCCGGCTTTCGCGGCGGAAGATTTCATAGCCAAATTCTATTGGAGATTAATTGTTCAAACAAATAACATGAATTTAACAGCGCAGTGGGTGCCCGGATTGTGACAGCGTTTTGCGTTTGCCTGGCCGCAATCGCAAGGCCGGCATCGAAGCGCAGACCATCCAACCGGGTTGGAGGAGACATCGAATGCGCTTTGCCCGCCGTGATACCGGCCGTCGTTCCGGCCTGCTCGCCGCCTTGTTCGCCGCCCTTGCAGCCGCGCTCTTGCCGCTCGCGGCGAACGCGCAAAACTATCCCGCGCGGCCGATCCGCCTGGTGGTGCCGCAGACCGCCGGCGGGCCTTCCGACGTGCTGGGCCGCCTGGTGGCGCAAAAGCTGGGCGAGGGCCTGAACCAGTCCATCGTGGTGGAAAACCGCCCCGGCGCCGGCGGCCAGGTGGGCGCGGAAAACGTCGCCAAGTCTCCGCCGGACGGCTACAGCCTGATCGTCACCATCGTCGGCACCCTCGCCATCGACCAGAGCCTCTACCCCAAGCTGCGCTACCAGATGCTCACCGACCTGGCACCCATCGGCCTGGTCGCCGCCTCTTCGCTCACCCTGGTGGCCCACCCCTCGCTGCCGGTGAAATCGCTCAAGGAACTGATCGACTACGCCAAGACCGGCAAGGCGGTGAATGTCGGCTCGGCCGGCAACGGCACCGTGATGCACCTGAGCCTGGAGCTGCTGAACAAGGACGCCGGCATCAGGTTGAACCACGTGCCCTACAAGGGTGCCGCCCCGGCGATGAACGACCTGCTGGGCGGCTTCGTGCAGATGGCTTTCGTCGGCACGCCGGCCGCCGTGCCCATGGTGCAGCAGGGCCGCCTGCGCGGCATCGCCACCACCGGGGAGAAGCGCTCCAGCCAACTGCCCGAGGTACCGACCATGCTGGAGTCGGGCATGAAGGGCTTCGACGTCGAAAACGTCTACGGCCTGTGGGCGCCGGGCGGCACGCCCAAGCCGATCATCGACATGCTGGCCGCGGAGACCAGAAAGCTGGCGGCCACGGCCGAATTCGGCAAGAGAATGGAAACCCTGGGCTTCGAGGCGCGCACCAGCACGCCGGAAGAACTCGACAAGTACGAACGCGCCGAGCTGGCCAAGTGGGGTCCGCTGATCAAGTCCATTGGCCTGGTGATGGAGTAATCCGCCGGCCGCATCCACCGTCCGTGCGTTCGCATGGGCGCAGCACCTTCTCATCCTTTTCCCCTCAGGAGTCCCCGTGGCAAGAGTTCCTTTCGTTTCCCTGGATCTGGCCGAACCAAAAGCCGTCGTCGAAGCCGTGCGCGCGCGCCGCGGCGGTACCCTGCTCGAGCTCGACCGCCTGCTGCTGCACAGCCCGAACCTGGCCGACGGCTGGAACGCCTATCTCAAGCAGGTGCGCACGGGCCTGACCGTCGACCCGAAGCTGCGTGAATTCACCATCTGCGCCGTGGCCATGCTCAACGGCGCGGAATACGAGTTCACCACCCACCTGCCCTACCTGATGAAAACCGGCGCCACCCAGGCGCAGGCCGACGCCTTGCGCACGGTGAGCGAGACCTTCATCGACCCCGAGGCCTTCGACGCGCGCGAACGCGCCGCCATCCAGCTGGCCATCGAGATGACGCGCAAGATCAAGGTGAGCGATACCACCTTCAAGGCCGCCGAAGAAGCCGTGGGCAGCACCAAGCACGTGGTGGAACTGATCGGCGTCATCGCCTGCTACAACATGGTGTCGCGCTTTTTGGTCGCGCTCGACCTGCATCCTTAGGGAAACACTGAACAAGTCCCGAAAACGAGGGGAGGGGAAGCTAGCCTCTCTAATATTGGGGGTTGTTAAGGGGGCGCAGCCCACTTAATCAGCAATTCCTTAGGTCTTTCTTTTTCTTCCCTTACTCATCCACGACAAGAGGCAGAACACATGGCCGACACCGAAATCAAACGCATCCGCCGCGTCGTCACCGACGTCGACGCCCAAGGCCGCTCCTGCGTCGCCTGGGACAGCCCGGCGCCGAAGTTCAAGGATTACCCCACCGGCGCCACCCGCGGCCACACCGATTTCTGGGTGTGGGATGAGACCCCGCCGCCCTTGCGCGGCGACGACGCCGGCAAAATGCCCTACGACTTTCCCGGGCCGGTCGAGGGCGGCCATCTGCGCGCGGTGCAATCGCGCTCGCGTTCCAAGGACCCGTCGTACAGCGAAGCCACCGACCCGATCAAGGTCGTCCCGCACGCCCCCACCATGGTCGCCACCGGGCGGCGCTGGGACCGGGGCGGGCGCAACAGCTACATTGGCGACCACCACAAGACCGAGACGGTGGATTACGCCATCCTGATCGAAGGCGAGCGCGTGCTCGGCCTGGACGACGGTGAAATTCTCTGGAAGCCGGGCGACGTGGTGATCGATGTCGCGGCCTGGCACCAGTGGGGCAGCCCGCGCCAGGACGGCATCGTGGTATTCGACATGATCAGCGCCAAATTCGTCGATGGCCCGCAAGGCCTGGTGCAGGGCAGCCACAAGCCGATGGTAGGCGACAAGAATATGAAGCTGCCGGAGGGCGTCAAGCCGACGCGGCGCATCGTGGTGGCCGACAAGGAACCCGGCAAGTCCTGCCTGATCAGCGACGGGCCTTCGCCCGACATGCGCTACGACCCGGCGCGCCCGGGCTTCGCCGCGACCCGTCTCTGGGTGACGGACACTCATCCCGCGCAAATCCTCGGCGAAACCCTGCACCTGCCGCACAACCTGCTGCCGCCAAAAAGCGGCACGGTGTGCCGCGTCTATACGCTGCCGCCTGATTCGAAGTGGCAGGGCAAGGCGGGCGAAGCCGAGGCGCGCGCCTACTTCGCCGCGATGGGCGCGCCGCAGGCCTCGAAATACTCGAAGTCCGCGCCCAGCCCCTATATGCAGAACACCGGCACGCTGGATTTTTGCGTGGTGGTCCACGGCGAGCCCACGCTGCTGCTCGATACCGCCGAGGTCAAGCTCAAGCCGACCGACGTGGTGATCTTGCGCGGCGGCAACCATGCCTGGGCCAATCGTTCCGGCGAGCCGGCGGTGGTGGCGGTAAATTCGCACGATGCGCGCGACGGCGAACCGAAGCGCAAGTAACGCGCTGTGAAAGTAAAAAGGCAGGCCGCACGGCCTGCCTTTTTACTTCGCGCGGTACGCGCCGCGCCGGCTCAGGCCGGCTCGGCCAGCGCCTCTTCGCACCACTCGATTTCTTCCAGCCGGCATTGCGCCTGCGCAGCCCAGAATTCGCGCTGGCTCTTGTCCAGCTTGACGCGCCTGAGCACGCAGTTCTCCAGCCTGGCATCGGTGAAGTCCACGCCCTGCAGGTCGGACGACTCGAAGCGCACGCCGGCCAATTCCGCATCACGGAAAGAAGTGCCGAAAAAGATGCATTGCTCGAAGCTCACCCGCAGCAGCGCGGCGCGTTCGAAGCGGCAATTGATCAGGCGCGACTTCCAGAACGGGCAGGCGGTGAGCACGGCGCGACTGAAATCGGCATGCGCCAGGTTGGCGTGCTGGAACGGGCCCTGCACGCGCGAGCCGGTGAAGTCGGTCCAGCGCATGTCGGCGTTCGCCAGCAGGATGTCGTGCAGTTCGCGGCCGGAAAGGTCGGCGGCGCGCAGATCCTTGATCAGCGTCGGGTCTTCGAGGCCGTCTTCCGGGGTGCCGATGAAGTCGATGAAGCAGCGCTGGCCGATCAGCTTGTCCAGCAGGCGCCGGCGCTTGGGCGCCTGCCAGCGGTTGCGCAGCGCCTGTACGTTATCCCCGATGGGGCTTTTTGGCATGAAGACTGGCTCAGGCTTTCGATGCGGACGGAGGCTATATAAAACCTCAGGTGTGCGTATTGTCCGGGATCAGGCATTTTGCCGTCAATAAAAATCGGCAGTCGCGTGTAAATCGGCGGACGTAAAGCGCATTGCCTCCACGGGGGTGCGGACGGATAATCGCCCACGTACTTCCATCCCTTCCCGCCCAGGCCCGCATGTTCTACGCCCCGCCGCCCGAAACCGTCTGCGAAGTCTTCACCCGCGTGCCCGAGACGCTGCGCCGCCCGCAGGCGCGCTCCGAATGGGGTGACGCCAACAAGCCGGGGCAATCTGTGCCCTGCTTCATCGAGGGCCCGGTGTTCGACGCGGCCGGCAATCTATATCTCACCGACATTCCCTACGGGCGCATTTTCCGCGTCACGCCGGCGGGACAGTGGACGCAGATCGCCGAATACGACGGCGAGCCCAACGGGTTGAAATTCCATCCCGACGGCCGGCTGTGGGTCACCGACTACAAGCGCGGCCTGCTGGCGCTGGACCCGGCCGGCGGTGAGCCGGTGCCGGTGCTGGGCCGGCGCAATACCGAGAACTTCAAGGGGCTGAACGACCTCTACGTGCTGCCCGATGGAACGGTCTACTTCACCGACCAGGGGCAGACGGGGATGCACGATCCGACCGGGCGGGTGTACCGGCTCTCGCCTCAAGGCAGGCTCGATTGCCTGATCGCCAACGGGCCTTCGCCGAACGGCGTGGTGTTCGACCGCGAGAAGAGCGTACTGTTCGTCGCGATGACGCGCGGCAATTGCGTGTGGCGCGCGCCGGTGCTGCGCGACGGCAGCGTTTCCAAGGTCGGCAACTTCTGCCAGTTGTACGGTACCAGCGGGCCGGACGGGCTGGCGCTGGATGTCGAGGGCAACCTGTTCGTCGCGCATCCCTCGCTGGGCGCGGTGTTCGTGTTTTCGCCGCACGGGGAGTGCATTGCGAAGCTGAAGTCGCCGGTGGGAATGACGGTGACCAACCTCGCCTTCGGCGGGGCGGAGAACAAGGAGATTTATTTCACCGAGTCTTCTACCAGCACCGTGCTGTGGACGCGCTGGAGGTGTGCGGGGGCGCCTGTTTGAGGTGGTCCGACTTCGTCGCCCGGATATTGGGGTCAAGAGTCACGCAAATGAGAATTGCGGTGAAACTGCAATTTACTCTGCCCCCAAATTCCTGGCTTGCGTTTATGCGCGTAGCTGCGCTTCGACTTTCTTGTCCAGCACCAGGCCCCAGCCGGGGAGTTCGCTGAGCTTCAACATGCCTTTGTCGATCTTTGGCCTGTTCTCGACGTAGGCGTGATACAGCGGGTCGCGGCTTTCCTGCATGACTTCGACGCACAGGCCGTTCGATACCGAGGCGGCGAGGCTGGCGCCGATCTGTGGTTCGAGATGGGAAAGCACCGGCAGGCCGTAGGCTTCGGCGAGCGCGGCGACCTTGCGCCATTCAGTCGGGCCGCCGCCCCAGCTGGGGTCGAAGTTGCAGATGTCGAGCGCGCCTTCTTCCATCAGCGCGTGGCAGCCGGCCTTGGTGATTTCGCTCTGGCCGGCGCAGATCGGAATCGAAATGTTCTTGCGCAGGCGCGCGAGGTCCTTGCGGTCGTTTTGCCACAGGCAGGGCTCTTCGAGCCAGCGTATGTCCAGCGGCTCGACCAGTCCGACGAATTCAAGCGCCTGCTCGTAAGTCCAGCCCTGGTTGGGGTCGGGCATCAGCCAGAAGCCGGGGCCGGCGCCGTCGCGGGCGGCGCGCACGCGCTCAGCGTCGAACTGCGGGGTCTTGGCGCCGATTTTCAGCTTGCAGCCTGCGAAGCCTTGCTCGCGCAGGCTGGCCATTTCCTTGGCGACATTGTTCAGGTCGTCTTCGGGGTAGTAGTAGGCGCCCATTGCCACCACCGGAATCTCGTCGCGGTAGCCGCCCCACATGCGGTGCAGCGGCACGTTCAGCGCCTTGCCTACCGTGTCCCACAAGGCGGCATCGACGCAGGCCATGGCGCGGATGGCCATGCGCCGGTCGCGCAGGAAGTCGCGGGTGATCGGGTGCATCGCCTGCCAGCAGGCTTCGACGTGAAAGGCATTCTTGCCGAGGAGGCGCGGGGCGATCTCTTCGTGGATGATGCGGATGATTTCGGCCTGGCCGGTGTTCTCGTTGTTGTTGAAGCACTCGCCCATCACGCCATCCTTCGTATAGATGCGGGTGAGCACGGTGCAGCGGTGGGTGATGGCGACGGTGCCGGCCTTCAGCGGCCGGGCCAGGGGCATGCGCAGGGGAATGGCTTCGATGCGTTCGATCAGCATTACAGGTTCTCCGGGACCGGGCGTTGCGGCGGGCCGTCGTAGGTCGGCACGTACTGGCGCGGGATCGGCCCTTTGTTGCGCCCGCCCTGCTGCGTCTGCTCCCAGGCGTGGGCCAGGATGCCGACCGAGCGCGAGAGACAAAACAAGCCTCGGGCGAGGGGCGCGGGAAAGCCGAGTTCGGCGTAGATCACGGCGGTGGCGCCGTCGATGTTCATCGGGATGCGGCGGCCCTTGCGCGCGGCGAGTTCGTTTTCGACCGCACGGGCGATCCCGGCGTAGCGGCCGCTGACCTCGCCGCGCTGCGCTGCCTCGTCCACCAGTTGCAACAGGCGCGGCGCGCGCGGGTCGATGGGGTGGAAGCGATGGCCGAAGCCGGAGACGAACTTGCCGTGCTCGGCGATGAATTCGTCCAGCGTCAGCTTCACCGCCTCGGCCTCGCCCGCCCCGGCGTCGATGCGCGCGGCGATGGCGGTATACATCTCGACCGCCTGCTCCCCCGCCCCGCCGTGCACGTCGCCCAGCACGTTGACCGCCGAGGCCATGGCGTTGTTGAGACCGACGCCGCAGGTGGCGGCCATGCGCGCGATGGCGATGGAGGGCGCCTGCGGACCGTGATCGACCGCCGACATCAGCGCGGCGTCGAGCAGCTCTCCCTGCGCCTTCGAGGGCAGCTCGCCACGGGTCATCAGCCAGATCATTTGCGCCAGGCTGACGCGGCCGATCAGTTCTTCGATCGGGTAGCCGCGATAGCGGATTACCCCGGGCTTCATCTCGATGATTTCGGTGCGCCACCAGTCGCTGGAGGCGCCGCCGTCGGTGATCGTAGTCATACTGCTTGCTCCGTCTTGAGTTGTGCGATTTGCTCGGGTGTATAGCCAAGCTCGGTGAGAAGGATGTCGGTATGCTGGCCAAGGGTCGGCGGCGGCGTGTCCACCTTCGGCGCGGCGCCGTCGAGCTTGATGCCGGTGCGCACCACGCGGATGTCGCGGCCGACGCCGGGCACGTCCTTGAACTCGCCGATCATCTCGCGCGAGGCGATTTGCGGATGGGCCAGCGCCTGCGGCACGGTATAGACCGGGCCCGCGGGCACGCCTTGCGCGCCGAGCAGGGCCCACCACTCTTCGGCGGATTTGGTCACCATCGCGTCTTCCAGCAAGGCCTTGAGCTCATAGCGATGTTGCAGGCGGCCCTGGCGTTCGGCGAAGCGCGCATCGGCAATCAATTCCGGGCGGCCGACGACACGGCAGACGGCTTCGAACTGCTCCTGCTTGTTCGCCGCGATGTTGAGCAGACCCTCGCCGGTGGCGAAGGTGCCGGAGGGGCTGGCGGTGCCGTTTTCGTTGCCGAGGGGCTGCGCTTGCTTGCCCGCGATCAGCAGGTTGGAAATCGCCCAGCCCATGGTCGCCATCGCCGCTTCCAGCATGGAGACGTCGATCATGGTGGCGCTGCGTTCGCGGTTGGCCAGCGCCGCGGCGATGGCGAAGGCGGCGGTGATGCCGCCGACGGTGTCGGCCACCGGGTAGCCGACACGATAGGGCGCGGTGTCGGGCGCACCGGTGATGCTCATCATGCCGCTCATGCCCTGGATGATCTGGTCATAGGCCGGCAGGTCGCGCAGCGGCCCTTCCTGGCCGAAGCCGGAAATGGCGCAGTAGATCAGGCGCGGGTTGTCGCCCTTGAGCGCTTCGAAGCCAAGACCCAGGCGATTCATCACGCCGGGACGAAAATTTTCCACCACCACGTCGGCCGTCTGCACCAGCTTCCTGAACACCGCCTTGCCGCCGGGTTTCTTGAAATCCACCGTGATGGAGCGTTTGCCGGCGTTTTGCGCCAGGAAGGAGACGCCCATATGGCGCTTGTTCAGTTCCGGGTCGGCACCCAGTTGCCGCGCCAGGTCGCCGCTGCCGCGCGTTTCCACCTTGATGACGTCGGCGCCCATGTGGGCGAGCTGGTGGCAGCAAAAGGGCCCGGCCAGCACGTTGGTGAGGTCGAGGACGCGAATGCCCTTCAGGGGTGTGATCATGGTGCTTGGTCTGCCTGCGTTGTCTGCCTGTGTTGCCTGCCTGTGTTGCCTGCCTGTTTAGTCGGCCTTGATACCGGCCTGTTTGATGACGGCGGCCCAGCGCGCGATCTCGTCGGAGGCGAGCTTGGTCGCCTGCTCCGGCGTATTGGCCACCTGGTTCAAGCCCATCGCGGCCAGGCGCTGCTTCGCGTCCGGTGTGGACATGGAGGCGTTGATCTCGTGGTTCAGCCTGGCGATGATCGCCGGCGGCGTGCCGGCGGGAGCGGCGAAGCCGATCCAGAACAGCATCACCATGCCGGGCAGGCCAGCCTCCTTCGCCGAGGGCACGTCGGGCAGCACGGACATGCGCTCGTCGCTGGCGACCATCAAGGCGCGCAGCTTGCCGCCCTTGATGTAGGGCAGCGCGGTAGGCGCGGAGGTGATGAGCATTTGCACCTGGCCGCTCATCAGGTCGGCCAGCACGGCGCCGGCGCCCTTGTAGGGCACGTGGACCATGTTGACGCCGGTGAGGTTCTTGAACAACTCGCCGCCGAGATGGGTGTTGGTGCCGTTGCCGCCGGAGCCGTAGAACAGTTGCCCCGGTTTTGCCTTGGCCAGCGCGATCAGCTCGGCGACGTTTTTCGCCGGCACGCCAGGATTGATCGCCATGACATGCGGCACCGAGACGGCGGTGGTGATGTGGGCGAAGGATTTTCTCGGATCGAAGGGAAGGTTGGGCTGCAGGCCGGCGGCGATGGCGAACGACATTTCGGTGGTGAGCAGTGTGTAGCCATCGGGCTGCGCGCGTGCGGAGGTCTCCCAGCCAACCACACCGCCGCCGCCCAGGCGGTTGTCCACCACGACGCCGACACCCAGGGGCGCGGCGAGCTGCTGCGCCACCAGACGCGCGACGATGTCGGTGCTGCCGCCGACGGAAAAGGGGACGATCAGCGTAATCGGGCGCGAGGGAAAGGCCTGAGCGGCCACACCACCACTGAACAGGCCGAATACCGCTCCCGCCAGCACCAGGCATTCGGCAAATGCCCCAAAATTGCGTGTTTTCATTTTGTCTCTCCTCGTTTTGGGTTTATGTTTTGTTACTCGACCTTGGCGCCCGAGTCGCGCACCGCCTGGCCCCAGCGTGGATTGTCCTTCTTGATCAGCGCGGCGAAATCGGCCGGCGTGCCGCCCATCGGCTTGCTGCCTTCGTCGTTGAGTTTCTTGATCACCTCGGGGCGCTTGAGCGCTTCGTTGACGGCCGCATTGAAGCGCTTGACCGCCTCGGCCGGCATGCCGGCGGGGCCGACCTAGCCCTTCCAGTCTTCGGCGACGAAGTCCTTGTAGCCGGACTCGGAAACCGTCGGCACGTCCGGCAGCATGGCCAGGCGCTGCGCCGAGGTGACGGCGATGGCGCGCAGCTTCTTGCCCTGCAACAGCGGTACCGCGGATTGTGGAGTGGCGAAATCCATCACCACTTCGCCGGAGGCCACGTCCGTCAGGGCGGCGCTGGCGCCCTTGTACGGCACATGCAGGAACTTGATGCCGGCGCGATTGCCGAACAGCACGCCGCCGAGGTGGCCGACAGTACCGGTACCGGCGGATGCCATGGTCAGGCTGCCGGGCTTGGCTTTCGCCGCCGCAACCAGATCGGCCAGGGTCTTGTACGGTGAACCCGAGCCGACCACCAAGACCATTGGCTGCGAGGCCACCAGCGCGATGGGCGTGAAGTCCTTCAGCGCGTTGTAGGGCATGTTGGGATACAGCGTGGGGTTGATGGCCAGGTTGGAGGTCTGCGCCATGCCGACGGTGAGGCCATCGGGACGCGCCTTGGCGACGATGTCCAGGCCGATGTTGCCGCCGGCGCCGGGATGGTTCTCGATCACGAAGGTCCACTTGGTGATCTCGGAGATCGGCTGCGCGCTGACTCGCGAGAGCACGTCGGTGCCGCCGGCCGGCGGGAAGGGGACGATCAGCTTGATCGGTCCGGCGGGATAGCTTTGCGCGAAGGCGGGCGCGGCGCAGGCCAGCGCAACCGTCGCGCCTGCGAGGATGAATGTACGGCGGGTGGGCATGCTGTCTCCTGTGTGGATCGAGTTATGTTGACGATGCAGCGGCGCGGCGCGCGCGAATGGCGGCGTTCACGGTCTGGCCGTATTCCATCGCCTCGCGCCAGCCGGCCTGCGGGGGCAGGCGATCTAGCGTTTGTTTTATTTCGGCGAGGGCGACGGCGTCACGCCCGGCAATCTCGGCCGCCAGCGCTGCGGCACGCGGCAGCAGATCGGTGTCGGCAGTGACCTCGTTGATCAGGCCCCAGCGCTCGGCGCCCGCGGCATCCAGACGCGGCGCGGCAAGCAGCATCCAGGCCACACGCTTGCGCGTGAGTCCGGAGCGTTGCATGGTCGGCCCCGCCATGCTGGCGTAAGCGCCGAAGCCGACCTCGGGCGTGCCGAAGCTGGCGCTTTGCGCGGCCAGCGCCAGGTCGCAGGAGTTCACCAGCGTCAGGCCGGCGCCCAGCGCCAGGCCGTTGACGGCGGCGATGCATACGGCCGGGTGGCTGCGCAGCGCGACGTTGATGTCCATCCACTCTTCGCCGGCGGTATCAGGGAGCCCCGCGGCCTTCTCGGCCTCGCGTTCCTTCAGGTCGATGCCGGCGCAAAAGCTTGCACCGCTGCCGGTGATGACGATAGCGCGCACGTCGCGCAACTCATCGAGCGCCGCCGCCAGCGCGGCGCGGGTGGCACGGTCGGCCGCATTGCGCTTGTCGGCCCGCGCAATGCGCAGCAAGGCCCAGCCTGGGTGGCGCTCGAGTTCTACAGTGGCGGGGGGGCTCATGCGGCGGTGGATTCGAGAACGACGATGCCATACGGCGCGGGCGGCGCGGCGTGGCGATTTACGGTGGCCGAAGAGGCGCGCCGGACGCTTGACGAAACCCGTGCACCCGGCCAGAATCCTCGATAGATAGAACGTTGTTCTAACTATATTCAAATAAACGATCGCGTTTGTCAAGTCAGCCCATGCCCCGCAAAGCCGCCTTCCCCGCTCTGGCCGATACGAATGCCGCCGCCGGCGGCATTGCCACGCTGGACCGCGCGCTGTCGCTGTTGACCGCATTTTCCGCGGAGCGGCCAACGCCGACCTTGGCCGAGATCGCCGCGCATGCGCAGGTCTACAAGAGCACGGTGCTGCGCATGCTCGCCTCCCTCGAGCACGCGCACCTGGTATACAAGCGACCGGACGGGCGCTATTCGCTGGGGGTGGAGGTGGAGCGCCTGCACCAGGTGTACGGCGCCTCGTTTTCGCTGGAGACAGTGGTGATGCCCGTGCTGCGCGCGCTGGTGGAAAAGACCAGGGAGAGCGCCGCCTATTACGTGCGCCAGGGCGAGCAGCGCCTGTGCCTGTATCGCGTCGATTCGCCGCGCCCGGTGCGCGATCACATGCGCGTTGGCGACCTGCTGCCCCTGACCCGCGGCGCCGGCGGGCGCATTCTCAGCGCCTACGCGGGCGGGCGCGGCGCGATGCACAAGCAAATCCGCCGCGAGCACCTGGTAGTGCTCAAGGGGGACCGGGTGCCGGAGCTGGCAGGCATCGGCGCGCCGGTATTCGGACCAGGTGACGAGGTTGTCGGCGCCATCACCCTGACCATGCCCAACGAGCGCATGGATCCGAAGATGATCCGGCCGACGCAAGACGCCGCGCGGCGCCTGAGCGAATTTCTCGGCGGCAGGTTTCCGCCGATCGCCTGACTACTTCGCGCTCTTGCGCCACTCCGCCAGCAGGTCCTGCGACTCCATCACCAGCCCCAGGTGCAATGACACCATGGAGAGAGCGGCAGCTTCGAGGGTTTCGTCGGTGCCGCGCACCAGGTCGCGCAACACGATCACGCGATAGTTGTGGTTGTTGGCGTCGAAGGCCGTGTTGAGCACGCAGCAATCGGTGAAGCCGCCGTCGAGCACGACGGTGGTGATGCGCTGGTTGCGCAACAGGAAATCGAGGTCGGTGGGATAAAAGGCGGATAGGCGGCGCTTGTTCGCCACCAGCATGTCGCCGGGTTCCACGCGCGTCATCAGTTCGGTCCACACCGAGCCTTCGAGCGCGTGCTCGGGTGCGCCGGGAATCTCGCCGATGTGCAGCGGAAAGGTGCGGCGCCACGCGGCGGGAATGCCCCTGGTGTCGTCCTCGCCGCCGGCGCGCAGCACCGACTTCACATGCACGATGCGCACACCCAAAGCGCGCACCTGGTCGTGGAAAGTATCTAGCGGCGCGATCAGGTCGCGGGCGCGCGGCGCGGGGCAGGGACACTGCGGGTCCGGGTCCAGATGCCCGCGATGCATGTCGATGGAAATGACTGCGGTGGTGGCCGGGTCCAGATAATCTTCGAAGCCACCGGCGATGTCGCGCGGCTTTTCATAGACGAATGTACGCACAGCTTTTCCTTTGGCTATCCGCGCTCTTCGCGAACGTATGGCTGCCCGAGCGCCCCCGGCTCGCCATCGTGCCCACTCTTGGCCATCGCTACCCAGACCATCACGCCGAGGGTGACGACATAAGGCGTCATCAGCACGAAGTATTGCGGCAGCTTGACCCCGGCGGCGGCCAGTTGCGGAATCAGCGCCTCGATGCAGCCGAACAACAGCGCGCCGGCCAGCGCGCGCCAGGGCGACCAGCGCGCGAAAATCACCAGCCCCACGGCGATCCAGCCGCGCCCGCCGGTCATGCCGGCAACCCACAGCTTGGTGCTGTACACCGACATGTAGGCACCCGCCAGGCCGATCAGCGCGGCGCCGGCGACGATCGCCCCGAGGCGGTACCAGCCCACGGACAAACCGGCGGCATCGGCCGCCTGCGGGTTTTCGCCCACTGCGCGCAGTCGCAGGCCGGTGGTGGAGCGGTTGAGAAACAGCGTGGCCAAAATGAAAATAGGCACCGTGAGATAAACGATGATGTTCTGGTTGAACAGGATGTGCCCGACCACCGGCCAGTCGGCCATCGCCCCGAAGGGCACCGCGCCGATGCCGGTGAGCGCCTGGTTGGTCCAGTTGAGCAGCGTGCCGAGCAGGCTGGTAAGCCCCTGGCAAAAAAACACCAGCGCCAGCCCGGCGATCACCTGGTTGACCCGCAGCACGATCACCATCATGGCGAACAGCAGCGACACGGCGGAAGCGGCGAGCATGGCGAGGAACAATGAAATGCCTTCCGCGCCAAAGGCCAGTTGCGCGCCCACACCGATCAGCGCACCCACCAGCATCAGGCCCTCGGCGCCGAGCGAGAGCACGCCGGAACGCTCGGAGAGGATCAGGCCCAGCGCGGCCAGCGCATAGGGCACGGCGAAGTCCGGCGAATTGGCCAGCCAGTTCAGCACGACTTCCATCACACTCCCTTGGCCGCGACCGGGCGCAGCCGGTGGCGAATGAAAAAGTCGGAGGAAGCCACGCAGATGACGATGATCGCCTGGATTAGCTGCACCATGGAAAACGGTATCTGGTAGAACACCTGCAGGCTGCGGCCGGTGACGAACAGTCCGGCGATGAGTATCGCCACCACCGAGGCGGCGAGCGGATTGTTGCGCGCCAGAAACGCAATCAGGATGCCGGAGAACCCGTAGCCGGAATAAAACGCTTGCGTCAGCCGCCCCTCCTGCCCGGAGACCACCACAAACCCCGCCACGCCCGCCAGCGCGCCGGAAAGCAACACGGCGGCGAGGGTCATCTTGCGCACCGGCACGCCCACCGCATGGGCCATGCGCGGGTTGCTGTTGACGAAGCGCAGGTACAAGCCGGCGCGGCTGATGTCGACAAACCACCAGGCCACCAGCGCCACGATGAGCGCCAGCAGAATCGCCGAAGACAAGCCGTGCATCAGTTCGGGCAGGCGCTCGAAGACGCGGAATTCGGCGGAGTGGGGAAAGCCGTCCTTCGGGTCTTTCCAGGCGCCGTAGACCAGGTGCAGCAAAAAGTTGCTCGCCACGTAGTTGAGCATCAGCGTGGAAATGATTTCGTTCACCGACAGGCGCAGCTTGAGCAGCGCCGGGCCCAGCGCCCACAGCAGGCCGGCGCAAAAGGCGGCGGCGAACATCAGCGGCAGGCGCGTGGCCTCCGGGCCGATTTCGTACAGCGAGACGGTGGTGGCGGCAATCGCGCCGCAGATCATCTGCCCTTCCAGCCCGAGATTCCAGAAGCGCGCGCGAAAGGCGATGGAGGCGGCCAGGCCGATCAATATCATCGGCGCGGCCTGGAACAGCACGGCCTCGAAGTTCTGCTTGTCGAAAAAGGTCTGCACCACGAATTCGTTGAGCAGGTCCTTCGGCGCGATGCCGGCGGCGATCAGGATGGCGGCGGAAATCGCCATGCCTGCCAGGATGGCAATGGCGAGGATCAGCGCCTGCCATTGCCAGGCCATCAGCTGGCGGATTTCCACCGAAAAGCGGCGGCTCGCCAGCGGCATGCGGCGCGGCCTGCGCGGCGCTTCGGTCTCTATCGCGGGCGGCGCGGCGTCGATCACGGCAGGCGCGGCGCCGGGCGGCGCGGCCTCGGCGAGCGCACCAGTCATTTCGGGAGCCAGTGCGTCACTCATTTCAGGCATGGTCCACCATCGCTTGGCCGATCTCCTGCCGGCTGGCGGGCTGCGGGAATTCGGCGACGATGCGCCCGCGCACCATCACGCCGATGCGGTCGGCCAGGGACATCACCTCGTCCAGGTCTTCGCTGATCAGCAGCACGGCCGCGCCTGCATCGCGCGCCGCCAGCAGGCGGCCGTGCACCTCGGCCGAAGCGCGCACGTCCAGGCCGCGACTCGGGCTGTGCGCCAGCACCAGCTTGGGCGCCTTGCTGAACTCGCGCGAGATCACCAGCTTTTGCGCATTGCCGCCGGAGAGCAGCGCCGCCTTCTGGCGAATCGAGCGCACGCCCTGCACATCGAAGGCTTTCACCGCTTCCTTCGCATCTGTTTCCATTTTCGACTTCGCCAGTTTCCAGAAGCTGCCGTAGCGCCCCGCGTGCACCTGGCCGATGCCGAAATTTTCCGCCACTGAAAGCCCGCCGGCCAGCGCCAGGCCGTAACGGTCGGCCGGGATGGTGGCGATCTGCATTTCGCGGCGCTCGCTGGTGCTGGCGGCCTTCAGGTCGCCCAGGCCTTCGAGTTCCATGCTGCCGTCGAGCAGCGCGGGGAGGCCCATGATGGCGTTGGCCAGTTCGCCCTGGCCGTTGCCGCCGACCCCGGCCAGGCCGTAGATTTCGCCGGCGCGCACTTGCAGGTTGACACCGTTCAGCGCAATGCCGGCGCCTGAGGACTTCAACTCGCGCACCCCTAGGCGCACCTCGCCCGGCGTGCGGCTTTCGCGCTTTGGCGAGGTGATCGCCTCGCCCACGGTCAGGCGCACCAGTTCGGCGGCCTGCGTGACTTTGGGATCGACAGTGTCGATGGTGCGCCCGCCACGCATCACGGTGACGCGGTCGGCATAGGTTTTCACGTCCGCCATCTTATGGGTGACCAAAATGACGGCGGAGCCGCGCCGCGCCAGTTGCGCCACGGTGGAGAGCAGGCGTTCGGACTCCTGGTCGGTGAGTACTGCGGCGGGCTCATCGAGGATCAATATCTTCGCGCCCGCCAGCAGCACCTTGAGAATCTCGACGCGCTGCTGTTCGGCCACCGACAACTGGGCCACGCGTTTGGTGGGGTCGAGTTCGAAGCCGAGTTCGGCGGCGGTTTCGCGGATCGCCGTTTCCATGCGCCTGAGCTTGCTTCGATAGCTGCCGTCTTCCCGGCTGATCGGATTGCCCAGCAGGATGTTTTCCGCCGCCGTAAAGGGGCGCACCAGCTTGAAGTGCTGGTGGACCATGCCGATGTGGTGGCGCGCCGCGTCGCTCGGGCCGGCCAGGCGCACCGGATTGTCGTCGAGGAACATCTGCCCGGCCTCGGGGGCGTACAGGCCGGCGGCAATGTTCATCAGCGAGGACTTGCCGGCGCCGTTTTCCCCCAGCAGGGCATGCACTTCGCCCCATTCGGCGGAAAAGGCGGCGTTGTCGAGCGCGACAAAGCCATCGAAGGTCTTGCGTATGCCGGTAAGTTGCAGGGCGACGGGCATGGGGCTGGAAGCGAAAACAGGGGAGGGGCGAAAGTAAAGCGGCCTGAAATCAATCTCCTATTGCGTTAGCAATATCCAGGCCCATTTCCCGGTTTTGGTGCGTGCCGCGTCGTTTCGAACGCGCCGTTGCGCTTGCCTCAGATCGGGGTGGACAGCATGTTGGGAATGCTGAAGGTATCGACGATCACGTTGCGCTCGACGAACAGTGCCTGCCCGCTCTCGATGCGGATGGTATCCATGTAGGCGCCCACGCCAAAAAGCTGGCTGATGCCGCCCTGGTCGGTGGTATAGAGGGCGTAGCCGGAATCGGCGCGGAAAGTGCCGTCGGCATTTTTCGCCAACTGCGGCAGACCGGTGACATGCTGGTCGCGATGGATATTCACCACATTGGCCTGACGCAGCGACAGCACGCGGTCGTGCATCATGTTCTTGTTGTCGCACTGGAACAGTTTCAGCGGCAGCTTGCGCTCGTAATTCTCGCGCGATAGCACGTAATAGCGGCCGTCGTCGGCGAAGCAGTCCACCCACTCTTCCAAGCGGCTGGCATCGAGCAGGTTGACCGTGCGCGAGAGCAGCTGCGAAATCGCGAAGTAATCGCCAAAACTCGCCTCGAAGCTCGCTGCGCTCATGCGGCCGCCTTTTGCAAGGGTGTTTGCGCGGCGGCCTGCTTGGCCATTTCGGCACTGCCCGGTTCGATACCCATCAGCTCGCAGTAATAGCTCCAGAAGCCGCGCACCGGCATTTCGCTGATCAGGTTGCCCGAATCGCGGATTTCGCCCTTGCCGCCGACCTCCACGATCGCATGCTGGTCCTGCGCGGTGAAGGAAGCCTTGTGGACGATCTCCACCGCCTCGCCGTCTTCCATCGAAATGTAGCCGCCGGGGCCGCAGAGGTTGGCCTGCAGCAAGCGGTGATCGGTCATCGCCTGGTCGTCGTCCTCATAGCCGAAATAGGTCCAGTAAAGCTCCATCTCGTTCAGGCCGCGGGTGCGGATCTGCCGCGTGCACAGGGAATTGGCGATCTGCTGGAACACCACGCCGGGGAATACCGAAAGAATCACCAGGGTCACCGGGTCGGCGAACTCCTTCTTGTTCTGCAGCATCGCGGTGTCGCGCAACTGGTACTCGGACTGGAACACCTTCTTGGTGTCGCTATAGCCCGCGTTCGCTTCGGCGTCGTCGGTGCCCAGCTGGTTGAAGGTGATGTTGTGGCGATGCTTGCGGTCCAGCTTGGCGCCGCCGACCTGGCTCAAGCGATAGAGGCCAAAGGTGGCGTGGAACATGTGCAACAGGCCGCCATGGTTCGGGTCGCGCACATTGTCGTTGTACAGCTTCCAGTTGCCGAAAATGCGCTGGCGCTGGTAGCCCAGCACCTTGATCTTTTTGGCGAACAGGCGGTCGATCTCGTACACCACCGGCGCGTCGAGGTAGTCGAGCAGCGGCTCGGCCTGCGCAGAGAAGGTGGCGAAGATGATGCCCTTGTAGACCTCGACCTTGAGTTCATCCAGGTGGATCTTGCTCTTATCGAAGTCCGCTGGCATGCCGCCCTCGCCTTTCATGCCGCGCTGGAAAGGCACGCTCTCCAGTTGGCCGGCGAGCGAGTAGCGCCACTGGTGGTAGATGCAGCTATGGTCCTTCGCATTGCCGCAGGCTTCGCGGCGCAGCACCGCGCCGCGATGTTTGCAACGGTTGACCAGGGCGTGAACTTTGCCCTGCTCGTCGCGGCTTACCAGGATGGGCGTATCACCGATCACCGTGGTAATGAAGTCGCCGGCGCTCGGCAACTCTGCTTCCAGGCCGAGGTAGTTCCACGTCGGCCCGCGAAAAATGCGCTCCTGCTCCTGGGCATAGACCTCGGGGCTGTGATACATCGCGAAGGGAATTCGCGACAAATCCTTGGCCGGCCAGGAGATGGTCTGGGTTTCCATATCTAACTCCTCAGGGAAAACAGGAAGCGCAGGCGAGCGGCGGTCAATCCCGCGCGCGCGCCACGGCCTCGACTTCGATCAAAAAGCTTTCCTTCACCAGCCGGTCCACCACCAGCAGGGTGTTGGGCGGGTAGACGGCGGTCTTGAACAGCTTGGGGAACAGCGCGGCGCGCAACGGCATGAACTTTTCGATGTCCTGCGAGTGCACCAGGAAGGTGTTGAACTTGATCACGTCGTTGTAATCCAGGCCGACCGATTTCAATACCTTGCCGAGGTTGTCGAACACGCACTGGAATTGCGCGGCGAAGTCGTGCACGCCGACTACTTCGCCTTTTTCGCCCACCGCCAGCTGACCAGCAATGAAATAAAGCTCGCCCGCCTTCACGCGGGTGAGATGGGAATACAGGCCTTGCGCCGGAGGCGCGCCTTCCGGGTTCAGGTATTCGACGCCGTTGCTCATTGAAATCTCCTTGTGTGATGGTTCGGGTCCGGCGCGGCTTATTGGACCAGCTTGCCGCCGCCGGTTTCCTCGTCGTATTCAAACACACCATTGAGAAATACCTTTTGGCGCTCATACCACTTGCGCCTGCGCGGGCGCGGCGGGGTGCGGTCGATCGGCTCGCCGCCCTTGAAAATGAAATCGAAATTCTTCGGCTTTTGCAGCAGGCGAATGTCCGCCGTCGGGTCGCCCGGCACCACAAGGATGTCGGCGAAGCGCCCGGCTTCGAGCTTGCCGACTTCATGACCGTAGCGTTTCATCAGGCAGGTGGGCAGCAGGGTGTTGGCGTGGATCGCCTGCAGCGGCGTCATGCCGAGCACGTCGACGAAAATCTGCATTTCGCGCGCATGCCACTGGCCGTAGGGCACCGGCGACCAGCCGGATTCGCTGCCGGCGAGTATCGGTACACCGGCGGCGTAGGCGCGCTTGAGATTCACCGAAGCCGCCTCGACCTCGCGCCGGAAGGCGGCGGTACCGGAAGCGCCGGCCGTCTCCTGATTCGCGTCGATCAGGTTCACCAGCAAGGTGAGTGTCGGCGTGATTACGCACTTGTTTTTCAGCGCGGCCTCGATGCCTTCGTCGTCTATATAGGAGGCATGAAACAGGTTGTCGAAGCCCGCGCGCGCCGCTTCCAGCACGGAGTCGCGCGAGCGCGCGTGCACGCTGCAGATCTTGCCCAGGCGGTGCGTCTCGTCGGCGATGATCCTGAACTCTTCCAGGGTAAAGGCGGAGGAGCCGAGTGCGTCCGGGGTGATCAGATTGTCGTTGGAGCCGGAGACCTTGATGGCATCAACCTCGTCTTTCACCTGCAGGCGGATGGCTTCGATCAGGTCTTCCTTTGTCTTGATCAGTACCGCGCTCTGGCCGATCGGGAACTCCATGGTGCTGGGAAACGAATCTTCCAGCCCCTGGTGGTTGGTCAGTTGCTTGCCGGAGATGGTGAGGCGCGGGCCGTCGAACATGCCGGTATCGATGGCGTCGCGCACCGCCTGCCCCACCGCATAAGTGGTGGCGGCGTCGAAGGCGCTGGTGACGCCGGCCTGCAGCACCTTTTTTGCGTAGTACAGCGCCTTGGCGGTGCGGAACTCCACCGGCGTATAAAGCGCGTTTTCCTCCTCGGTGCGTGCTTCGCCGAAGGAGATGTGGATGTGCGCGTCGACCAGACCGGGCATGATGCAGCGGCCCGGCAGGTCGATCACCTCATAGGCAGCCGTCGTATATTGCGCGGGCAGCGCCGGCGCGCGGCCGACCCAGACGATGCGCTCGCCTTCGGTGACGACGGCGCCGTTGTCGATCGGCGGATTCAAACTGCCGTCGATCACCTTGCCTTTGAGCAGGTAGCCTTTCTTTTGGCTCATGCGCCCTCCCTGGGCAAGGCCCCGTCGAAAAACTGCCGCGCCAGGCTCAAAAAGACGTCGGTGCGCTCGAAGGCCACCGAGTGGGAGCAATCGGTCAGCAGTGCCAGGTCGGCGTGTTTGAGCTTGGCCGCGATCTCGATCGAGCTGCTTGGCGGAAACGCCGTGTCCTCGCGCCCGTGCAACAACAGCACCGGGCAGTGGATTTTCGCGAGGGTCTCTGACGCGAGCACCGCCGCCTGCACGTATTGGGCGGCGTCGCCGGCGAACATGGAATTGAAGTACTCCGCATACCCCGGCGCGAACACCACCGGCTCGCGCGCGGCGAGGTAAGCCTCGTCGATCACCGAGGTGTCGTGGATCAGGCCGGAGAGCGCGGCCACCAGCTCTTCGCGGGTGGTCGGGCAGGTCCAGCAGCGGCGCGTGGTGTCGGCGGGCGTAAACGGCGCGCCCATGGTGCCGGTGGTCATCACCGCGGCGACGCGCGGCTCGCGCGCGGCGAGCGTGAGCGCCAGCGAACCGGAAATCGAGTGTCCGAGCACGCCCACTTCGTTGCCCGGCATGCGCGAGAGCATGGCGGCGGACTGGCGTGCCCACAACGCGTAGTCGAAATACGGCGGCGCGGGTTTGCGCCCACTTTTGCCGAAGCCGATCAGGTCCATCGCGTAAACCTCGAAGTGCTCCGCCAACGGCTCCAGAACACGGCGCCAGTTGCCGATGGACGAAGCGCCCGGCCCGGAACCGTGGATCAACAGCAGCGGCCGGCCACGCCCGAGGTGGTAATAGGTGACCGGCAAGCCCTCGAACTCGAATTGCGCTTCGTTCATTGCAACCTTTCGCCGGTGCCGCGCAGACGATTTGCGGCATCGCATCATCAATTCAATAATAATCCATTTTTTTAAACAAAAAAGATTATTTTATCTTTTATCCATAAATTAGGGAGTTATGGAAAATCACCGTGCTACCATCCGCGCCATGCGATATTCGTGACAGGTTCCATGCGCAACACCGAAGACGGACGCACGCTCAACACCCGGGTCTACGACACTTTGCGCGGTCACATCATCGGCGGCATGCTGCTGCCGGGGCAGCGGCTGAAGGTGGCCAATCTCGCCGCCGAGCACCAGGTAAGCCCCAATGTCGTGCGCGAAGCCCTGAACCGCCTGGCGGGCGAGCGCCTGGTCGAAGTGCAGCCGCAATTCGGCTTCGCGGTGCGCGAACTCTCCGCAGACGACCTCAACGACCTGGTGGACATGCGCGTGATGATCGAAAGCGAAGCCCTGCGCCGCTCGATCGCGCGCGGTGATGTCGCCTGGCAATCCGAAGTGCTGGCCGCGCACCACCGCCTGTCGCGCGCACCGCTCACCGTGCCGGGTGCCCCAGACGCTTTGAACCCGGACTGGCGCTCGCGCCACGACGAATTCAATTTTGCCATGCTCAAGGCCTGCGGTAGCCGCCGCCTGTTCCAGATGGTGCGCCAGCTGGCCGAGGCCGCCGAGCTTTACCACCGTGCCCTGCTGCCGCAGACCGGCAAGCAGCGGCCGCTGGAAGCCGAGCATGCCGAGTTGCTCGCCGCCATTCTCGACGGCGATGCCAAGCGCGCCATCGCCGTGCTCACCGCCCACCTGGAAGCAACGCGCGATGTCATGCTGCCGCTGCTGCTGGCGCCGCCCGCACCCGCTCCCCGGCAGACGGCGCCGAAGCGCAGGCAGGCCGTGGTCCAGCGCACCGCCAAAGCCGCACCGAAGACGCAAAAGGCCGCGCCTAAAAAGCCGCTCAGCCTGCGCGGCCGCGCCATCAAGCGGGTGTCTTGAACCGACCACACGCATATCCGGTCCGCTAAAACAAAAGGGAGGCCTGGGCCTCCCTTTTTCATGCATCCGGCCCGGCGGGTCGTGGCGCATCCCTGCACCACAACCCGCGCCGGCCTCCCTGCGCTACTTCTGCGTGATGACCCCTGGCACATACCAGTCCATTTTCCATAGGTCGCCGTCGCCCAATACCGCGCCGGCGGCCACCCTCTCCTTGCCGTCCTTGTCCTTCAGCGGCCCGGCGTAGATTTCCTTGCCCTTCATCAGCGCGTCGCGCTCTTTCATGATGATCGCGGCCTTGTCTTTCGGCACGGCCGGGCCGCAGCAGGCGATGTCGGTACCGCCGGCGGACATGGGAATGAAGGCGCCGTAAGGCGAAGGCTTCCAGCCGCCGGCCATGATCTTCTTCAGCTCGGGGGCGAGGAACTTGTCCCACACCCAGACGGAAGAGCAGACAGTGGCCTTGGGGGCGAACTGCCGCATGTCGCGATGGTGGCCGGTGCCGACCTTGCCGCGTTCTTGCGCCACGATCTGCGGGGTCGGCGTATCGACGTGCTGGCCGAGGGCGTCGGCGCCCTGGTCGATCAGCGCGGTGGCGGCGGCGCGCTCTTTCACCGGGTCATTCCAGGCGCCGGTATAGATGACGGTGGTGGTGGCTGCCGGGTTGATCTTCTGCGCGCCCATTTCAAACGCATTGACGGTCCAGATCACCGGGCCGAAGGGGTTGGCGGCGACGAAGCCGAGCTTGCCGGTCTTCGAGGCGGCGGCGGCGGCCATGCCGCAGAGGTATTGGCTCTGGTAGGTGCGGCCGTAGAAGGACTCGAGGTTGGGCGCGTTGGTGGTGCCCGAGCCGTTCAGGAACGCGACGTCGGGATACTTGGCCGCGAGGTCCTTGAAGGCGTCGGAATAGCCGAAGGCGGTGCCGATGATGATGTTGGCGCCGCGCTGGATGAACTTCTCGGCGGCGGGCTTGATGACCGAAGCGTCTTCCGGCACCTTCTCGACAAACGCGATCTTCATGCCGATCGCCTTCTCCGTCTTGATGCGCGCCTCGTCGAAGGCCTGGGTCCAGCCGCCGTCGTTCTTGGCGTCGAAATACAGCATGGCGATTTTCGGCGGTCCCTTGAGGGTGAAGCCATCGGCCTGGGCCTGGCCGCTCACGGCCAGCGAACCCACGGCGGCCAGCGCACCCCAAAGCATCGATACCCATCTATTTTTCATCATTGATCCTCTTTTAAGTGTGGTGCGAAAAACAAAAACGAAAACACGCCTACAGCATGTGGTTGATGCGGAAAACATTGCCTTCCGGGTCCAGCAGCACGGCCTGGTACCAGTGGTAATAGGTCTCGTAGGGCGCCTTGATCAGGGTCGCGCCGGCGGCCACGGCCACCGGCACCATGCTGTCGACTTCTTCCTTGCTGTCGACGTCGATGTTGAGCAGGAACTTGACGCCGCGGGTATCCGAATATGCCGAGAGCTTGAGCAGATCGTAAGCGTCGAGCGCGTTGAAGCCGAGGCTGCTCTTGCCGGTGTCGAGCCCACGAAAAATCGGCGAGCGGATCTCTTCAATTTCCTTGAAGCCGAACACCTTCATGTAAAAACCGGAAAGCGCGACCACATCGCGCGCGAATACGTTGACGTAGGAGAGATGGGCCATTCGTGCTTTGCTTTTTCCTGGCCTAGGCTGTTTCAGCAAAGGTGGTCTGCTTGACGAATTTGTTTCGTAGGTGATCGCCGGAAGAGATCGGTTCGTACTTCGGGCTCTCGCCTTCCTTCAACACACCGGGGAGACAACTGACCATGGCGTCGTAGTTCGGCTGGTGGAAAAATACCAGCGACTGGCGCAGCGAATCGCCGGCCTTTTCGCGCGGCGGATTGGCGACGCGGTGCAGGGTGGAAGTCCACTCGTCGTTGGTCCATTGCATCATCAGGTCGCCGATGTTGACGACGAAGGAATTCGGCGCGATCGGCACCGTCACCCATTCGCCGGCCTTGTTGTGCACCTGCAGGCTGCCGGGCTTGTCTTCGGCCCGCACGATGGTCAGGCTGCCGTAGTCGGAATGCGCGCCGGCGCGCAATTGGCCCGGCTGCGGCTCTTCCATCTGGTTCGGGTAGGAAAGCACGCGGAACATGCTGATGTGGCGGTCGATCTTGTCTTCGAAAAAATACTCGGGCAGTTTCAGGCCGAGGGCAAACAGCCTCATCAGGTCCGACGACAGGCGCGACATCACGCCGAAGTACTCGGACCAGCTTTCCCTGAAGTCCTTGATCGAGGGCCATAGGTTGGGGGCGAAGTGCGGGCCTGCGGCCGGGCCGTTGTAGTAAGGCTCGTCCGGCGGGTTGATCGGGCCGATGGAAAGGGATTCCTTCAGGTCACCCGGCGATTTTTCGCCCAGGCTGTTGGACAGCCCCTCGTCGCCGATCGCGCTGTAGCCGCGCACTTGGTCGTCCTTCGGCCGCTTCAGCGCCTGCTTTTGCTCCACCGGCAACTGAAAAAAGGCGCGTGAGGTGGCATCGACACGCTTGATCAGTTCCGGCGAAACGCCGTGGCCGGTGATCACCAGAAAGCCGATGTCGCGGCAGGCGCGGTCCACGTCGGCGGCCAGCTCGGCGCGCTCAGCCGGGCTGCCGGTGTAGAAAGGCGACATGTCGATAATCGGAACACTCAGCAGCGTCATGGCCTCCCCCTCTCTGGATCAGAATGAAGTGATCAAGGCAAATTGCATGCCATTGGATGCAAGGGCGCATACCGGGCCCAAACCCGGCCGGCGCGGCAAACCAGGCACTTGCGCGGTGCGCAGCTTCGGGCGGTGCAGGTCAGTTCGGTGCATGGCGCCGGCGGAGTGGGGGCCGGGCGGCGCACCGTGGGCGGGCGGAAAAATATTTCGCGGCACACCCAAAAGAAAGCCGGGCGCTCAAGGTCCGGCCAACATCCGCGCATCAATCACGGAACGCGGAAGGAAATGCCTGTTGTTCTGAGTCCAAGTGGGGGTGAAGCTCAAACAGGCACCACCTGCCCAGCATAGGCGCGCTCGATGGCAGCCTCGTGACAAGGCCGATGCCGCCCCCCCCGCCAGTCTCAGCTCAGCCCTGCCACCACGAGGTAGCGCGCCGCCTTGCCCAGCGCCATGTAGATCAGGCAAGGCAGCCACGCCAGGCGCAGCCATCCCGCGGCGATGCAAAAGGTGTCGCCCACCAGGGGCACCCAGGCCAGCAGCAGCAGAGAAGGACCGTGGCGCTTCAGGTACGCCTCGTATTTCACCTCGTGGCGATGCGGAATGTAGCGCCCCATCACATAGCTCACCATGCCGCCGGCGCTGTTGCCCAGGGTCGCCACCGCGATTGCCGGCCAGAACAATTCGGGATGCAGGCGCAACACCGCGAACAGCATCACCTCGGAGGAGATCGGGATCAGAGTGGCCGCCACGAAACTGCCGATCAGCAGCGACCAGAGGCTGGCCTCCCCGGTGAAAAACGCCTGCAGCGTATCCAGCAGCGCCGTGAATTCCGTCAACGCGCACCGCCGCGACGATGCCCGAATCGGCGCCGCCGCGCCATCGGAGAGCCGCCGGCCCTGCCTCCCAATCCCATGAACATTTGCCCAAATCCCAAAAAAAGGCTAAATTAGATACCCCTCCCGGAGGGGTTCCAGAAATCTACCAGGCAAGCCACCGATGCCCGCGACACCATCCCGGTCGAAGACCGATTATCTCCAAAAAATCCTCACCGCGAAGGTCTACGACGTCGCCCAGGAATCGCCCCTGGAAAAAGCCGCGGCCTTGTCGGCACGCCTGAACAATACCCTGTTGCTCAAGCGCGAGGACATGCAAAGCGTGTTTTCCTTCAAATTGCGCGGCGCCTACAACAAGATGGCGCATCTGTCGCGCGAGCAACTCGACCGCGGCGTGATCTGCGCCTCCGCCGGCAACCATGCCCAGGGCGTGGCCCTCGCCGCCAAGCGCATGAGCGCGCGCGCGGTGATCGTGATGCCGGTGACCACGCCGCAGGTGAAAGTGGCGGCGGTGAAGGCGCGCGGCGGCGAGGTGGTGCTCAGGGGCGACTCCTTCGACGAGGCCTACGAACACGCGAAGGAATTGGAAAAAAAGCAGAACCTCACTTTCGTCCACCCCTTCGACGACCCTGACGTGATCGCCGGCCAGGGCACCATCGGCATGGAAATCTTGCGGCAGCACCAGGGGCCGATCCACGCCATTTTCGTCGCCATCGGCGGCGGCGGGCTGATCTCCGGTATTGCCGCGTATGTGAAGCGGGTGCGCCCGGAGATCAAGGTGATCGGCGTCGAGCCGGTGGACTCCGACGCGATGAAGCGCTCGATCGATGCGGGCAAGCGCGTGCGCCTGGACAAGGTCGGCTTGTTCGCCGACGGCGTGGCGGTGAAAATGGTCGGCGAGGAAACCTTTCGCCTGACGCGCGAACTGGTCGACGAAATTTTGCTGGTCGACACCGACGACATCTGCGCCGCCATCAAGGACGTGTTCGAAGATACGCGCGCGATACTGGAACCCGCCGGTGCGCTGGCGATCGCCGGCGCCAAGGCCTACGTGGAACGGGAAAAGCTGCGCGGCGAGACGATGGTGGCGGTGGCTTGCGGCGCCAACATGAATTTCGATCGCCTGCGCTTTGTCGCCGAGCGCGCCGAGGTAGGCGAAAAGCGCGAGGCCATCCTCGCCGTCACCGTGCCGGAGGAACGCGGGTCATTCCGCCGCTTTTGCGAACTGGTGGGCAGCCGCAGCGTCACCGAGTTCAATTACCGCATCGCCGACTCGAAGCAGGCGCATATTTTCGTCGGCCTCTCGGTACACGACCGCGCCGACATCACGCGCCTGACCAAAACCCTGAACCGGCAAAACTTTAAGACCCTCGACCTCACCGACGACGAACTGGCCAAGCTGCACGTGCGCCACATGGTCGGCGGCCGTTCGCCGCTGGCGCACGACGAAATGCTCTACCGCTTCGAGCTGCCCGAGCGTCCCGGCGCGCTGATGAAGTTCCTCACCAGCATGCGCCCGGACTGGAACATTTCCCTGTTCCACTACCGCAACCATGGGTCGGATGTCGGCCGCGTGCTGGTCGGCATGCAGGTGCCGGGCAAAGAGATGGCGGCCTTTCGCAAGTTCCTCGATTCGCTCGGCTACCCGTATTGGGACGAAAGCCAGAACCCCGCCTACCGCATGTTCCTCGCGTAAAGACCCGAATCATGAGATACCAATACCGCCTGCAAAACGTATTCACCCTCCCCGGCCAGACGCTCACCGGCAACCCGCTGTGCGTGTTCGAGGATGCCGAAGGCATGAGCGACGCGCAAATGCAGGCCCTCGCCCTGCAATTCAATTTGTCCGAAACCTGCTTCATCCTGCCGCCCTCCGGCGGAGCGACGGCGCAGGTGCGGATTTTCACCCCCGGCGCCGAACTGCCCTTCGCCGGGCACCCGACGCTGGGCACCGCGCACACCGTGCGCGATCTGAAAGGCACTGGCGACCAGATGACACTGGAGACACGCGCCGGCAACATCCCGGTTTCCGCCCGCGACAACCGCTGGACCCTGCGCGCCAATCCGCAGACCACCCGCCCCTTCGACGCCGAACGCATCGAGACCCTGCTGGTGGCACTCGGCCTGGCGCGCGACGACCTCGCCGCCGACCCGGTCTGGGTCGATACCGGCATGGAGCAGCTGCTGGTGCCGCTCAATTCGCGCTACGCGGTCAAGCGCATCGTCGCCGGCGCCGCGCTGGCTGAGTTTCCGAACATCAACGGCAAGGTCTCGGTCTACGCCTTTTCCTCCCTGGACGAGCCGGAGATGCTGGTGCGCTTCTTTTTCCACCGCACCGCCAGCAACATCGGCGAAGACCCGGCCACCGGCTCTGCCGTCGCCAATCTCGGCGGCTATGTGGTGCATACCGGGCGCAAGCTGCCGCTGGCGCGCACCCTGCACCAGGGCGAGTTCACTGGCAGGCCTGCCGAGTTGCAACTGGCGGTGGCCGCCGATGGCCGCGTGCTGGTCACCGGCGAGGTGATCGAGCTGGGACGCGGGCACGTGGATCTTTGACGCGCGGGATAGACGCTTAGTTGTAACCGGCCTCGCGCTGATGGCGTATAGCGAGCACCAGCGCGATATCCCTGAACTCGTCGTATCCGTACAAGGCGAGGTATCCGGTCTTTCCTCTCGAAATCACCAGTTCGCGCGTCGGCGGGTCGGCCGGCCGGCCGATCAGGGGATGCGTTTTGAGTATCTTCAGGCCATCGAGTATCACGGTCATCGCATCAACCGCCCACGCCGGATTCTGGTGCAGGAGGAAATCGAACAGCCGATCCATGTCGTCTCGCGCACTTCGGGCATAAATCAGCGCGGCCATTTCTTCAGCTTGAGTTTGGGTGGCTTTTCACCGCGCATCTTCGCCTCGAAATAGGCTGCCACGTCTTCGGCCGCATAGCCTTCCCGCGTGCGATCGAACTCCCTTTGCGCCTCCAGCGCCGACTCGACGAACTCCCGCCGCTTTTCCTGGGCCGTCACCCCCTGCTCCAGAATCTCCAGCATCAGCGCATGCGGTGAACGATCCGATTTTTCCGCGACCTGGGCAATCCGGCTTTTCAACTCTTCCGGCAGTTTCAGCGAAGTGGTGGACATGACGACAGGCTCCGGACCAAAAGTGTTACCATGGTAACACCCAAAGCCATCGAGTCGCAACAGAGCGGCCGGCCACAAGCACAATGAACGTCACCATTCTCGGAGGAGGCATCGGCGGACTCACCACCGCCCTCTCCCTGCACGCCGCCGGCATTAGTTGCCGCGTCTACGAGGCCGTGTCCGAAATCCGCCCGCTGGGCGTCGGCATCAACCTGCTGCCGCACTCGGTGCGCGAACTCAGCGAGCTGGGCCTGCTGCCGGCGCTGGAGCGCATGGGCATCCGCACCCAGGAAGTGGTCTACGCCACCAAGCGCGGCGAGATGGTCTGGCGCGAGCCGCGCGGCGAATTCGCCGGCTACCGCTGGCCGCAGTTCTCGGTGCATCGCGGGCATTTGCAGATGATGCTGCTCGACGCGGTGAAGGAGCGCCTGGGCGACAACGCCGTCTTCACCGGGCATGAAGCCATCGACATCACGCAGGACGCCGGCAGCGCCACCGTGCACTTCAAGCCGCGCGATGGCGTCACGCCGGCGCCAGTGAGCGGCGACGCGGTGATCGCCAGCGACGGCATCCACTCGACCATTCGCGGCCTCTTCTATCCCGACGAAGGTCCGCCGAAATGGAGCCGGCGCATTCTCTGGCGCGGCACCACCATCGGCAGGCCCTTTCTCACCGGCGCCTCGATGGTGCTGGCCGGCCACGCCTGGCAAAAGTGGGTGACCTACCCGATCAGCAACCTCGAAGACGGCACGCAGCTGATCAACTGGATCGCCGAGCGCACCTTCGAGGCCACCACCATGCACGCGCCGGAAGACTGGAGCCGCCCGGGCAAGCTGGAAGATTTCCTGCCGGCCTTCGAAGACTGGAATTTCCCCTGGATGCCGGTGCCCGACATCGTGCGCGGCGCGCAAAAAATCTACGAGTACCCGATGAGCGACCGCGACGCTGTCTCTTCCTGGATATTCGGCCGCGTCGCGCTGCTGGGCGACGCCGCCCATGCGATGTACCCGATCGGCTCCAACGGCGCCTCGCAGGCGGTGCTGGACGCGCGCCAGCTCGCCTACGAACTCGCGTCGCGCGACAACATCGACGAGGCGCTCGCCGCCTATGACGCGCTGCGCCGCCCGGCCACGGCAAAGCTGCTCGAACTCACCCGCGCCGAAGGCCCGGATGCAATTCTGAAAGTAGTGGAAGAGCGCGCTCCGGATGGCTTCGACGATCTCGACAAGATCGTGCCGCCGGCCGAGCGCGAAGCCTTCGCCGCGCGCTACAAAAACGCCGCCGGCTTCGACCGCGAAGCCCTCAACGGCAAGCCCTCGCTGGCGCCGCCCAAGCGCAAGCAGTAGCCTGCCAGGCTACTCCTCGATCTCGCTTTTCATCAGCCGGTTGAAACTCACCGTCGCGATATCGCCGGCCGGCGCGCAGGGCTCTTCGTCGAAAGCAATATCGCCGCTCGCATCCGCCTCACCGGTCACCTTGAGCGAGGCGAAGGGATGCAGATTGCGGTCCATCAGGTGCGAAGGCGTGATGTTGGCAAAGCTGGTGAAAATCGACTCGACGCGCCCGGGGTACTTGCGGTCCCACTCGCGCAGCATCGCCTTGATCTCCTTGCGCTTCAGGTTCTCCTGCGAGCCGCACAGGTCGCAGGGAATGATCGGGAACTGCTTTTCCTCGGCATAGCGCGTCAGGTCCGCCTCGTTGTTGTAAGCCAGCGGGCGGATGATGATGTTCTTGCCGTCGTCGGACATCAGCTTGGGCGGCATGCCCTTGAGCTTGCCGCCGAAGAACATGTTGAGGAACACCGTTTCCATGATGTCGTCGCGATGGTGGCCCAGCGCGATCTTGGTCGCCCCAAGCTCGCCCGCCACCCGGTAGAGAATGCCGCGGCGCAGGCGCGAGCATAGTGAGCACGTCGTCTTGCCCTCGGGGATCAGGCGCTTGACGATGGAGTAGGTGTCCTGGTTCTCGATATGAAACGCCACGCCGCGCTTTTTCAGATACTCCGGCAATACATGTTCGGGGAAGTTCGGCTGCTTCTGGTCCAGGTTCACCGCGATGATGTCGAAGTCGATCGGCGCGCGCTCCTTCAAAATCAGCAGCATCTCCAGCATGCTGTAGCTGTCCTTGCCGCCGGAAAGGCAGACCATCACGCGGTCGCCGTTTTCGATCATGTTGAAATCGACGATCGCCTGACCGGTCAGGCGCACCAGGCGCTTTTCCAGCTTGTTCAGTTCGAAGGCGCGCTTTTGCTCGCGGCGCGCCGGGTCGCGGACGGACGGCGCAACAGTGGCAACAGAGGAATCGGCAATCACGGCACTCATGGTTCAGCTCTCAAAGATAAATCGACCGGCCGCCATCGACGGCCAGCACCTGCCCGGTTACATACGGCGCATCGGCGAAAAAGAAACTCACCGCTTTCGCAATCTCTTCGACCCCGCCCACCCGCGAAAGCGGCGTTGCCGCGAGTATGCGTTCGCGCTCGACATCATCCAGTTGCCCGTCGTCCGGCCACTCGATCGGCCCGGGCGACACGCCATTGACCCGCACCTTCGGCGCCATTTCCAGCGCCAGCGAGCGTGTCAATCCGGCCAGCCCGGCCTTGGCAATGTTGTACACCACATAATTCTTCAGCGGCCGCTCGGCGTGGATATCGACGATATTGACGATCGCCCCGCCGTTCCTCTCCAGTTCCGGCGCCGCCGCCTGCGCCAGGAACAGCGGCGCCTTCAGGTTGCTCGCCATCAGGTCGCTCCATTGCGCCGCCGTGATGCTGCCCAGCGGCGTCGGGTAAAAGCCCGAGGCATTGTTCACCAGCCCGTCCAGCCTGCCCCACACCGCAACCACCCGCGCCATGAAGGCGGGAATTCCGTCTGTCTGCGCCAGCTCCAGTCCCAGCGAGTGCGCTGAATCCGCCCGCTCGCCGTTCAGTTCCGCCGCCAGCGCATCCGCATCGGTGCTCGAATCTCGATAGTGGATCACCACGTTCGCCCCCAGCGCGTGCAGGCGCCGCGCAATCGCCGCGCCCACCCGGCGCGCGGCGCCGGTGATCAGAATGGCTTTTCCTGCGAGAGGCTGCATCGCGTCGCTTTTCGCCGGCGCTCCGGCGTAAGTACAGGGTTCAGCCCCGGAATTTTACGCTGTTCGCGCGCATCGGGTCAGGCCGCCGCCCAGGCGCGCAACTCGCGCTCCATCTGCGCCACCAGCGCATCCCAGTCGAAGCCCTGCGGCGGATGGCGAAACACCCGCACCGAGCCGTACCAGGGCGCCGCCGCCCCGCTCCCGCCCCAGCGCCATTCGTAGTCCGGCCGGGCGATCAGCCAGGTCGGCCGCCCCAGCGAGCCGGCCAGATGCACCGTCGACGTATCCACGCTGATCACCAGGTCGAGCTGCCCCATCAGCGCGCCGGTGGCGTAAAAGTCCACCAGATGGGCACTCACGTCCTGCAAGGGATGCGCCCCCATCCCCTCCAGCAACTTCGCCTCTTCCACCAGCGCCACCCACTCCAGCCCCGGCACCGCGAACAGCGGCGCCAGCGCGGCGAACGGGATGCTGCGCTTGGCGTCGAAATGCATCGGCCGTCCAAACCAGCGCAGGCCCACCCGTTTGACCCCGGCGCGTCGCGGCGGCAGCCATGTTGCCGCAGCCTCCACGTCGGCATCAGCCACGCGCAGGCAGGGATCATGGCGCAGCAAGTCACCCTCGTTCGTTCCCAGCACCAGCGGCAGGCGCATGGTGCTCACCTGGTAATCCGCCGCGCCGCGATCCGCCGCGCCTTCATAGATCGTCTCGAACCAGCCGGTCTCGCGCACCAGGCGCGCCAGATGCGGCTGCACATCCATGCTCAGCCGTACCCGCGGCTCGCGCTCGCGCAATTGCGCGACAAAGCGCAGGAACATCATCACGTCGCCATAGCCGTAGGCGCCGATCACCAGCAGGCGCTTGTCGCCCAGCGCCTCGCCCCGCCACACCGGGCAGACGTCCGCGCGCGGATAAGCGCCGAGCAGGTCATCGGCCGCCGCATAAATCTGTAGCCCCTCGCGCATCGCGCCGCGCCCCATCAGCGCCACCGACAATTGCCCGATCGCCAGCAGCGACTGCGGCCGCAGCACCAGCGCGCGGCGAAACAGCGGCAAGGCCTCGGTGAAGCGGCCCTGGAAGTTGCGCACATTGCCCAGCAGCAGCAGGCAACCGAAACTCCCGGGCGCCAGTTGCAACGCACGCTCGGCCAGCGCGATGGCGGCGGCGAATACTCCATGGTCGTAGCGCACCTCGCCCAGCAGCATGGCGGCGCGCGCGGCACTCGCATCCGCACCCTCCGCCAATGCTTCGAGCATGGGCAATGCACGATCAAGATCACCCTGCCGCAGCAGCACATCGGCGCGCAGCATGCGGTCGGCGCCTTGCGCACCCTGCGCCTCAAGTTGATCGAGCAAAGGCTCAATGCTCTCCGGCGCCGCGCCCTCCGCCAAACGCCGCGCCGCCTCCAGTCGCTCCGGGCGCGTCAGCAATTCATCCCACGCATACCCCGGCGCAATTTCCTCTGACAGCCAACTCCGCAACAGCGTGTCGCGCGGGTCGGGCTCGGCCACCCATGCACGCAGCGCCTGAGCCACATCACCGACCACCGCATGCCAATTGAATTGTTGCGGCGGATGGCGAAATACCCGCACCGAGCCGTACCACGGCGTCGCCGTGCCGCTCACCCCCCAGCGAAACTCCTCATCGAGCCGCGGCAACACCCACACCGGCCGCCCCAGCGCCCCCGCCAGATGCACCACCGCCGTATCAACGCTGATCACCAGGTCAAGCTGATGCATCAGCGCGCCCGTGGCGTCCAGCCCGGTGAGATGCTGGCAAACCTCCAGCAGCGGATGCGCTCCCAGCCCCTCGAGCGCCGCCGGCTGCTCAACCAGCGCCACCCAGTCAATGCCTGGGATGTCGAACAAGGGCCGCAGCGAATCGAAGGGAATGTCGCGCCTGGCGCTATACACCGCCGGCTGGCCGGACCAGCGCAACCCCACCCGCTTCACCCCGGGCGCGCGCGGTGGCAGCCAGGCGGCAGCGTCCGCCACCTGCTGTGCATCCAGCCGCAAATAGGGTGCAAGGTCCGCTGGACACGGCCCGGTCACCCCTAGTGCAAGGGGTAGGCGCATTTGCGTCACCTGCCAGTCGAAACCGCTGCAATCCACCGCGGACGTATGCACAGCCTCGAACCAGCCGGTCGCCCGCACCAGGCCTTCGAGCGGGAGCGCCACCAGAATGGAAAGGCGCGCCGCCGGCTCGCGCCGCCGCAGCAGGCCTGCAAAGCGAAGAAACTGCACCATGTCGCCCAGGCCGTAGCTGCACAAGATCACCAGCCGCTCGCCGCCCAGCGGCCGGCCGTCCCAGACCGGGCACAGATGGGCTTGCGGATAAGCATGATTGATCTCGTCGGCCAGCGCCCACAGCGCCAGGCCCTCGCCGAAGTCATGGCGTGCCAAATGAGCCGCCAATTGCCCCACCGTCAATGCATGGTCCGGCCGCAATGCCAGGGCGCGGCGAAAATGCGCCTGCGCCTCCTGTTCATGGCCGTCGAAACTGCGCAAATGACCCAGCACCGCCTGCATGCCGGCGCAATCCGGCGCCAGGCGCGCGGCGCGCTCGGCCAGGGGCCGCGCCGCCGCGTAGTCGCCACGGTCCAGCAGGCGCCGCGCCAGCAAGGCAGCGGCGCGCGCGCCGATGTTGTCCTCCGTCAACGCCAACTGCGCCAGCAGCGGCTCGCCCCGCGCCGCCGCGCCGGCGGCCAGCAGCGCGTCGGCGCGCAGCATCTGGTCGAGTACAGCGCCGCGCGCATCGAGCTCGGCCAGCCAGGGCTCCAGCACTTCCAGCTTGGCGCCCGCCGCGATCAGCCCGGCCACGCTCAGGCGCAGCGGGTCGGCCGCCAGCTGCTCCGGCGCATAGGGCGGAAACAGGTCGGCCGCCAGCCAGGCGCGGATGGCCGCTTCTTGCGCGAAACGCGCCTGCGCGCTTTCGGCGGGCGGCGCGGCGGCGTTGCGCCGGGTCAGTTGCGAAAACAGGCGATTGAACAAAGGCGCGAAGGCAAAATGGCGGGAGCCCTTGGGCGGCGGCGCGGCAAAATCCGGCGGCCAAAGGCTTGCGGATTCTACGCCCATCGCGCATAGTGCGCGGCCTATGCAGGCGCCCTCTTCCCTACCCGAGCCGGACGCCGCCGCCCTGGCGCACAGCGCAGCCCTGGCGGCGCGCATCCGCGCCGAAATCAGCGCCGCCGGCGGCTGGATCCCCTTCGCCCGCTATATGGAACTGGCGCTCTACGCGCCCGGCCTGGGCTACTACGCCGCCGGTGCCGCCAAATTCGGCGCCGCCGGCGACTTTGTCACCGCGCCGGAAATCTCCGGCCTGTTCGGCGCCAGTCTGGCGCGCCAGGTGGCGCAGGTGCTCGAGGCCGGCAGCCCGCAGGTGCTGGAATTCGGCGCCGGCACCGGCAAGCTCGCCGCCGACCTGCTCAATGCGTTGGGCGAGGCCTGCGCCGGCTACGCCATCCTCGAACCCTCCCCCGACTTGCGCGAACGCCAGGCCGCCACCCTGCGCCGCCTCGCCCCCGCTGCGTTCGCCAAAGTCCGCTGGCTCGACACGCTGCCGGCGCAATTCTCCGGCTGCATCATCGCCAACGAGGTGGCCGACGCCATGCCGGTGCACCTGCTGCATTTCGCCGGTGAAGCGGTGGACGAGCGCGGCGTCACCCTGAATGCCGCCGGGGCCTTCAGCTACGCCGACCGCCCCGCCCAAGGCGCCGTGCTGGCGGCGGCGCAAGGCCTGCCGCTCGAGGACCGCGACGACTACCTCACCGAAATCAATCTCGCCGCCCGCGCCTGGGTGGCAACGCTGGCCCAGTGCCTGACCAGCGGCGCCGCCCTGATCATCGACTACGGCTTTCCGGCGCGCGAGTACTACCATCCGCAGCGCCATCGCGGCACCCTGATGTGCCACTACCGCCATCACGCTCTCGACCGACCGTTTTTTCTCCCCGGCCTGGCGGACATTACCGCCCACGTCGATTTCAGCGCCCTGGCCGACGCCGCCGAAGAGGCCGGCCTGGAGCTTCTGGGCTATACCAGCCAGGCCAGCTTCCTGCTCGACTGCGGCATCACCGAACTGCTCGCCGACGTGCCGGCCACGGAAAGCGCGCGCTACCTGCCGCTGACCAACCAGGCCAATCGCCTGCTCTCGCCCGCCGAAATGGGCGAGCTGTTCAAAGTGATGCTGCTGGGACGCGGGCCGGTCACCGGGTCGATTGCCGACCCGATCGGCTTTAGCAGCAACAACCGCGCACGCCGCTTGTAGGACAAACGGCGCGCAACGCGCCTTTGCGGTCCGCCGTTCCCGGACATGTCCTGGCTCGCCGGCGGCTGGTACCGTTTTTGCATAGCTCACCGGCATATCCCTGCATCACCCTCGACCTCAAACGCTCAAGCAAGGGGAACACATGGTCAAGACCAAGGCCCGTCTGGCCGCATTCTGGTTCGCCCTCGGCTGCGCGCTGGCGGGCGCTGCCAGTGCGCAAACGGCCAAGCCAGCGCCGGCCAAGAGCCCCTCGGGCAAGCCGCGCCTGATCCTCGCCGTCAGCGAAGGCACCTCCGGCGGCATCGACGCCGCCGAGGCGCTGCTGAAATACCAGCCGCTGGCGAGCGTGATCGGCAAGGCACTGAACACCGAAGTCAGCGTGATACTGGCGCGCAACTTCGAGCAGCTCGAAGAGAACATGAAAAACCAGACCTGGGACCTGGTGATGGCGCGCCCCAGCGACTACCCGGCACGCGCGGTGCGCGACTACAAGTACGCCCTGGTCACCACCGCCAACCCGGACGGCATGTGCACCTTCATCGTGCGCAAGAACTCGCCGATGAAGCGCGTCGAAGACGCCAAGGGCGCGCGCATCGTGCTACCCGAAACCAATTCCTACATGGCGAAATTCTGCCGCGCCGAGCTGCGCGACCACGGCATCATCGCCGCCGCCGAGCCGAAGCTGAAATACGTGCGCGAGCAGGACGTGGTCGGCTACTCGATCGAAACCGACTTCGGCGAAATCGGCGGCGTCGCCTCTTACTCCGGCGTGGCGCGCAACTGGGAGAAAAAAGGCGGGCGCATCCTCGCGCGCAGCATCAAGCAGCCCTACTTCCCGCTGGTCGCCGGGCCGCGCATCACGCCCGAAGAAGTGGCGCACCTGCGCGAGGCCCTGCTGCAATTGGGCCAGAGCGACGACGGCAAGAAGGTGCTGGCCACCATCGGCATCCAGGGTTTTGTCGCCGGTGAAGACAAGCGACTGCTGGATTTGCTGAAGTGGCTGGGGACTTAAAACCAGGGAACGCCCACCTCCGCCGTTCGTCCTGAGCTTGCCGAGGGACATGTGCGCTGCGGTTCCGCACACACATTGCCCCAAGGGGACTTCCTGCGGGGCGCCGACAGGCTCGACGCGAACGGAGAAGGCGCGGACTTACCTCGGCACTTAACGCTTCGGCACATCCATCCCGCGCTTCACCGCCGGGCGTGCACTGATGAAGTCATACCAGCGCTTCACATTCGGAAAGTCGTTCAGATCAACCTTGTGCCACTCGTGACGCGAAATCCACGGGTAGGTCGCCATGTCGGCAATGCTGTATTCACCGGCGGCCAAGTACTCTTCCTTCTCCAGGCGCTTGTCCAGCACGCCGTAGAGGCGGCGCGTTTCCTTGCTGTAGCGCTCGACGCCATAGGCAATCGGCTCCTTGGCCGAGCGGATGAAGTGGTGCGCCTGGCCGAACATCGGGCCGACGCCGCCCATCTGGAACATCAGCCATTGCAGCGCCTCGAACTTGCCGCGCGGCGACTCGGGCAGGAACTTGCCGGTCTTGGCCGACAGGTAGACCAGGATGGCGCCGGACTCGAACATCGAAATCGGCCTGCCGTCCGGGCCCTCGGAATCGACGATCGCCGGAATCTTGCTGTTCGGGTTGATGGCGATGAACTCGGGGGTGAACTGGTCGTCCTTGCCGATATTGATTTCGTGTACGTTGTACGCCAGGCCGCATTCTTCGAGCATCACGGAAACTTTGCGGCCGTTGGGCGTGGTCCAGGTATACAGATCGATCATCAAGCGCTCCGCGTAGACAGGGTAAGGGGCCGCTACGCTATCACGGAATCCGGCGCCGCCCCGCCCTATCGGCCGGATCACGCGGCAGCGCCGCGTACAATGCGGCGATGCTCAAGTGGCTGCTGGTTTTCGTGCTCTGTTCGCTGGTGTTCTCGTCCTTGCGCCCGCTGCTGGCACGCCTGGGACTCGGACGCATGCCGGGGGACTTTCGCCTGTACATCCGCGGCACGCCGGTGCTGATTCCGCTCGGCTCGACGCTGTGTTTTTCCCTGGCGTTCTGGCTGCTGGCGCGACTGATCTAGCGCCGCTAAAACGAAAATTTCTCCCGACGCGGGAAGCGCCGGGAGAAAACGCCGCTGTTGCAGCGGCGGAGGGGATGAAACCAAATCGGGACTACTGGCCGCCGCCCTTGGCGGCACGCTGGGCCATCATCGCCTGGCCGATTTCGGCCTTGGTGACAAAGCCGTCGTGATCCGCGTCGATGGAATCGAAGTTCTTCGCCACGCGCGGCATCGCTTGCGCCTCGGTCTTCGACAGCTTGCCGTCGCCGTTGGCGTCGGCCTTGGTGAAGCGCTGCTCAAAAGCCGCGCGCATTTTTTCGCCGCGCGCGCTGTTGCCGCCGGCGTCGGTTTGCGCGCAGGCAACCATCGGCAACACACCCAGGCTGCTGAAACTGAGGACGATCAGGGCTTTGCGCATTTTTTCAGGCTCCGCGAAAAGTAGTGTGAGCGCAATGTAGAACACGCCGCGCGCGCCGCCTAGGGGCGGAAACAAAGCGTTACAGGAAAGCCGCGGCCGCAATTCTTTGTAACGGGCGCCTCAGCCGCCCAGGGCGGCCGCAATGGCGGCGATGCGCGCGGCCCGCAAGGCGGCGGCAATGGCTTGCGGATTCGGCTGGCTGCGGGCGATCGCCCCGGCGTCCAGCCCACGCGAGGCTTCCAGCGCGATGCGCAGGCGGCGCATTGCTTCGCTGTAGCCCACATCGCCGCGCGCCCCCTTCGCAAAGGCTTGCGCCACCGCGATGAGGGAGAGAAAACGCTCGGGCTGGCGCAGCCCGTCGCAGCGCTGCACCAGGCCGGCCAGGGCCGGCGCATCAAGTGTCGCGGCAGCGGCGAATTCATCGGCGTTGCGGGCGTGGATCAGCGCCAGGTCGCGGCAGTCCGTGGGCACCCGCACGCGTTCGCACAGGCGCTGTATGCGCTCTTCACCCAGCGAACCGGCGGCGGCGGCAAAGCGCACCGGCAGCGCGGCTGCCTGCACAGCCGCGTATTCCAGGGCACGCATATTCAGCGCCTTCGCCGACCAGGGCATCAACTCCGGCAGCACGCGTGCCAGCGCGCCGCAGGCATCGAGCGTGGCCAACATGCGCAGCGGATCGGCCTCCATCAGGCCGCGCGCCACTTCCTGCCAGACGCGCTCGGGCACCAGGGCATCGACTTCGCCGTTGTCGGCCATCTTGCGCATCAGCGCAAGCGTCTCCGGCGCGATCGAAAAGCCGAAGCGCGCCGCGAAGCGCGCGCCGCGCAGGATGCGCACCGGGTCTTCGGCGAAAGCCGCGCCGACGTGGCGCAGCACGCCGGCCTTGAGATCGGCCTGGCCGTTGTAGGGATCGACGATGGCGCCGTCCTCCCCCTGCGCCATGGCGTTGATGGTGAAGTCGCGGCGCGCGAGGTCCTCTTCCAGCGTCACCGTGGGCTCGGTGTGGAACACGAAGCCCTGGTAGCCGGGCGCGGTCTTGCGCTCGGTGCGCGCCAGCGCGTATTCCTCATGGGTCTGGGGATGAAGGAACACCGGGAAATCCTTGCCCACCGGCTTGTAGCCCTTGGCGACCAGCTCGCCGGGCGTGGCGCCGACCACCACGTAGTCGCGGTCGACCGTCTCGCGCCCGAGCAGGGCGTCGCGCACCGAGCCGCCGACCTGGTAGATCTTCATGGGTAGATCTGGTCGTAGCTGGCCAGCGGATGCGGCTCGGCCGCGGCTTGCGCCATCAGCGTCACCAGTGCCGGCGTGGCGAGCAAGGTCTCGTAGTACTGCTTTGCCACGCCTTCCAGCGGCACGCCGTAGGTCTGCAGGCGGAACACCATCGGCGTGTACATCGCATCGGCGATGCCGAAGGCGCCGAACAGGTAAGGCCCGCCGGAGCGCGCCAGGCATTCGCCCCACATGGCGGAAAGGCGCGCGACATCGGCCGCCACTTCCTCGTTCATGCCGCGACCCAGGTAGCGGTTGCGGATGTTCATCGGCATGCGGCCGCGCAGGCCGGTAAAGCTGGAATGCATTTCGGCCGACACCGAACGCGCGCGGGCGCGTTGCGCGGCGTCGCGCGGCCACAGCGCTTTTTCGGGAAACTTTTCAGCCAGGTATTCGCAGATCGCCAGCGAGTCGTGCACGGTGAGGTCGCCGTCGATCAGCACCGGCACCGTGCCGGAGGGGGAATAGCGCACGATGTTCGCCTTGGTGTCCGGCTCGCGCAGCCAGACCTGGATTTCCTCGAAGGCAATGCCGGCCTGGGTCAGCAGCACCCAGGGGCGCATCGACCAGGAGGAGTAGTTCTTGTCGGCGATGACGAGTTTGAGCATGGCGGCGGGCTGCGAAAGCAATCGAAGCCGCCATTATGCCGCCGATGGCCGGCTGCCCTGTCACCCGTTTCGTAATCGCGCCCCGGCTAGCGGCCGGCGTGGTCGCGATAACGGTTCAGGCGCGCGCGCGGATTTTGCCCGGCGAGGTACAAGGGCGCCTCGGCTTCCATCGACACCGGATGCACGCCCAACTCGGGCGCCACGCTGCCGGCCATCAGGTTGTCGCGTTTCAGGCTGTCGAGATTGTCGCGGGTGATCGGCGGATTGGGCAGCAGGCCCATGAACGCGGCCTGCAGATAAGCCAGCCAGTCGGGCAGGGCAATTACCGCGCGCGGATTGCCGCTGACCTGGCCGGCGTACTCGACCAGCTGGCGCAGGGTGTACACCTTGGGGCCGGCCAGCTCGTAGGTCTTGCTGAAGGTCTCGCGCGTGTCCAGCGCATTGACGGCTGCGTGGGCCACGTCTTCCACCCACACCGGCTGCAGCTTCGCGTTGGCGCGTCCGAGGGGAAACACCGGTGCCAGTTCCTGCAGTTGGGCGAACAGGTTGAGAAATTTATCTTCTTGGCCGAACACCACCGAGGGGCGAAAAATCGTCAGCGCCAGCTTGTCCTTGAAGGCCAGCACGGCTTCCTCGCCGGCCGCCTTGGAGCGCAAATACATCGAGGGCGCCTGCGCGCTTGCGCCCAAGGCGCTGAAGTGGATCAGGCGCGGCACGCCCGCCGCCACGCAGGCCTCGGCGATGCTGCGGGGCAAGTCCACATGCGCCGCCTTGAACTGCGGGCCGTAGGGGTCGCCGCTCTTGCTGCGCAGCACGCCGACCAGGTTGACCACCGCGTCCTGTCCGCGCATCAAGTGCGCCAGTTGCGCCGGGTCGCGCACGTCGGCCTCGACCACGTCGATGGTCGGCAGCAAAATCAGCGCCTTGGCGCGCTCGCGCTTGCGGGTGGCGACGGTGACGCGGACTTCGTTGGTGGTGAGGATGCGGGCGATGGCCGAGCCGATCAGGCCGCTGCCGCCGATGAGAAGAACGTTGCGCGTGTGCATGGGGGCTTCGTAGCTGGGGGAGGGAACCAAACCATTCTACTGGCTTTGATTCCACCACCCGGCGACAGGTTCCCGAATCCGCCGGCACTCGCGCGCAATTCGTGCTTTACGGCGTCTCGGTCGACTTCTCGTCCGGCAGGCGCGCCGGCACCACCGGCAGGCGGTCCTTGATCGAGGCCGGCTTGCCGGTGAACAGGGCCTGGTAGATCACCGCGTTGCTGATCACTTTTTTCACGTAGTCGCGGGTCTCGCTGAGCGGTATCGACTCGGCGAACACCGCCGCCTCCATGGGTTTCACATCCCGCCAGCGCCGCGGCCGCCCGGGGCCGGCGTTGTAGGCGGCGGAGGCCAGGGCCTGGTGGTCGTAGAGCTCGTCGAGCACGATCTTCAGATAATTGGTGCCCAGGGTGATGTTGGTGTCGAGGTCGTTCACCTGCGCCGGCTGGAAGTCGGTCAGGCCGATTTTCTTCGCCACCCAGCGCGCGGTCGCCGGCATCAGCTGCATCAGGCCGGAGGCGCCGACCACCGAGCGCGCGTCGGTGATGAAGCGGCTTTCCTGGCGCATCAGGCCGTAGACCCAGGCGTCGTCCAGGCCCACCGCCTTGGCCTGCGGCTTCACCTGTTCGTAGTGCGGCGAAAGAAAGCGCAGGTTGAAGTCATGCAGCGCCACGGTCTTGTCGGCGGTATTGATGGTGCGGTCCGGCAGGCTGTTGGCCCGGCCCAGCGCGGCCACTGTCAGCAACTGCTTGTCGTCCAGGCGCTGGATGCAGAAGTTCCATTCGCGGTTGCCCTCCGCGCGCATGCCCAGACGGTAAAAAATCAGCGCGCGCGCGAAGCCCGGCTCCCGCCCCATCGCCGCCACTTCTTCCTTGGTGGGCGTGTAGCCGACCGGCGGAATCACCGTGCTGCGCCCGAGTTCGGCCGCCGCCAGCTGGCCGTAGAAACTGTATTCGCCGGCGATCGACTCGAACAGTTGCTTGGCATCCTCACCCCGGCCCTGCTCCCGCAGGCCGCGCGCCATCCAGTAGACCCAGGTGGAGTCGCGCCGCGTCTCGGCCGGCATGTCCTTGATCGCGCGCATCACCAGCTTCCAGTCGCGCCCGCGCAGGCCGGCGCGCGCCATCCATTGAAGATAATCGTCGGAGAGCTGGATTTCCTTCGCCTCGCCGAACCACTTCACCGCGTCCGGAATCAGGCGCTTCGAGCCCCAGTAGCCCACCGTCGCCCAGCCCCACTGGCGCTCGCTCTCGAGGAAAGGCTTCTTGCCTTCGGTGGTCCACCAGGCGGCGGCGCTGCGCGGGTCGTTCTGCGCCACCCGGGCCAGGGCCAGCAGCGTCAACTCGCGCTGCACGCGCGCGTTGTGGTCGGCGCCGCGCTTCAAAAACTTGTCCGGCTGCTTGTACAGGCTTTCCATCACCTTCGGGTCGACTGCCTGCGACTCCGGCAGGTAGCCGCTAGCGCGCTGCATCGCCGGCAGCAGGTTGTTGTCGGACAGCACGCGGATGCGGTCCCACAGCTGGCGGTCGGTGATGCGCGCGGCGTTGATCAGGGTCTCGGCCATCGCCGTGCAGCCTTCACCCAGCTCTCGCGGCTGCAGGTACAGGCGCATCGCCTCGCGCAGGGCCGACTCGTCGCGGCTGTTCATGATCACCCGGTGCAGCGCGGCGTAGCACTGCACCTCGGGGTCGTCGTTGAACACCAGCTTGGCGCGCTCCGCCTCGAACAGCTCCCAGGCGCCCTTGCGGCCGAGCAGCTTGAGCCAGTCCACGCGCGCGCGCTCGGCCATGTAGCTCTTGTCGTGCTTCGCCATGAAGGCGAGGTAGTCGCTGTCGTCCGGATCGCTGGCGCGGCCGGCGCGGCCGGAGAGCAACAGCCAGTAGTCGCCGTACACCTCCATCGGCTGGCCGCGCAGCACCTGCACCGCCTGTTGCAAACGATCGCGGTTGCCGGCGCGCAGCGCGTCGCGCGCCACCAGCAGGGCGGCATCAGGGTCGGTGGGAATCGCTGGATCGGCGGATCGGCGCGGCGCCGCCTGTGCGCAGGAACCTGCCAGCGTGAACGCAGCCAGCAAAGCCGCAACGCAGAACTTCGTTGTTCTAACCATGGCGCTACTCTATCCCAATCTCATTGACATCCGCCCTTGCGCAAGGGACGAATTTTTCTTCACAATCGGCCCCGCATGCCCGCTTTGGACGCCCAGACTGTAAAAATGACACTCCCTGGACGCGCCTCCATCCTCCACTAACGACCTAGCCCGCCATATCGATGACCATGGACGAAAATTTATCCGCCCGCCGCGCCGCCTGGCGCCGCGACATGCTGGCGCGCCGCGAGACCATGCCCGCCGCTGTCGGCACCGCCGCCGACGCCGCCCTGGAGTCGCAAATCGCCCAACAGATCGCCCCCTTGGGCGGCGTCCTCTGCTTCACCTGGCCGATCAAGAACGAGTTCGACGCCCGCCCGCTGATCACCCGCTGGCTCGCCGACAATCCCGCCCACATCGCCGTGCTGCCGGTGGTGATCAAGCGCCACACCCCGCTGCAATTCCGCGCCTGGACCCCGGCCACGCGCATGCGCGGCGCCGGCTTCGGCACCTCGGTGCCGGACGAAGGCGAGTGGCTTACCCCCACCACCCTGCTGATCCCCCTGGTGGGCTACGACCGCGCCGGCTATCGCCTGGGCTACGGCGGCGGCTACTACGATCGCACCCTGGCCACCCTCGACCCCCAGCCCTACAAAATCGGCATCGCCTACGCCGACTGCGCGCTCGACACCATCGAGCCGCAGGACCACGACATCCGCATGGACATCCTGATCACCGAACGCGGCGTGACGAAGTACGGCTGATGAGCCACGGCTGAGAAAGTACAGCCGAAAATGCGCAAATAGTCCCCCGCGGCGCAAAAACAAACCGGCCAAGCCGACCGGTCAAGAATTTGCCGCTTTGCAGCAAACGCAAACGCTTAATGCGCGAATCATCCACAAATGCCCGCCAAACCCCTATTCAGCGGACACTGAATAGGCTTAGCATAGCGCCACGAGGCGGACGGCCAGGCAGGCCGCGGCGCGGGTTCAACGAAGAACCGGACTCCCACCGTGGCATGAAGCCGTAGGGTCACCAGACCCACATACAAGACCCGCCCGGACACGAGACCGAAGGAGGGCATTCCATGCCATCACGCAACATCCTCATCCTGGGCGCGAGCTACGGCTCCCTGCTCGGCGCCAAGCTGGCCCTAGCCGGCCACCATGTCACCCTGATCTGCCTGCCCGCCGAAGCGGACCTGATCAACAAGGAAGGCGCGCGCATCCGCATGCCGATCCGCGGCCGCGAAGGTTTAGTCGAAATCGACACCCGCAAAGCCCCCGGCAGCCTGAAAGCCGCCGGCACCGAGGGCATCAAACCCGGCAGCTACGACCTCATCTGCCTGGCGATGCAGGAGCCGCAATACCGCAGCCCCGGCGTGCGCGAGCTGCTCGACGCCGTCGCCCGCTCGCGCGTGCCCTGCATGTCGATCATGAACATGCCGCCCCTGCCCTACATCGCCCGCATCCCCGGCGTGGATGTGAAGGGCGTGCGCGCCTGCTACACCGACGCCAGCGTGTGGGACAGCTTCGACCCCGCCACCCTTACCCTCTGCAGCCCCGACCCGCAAGCCTTCCGCCCGCCGGAAGAGCCGGTCAACGTGCTGCAGGTGCGCCTGTGCACCAACTTCAAGGCCGCCGGCTTCGACAACCCCGACCACACCGCCATGCTGCGCGAACTCGAACACGACATCGAAGCCATCCGTTTCGACGCCGGCGGCGGCGAGATGATCGAGCTACCGGTCAAGCTCAGGGTGCACGACTCCATCTTCGTCCCGCTGGCCAAGTGGGCCATGCTGATGGCCGGCAACTACCGCTGCATCACCGAAGGCGACCCGCGCCCGATCAAGGACGCCGTTCATTCGAACATCGAAGAAAGCCGCGCCGTCTACAACTGGGTCGTCAAACTCTGCGTCACCCTCGGCGCCAATGAAAAGGACCTGGTCCCCTTCGACAAATACGCCGAAGCCGCCAAAAGCCTCGGCGCGCCCTCTTCCGCGGCCCGCGCCGTCGCCGCCGGCATGCCCAACATCGAACGCGTCGACCGCCTGGTACAAACCATCGCCGCCCAGAAAGGCATGCGCCTCGATGCGCTGGACAACATCGTCAAGCTGGTCGACAAAAAGCTCGAAGAGAATCGCGCCAAGGCGAAGAAGTAGAGCCGGCAAGAGGCAGGAATTTGGGGTCGGTGTCTTTTTCAGGTTCATCGAAAATGACACTGCCCCCAATATCCGGGTTGCGAAGTCCGCACTCCGCCAACCACCCGGCAAAAAGAGAGAGGCGCCGAAGCGCCTCTCTTTTTTCACCCCATCGGCGCCTCAATCAAACTTGATCTTCGCGTCCCGGATGATCTTGCCCCACTTCACCGTCTCCGCCTTCGTGAACTCCTGAAACTCCTCCGAAGTCCCGCCCTGCGGGTTGCCGCCCGAGTTGATGATCTTCTCGCGCATCTCGGGCGCCTTCAGCGAAGCATTCACCTCTTTGTTCAAGCGCGCGATCACGTCCTTCGGCGTCTTCGCCGGCGCATACAAGCCATACCAGTTCGTCGCCTCGAATCCCGGCACGCCCGACTCTGAAACCGTAGGCACATCCGGCAGTTGCACCGTCCGCTGCGGCGCCCCCACCGCGATCGCCCGCAGCCGCCCCGCCTTGATATACGAAAGCACCGTCGGCATCGTGTCGAAATTCACGTCCACCTGCCCGGCCATCAGGTCCACCACCGCCTGCCCGCTGCCCTTGTAGGGAATGTGCAGCAAATCCGCCCCGGTCGCCGCCTTGAATTGCTCGGTCGCCAGGTGCTGCACGCTGCCGTTGCCCGAAGAGGCATAGCGCAACTGCGTCTGCTTGGAAAGCGCGACAAAGCTCTTCACGTCCGTCGCCTTCACCCCCGGGTACAGCGTCAGCACCAGCGAAACCTTGTTCACCATTGCCACAGCCGCGAAATCGGTCGCCGGGTTGTAGCCCAGCTTCGGGTACACATAGCCCGCCACCGCATTCGAATTCGGCAGGCCCATCAGCATGGTATAGCCGTCCGGCAGCGCCTTGGCCACCAGCTCCGCCGCGATCGTGCCCGAAGCCCCCGGGTGATTTTCCACCACGATCTGCTGCCCCAGCAGCTCGGAAAGCTTGATGCCGATGATCCGCGCCGTCACGTCGGTGCCGCCGCCCGGCGGAAAGCCCGCCAGGATGCGCACCGGCCGATTCGGAAACTTGTCCTGCGCCTGGGCACCGCCAACCGCGCAAACCCCCGCCAAAACCGCCCATCCCGCCGCCCGCGCCACGCCGGCGCACAAAGCCAATCTGGTCATGCCCTGTCTCCTGTCGTTCTGTATGTTATTTGCACCCGCCGTGGCCGCGGCCATGCCGCGCACCACCGCCGCCAGTGTAAGCCATCAACCTCGCCGCACCATCAACCGTGGCTTATGCACCCAGTAAATGCCCCGGCCCGGCCGGCAGGACGCGCCCTTAGCGTCCGCCGCAATTGATTTTTACAGCCACTTGGCGCAAAGTGCAAAAACGCGCCGGCCGGGGCCGGACGGCTCCGGCCGCAACGCCCACCGATCCCCCGCACCCGCCGCGGTACGGCAACAAAACCAGACCAAAGGGAGGCTTCTCATGGCACAAAAATTCCGCCTGATCACCCGCAGCGACTTCGACGGCCTCGTCTGCGCCGTGCTCCTCAACGAGCTCGACCTCATCGACGACATCAAATTCGTCCATCCCAAAGACATGCAGGACGGCTTAGTCGCCGTCACCAACCGCGACATCACCACCAACCTCCCCTACGTCCCCAGCGCCCACCTCGCCTTCGACCACCACTTAAGCGAAACCATGCGCATCGCCGGTGAGCGCCCCAACCACATCATCCACGCCGACGCCCCCTCCGCCGCCCGCGTCGTCTTCGAACACTACGGCGGCAAAAAAGCCTTCCCCCGCGTCAGCGACGAAATGATGGACGCCGTCGACAAGGCCGACTCCGCCCAATTCACCCTCGACGAAATCAACGACCCCAAAGGCTGGGTGCTCCTCAACTACGTCATGGACGCGCGCACCGGCCTCGGCCGCTTCCGCAACTTCCGCATCAGCAACTACGCCCTGATGATGGACTTGATCGACTACTGCCGCGACCACACCATCGAGCAAATCCTCGCCCTTCCCGACGTCGCCGAACGCGTCGAACTCTACAAAGAACAAGCCCCCCAAGCCATCGCCCAGATCAGGCGCTGCGCCAAAATCCACGCCAACCTCATCGTCCTCGACCTGCGCAACGAAGAAACCATCTACGCCACCAACCGCTTCATGCTCTACGCCATGTACCCGCAAGCCAACATGTCCATCCACTGCATGTGGGGCCCGGAAAAAGCGAAGACGGTATTCGCCACCGGCAAGTCCATCGTCAACCGCAGCTCCAAAACCAACGTGGGTGAGTTAATGCTCAAGCACGGCGGCGGCGGGCACATGAATGCGGGGACGTGTCAGGTGAGCAATGAGGCGGCGGAGGGGGTGCTGCAGGATTTGATTACGATTATTAATGCCGATGGCTAATACATCTCACATCGACAATGGATCTGGTTGATCTCACCATAAACGCCTGGAGAATAGCTCGCCTTTGGCGGACCGTTCTTTTCATTTTTGTTAGCGGCGGCATTGCCGTTCTGCTCACCATTTTCCTGCACTGGCTATCTATTCCCCAAGGCTTCCTATTTGCCCTGCTCGGCTTTATTCCTGCCAATGAAGCCGAAGAAAACGCAATCGCGGAAGCTAATGGAGTTGCGCGACCACTGCCGCCTCCGACAACATCTTCGGTTGTTGTGCTATCCGCGATTGTTGCAGGCGGAGTGTGGGGCACCGCAAGCGCAGAAACACTACATGCAACCTTGGTAGGCGCCTGTGTACTCGCGGCTGTATCGGCCGCATGGTTCTTCTTCCACCAGAAAGTGTTTCCGCGCCTCTCGCAAAGCATCGCTTTCGTCTGCATAGCGCTTGCGGCTATCGCTTTTGGGGCCGGCCTCATACTATGGAGAGTTTGGGGCCCCGTGTAGCAACCTCACGGAATCAGCAGCACAATAGGGAGCGGACCACGTTCCTGCATCCATAACAAGCAGCCTAGTTCCCGCTTCGCCTATGTCCTTCGCCCCGCGCCTCTCCCTAGCCTGCCTTTGCCTCGCCCTGGCAACGACCGTCGCTTTCGCCACCACCTTCGACATCCCCACCCTCTCCCCGCAATACGGCGCCCGCATCGCCGTCACAAGCTGCGACAAGGACACTTGCAGCGGCCCCGCCAAAGTCACGCTCTACCGCCGCGCCGACAAGGCCACGGTGCAGGCCTTCGACACCGAAGACATGCAGATCATGCTGGAGCAGGCCAAGCCCGTGGTGAACGACAGCCGCCTCTACGAGGACCAGAGCGCGATCATCGTCGGCGACTTCAACTTCGACGGCAGCGAAGACATCGCCATCCGCAACGGCAACAACAGCGGCTACGGCGGCCCCTCGTACGACGTCTACGTCTACAACGTCACGCGCAAGAAATTCGTCCCCGCCAATGACCTCACCGAACTGGCGAGCACCAAGCTGGGCATGTTCCAGGTCGATGCGGCGCGCAAGCGCCTGGTGACGTACGAGAAGGACGGCTGCTGCTGGCACATGACCACCGAATACGCGGTGGTGCCGGGCAAGGGGCTGGTGGACGTGCACACGGTGGAGGAGGACGCGCGCTCGGTGGAGGAGAAGGTCGTCGTCACCACCAGCGACCGCGTCGACGGCAAGTGGAGGCGGCAGAAAAAGACTTACCGCATCAAGGACTATTACAAGGACGAGAAGTAGCCCTCACCCCGCGTTGATCTGCGCACTCAGCAGCGAGCCGAAATCCGTCTCCATCGGCACATACAGTTTCACCGCCCCCGCCTCTCCCTTCATGTCGCCCTTCACCGGCGCCTCCCCCACATAACTCTCACTCGCCTCCTCCGGTGTCGCCAGCAAGCCCGCCATCGCCCCGCTCATCAGCACGGTCGCCTGGAATTTCCTGCAGCAGGCAGCAATCTCGAAAGCGCGATTGACGGTTTCCCCCTGCACGGTGAATTTCATTCTTTCCGGCGTGCCGAAGTTGCCGATATAGACCATGCCGAAGTCGATGCCGATCATCGGCATCACCAGCGGCGGCGCATCGCCTTCGAGGCAGCGACCGACGATCTTGCGGGCGCATTCGACCGCGGCGCCGGCGCTGGCCGCCTCCCCCGCGCGGGGCGGGAAATAGGCCACGGCATCGTCGCCGAGGTAGTCGGCGATGCGCCCGCCGGCGCGCCGCACTTCTTCCTGGGTGACGGTGAAAAAGCGGGTTTTCTCGCGCAGCGCTTCGGCCGGAGTGGCCGCCTCGAACACCTTGCGGTTGACCGAGGCCATCACATAGAGCACCGCCATGCGTTCGCGGCCGTTATCGAGTTCCAGCGCCTTTTCGCCCAGCGCCAGCACGCGGTCGAGGACGTGTTGCCCGGCGTAGACGCGCAGCGCTTCCTTGAGCAGCCGTTCCTTGAACATGGGTTCCCTGCGTTTTGGTTGATGGCGCCAGTCTAGGGGGAAATCGGCGACAAGCGGTAATAGGCCCGCCGTCGGTCGGGGCTCAGGCCCATTTCACCGGTTTTCCACAGCAACGCCCCAGCCCCCGTGTTAACCTTGTTTTCCCAACTCGCTGCGCGCCCTCCTCCTCTTGTAGGACGGCCGAATATGGACCAAACGCAAACCCCGGGTGAACAGATGGCGGCGCTGGTTTCGCACCTCGCCGCAAGACGCGCAGCCATCCTCCAGGCTTGGCGCGAGAGCGTCAACGCCGACGCGGAACTGACCTCTTCCGATTCGCTGCCGCGCAACCAATTCAACGACCACATTCCCGGCCTGCTGGACGCGTTCCAGAAGCGCCTGCAGGCATGGCCGCGGTTGGAGAGCGCGGCCGCCGAGGAAAAGCGCATCGAAGACTCGGCCGGGCACGGCCTGCAGCGCTGGCAGCAGGGCTACCAGTTGCGCGAAGTGACGCGCGAGTGGGGCCATTTGCAGATGTGCCTGGTGCGCGAACTCGAACAATATGCGGAGGCGCACGCCGGCCTGGCGCACGCCGTGATGTCGGCGGCCTGGCACGCGCTTTCCGAGTTGTGCAGCCAGGGCATCAGCGAGAGCACCACCCAGTATTTCCAGTTGCAGCAGGCCGAGGCCGAGGGCCATGTGCGCGACATGCAGGAGACGCTGGCCGAAGCCAGCGAGCTGGACCGGCGCCGCACCGAACTGTTTCGCCAGGCCGCGCACGACCTGCGCGGCAATGTCGGCGTGGTCACCAACGTCACCAGCGGGCTGACGCAATACACCATGCCCGAAGCCACGCGCGAGGAGTTTTTGCGCCTGCTGCAAAAAAGCGTCTCTTCATTGCAATCGATGCTAGACGGCGCCCTCGACCTGGCGCGCCTGCAGGCCGGCCACGAGCTGCGCGACATCAAGCCCTTCAGTGTCGCCGACATGCTGGACGATCTGGTTGCCAACCTGCAGCCCTGGGCGCGCGACCGCGGCCTCTACCTGCGCGCCGAAGGTCCGGTCTCGCTGATGGTCGAAGGCGACGCCGTCAAGATCCGCCGCATCGCGCAAAACCTGCTGCTCAACGCCCTCAAATACACCCGCGCCGGCGGCGTCACCCTGGCCTGGGGCGACAGCCGCAACAACGACCCCAAGCGCTGGATGCTCTGCGTGCAGGACACCGGCCCCGGCATCCACGCCGGCCCCGGCGCGCCGCTGGCCGACGCCCTGCAGGGCGCCACCCAGGAAGCGCGCCATGTCGAAGAAAAAGCCACCCGCCGCGCGCAAGGCCACGCCCCCGCCGAGCCGGCGCCGCAAGCCAACACCACCGCGTCCGACTCGCGCGCGGTACACCAGCAGCGCGGCGAGGGCATCGGCCTGTCGATCGTCAAGCGTTTGTGCGAACTGCTCGACGCCAGCATGGAGCTGGACTCCGCGCCGGAGGTGGGCACCACGTTTCGCATCGTCTTTCCCAGGCATTACGAAGCAGCCTGACGCCGGCCCCCGTTTCACGGTTCCGCTATGATTGGAGAAACAATCATATAAAAAAGCACCGTGAACAAAGAGTTCGTCCTTTCCTTCCTGCTCGCCTTGTGCGTGGTGGGCAGCTCGCTCTACGGCTTTGCCAGCTACCTCGCATCGAAGCCGCCGGTGCCCGCGCCTCAATCGGCTGCGTCCACCGCCAGCCGCGCCATCTCCGGCCCGGTGATCAATCCCTGTCTCGGCGGCAAGATGTTGCAGGGCGAATGCCATGTGCCCAAGCCCGATCAGCCCGGCATGTGGATCCGCTTAGCCGACCTGAACCGCCCGAAGACGCAGCCCGTGGCGACGATGAACATTGCCTCCGGCGGCGTCACCGACCATGAGCGGCAGCGCCTGGAGGAGTCCGACGCGCGGCAGCGCGCGGACATGGCGCCGCGCGACCAGCGCATACGCGAGGAGGTGGCGCAGCAGAGCGACGACAAGGCGCGGTGCGAAACCATCGACAAGGAGATGGCGTCCATCGATGCCATAACGCGGCAACCGCTTTCGGCGAGCCTGCAAGACTACTATCGCGGCCGCCGCAAGGCCTTGCTCGACCAGAAATTCAGCCTGCGCTGCTAGCGCGGCAACTGGACCGTAAACACCGTGCCCGAGTGCTCGCTCGAATCCGCCGTGATGCTGCCGCCGTGCGCCAGGGTGATCTGGCGCGCGATGAACAGGCCCAGGCCCAGGCTGGTGGAAGCGCGGCCGGGCTGCTCGTCTTCCACCGAGAGTTGCACCAGCGGGTCGAAAATGGCGCGCAGCGAAGCGCGCGGAATCACCGGCCCGCGGTTGCACACCTGCACCGTCACCACCTCGGCGGAGCCACGCAGGTCGATCAGCACCGGGTGCTCCCTGGAGCGGTATTGCGCGGCGTTGCTCAGCAGGTTGGAAAACACCTGCTGCATGCGGGCAGCGTCGAAGTCGCCGGTGAGGTCGCCCTGCGCGCGCATCTCGAAGGTGCATTCGGGGTGGGCGGCGTTGGCGTCATCCAGCGCCGCCTGGCAGATAACCTGCATGTCGGCCAGGTGCGGCACCACGGGAATTTCGCCGCCCAGCGCGGTGCGCGAGTACTCCAGCAGATCGTTGATCATGATCGACATCGAGGCGGCGCTGCGCTTGACGCGGGCGCCGACCAGGGCGGCGGACTCCAGGCTGACGCCGGACCGGGTGAGGATGGCCCCCGCCATGCTCATGGTGGCCAGCGGGCTGCGCAAATCGTGCCCGAGCACGGCCAGAAAGGTGTCGCGCGCGCGCAGCGCCTGGTGCGCGTAAGTCACCACCGCCTCAGCCAGGGCCTGGTCGATGGTCTCGTTGAAGCGGATCATCTCGTAGGTGGTGGCGTCCGTGACCGTGCCGATGTGCGGCAGCCACAGGCGCAGCACGGTAGCGCGCAGGGCGCGGAATTCGGCGGTGAGCTGCAGCAGGGTGAAGCCGCTGATCTGCCGCAAGGTGCCGTGGGAAGCGGCCGCGCTTTCCGGATCGCTCGGCGCCAGGCCGTGCGACTTGTCGCGCTGCTCCTTCGGCGTCTCGCTGCTGTCGATGTCGTGCGCCACCCGCATCAGGATCTGCTTGGCGTGGTTGCGCAGAGCCAGCGGCGTCATGTCCGGCTGCAAGGTGCGGGCGAACGCCTCCCACTCCACCAGGATTTCCTCCAGGTGGTCCTCGATGAAGCGCGAGAGTTTCATGGGTGCCTCGATGGGCCAGCACAGCTTGGGGCTGGGCGCATCCGGCAGATGCCGCACGCGCAAATTTCGCAGGCGACCCTAGTATACGCTGCCGACGGCGGGAGCCGCGGCCGGGGAACAAAAGCACGCCGCAGCACTCAAGAGGGAGGTACCTGCAATTTTGAGTAACGTCCCATGAGCAAAGAAACCCTCGTCTCCTTCATTTTCGCCGTCTGCGTGGTCGGCGGCTCGATGTTCCTGTTCGCCAAGGCCAGCGGCGGCCTGCCGCAGGCGCTGGCGGCGAACGAGGCGCCGGCAGCCGCACCTACGGCTACGTGCGCGGACGGCGACAAGGCGAATTGCGCGCCGCCGGCCAAGGCGACGTCGGCCGTGCCGGAAAAACCGGGCGCCGCGGCGGCGCAGGTACGGCAGATCGCCGCAGCCGCCCAGGCGCAAGCCCAGGTGCAGGCCGAGGTAGATGCCCCGGAAGACGAGGCCGCCACGCCGCCCGAGCAGGGCAAGCCGCGCTGCAAGGCCATCGGCCACCAGGTGCTGGGCATCGACGGCGCGCTGGCCTCACCGCTGTCGCCTGCCGTGCGCGAGTACTACACCAAGCAGCGCCGCGCGCTGCTCGATGAAAAGGGCGGCCTGGCCTGCTGACCGTCCGCCGGCGCGGGGTCCGCGTGATTCAAGTCACGCGGATACCGGGACGGGTCGACGTTGAAAGCCGCTTTGCAACCAAACTGTAACCGCCGTTACATGTGGTTACGCTTGCGCGCGGCATTCCCGTCGTCGCTACCTGTCCAACTTGCGTTAATGATGCAGGAGGCAGCACATCATGAAATCACTCAAGCTTTTGGCAGCGCTCGCGGCGGTGGCCGCTTTGTCCGGCTGCGCGGTTTACGCGCCGCCGCCGCCCGGCTACTACGGCGGCCCGGCCTACTACGCCCCGCCGGCGTACTACGGCCCCACCGTAGGCATCGGTGTCTATGGCGGCCGCGGCTATTACGGGCGCGGCTATGGTGGCCGCCGCTGGTAATGCAGGGCTGAAGGGATTGCCGGAGATCGCGTTGCCGATGGGCGACGGGTTTCGATATAACGGCAATGAAGGCGGCAGGGGCAACCCTGCCGTTTTCTTTTATGCACGGGCTTTCATCGCGTGATACCACTCCCGTGCCGGCCGCGTGAGCAGCAAATAGGCGGCATAAAGGCCGATGCAGTTGTTGACCACGCCAACCACAGTATCAAAGGCGGCCGCCTTGGTGCCAAGGCGCATCAGGCCGAAAATCATCAGGGGGACGAACAGCAGCGACAATCCGGAGCCGATCAGGTAGAGGATGCGCGCCCAATTGCGCCCGGCGGCGAGCTTGCTGTTGAGCCACCATGAAATAAGGAAGATCACTGCGTACATGGCGAGTTGCCAGACGAGTGGCATTTTCTGCGGGTCGGGCAGGATCATGCGCAGCACGGCAGCGACAACACCGATGCCGAAGACTGTCCATACCAGGGTGAGAATCCGATTGACCTCGGGCGGGCGCTCCAGTGAAGAAAAGTCGGGCTCGGCGTCGGCGACGACGGCGCGTGGCGGTGCATAAGGCGATTCGGATGCCTGGGCTTCCATTCTTCTTCTCCTTTTGGATTTTTTCGGGGAGGTTGCTGGGACCCGGGTCACTTTAATATGACTGCGGGGGCGAGCGCAATCTCCGACGGCAAATCAACCACACTTGGTTGACGGAAGCGTGTATGTTGGGAACCATGGTTGGTCGTGTGTGGCCAAAGACATAGGCGTCGAGACTGCCGGGTGGTCGCCCGAAGAGTTGCTGTCATCCTGAGCGAAGCAAAGGATGACAAAGAGAAACTTCGCAACAGCCGGGGTGCCTCGCCTGTACCACAGACGTGTTGACCACCACGCAAAACCCGGCCCGAATTTTTTGAAAAAACACCGCGATTTACCGTTGTTTTACGACAGGTGTAGCACGACCGGAAAACGGCCCTGCATTATTTTGAAAAAACCTCAGGTTTTATAAGGTTTCGGTGTAGCCGCACTACAAACGTTGTAGCCCGGCCCGGCGCGAAACGCGGACGAAAAAAAGCCACCTTGAATGGTGGCGAGGTCAGCTTGGGCTTGCCGCCGGCCAAGGGATAACCCCGGCCGGCGGGCTGCTATCAACTGCACGCCTAGTAGCGGTTGTGGTTTTCAGCATGCAGCATGCGCGCCTGGTGCGGGGTGATGCGCCCCTGGCGCACCGCGCGGTTGATGCGGTGGTCGCGGTGGTCGATATGGCGTTCGACGCGCGCTTCGTGGCGCGCCTGCCACGGGGTCATGGCCATGGCGCCGGCGCCGAAGGTGGTGGCGGCAACCGCGACAGCGGCAATGGCGAGGGTCTTGATGGTTTTCATGTCGGTCTCCTGTTTCGAAGCCGTGCGTTATTGCACAGTTCCTATTTAACGCTTCGGCCGCGTAACCGTCTGTAGGATTTGCGCTGGAAGTTGTGACAGAGTGTGCGGGGCTGTAAGCGAATGTTGCTGGTGTCGGCGATGTCTGACGGCGAAGGGCCGGGTAGGCGATAATGCCCCTAAGTGATATGTGCGGAGCGAGACAATGAGAATCCTGGTGGTCGAGGACGATACGGTGCTGTCGGCGGCGCTGATCCGCGCATTGACGCAGTCCGCGCACAAGGTGGACCTGGCCGAAGACGGCGAAGAGGCCAACCACGCGCTCACCAGCACCAGCTACGACCTGGTGGTGCTCGACGTGGCGCTGCCGAAGATCGACGGCCTCTCCGTTCTGCGGCGCTTGCGCGACCGCCGCTCGCAGGTGCCGGTGATGATCCTCACCGCGCGCGACACGCTGGAAGACCGCGTGGCGGGCCTGGATCTCGGCGCCGACGATTACATGACCAAGCCCTTCGACCTGCCGGAGTTCGAGGCGCGCACCCGCGCGCTGATCCGCCGCGGGCACTATAGCGGCACCTCGTCGATTTTCCACGGCGAGGTGCGCTTCGACCCTGCGGCGCGGCGCCTGTTTCACGGCGAGACGCCGATCGAACTTTCCGTGCGCGAACTGGCTGTCGCCGAGTTGCTGCTGACGCGCCAGGGCCGGGTGGTGAGCAAGGAGCAGATGATCGACGCCCTGTTCGGCTGGAGCGAGGAAGTCGGCAGCAACGCCATCGAAGTGTATGTGCACCGGGTGCGGCGCAAGCTGGAGCCGCTGGGCGTGGTGATCCGCACGGTGCGCGGCATGGGTTACTTGATAGACAAGTCGAGCGAAAAGCCGCACAGCGAAAAGGCGGACGAGGAATTGCCGGGTTAGCTCGGCGTTGAACCGCGCATGAGCACCGGCACCAGCATGAGCAGCGGCGAAGCAGCAGCGCCGGCCGCCACGAGCGAAGCGCCCGGCCCGGCTGCGGAGGCGCACGCCGCGCCCGTTGCGCCGCTCGCCACGCCGGCCGCCACGCAAACACGCGGCGCTTTCACCCTGCGCGGCCAGTTGCTGCGCTGGCTGCTGGTGCCGCTGTCGCTGATTTTTTTGATCGACGTAGCCGGCAGCTACTACTTCGCGCGCCGCGTTTCCGACCGGGTCTACGACGGCGAACTGATGGAAATCGCGCGCGAGCTCAGCCTGCACGTCAAGCACAACGGTGCCGGCTATGTCTGGGACCTGGAGGCGGACGCCGAACGCACCCTGCTGCTGGACCAGTACGACGACGTTTCCTATACGGTCTACGGGCCGGACGGCCACGCCCTGGCGGGCGACGCGGGCCTGCCGCAGCACCACCTGCCGCGCGCCGCCGCCACCGCCTACTTCGACGGAGAGCGCAACGGCGAGGCGGTGCGCTTCGCGCTGCTGCGGGTGGCGCCGCCGGGCTCGGCGCTGGGAGGGGTCAAGGGCAGCGAGAGCACGCCGGTGACGGTGCAGGTGGTGGAGACCCTGGTGAAGCGCAACAATCTTGTCCGCGACATGTTTTTCGACGTTACCCTGCCGCAGTTGCTGGTGATATTGATCGCCGGCGGGCTGGTGTGGTTCGGCGTGGCGCGCGGACTTTCGCCGCTGGAGCGCCTGCGCGAGGCGGTGGCCTCGCGTTCGCACCTCGACTTGAGCCCGGTGCCGGCGCACGACGCGCCGGCGGAGGTGCACCCGCTCCTCTCTTCGGTCAACGATTTGATGGCGCGCCTGAACGAGGTGCTGACCTTCCAGAACCGTTTCATCGCCGATGCCGCGCACCAGTTGCGCACACCTGTCGCCGGTCTCAAGGCGCATATCGAGCTGGCGCTGCGCGAAGAGGAGCCGAAGGAGATCAAGCGCGGCCTGGCGCACTTGTATACCGGGGTGCAGCGCATGTCGCACCTGGTGGCGCAACTGCTCTCGCTGGCACGCAACGAGCCCAATACGGTGAACAAGCTTTCGCTGGTGCCGCTGGACCTGAACAAGCTGGCCTTCGAGGTGACGATGGAGTGGGTGCCGGAGGCCTACAAGAAAGACATCGACCTGGGTTTCGACGACGCCGAGAAGCACGTAATGATAGGCGGCGATGCCATCCGCCTCACCGAGCTGCTCAACAACCTGCTGGACAACGCCATCCGCTACAGCCAGAAAGGCGGCCGGGTGACGGTGCGGGTGAACCAGGAGCCGAGCCCGCGCGTCTCGATTTCCGACGACGGCCCGAGCATCCCGGTGGAAGAACGCCAGCGCGTGTTCGAGCGCTTTCACCGCCTGCTCGGCAGCCACACCGACGGCAGCGGGTTGGGTCTGGCGATCGTGCGCGAGATCGCCAGCCTGCACCGCGCCGAGATTTCGCTGGACGACGACAACGACGGTGTCGGCAACGTGTTCACGGTGGCCTTTCCCGGTCTGGTGGTGGCGGGCTGAGGCGCCGCAAGAAGAGATATGCGGAATTGCGCCTTCCTCCAACGTTCGCGGTGAGCCTGTCGAACCGTGCGCGTACCACCGTAGGCCACACGTCCCTTGACAGACTCAGAACAGGCTTCGACAAGCTCGGGACGAACGGCGGCGGGCGCGAATCCTGGGAGGTCTGATCCTTACAGCCGCAATAAGAATTCCAGATTAACTTTTGCACAGATGCGAATGCCGCAGTGCAACCTCGGCGTAGCGGGCACCAAACGCGGCAAAGCGCCAAATAGTTGTAAGCCTGCCGTAATGATCGGGAAAGCCTGACGTAATGTTGACGACAGGGTGGGGTAATCGCCGGCCACTAGCATCCTTGGACGAATTCAATCCAAGGAGACATCAGCATGATGGAGACCCTGTCCAATCCGGACACCTGGACCGCGCTTGTCAAGATCGCGATCATCAACATTCTGCTTAGCGGCGACAACGCGGTGGTGATCGCGCTGGCCTGCCGCTCGCTCGAACCGAAGCAGCAGCGCCGCGCCTTCCTGGTCGGCGCCGGCGGTATCGTCGTGCTGCTGACCGTGTTTACCGTGTTCGCCGCCCTGCTGATGGACCTGCCCTACATCCAGATCGTCGGCTCCGTGCTGCTGCTGTGGATCGGCATCAAGCTGCTGCTGCCTGAAGACGGCGACGAAAACATCGAAGGCAGCGCCAACTTCTGGTCTGCGGTGAAGACCATCATCATCGCCGACATGGTGATGAGCCTGGACAACGTGCTCGGCATGGCCGGCGCCGCCAAGGGCCATTACGGCATGCTGATTTTCGGCCTGGTGATCACCATGCCGCTGATCCTGTTCGGCTCGGCCCTGCTGATGAAGCTGATGGAGCGCTTCCCCCTGGTCATCACCATCGGCGCCGGCCTGCTCGGCTGGGTGGCGGGCGAAATGGTGATCGGCGACATCGCGCTCAAGCCCTGGCTGGAGTCGCATGCGCAACTGGCGCACATCCTCGACTGGGCCGTGCCGATCGCCGGCGCCGTCATCGTGGTGGGCGCGGGCAAGATGCTCGGTTACTCCAAGGAGCGCGAGTCCAAGGCCATGCACCAGGCCGAGGCGATCGCCGAGTCGGCGGAACGCAATCCCGCCGCCTGATGCCGCAACCGGCAGACAACCATGGAGCCCGCTGAAATGCCGAATGTCGCCGTACCTGTGCAGGACGAGCGCGAGGCCGACTGGGCCGCAGAACAGGCGATCAAGCTGTATCGCTTCAACCAGGCGCGCATCCACCTGCTCAACGTCCAGCACCTGCTGCCGCGCCATGTCTCGCGCTTTTTCAGCGGCGCGGACCTGGCCGACTTTCACCGCGAGAACGGCATGCTGCTGCTCGAACCGGTGATCCGCAAGCTGGAGGCCGCCGAGGTGCCGCACAAGGTGCACGTGCTCACCGGCCACGAGGCCGAGACCATCGTGCGCTTCGCCGAGGAGTACGCGTGCACCCGCATCGTGATGGAAAGCCGCCCGGAAGGGCTGCTCTCCGTCATCGGCCTGGGCGCCATCAGCAGCCAGGTAAGCCACCTGATGCGCGCGCGCAACATGAGCATCGCAATGGGGGCGGTGCAGGTTTAGCCCGGGCCTGGTCCGCGCGACGCTTGCGTCCCGAGGGCGCGCCAAGCCGTGAAGCATGCGGCAGGCGCGCCTTTTTTGTTGGGATGGCGTGTGCGAATTTTCTGACACGCGGGCTTTCGCCGGCCTACGCCAGAATGCGCGACGCTGTACCCCTTGCGACGGATAGCTGCCGCCCGCGACTTGTCGAACTCATGTAACGACAAGGAGTCCATCATGAAACGCATCGTCCTCTTGATCACGGCAGGCCTGGTTGCCATTGTTTCCGGCTGCGCGGTATATGCCCCCGGCCCTCCGGGCGTCAGCGTCGCCTATTACGACGGTCCGCACCACCATCACCACGATCACCGCTGGTAAGCGTGGCTTGGTGGCGACAGGCATCGACCTGTAACAGCGGTTACGCGCTGTTACCGTTCAGCCGGATCGTTCGTCCGCGCTCGCGTGTCAAACCAGCTTCGATCACGCAAGGAGCGACATCATGAAACGCCTGGCCCTGTTACTCGCACTAGGTGTGGCGGCCCTGATTTCCGGCTGCGCCGTGTATGTGCCCGGTCCGCCTACCATCACTATCACGATGGCTACTATCGCCACTATTAAGCCCGCGGGCGAGAGGCGCTTCGTCCGCGTGTAGCCGAACCCCACCGGCAGGCGCTCGGGCACACGCACGAGCGCCGGTTGTGGCGCTGGGCGTGTCCCATGATGTCCAGTCGGATTCGGGACGCCAAAGGACGAAGTTGCGATAGGCAACGCGCATGATCACGCTCCTTGCACGGTCGCGGCTTCGGCCTGCGCCCGGCGTACCAGTTGATAAACTTCGCGCGCATGCTCGATGCGCTCGAAATATGGCGCCGCTGCGTTGCAGGCAGGCCAGCCGGTAAACATGCCGGGCCACTTGTTGGCCGTACCCGCGCTACCGAAAGTGATGGTTCCGGTCCCGCGCTGCTCCAGCAGCGTGACTTCGGGCAGCAGGCGCAACCCAAGCGACTTCACCCGTCGCGAGAACCCGCCGCTGACGATCAACACGCGCTCGTCGGTGACGGCATAGCGGGTGTGGCCGCGCTGCCAGGCTTCGAAGAAAAACCGTCCCGCCACCATATAGAGTCCGACGGCGATGAAGGGGATGCCCCAGAGGATAAAAAAGCCGGGCGCGTTAGCTTTGACGACGAGGCTTTCCCAGAAAATCGCAAAGCCGCACCACATGATACTGAAGGGAATCTGCACCACATCCGTAGGGCGCAACGCCATGCCCGGGCGCGGCTGCCCGGACCAGAGCAGGCGCTCGCCCGCGCCAAGCTCGGCGCGGACGTCCTGACGGACGCTGAGGGTTTGTTCCATGATGTTCTCCTTGGTGGGACCAGGCCGCGCATTGCGCGGCCCTGATCCACTCAGTCCTGCGCCGGCACAACGCGGCGCGGCGCTTGCGCCCTTTCCTGCAGCATCATCGCCAGCATCGACTCGACCATCGAGCCGCTGGCGCTGCCCTCTTTCCCGCCGCCGACCACGATGCTCGGCACCAGCGGCAGCTTGGCGTGCTCGATGGCTTCGGCGAAGCGCATCAGCACCTGGCTGTTGAGCTGGTACTGCGGGCCGCCATAGGCCTCGACCTTCTTCGTCGTCGCCTCAGCTTCCGCCAGGCCGGTGGCGCGGATGCGGTCCGCATCGGCCATGCCAACGGAGCGGATGCGGTCCGCGTCGCCCTGGCCTTCGACGCGCACGCGGTCGGCATTGGCGGCGGCCGTCACCTGGATGGTTTCGGCCTCCTGCCGCGCCTGCGCCAGCTTGGCCTTGCCCTCGTTCTCGCGCACCTGGATCGACAGTTCCGAAGCGGTGATGTGCGCCTGCTGCTCGGCCAGCGCCTGCTTTTCGCGCAGGGTGCGTTCCTGCACCGCTGCCACTTCCTGCAGCTTGTAGGTCTCGACCTGCTCGACCGCGACCTGGCGGTTGCGCAGTTGCATGAGGATCTGCTCGATGCCGCCACCCTGCCCACTCTCACCAGCGGTAGCGGCGCGCGGCGTGCCGATCAGCACCTCCTGCAATTCCAGGTTATAGGCAGCGAACTTGGCGCGCATCTCGTCCAGCGACAGGCGCTGGATATCGCTGCGCTCCTGCAACAGCTCGATCAGCGTCTTGGTCTGCGCGATGTTCTTGAAGAATGCCGAGACCATCGGGTCCAGCGTCTGCTCGACCAGGCGCTTGATGTCGCCAAAACGCTGCACCACCAGCGGCGCCTTCATGTAGTCGATGTGCACCACCACCGACAGCGGCAAGGTCGGCTCGAAGGCGTCCTTGGTGATCAGCGAAACCTCGGAGAGGTTTTCATCCAGGCGATGCGGCCCGGTCGCCTCCTTCAGCCACTTCAGCACGAAGTTGGTGGTGGGTACGGTGATCACCTTGCCGGCATAGGTATTGAAGGCGTACTTGCCGGGCAGCAGCGGCTTGTTCCACACGCCGCGCGTGCCGGGTTCGACCAGCTCGCCATGGCGATAGGCGTCGCCGCTCATGTCCGCGCCATAGCGCCCGGTGTACGAGACCACGACGCCGACGGTGCCGACCTCGATCACCGTCTTTTTCACCAGCTCGACGGTAGCGAACAGGCGGTTGATGTAATACGAGCCATCGACCAGCACCTGGTACTGCCGGCCGCGAAAGCCGGCGGCGCGCAGGAACTTCTCCGGGTCCTGGAAGTTGTTATGGAACAGCTCGCCGCGGCGCGCGTCGTTTCCTACTGCCGGCGCGATGATCTCGCCGTCGGGCAGCGACGGGCCGTCGTGCACGGTGACCACGCCGATCACATCATCGGCATCCTTGATCACCACCGCCTCGAAGCCATGGCGGCCGTCGATCAGCTGGCCCATCTGCTCGATTACCGCCTCATCGCCGCTCTCCAGCTTGATCGCATAGCGGCGCTCGCGCGTGAGGATGATGAACTGCGCCAGGTTGATCGCATAAGTGCCCTCGCGCAGGATTTTGCGCTGCGGCCCCTTCTGCCCGCCTGCTTCGAGAAAAGCGCGCGTGTCCTGGAAGTCCGCCGCCTTCTCGTTCGACGCCAAAGTCTGCGTCGCCGGCAGCGAAGCGCCGTCACGGGCGAACACATAGCCGATCTGCCCTTGCGGGATGGTCACCAGCGGCACCCGGTGCACGCGGTACTGAAACGGCACGAAGAAATGAAAGCCGCCGCGCAATACTGCAGGCGCATAACCCGCCTCGCCGTGCATCGCGATCAGCCCGCCTTCGATCGACCCGCTGCCGCTCCACAGCTTTTCCAGCACACCCAGCCGGTCGTTCGGGATATAGCGCACCATGCCGCTGATCCAGATGAACAGGACCACCAGCACAGCCGCCGACAAACAATAAGACCACACGGTCAGTTCCATGATGAGAACTCCCCAATCAATTGAATTTGAATTTTCGAAGCCGCAGCCCGGGCGGCGAACTTCGCGCCACGCTCATCCGTTTTGCCGGCGCATAGCGCAGCACGCGGACGTGACTCCACCCGCCCGCTGCACAGGCGGACTAGGCAAACATCAAGTCAATACGTGGCTTGCGCTATGCACGGGCGCGGCGGATGCCGCGCGGCACAGGGCCGGAGATCAGCGCCGTCGCCCGAGGAATTCGCTGGGCAGGTCGTGACCGTAAAAGATCACCTGCGAATCGCCGTAGGCATGGGTACGCCAGGCGCGGCGCGCGGGGTGGGCACTCACGCAAAGCCGGCGGCTTGCGACGCGCCGGTGGGCGCGGAGTGTCTGGGGGAGCCGGGCGTCGCCGCGGCAAAAGAAGGTGTTTTTGTTTTTTGACATTGCGGGGCCTCACTGCCGGCCGCCGATTTCACTGATTCGAAACTGCTCTTGACCCCTGGTTTTCAGAGCGGCGGCGCCTCGGTTTCAACGCCAACCACATCTCTAATTAATTACTTACTTAATTAGAATACTCTTTCGCAAGAAAGTTGCAAGGGTCGCCGACGAACGGTAGGTGGATTCGATACGTGAACCGCCGATGCAAATTTCCGTCTCCTGCCAGACCGTGATCACCACCCCTTGATCAACCGGTCATACGGACAACGCCCCCCGCCCGTACAATCGGTCCACGCGCCCGCGACCTTCTTTCGCCTTGAACCCCACGGCGGCCCGGGACGACTCATTGATTCGGCGGATCACTGCCCATAACAATTCAGGGAGCACGAAATGAAGTTTCAATGGGCCACCAGGAATTCCTCGCATCTCGTACTGGCAGGCACGCTGGCGCTGGCGGGCGCCGGGGCGCATGCTGCCCTGAACGCGTACATGGTGCTTGACGCCGCCGGCCATCAGTTCAGCGGCGAAGTGCAGGACAACCATTTGTATCTTCTCGACAAGGGCAAGAAGAGCCTGGCGCCCGACGGCACCTACAAGATGGACGGCAGCGTGCGCCAGGTGCGCAACGGCATGCTGCTTCCCGCGGTGCAGGGACAGGCGACGACCGGCTACAGCCTGGGCGACTCCAGCGCCCACTCGAACCGGCCCGTGCAGTCCAGCGGCAAGCCGGGCAACGCGGGCGAAACCCACGGCTTCAACCCCCAGCCTGATCCGCCGGGCTTCGGCGCCAACAGCCCGGGCGGCCTGTCGGCACCCGCCGCGCAAGGCGCCGCCGGCAAATAGCCGGCAGGCAAGGGCGCATGAGCGAAATCATCGGCCTGTTCCCCACCCCCTTGATGCGGGTGGAAAAACTGCTCGATGCCGCGCTGATCGACGCCCTGGTCGCGGAGTTCAGCTGCGGTGCCGGCAGCACCAACCCGAAGTCGGACCTGCTGGCCCACACCGGCATGCTCGCACCCGGGTCGAGTGCAGCGCTGCGGATGGTCGCCGCGCTGATCGCCCCTGGCCTGGCCGAATTCGGCGAACACCTGTTCGGCGAGCGACTGTCATGGTCGATCAAGGAAATGTGGGTCAACGTGCTGGAGACCGGCGGCCACCAGGCGATGCACAACCACGCCAACAGCTTCGTCTCGGGCGTGCTCTACCTGACCGCGAGCCACCCCTCGGCCGCTACCGTATTCGTCAAAAGCCCGGCCGGCAGCGACTTCATTTTCAACAACAACCATCCGGGCGCCGCCGCCAGCCCGTTCAATGCCGGCAAATACACCACGCCCGCCGCCGCTGCCGGCGACCTGGTGCTGTTCCCCAGTTACCTGCTGCACGAAGTGCCGGCCAATCGGGGGGAACAGCGCGTTACTCTCGCCTTCAACGCCATTCCCGACCGGCTCGACTCCTGGGGCTACACCGTCCGCTTTACCAACTAGCCTTCACGCCAGTGAGCGCCGACATTGCCGGTCCGGCTTGCGGGGAAGCCGCAGGAATGCGCAGGACTGAAACGCGGGATTGCATGGAAGCTGCCTCTGAGCCACCTCCCGGGGTCCTGTGCGCAATGCCTTTGTTGCTTTTTCGCACGCCCTCTTGCCTGAATACGCTTAACGGCGGGTCTATAGAGGAGTTGCAGTCGCCAATAGTCGCGCGATACGGTGCAATTTGTTATCATGTCGCGCCTAAACCGCTGTTTTCAGCGGTCTTTTTGTTGCCCGCCGCTTAAACCCCGTCCGCAGGGCGCCCGACCAACAGGGCAAGCGACTTCCACTTGGCGCCATGCGGCACCTCGACGCGCCAGATAATGGGCAGATTTCTTTTTAGAATCAGTTAGTTAGTTGACAGGATCGATCATGACCATCGCTTACGCACCGCAAAGAAAAATCTCGTCCTTCCACCCGCCGCAGCGCACCCTGCTGGGTCCCGGCCCTTCCGAGATCAACCCACGCGTGCTGGCTGCCTCCTCCCTGCCCGCCATCGGCTACCTCGACCCGATTTTCGTCGACATGATGGATGAGCTGAAACAGCTCCTGCGCTACGCCTATCAAACAAACAACCAACTCACCTTCCCGCTCTCCGGCCCCGGCTCGGTGGGCATGGAATCGTGCTTCGTCAACATGGTCGAGCCCGGCGAGAAGGTCGTCGTGATGAAGAACGGCGTGTTCGGCGGCCGCATGGTCGAAAACGTTGACCGCGTCGGCGGCAAGTCGGTGGTGATCGAAGACGCCTGGGGCGAGCCTTGCGACCCGCAAAAGCTGGAAGACACGCTGAAGAAGAACCCGGACACCAAGATCGTCTCGTTCATCCACGCCGAAACCTCCACCGGCGCGCAATCCGACGCCAAGACCCTCGCCGCCATTGCCCACAAGTACGGCGCCATGGTGATCTGCGATGCCGTCACCTCGCTGGCCGGCACCCCGGTGAAGACCGACGAGTGGGACCTCGACGCCGTCTATTCCGGCTCGCAGAAATGCCTCTCGTGCGTACCCGGCCTGTCGCCGGTGTCGTACAACGAGCGCGTGATCGAAAAAGTGAAGCTGCGCCGCGACAAGAACCGCGTGCAAAGCTGGTTCATGGACCTGAACCTGGTGCTCGGCTACTGGGGCGAAACCACCCGCACCTATCACCACACCGCGCCGATCAACAGCCTGTTCGCCCTGCATGAATCGCTACTGCTGCTGAAGGAAGAAGGCCTGGAGAATTCCTGGGCGCGCCATATGCGCCACCACCTGGCACTGAAGGCCGGCCTGGAAGCCATGGGCTTGTCGTTCCTGGTGAAGGAACAATACCGCCTGCCGCAGATGAACGCGGTGATGATCCCCGAATCGATCCAGGCGCGCGAAGCCGAAGTGCGCAAGACCCTGCTGAACGAATTCAACATCGAAATCGGTGCGGGCCTCGGGCCTCTCGCCGGCAAGATCTGGCGCATCGGCATGATGGGCTACTCCAGCAAGCCGGAAAACGTCATGCTCTGCCTGTCCGCGCTCGGCTCGGTGCTGGCCGACATGGGCCAGCCGGTGAAGGTGGGCGAGGCCGAAGCCGCCGCCCACTCCGCCTACGCCTCGATGCACGCTTCGGCCGCCCAGGCCAAGCTGCGCGCCGCGGCTTAAGCGACTCGGGCTAGGGGGAGGCCGATGTCGAACCAGGACACCACGCTGGACCTGTCGATGCACGACAGGCCGGCGATGGTCGCCGCTGTGTTGTTCGCCGACATTGCCGGCTCCACCAAGCTTTACGACATCCTCGGCGACACCCGGGCCAAGCAACTGATCGACGAGACCCTGTCCGAAATGCGCGCGGCCACCGCGCGCTTCCAGGGCCGGGTGGTGAAAACCATCGGCGACGAAATCATGTGCGTGTTCCGCGACCCGGAGCGCGTCATGCTGGCCGCCTGCGACATGCAGACCCGGGTCAACGCCCTGCCGATCGTCGACGGCACCAAGCGCCTGATCCGCATCGGCTTTCACTTCGGCGCGGTGATCGAGGAAAAGGGCGATGTGTTCGGCGACACGGTCAACGTCGCCGCGCGCATGGCCGGCGTCGCCAAGGGCCTGCAGATCATCACCAGCCGCGCAACCGCCGACCAGTTGCCGGCCGGCATGCGCGCCTCGGTGCGCCCGATCGCCACGGTGGCGGTCAAGGGCAAGGACGACATGCAGGTGTGCGAGGTGATCTGGCAGTCCGACGATGACCTCACCATGACGGTCGATTCGCTGCACGCCAACAAGCCCGCCGCCAACGCCCTGCTGGCGCTGACCCACAACGGCCGCGAGGTGCTGCTCTCCACCGCCGTGCCGGCCGCCACCTTCGGCCGCGGCGTCGACAACACCTTCGTCATCGGCGATCTCAAGGCCTCGCGCAACCATGCGCGCGTCGAAAAGCGCCGCGACAAGTTCTACGTGATCGACCAGAGCACCAACGGCACCTTCGTCACCGTCAAGGGCGAGGCCGAGATGGAGCTGCACCGCGAGGAAGTGATGCTGCGCGGCCAGGGGATGATCCTGTTCGGCCACAGCGCGGCCGAATCGACCGAGGAGATCGTGCAGTTCGACATCCGCGCCTGAAGGCGCGGCCGGGGAGTACCGGCGGCACTGAAGGCCGCCTGGGGGACCAGCGGCACTGAAGGCCGCCTGGGAGACCAGCGGCACTGAAGGCCGCCCGGGGGACCAGCGACATTGAAGGCCGCCTGGGGGGACCAGCGACATTGAAGGCCGCCTGGGCGCCCCGCAACGCTGGCGCTCGCCCGGAGATTTATTCGCTGGCCTGGACTTCGGCCAGGGTGCGCATCTGGAATTTGCCATCGCGGCGGAACAGCCAGGACTCGAGGTACTCGACCCGGCCGCGGCGCAGCACGGCGCGGGTAGGCTTGGGCAGGGGCATGGCGCGCTTCAGGCTGGCGAGGGCAACCGCGCGGGTTTCAAGATCGCCGTTGTCGCGGAACAGCCGGGTGCCGACAATTTCTCCGCGCTCATCCACCACGACACTGAGGACGACGATGGAGCGCAACAGCGGCGGCGGCTTGCCGGTAAATATTTTTTCGGCATTGGTCTCGTAGACGCGCTTGGCGACTTCGGCCTTGTAGCCGTCGATATTGTTTGCCGTGGAGGCCGGGGCGGGAACCTCGGCCGCCGGCGGCGGCATGACGACCAGCGGGGGCGGCGGCTCGGACGGCAGCGGCGTTTTTTGCGCGCATGCCGCTAGCAGCAGGGTGAGGGGAAGCAGGCGCAGCAGCTGACGCACAGCGGCGCGCGGAAGGAACGGGGGGATCATGGGAATCGGCGTACTTTGTCTCGGTGCGGTCTCGAAAATCGGACGTCGGCCGACAGCCGATGGCGACGCTTGCACGGGTTTAGAGCGTAGCCGATCGGAAACGTTCCGCGAAACGCGCCGCTTTGCGCAGCACAAAATGACAATGTCACGGGCGGCTGTTGCGCGCGTACAAATGTTGCCACGCGGGACGCGACAAGCCGCGGCCTCTGTGTAAATATTAAGCATATGTCCGTGGAAACCACCACCACCATCACCACGCAGGCGCGCGCGGCGCTGTCCGACGAGCTCAAGCGCCAGGCGCTGGAGTTTTCCGAGCGGGTGCAGGTCAAGCGTTCCGAGGCGATCGGCCTGACCAAGGCGCACCAGGAGGAATTGCGCCTGGCGATCCTCGCCGAAGCGCAGTCGCGGCGCGCCAAGGAAATCGCGCGCCAGCGCGCCGAGAAGGCGCTGGCCGAGCAAAGCGGGCTGGAGGAAGAGGCCAAGCAGGCCGAGCAGGTGCTGGCGGCGATCCGCATCCAGCTCACCGATACCCTGGGCGAGATTGCCGCCGCCGATGGTGAACTCGACCGCAACACCGCCAGCCTGGCGGCCGGCCAGGCCGATGAGGGCCAAGTCGCCGGCCTGAAAGGCGAGATCGGGCAATTGCGCCAGCGCCGCGACAACCTGGTGGCTGAACGCAACGCCCTGGCGCGCACCATCGAAGAAGCCGAAGCCGGCCTCGACAGCGCCCGCGTGCGCGGCCTGCAGTTGAAGGCACAGGCCGATGGCGCCGAGGCCGACGCCCGCGCGGCGCAGGAGAAGCTGGCGCAGGCACGCACCGCCCTGACGCAGGCGCAGGCCGACCTGGAAAACCTGCGCAACGCCACCGCGGCGGTGGCCAGCCAGTCGGCGCAGGCGCGCCCCGCTCTCGGCCTGACCCAGACCATGCAGGTGCTGGCGGCCAACTTCCAGCCGGAAGAGGGTGGCGAAACGCCCGCAGCGGCGCCGGCCGCCGCTGCCGGCAACGACGGCCAAAGCGCGCTGGACCAGGCGCACATCGAGCGCCAACGTTCGCTGGACGCGTCGAAAAAGCTCGAGATGGCGATCCGCGGCCGCCTGGCGGCCGAGCAGCGTTCGCAGCGCGAGGCGCAGGCGCTGGCGCGGGTCGAGGCGGAGGTCGAGAAGGTCACCGAAGCCAAGCGCATGATCGCCGACGAGCTCAAGCTCGAGGTCGACCGGCGCAATGAACTTGAACTGCAGCTCGACGCCGCCCGCACCCAGCGCGTCGAGCTCGACGCGCAGCTGCGCGCGGCGGCGGCGCGCCAGACCCACGCGCGGCGCGAGGCCGAGAGCGCCGGCGCGCAGATGCAGGCGGCCGAAGCGGAAATGGCCAAGCTGCTCGCCGACAGCACGCGCGGGCAGCAGGAGCTCGAAGCCAAGCGCCGCGAGTCCGAACAGCTGAAGCAAAACCTGGCCGAGGCGCTTTCCCTGGCCGGCTCTTACGGCGAAGATTTGCAGCGCGAAAGCGCGGCGATCGCCGCCGTCGAGAGCGAACTGGCGCAGGCGCGTGCGCGCCGCGCCGAGGCCGAGCGCCTGCTGGCGCCCGAGCGCAGCAGCGCCGAGGAAGCCGAGCGCGCCAGCGCGGAGATCCGCCGCCGCCGCGAGGAGGAACTGGCCGCCGCCGCGACGGCAGCCATTACCGCCGAGGCGGCGCTGGCCAGGCAGCGGGAGGTGGTCGCCGGTGCCGATGCCGAACTGGCCGCCGCCACTGCACGCGCCGAAAACCTCAAGCATGAGCTGGCCGACACCCTGTCGCGCGCCGCCGCGCTGGAAGCCGACCTGAAAAGCGAAAAGGTGTCGCTGCGCACCGGCGAGAGCGAGCTGACGCGGGTGCGCACGGATGCCGCCGCGCTGGAGCGTGCGCTGGTCGCCCAGCGCACCCAGGCGAGCCAGTTCGAGAGCAGCACTTCCTCCGAGCGGCGGGTGCACGAGGCACACAAGGCCGCCGCCGCCAGCGCCACCCGGGCTGCGACCGCCGAGCTGGCGCAGTTGCGCGCGCTGGAGCAAAAAACCACGGACGAGGCAGCGCAGCAGCGGCGCCGCGCCGAGCAGTTCAAGAACGACCTGGCGGAAGTGCTGTCGCGGGTGTTTTCGCTGGAACAGGACCTCAAGCGCGAGCGCGCCGCCGCCGACGCCGCCCAGGCCGATCTCGAACGCGCGCGCGCACGCCGCGCCGATCTCGAGCAGACCATGGCCGCCGAGCAGGCGCGGGCCGAAACGGCGGGGCGCGAGGCCGAAGCCGCGCGCAACGACGGCCAGAACGCCCTGCGCGCCAAGGCCGAGCATGAAGCCACGCTCGCCGCCACCGAAAAGATGGTGGCCGAGCTGCAGACGCGCCTCGAATTGATCGAAAACGCGCGCAAGCATCGCGTGTCGCAGCTCGCCGCCGTCGCCGAGCGCAGCGCCGAGCTGGTGCGCCAGACCCGCGAACAGACCGAGGCCCACGCCGCCGAGAGCGCGCGCCTGGAGGCCCTGCGCGCGCAGCGCCA
>JAQGMJ010000012.1 GCA_028292405.1 Betaproteobacteria bacterium
GCTCTTCCGATCTTTGCCGAGGCCCATGCGGGCAGCGCCGTCCGTGTACAGCCTGGTCTTGCCGGCCATGAAGGAGTCCATCTCCTCCAGCCCGACGTTCACCAGCTCGAAGCCGCTCTTGGCCGCCAGGTCCTTCATCTCGGCATCGTTGTTCAGCGCGCGCCACAGGTCCGACAGGCGCTTGCGCTCGGCCGGCGGCGTGGACTTGGGAACGCCGATGCCGCGGTAGGCGCCATCGACCCAGTCGACACCCAGTTCCTTGAAGGTGGGCACGTCGGGCATCAGCGGGTGGCGATGCTCCATCGCCACGGCGATCGGGCGCACGCCCTTGTCCTTGTTGGCGATGGCGAAGGGGGTGTACGTCATGGCGCCGTCGACCTGGCCGCCGATCACCGAGGTGGCGAGGTCGCCCGTGCCCTTGAAGGGAACGTACAGCGTCTTGATGCCGAAGGCGGCGTCCAGGCGCTCGTGGGCCGCGTGGTTGGCGGAGTACTGGCCCGAGCCCGCGAGGCTCAGCTTGCCGGGACTGGCCTTGGCGGCCGCGAGGAAGTCCTGCCAGTTCTTGATCGGGCTCTTGGCGTGCACGACCAGGATGTCCGGGGTGAAGTGGAACCAGAACACCGGTGTCACGTCGGCCGTCTTGTATTGCACGTCGCCCTGGATCGGCTGGAACACGATGTGCGGCAGGTTCACGCCGACCACGTTGACGCCGTCACCCGGCAACTGGTTCATCTGCGTCCACATCAGCGCGCCGCCCGCGCCCGCCTTGTACTGGACGATGGTCTCGATGCCGGGGCACTTCTTGCGCAGCACCAGCTGCTGGTGGCGCGCCGACAGGTCGGACTCGCCGCCGGGCGGGAAGGCCTGCCAGTACTGCACGTTCTTCTCGGGGCAGGTGACGGACTGGGCCATCGCGCCGGGCGCGAACAGCGCGGCCAGTGCGAGGGCGGAAAGGATGCGTTTCATGGTCTTGTCTCCTGAATGTGGTGGGCGTCGGGGTGCGGCGGCACCGCAACCCGACCTAGGCGGGATGGTGCCCGGCGGTCAGCGGTTCTTCAACCGGGAAACCACTGCTGCCGTGACGTCCGCCGTCCTGGCGGTGCCGCCGAGGTCGCCGGTATGCAGCTTCGGGTCGGCGGTGATGGACTCGATCACCTTCATCAGGCGCGCGGCCGCTTCCTGCTCGCCCAGGTGCTCGAGCAGCATGACGCAGCTCCAGAAGGTGCCCACCGGATTGGCGAGCCCCTTGCCCATGATGTCGAAGGCCGAGCCGTGGATGGGCTCGAACATGCTGGGATAGCGCCGCTCGGGATCGATGTTGCCGGTGGGCGCAATGCCGAGGCTGCCGGCCAGCGCCGCGGCCAGGTCGCTCAGGATGTCGGCATGCAGGTTGGTCGCCACCAGCGTGTCCAGCGACGCCGGCCGGTTGACCATGCGCGCGGTGCAGGCGTCGACCAGTTCCTTGTCCCACTTGACGTCCGGGAACTCCTTGCTGACCTGCAGGGCGATCTCGTCCCACATCACCATGGCATGGCGCTGCGCGTTGGACTTGGTGACCACGGTCAGCAGCTTGCGCGGCCGCGACTGCGCCAGCTTGAAGGCGAAGCGCATGATCCGCTCGACGCCGGCGCGGGTCATCATGCTGACGTCCGTGGCCACTTCGATCGGGTGGCCCTGGTGGGCCCGGCCGCCGACACCGGCGTATTCGCCTTCGGAGTTCTCGCGCACGATCACCCAGTCCAGGTCCGCCGGGGCGCAGCGCTTCAGCGGCGCGTCGATGCCGGGGAGGATGCGCGTGGGCCTTACGTTCGCGTATTGATCAAACCCCTGGCAGATTTTCAGGCGCAGGCCCCACAGCGTGATGTGGTCGGGAATGTGCGGATCGCCGGCGGAGCCGAACAAGATTGCGTCCATCTTGCGCAGCGGCTCGAGGCCGTCTTCCGGCATCATCACGCCGTGCTTGCGGTAATAGTCGCCGCCCCAGTCGAAAGAGGTGAATTCGAAGCCGAAGCTTTTTTCAGTGGCGGCCAGCGCTTCCAGGACGGCTTGCCCGGCGGGCACGACTTCCTTGCCGATCCCGTCTCCGGGGATGCAGGCGATCTTGTAGGTCTTCATGATTGTCTCGAATGTGTGCGCATGCGGACGCGAGGCGTACCGCGGGAGGGCAATGATACCGTGCCCGCCGCGCCAGGCACGGGATGCGGTGGATCAGCCCGAGGCGATACCGTCGAGCAATAGCGGCAGTGCGCCGCGTGCATCATGGCCGCGCAAATAGCGGCCATGCATGAAGGCGGATTGCACCGCCGCCAGGCGCGCGTGCTGCGCGCCGTCGCCGCCGGTGCGTAGCGCCCAGATGCCGGCGCCGCTCATGCCTTCGAGCGCCGGCGTGCGGATCCATGCGCCGTCGCTGCGCTGGGCGAGGTGGCTGTAATCGTAGACGCGGTCATGGCGCGCGCGCTGGCGCGCTTGCCGGGCGCGGCGGGTCAGCACGGTGAGGCGCTTGGCGGCCAGCCAGCCGTGCTCGAATTGCGACCATGCGGCGGGAAAACCGGAGACGGCGTAGATGGCGTCGCCCTGCCCCGCGTGCGGCACCGCCGCTTCGTCCAGTGGCAACGCCTGCCGGCCGCGCAACATGCGCGGCAGTGTCTTGACATCACGCAGGTCGATCAGCGCCAGGTCCAGCTTCGGTGCGCGGCGCACCCGCGCGCCTTCCAGCGACAGCAGCGCACCGTCCTCGCGCGCCGGCGCCAGCCAGTTGCCGCAGTGGGGTGCGTGATCGAGCAGGTGAGCGGCGGTCAGCAGCCAGGGCCGGCCGCGATGGCTGATCAGGGTTGCGTTGCCGAGAATGGCGGCGCGGTGCCAGTCGTGCACGACGATCGGCACGGCGCAGGCGTCCATCAGCGCGTGCAGGGCCGCTTCGGACGAACTCACGTGCGCGCGTTCACCCAGCCGGATGCTGGTGCTGCCGACGTTGTCCCAGCGGAACATGGCGTCGGCCTTCCTAGAATCCGATTTTGGATTTCTTTGCTTCGCGGCGTTCGATGTCTTCGACGCGGATTTCGTCATGGCCGGCCAGGCTGGCGTTGCCGAAGGCCTGGTTGATCGCCTTGCGCATGTCGCGCGGCGAGAGTGAGGCCAGGCAGTCGAGCACATCGTCGTGCGGCATGGCCGGGAAGCGCTTGCCCCAGTCGTGCGAATCGCGGATCTCGCTGTAGATGGCGCGCCCTATGCGGCAGGCGGCGTCGTGGTCGGGCGCCTCGATCTCGTAGACGTTCATCCGCGACAAAATCGGCTCGGGAATGTGGCGCGCGTCGTTGGCGGTGGCTACCCACACCACTTCGGAGGCGTCGAGTGGAATCTCGATAAACTCGTCGATGAATTCGCGCGCGGTGTCGTGCTCCAGCAAACTGTACATCGCGCCCAGGGGGTCGTAGGCACCGTCCGACGATGCCTTGTCGATCTCGTCGACCACCATCACCGGGTTGGCGTATTCACCGCGCAGGAAGGTTTCGAACACCTTGCCCGGCTTGGCGTTCTTCCATTGCGAGGAGGCGCCGCCGATGATCCAGCCGGCGGTCAGCGAACTCATCGAGATGAAGCCGAAGCCGGTGCCCAGCATATTGGCGATGCGCTTGGCGAAATGCGTCTTACCGATGCCGGGGTCGCCCAGCAGCAGCATCGGCGCGATCTCCAGGCGGTCGCGGCTGGCGACGCATAGCGAGAGCTGGCGCTTGATGTCGTCGAGCACCTCGGAGAAATTCGGCAAGTCGTCGTACAGCTTTTCCATCACTGGCAGCGAGGAGGGCTTGACCGCGAAGCGGTTGCCGCCGATGCGCAGCATCTTCTGGTAGGTGTCGATCAGCGCGTCGTTCTGCCCGGGGCGGATTTCCTGCAGCGCTTCCTCGACATCGGCGCAATCGTAGACCTGCTTGTAATCGGCAAGCGGCAACGAGAAAGAGGCGGAAGCCGGGACGGGCAAGACGGCGGTGTTCATGATGTCCTCCGAAGAGATGCGATCAAATGGAACTGCCACACATTCACACTAACGCACTGCAAGAATTTCTTGTTGACGGAGAAGCTACGGAAAATCTGACCTGTTTGCCAGTTAGCAATCAAACACGCTGGCTGCCAAAAAACTTCAATGCAGAGTCAAACCTCAACCAAGCCGGCCGTGCAGCAATGCCGCATGTGATAATCAAAGCAACGGCTGTACCAACATGAGTGACAACCATGCGCGCATCGAGGCGCGCGTAGTGCGGAGAAGGAATGCAAGGCAGAGGCAAGACGATAGGCAGGAGCGCGCTTGCATTGGCGCTATGGATGGGCGGCGCGAGCACGCCATGGGCGCAACAGGCGGCACCGGGTTCCGGCTCGCCGCAGGTGGTAGCGCCGATGACGGCGCCGGAGCCCGAGCCGGTGCTGCCGCCGGCAGTGGCCGCGGCGCTGCGGCCCACCCGCCTGCCTGCTTCCGCACTCGGCATCTACGTACAGGAGGTCGGCAGCAACCGGCCGCTGCTCAGCCTCAACGCCGACAAGTCGATGAGCCCGGCCTCGGTGATGAAGCTGGTCACCACCTACTCCGCGCTGGAGCTGCTCGGCCCTTCCTTCACCTGGAAGACCGGCATCTATGAAACCGGTGGCCGGCGCGGCGACGTGCTCGACGGCGACCTGGTGATCAGGGGCGCGGGCGACCCCAAGCTGACGCAGGAAGACTTGAGCGTGGCCCTGCGCGCGGTGCGCGCGCGCGGTATCCGCGAAATCCGCGGCAACATCGTGCTCGACCACAGCGTGTTCGACGCCGCCGGCTACGACGCCGCCAAGTTCGACGGCGACCCGTTGCGCGCCTATAACGCCGGGCCGGACGGTCTGCTGGTCAACTTCAAGGCGCTGGCGATCACCTTCGCGCCGGACGAGACTTCGGCCACGGTCACCGTCAGCGCCGAACCGCGGCTGGCCGGCTTGCCGATCCGCAACTCGCTCGTGCTGGTAAAGGGCCCCTGCGCCGACCTGAAAGGCCCGGCGCTGAAAACGCGCATCGACCCGACCGGCATTTCCGTCAGCGGAACCTACGCGCTCACCTGCGGCGTTAAAAGCCTGTGGCTGCACCCCTATGAGCTGACGGCGGCGCAATACACCGGCGCGGTGGTGCGCCAGTTGTGGGCCGACGCCGGCGGCACCCTCACCGGCGAGGTGCGCGACGGCCTGCTGCCTGCCACTGGCCGCCTGGTCTACGAGATCGAATCCGAAAGCCTGGCCGAGACCATCCGCGACATCAACAAGTACTCCAACAACGTAATGGCGCGCGAGCTGTTCCTCGGCGTCGGCCACGAGTTGCTGCGCCTGCCCGGTTCGCCGGACCGCTCCTACCGCGCCATCCGTACCTGGCTGATGGAAAAGAAAATCGGCGGCGAAGAACTGGTGATGGAAAACGGCTCCGGCTTGTCGCGCATCGAGCGCATCGCCCCCCAGACCCTGGGGCGCATGCTGGTGGCCGCCTTCCGCAGCCCGGTGATGCCGGAATTCATGTCCTCCATGCCCCTGGTGGCCTACGACGGCACCATGCAGCGGCGCCTGCGCAGCAAGGACGTGGCCGGCCAGGCGCATATCAAGACCGGCACCCTGAACGACGTGCGCGCCATCGCCGGCTATGTGCTGGCGGCTTCGGGCAAGCGCTATGCGGTGGTCTTCTTGATCAATTCGCCGGTGGCCGGCGGGGCTCAGGCGGTGCAGGATGCCTTGCTGCAGTGGGTTTATAGCGAAGGCTAGCGCCCGATTTTTACGCACCTATATGTTGCGCTACGCACCACAATGTTGCGTAAATAATACAATTTCCCAGGATTTAAGCTCTTCTCCTTGTTGTGGCGATGCGGTGCCCATAAAATAAGCCCCGTAGTAGTGCGAAAAACAACAACTTGTGTGATTCTTATTTCCCCTTGGAGAAATGCTCAAATGAAAAAGATTCTGATGGCTGCCGCGATTGCCGGCGCCTTCGTGGCCGCTCCGGCCTCCGCTCAATGGTATGCAGGTGCCGGTATCGGCGCCGGTCGTGCCAAGCTGGGCACCGTTAGCGCCACTTCCGGCACGACCACCGTCAGCACCACGGGCGGCAGCTCCACCGACACCAGCGGCAAGATTTTCGGCGGCTACCAGTTCACCCCGAACTGGGGCCTCGAAGCCCAGTACGTGTACCTCGGCAAGACCAATTTCGGCGTGGCCGCCAATGTGCCCGGCGTCTCCGGCGGTGGCAGCTACAAGGCCGACTCCTTCGACGTGGCCGCTACCGGTACGATCCCGCTGCCCAACAACTTCTACCTGCTGGGCAAGCTGGGTGCGGCGTTCAACCATGTCAACGGCGGCAACATCTGCGCCACCGGCCCCGGCGGCACCGCTTGCGCCAATCTCGGCAATGGCAACAAGACCGACCTGTACGCAGGCCTCGGCGGCGGCTACAACTTCAACGCCCACTGGGGCATCCGCCTGGAGTATGAAAACTTCGGCAAGATGACCAAGAACAACGGCGGCAGCGGCGGCGACATCAAGGGCGACAACTGGGCGGTCAACGTCAAGTACGCGTTCTAAGACAGTTTCACCGTCAGGCAAAACCGGGCTTCGCGCCCGGTTTTGTTTTTGGGGCCGGCCGCGATCCACCTGTGGTGGGGGCGCCTATCTGCACCCGCTTGTAGTTTGAGCTTTACGGTGGCGCGTCTATAATTGCTCCGGTACTCTCAACAACAACCGCTTTCGAGGATATGCGATGACTAGCGAAGCACAACGCAACGAACTGATCACCGACGCCAAAAGCCTGATGAATGACGCCGACGAAATCGTCAAGTCGATGGCCACCGCCTCCGGCGACAAGCTGGCCGACCTCGGTGAAAAGCTGCGCATCAAGCTGCGCGGCGCCAAGGAAAAAATCGCCGACGCGCAATACATCGTGGCCGACAAGGCCAAGGCTGCCGCCCGCGCCACCGATGATTACGTGCACGACAATCCCTGGCAAGCGATCGGCATCGCCGCCGGCGTGGCCTTCGTGCTGGGGCTGCTGGTCAACCGCCGCTAAGGCGGAACAATGGCGGAACAGCCGGGGGGGCAGGGCGCCGGCGCGGGTTCCGCGCGCGGCCTGGTGGCCAATGCGCGGCGCCTGTTGCGCATCCTCCTCACCATCATGTCGACCCGCCTCGAGTTGTTCGGGGTGGAGGTGGCCGAGCAAGGCGCGCGCATCGGTGCCCTGATGGCGCTGGGCGTGCTCGCCCTGCTGTTCTCGATTTTCGCCATCGCGCTGTTTTCCTTCGGCATCGCCGTTGTCTTCTGGGACAGCCATCGCCTCATCGCGATTTTCGGCATGGCCGGACTTTATGCCCTGATCACCGCCGTGGCCTGCCTGATGATCCGCACGCGCCTGCAGGACCATCCCGCGCCGTTCGCCGCCACCGTCGCCGAACTCAAGGCGGATGCCGCGGCCATCAGCCGCTCGGCTGCCAACTAGATACAAGGAGCGGACCGATGGCCCAAGATCCCTACCTGCGCTATGCGCTGCAAAAGGAACTACTGCAGACCCGCGCCGCGGCCGAGCGCCTGGAGTTGCGCGCGGTTACCGGGCGCCTGCAGCCGGGAGCGGTGCGCAGCCATCGCCTGCAACGCTGGGTGCGCCTGTCGCATACCCTGCGCTCCAATCCGGTGGCGGTCGCGCTGACCGGCGCGGTGCTCGCCCGCCTGCCGCTTGGCCATTTCTGGCGCATGGGCAGCCGCCTGCTTACCATTGGATGGTCCGGCTGGCAACTGGTGCGGGTGATTCAGGACTTTCGCGGTAAGTAGGCGCTAGCTTTTGCGCTGGTACCTGCCGGGCAAGGCTTCCTAGAGTCCCAGCTGTTGCCACAGGTTGTCCACCCTGGCCTTCACAGCCGCGTCCATCGCAATTGGCCGGCCCCATTCGCGCTGGGTTTCGCCCGGCCACTTGTTGGTCGCGTCTATGCCCAGCTTGCCGCCCAAGCCGGCGACCGGGCTGGCGAAGTCGAGGTAGTCGATCGGCGTGTTCTCTACTATTAGTGTGTCGCGGCCGGGGTCGACCCGTGTGGTGATCGCCCACACCACTTCCCTCCAGTCGCGAATGTCGATATCGGCGTCCGTCACCACGATGAACTTGGTGTACATGAACTGGCGCAAAAAGCTCCAGATGCCGAACATCACCCGCTTGGCGTGGCCGGGGTAGCCCTTTTTCATGCTCACCACCGCCAGGCGGTAGGAGCAGCCCTCCGGCGGCAGGTAGAAATCGACGATCTCCGGAAACTGCTTGATCAGCAGCGGAACGAACACCTCGTTCAGCGCCACGCCCAAAGTGGAGGGCTCGTCCGGCGGCTTGCCGGTGTAAGTGGAGTGGTACACCGGGTTGTTGCGCAAGGTGATACGGTCGATGGTGAACACCGGGAAGCGCTCTACCTCATTGTAGTAACCGGTGTGGTCGCCGTACGGCCCCTCGAGCGCGGTTTCATAGCCGCTGGGGTCGGCGGCGTCCGGGCGGATGCTGCCCTCCAGCACCATTTCCGCCCGCGCCGGCACCTGCAAGTCGTTGCCGATGCAGCGCGTTAGCTCGGTGCGGGCGCCGCGCAACAGGCCGGCGAACTGGTATTCGGAGAGGGTGTCCGGCACCGGCGTCACCGCGCCGAGGATGGTCGCCGGGTCGCAGCCCAGCACGACGGCGACTGGAAAAGGCGTGCCGGGTGATTGTTGCCCATGCTCGCGAAAGTCCTGCGCGCCGCCGCGATGCGCCAGCCAGCGCATGATCACCTTGTTGCGGCCGACCACCTGCTGTCGGTAAATACCCAGGTTCTGCCGGCGTTTGTGCGGGCCGCGGGTCACCGTCAGCCCCCAGGTGATCAACGGCCCGGCATCGCCCGGCCAGCAGGTTTGCACCGGCAGGCGCGCCAGGTCGACGGCCCCGTTTTCCCAGACGATCTCCTGGCAGGGCGCGCCGCTGATCTCTTTCGGCGCCATGTTAAGTACTTGCTTAAGTAGTGGCCACTTATCCCATGCGTCCTTCCATCCGCGCGGCGGTTCCGGCTCCTTGAGCATCGAAAGCAGCTCGCCGACCTCGCGCAATTTGCGCAAAGCCTCGGCATCGTTGGCCGCATCGACCCCCATGCCGAGCGCCACGCGCTTGACCGTGCCGAACAGATTACACAACACAGGCATCTCGCCGGTGGTCGGTTTTTCGAACAACAAGGCGGGTCCGCCCGAAAGAAGGACCCGATCAGAAATCTCGGTCATTTCCAGGCTTGGGGAGACCGGAATGGCGATTTTTTTTAACTCGCCAGATTGCGCAAGTTGTTCAATAAACTCTCTAAGATCTTGATATTTCAATGTTTTTCTGCATTAGTTGAATCTGATTTTTCGAGTATAGCGCCAAGTCGCTGATTTCGTGGGGATTTTTCACTAACTTTTTTATAAGTATATGTTTTCATTAGATAAAAAAGAGGTTGACCGCAGTATGACCCCACCCTACAATTCGCGCCATCCTAGGGGAGGACGAGTTGTAATGCTCGCGTCCCCTTTTCTATTTTGAAGGCTGCGAGTGCGCGAAACAACACGTCCTCCGGTTTTTGATAGCAATCGCGCCGCATGGTGCCGTGCAGTTCGCACAGCCCGCAGCGCTTCCGGTCTGGCGGAACTTGGGGACAACGCGTGAGCCCCAACCAGACCCTCGACTACGAAGCAGGCTGAAACGTCATCTGGTCCCTAGCAGGTTAGGGGAGCGGGATTTTTTATGGCGTTGGCTCCTGCAGAGAAGGAGGAATACGTGTCGCGTTTGACGTTGAGTAGTTTACGCAGTGCCGCTTTTGGGTTGTGGAAGATTGCCAAGGGCGGGTTGATGCTGGCAGGCCTGGTGGCTTTGGTCACCTGGGAAGTCGAAACCTTCGGCCACGCCGCCCCGGCGCCGGTCGCAGCGGTTGCAAAACCGGCGCTGGCTGCCGCCGCGCCGCAAGGTCTGGAAAATGTGCACCCTTCGCGCGTGGCCGAAAGCTTGGCCGCCGGCGACGTTGTTGCCGACGCACCGGGCAAGCCGGAGAACGTGGAAGAGCGCGTCGCTCTCGCCGCCGCCCTGGGCGACCCTGGGCAGCATCGCCGCATCGCCAACTACCTGTCGAAGAAGTACCAGGTTTCATCCGAGGCGACCACGCTGATCGTCAGCGCCGCCTACATCACCGGCCGCGACACCGGGGTCGACCCTAACTTGATCCTAGCCGTGATGGCAATCGAATCGCGCTTCAATCCCTTCGCGGAGTCCGGCATGGGCGCCCAGGGCCTGATGCAGGTGATCCCGAAATACCACCTCGACAAATTCGAGGAACTCGGCGGCAAGGATGCGGTGCTCAACCCGGTGGCCAACATCAAGGTTGGCGCGCTGATCCTGAAGGACTACATCACCCGCTTCGGCGGGGTCGAGCCGGCGCTCAAGGCCTACTCCGGCGCGGCGCTGACCGAGGAGGATTTCGGCTACGCCCTCAAGGTGCTGGGCGAGCGCGACCGAATCCGCGCCGCCGCCGGCCCGGTGGCCAAGCCTGTGCGCGCCACCACGGCGGCCGCGGTTTCTACCCCCGCCGCGCCCAAGTTGCTATCACATCCGGCGCCGGGCAAGATCGACGAAACCTGAGGCCTCCAGGTTTTGTGACAGGGCCGGCCGCCGAGCTGGCCTCGGATTTCAGATGCGCTGGCGAATTGTCGTAGGCGGACGCCTACAATAAAACCGGAGTCTGTCCGGCGGAGAATCGTGGTCTCCTTGCCCTAAAGTGGTGCCCATGCCGAAGAACAAATTCGGCATACCCACTTCAGGAGGTCACCATGAATTGCATGCAGGTACCGGCGACGGCGCCAGTATCGGGCTGCGCCGCCAACACGAGCGCTGCCACCCGCGAAGCGGACCAGGAGAATCACCCCGGCCGCGAGCAGGCGCATGCAAAACGTCGTGCTTCCCGCCACCCAAATTAAAAGCAAGCGGAGAACAAGAATGAAACTTTCCACCACTCTGGCGCTTGTGTTCGCCTTCCTCGGCACGGGATTCGCCGTAGGTGCGCACGCGCAAAGCAAGGACGCCTACCTGCAGGACGGCCGCGGCGTCATCGCCCGCAACTCCAACTTCGGCGACCCGCGCATCGGCAATCTCTGCTGGCGCACCGGCTATTGGACCCCGGCCATGGCCATCGCCGAATGCGATCCCGACCTGGTGAAGGTGTCGATGTCCCCGCCGCCCCCGCCGCCGCAAATGCAGCCGCCGCCCCCGCCGCCGCCCGCGCCGGTGAACCAGAAGATGACTTTCGCGGCCGATACTTTCTTCGACTTCGACAAGTCGGTGCTCAAGCCTGAAGCCAAGGCCGCGCTGGACGGACTGGTGAGCAAGATCTCCAACATCAACCTCGAAGTCGTGATCGCAGTGGGCCACACCGACGGCATCGGCAGCAACGCCTACAACGACAAGCTGTCGGTGCGCCGCGCCGAGTCCGTCAAGGCCTACTTGGTGAGCAAGGGCATCGAGTCGAACCGTGTCTACACCGAAGGCAAGGGGAAGAAGCAGCCGATCGCCGACAACAAGTCCGCCGAAGGCCGCGCCAAGAACCGCCGCGTCGAGGTGGAAGTGGTGGGCACGAGCAAGCGTTAAGCGACCCTCGCACGCACTACGCAGCACTATCAAAAGCCCCGCGCGAGCGGGGCTTTTGTCATGGTGCCTTCAGGCACCTCGTGGCTTGTTCGATCTGCAGCCCCGCGCAAGCGGGGTCGGGAATTGTTGTGCCTCTTCCCCGTTCGTCCTGAGGCTGTCGAAGGACATGTGCCGTGAGGTAATCCGAACCGGCTCACCATAGCCACGCACCCGCCCGCGTTACCATTGCGCCACCCTGATACCCGGAGCCCCCATGTCCCTGGACCCGCACATCCGCGACGCGCTGGCGCAAGTCACCACCGCCACCATCACCACCCAGTTGTTAAAGAAAGGCCTGCGCAACGTCTGGCTGCGCGGCACGCGCCCCTTGCGCCCTGATCAGCCGCGCCTGGTCGGCCCGGCCTTCACCTTGCGCTTCGTTCCCGCGCGCGAAGACCTGGCCACGCCCGCTTCGTGGTCGCAGCCGCGCTCCACCCGCGCCTGCGTCGAGGCCATGCCCGCTGGCTGCATCGCCGTGGTTGACGCCATGGGCGTGACCGATGCAGGCATCTTCGGCGACATTCTCTGCGCGCGCATGCAACAGCGCGGCGTCGCGGCCCTCATCACCGACGGCGTGGTGCGCGACCTCACCGGCGTGCTCGCCACCGGTCTGCCGGTTTGGTGCCGGGGCGCCGCCGCCCCGCCCGCGGTCGCCGGCCTCACCTTCGTCAACTGGCAGGAGCCGATCGGCTGCGGCGGCGTCGCCGTGTTTCCCGATGACGTGATCGTCGCCGATGGCGACGGCGCCGTGGTGATTCCTGCCGCGCTGGTGAATGAGATCGCCGCCGCCGGCCCCGAGCAGGAAAAGCTCGAAGCTTGGATCATGGAAGAAGTCGGCAGCGGCGCCGCCTTGCCCGGCCTCTATCCGCCCAACGATGCCAACCTGGCGCGCTACAGGGCGGCGAAGAAATAGCACTTTGCAGTGGGCCCGGTGCGGCGCAATCGGCCGCCCGCGGTTGCTCATGATCCGCTACTTATCACCTGCCGAAAATCAAAGCCAGCGAAGCGTGGCTTTGATCGTCGCTTTACGTCGGAAAAATCATCTGGCTCATTAAAAATTAGACCAGCGTTTTCTTCTGCGAATAATCCACGCAAAAGTAGGTTTGTACTTTTGCGTGCTCCTCAGAACCCCGCGGCCTGCCCGTCCTTGCGGGCGTCGGATGCCGCGATATAGCCGGTGAACTGGCCCTCCTCCTCGCAGCGCCAGATGAACTGGCCGGAGCCGTAGTCCATATAGGAGTCCTCGAAGGCGGTGATCTCGTGGCCGCGCGCTTTCAGCGCGGCAATCAACTCGGGTTTCATCGTGACTTCGCCGTTGATGGTCATCGGACCGGCCACGCGCCAGCGCGGCGCGTCGCAGGCGGCCTGCGGATTCATCTTGTAGTCGAGCATGCGCACCAGGGTTTGCAGGTGGCCTTGCGGCTGCATGTTGCCGCCCATCACGCCGAAGCTCATTTGCGGCGCGCCGTTCTTCGTCACGAAGCCGGGGATGATGGTGTGGAAGGGGCGCTTGCCGCCTTCGACCATGTTCGGGTGGCCCTCATCCATCACGAAGCCGTAACCGCGGTTTTGCAGCGAGATGCCGCCGTCGGCCACCGCGCCCGAGCCGAAGCCCATGTAGTTGGACTGGATGAAGGAGACCATCATGCCGTCCTTGTCGGCCGCCGTGAGATAAATGGTGCCGCCCTTGGGCGGGCTGCCGGCGGAGAATTTGGTCGCCTTGCGCGGGTCGATCAGTTTGGCGCGCTCCTTGAGGTACGCACGGTCCAGCAGTTGCGCCGACGATATCTTCATCGTGCGCGGGTCGCTCACATGCGCGGCGATATCGGCGAACGCCAGCTTCATCGCCTCGATCTGCAGGTGCTGGCTGTCGACGCCGTCCGGGTCGAGCGTGGCGAGGTCGTAGTTTTCCACCATGCCCAGCGCCATCAGCGCGGCGATACCCTGGCCGTTCGGCGGAATCTCGTGCACGGTGTAGCCGCGGTAGTTGAGCTCGATCGGCTCGACCCAGTCGCAGGTGTGCGCCGCGAGATCGGCAGCGGTCATCACGCCGCCGTTGGCCTTGGAATGCGCGGCGATTCTTTCCGCCAGCTCACCCTTGTAGAAGGCTTCGCCCTTGGTGGCGGCAATCTTGCGTAGCGAGTCGGCGGCGCCGCGCAGGATGAAGTTTTCGCCGACGTGCGGCGTGCGGCCCTTGGGCAAGAAGTGCTCGGCGAAGCCGGGCTGGCTTTTCAGGATAGGCTCCATCGCCTTCCACTTCTGCTGCACGATCGGCGTGACCAGGTAGCCTTCGGTGGCGTAGCGGATCGCCGCCTCGAACAAATCCTCGAAGGGCAGCTTGCCGAATTTTTCCGACATTGCCACCCAGGCCGACACCGCGCCGGGCACCGAGACCGAGTTCCAGCCGCGCTCCGGGCGGTTTCCCAGTTTTTTAAAGTAATCGACACTCCAGGCGGCGGGTGAGCGGCCGGAGGCATTCAGGCCGTGCAGCTTCTTGCCGTCCCAGAGAATGCAAAAGGCGTCGCTGCCCAGGCCATTCGAAATCGGCTCGACAATGGTCAGGGTGATGGCCGCGGCCAGTGCCGCATCCACCGCGTTGCCGCCGCGGGCCATGGCCTGCACGCCGGCCTGCACGGCCAGCGGGTGGGAAGTGGCGACGACGTTGCGAGCGTAGACGGGGAGGCGCTTGGTGGCGTAGGGAAAATTCCAGTTGAATTGCATGATGGTCTCGTTGGAGTTGTGCTTGCTTGCGTACTTGGTATTGCGTGTACTGTTGGCGTAGCTTATTCCGGTTTGATGCCCGCTGCTTTGACGACGTGGGTCCACTTCGCGGTTTCGCTATTGATGTGCTGCGCGAAGGTCTGCGGGGTGCCGCCCACCGGCACGCAGCCGAGTTGGGCGAAGCGTTCCTTCAGGTCGGCGGTCAGAAGGATCTTGTTCGCCTCGGCGTTGATCTTCGCGACCACCGCCGCCGGCGTGCCGGCCGGGCCCCACAGGCCGAAGTAGGCGTCGCTGACGAAGTCGGGCACGCCGGCCTCGATCATCGTCGGCACGTTGGGCATCAGCGCGCTGCGCCTGGCCGAGGTCACGCCCAGCGGCCGCACCTTACCCGACTGCAGGCTGGGCTGCACCGAGACTATATTGTCGAACATCATCGTCACCTGGCCGGTGGCGAGGTCGCCGAACACCAACGCCGTGCCTTTATAGGGCACGTGGACGATGTCGGTCTTGGTGGCGAGCTTGAACTCCTCGGCGGTGAGCTGCACGATGGTGCCGACCCCGGAAGAGCCGTAGTTGAGCGACCCGGGCTTGGCCTTGGCCGCCGCCACCAGTTCGTTCACGCTCTTGTAGGGCGTCACGCTGGAGACCACCAGCACGTGCGGCGAATCGGCCAGGTGGATGATCGGCGTGAAGTCCTTCACTGTGTCGTAGGGCAGCTTGCTGGAAAGCGCCGGACCCACCGAGTGGGTGCTGCTGGTGGCGATAAGCAAGGTGTAGCCGTCCGGCGCCGCCTTGGCTCCGACGTCCGAGCCGATGGCCCCGCCCGCGCCCGGCTTGTTGTCCACCACGATGGACTGGCCCAGCGCGTCACCCAGCTTTTGCGCCACCACCCGGCCGATGATGTCGGTGGCGCCCGCCGGCGGAAAGGGGATCACCAGGCGGATCGGCTTGGCCGGATAAGTCTGCGCCTGCGCGGCTGGCAGGGCGCACAGGCCCAGCAGGGCGAGCCAGGTCAGGAGAGCGAGCAGGGGGCGAGTGGTCATGGGAAAGAGGGAAATGTTGGGACAAAACACGGCTTGCATGAGTCGTGCCTGCGCGAAAACACAATATTAATGCGATTGCCCGCCCCTGCCCTGAATCTGCATCAAGTCGGCGAAACAGTCGCAACAATAAACGCATTCGGCGCGCATGTGGACGCCGCGCAATCTGACCGGTTCAGTTGCGCCGACTCGCTATGCTGCAGTTGCGCGCCGCCCGCACCCTGATAAAACTATGGCGGATTCAACCGATCGATGCAACAAAGGTCTCGATTTTCTCAGCTGGACACATAAAGTCCAGGGTTTTCCTGGGGCGCTGATTCAATTGCAGGGCGACTGCATCTAGGTGG
>JAQGMJ010000021.1 GCA_028292405.1 Betaproteobacteria bacterium
GGCGCCGGCGGCCTGCGCCGAAGAGCCGGCGGGGGCGGGCGCCGCGTTCGGCTGCGCGGGCTGCGCCGTTGCGGCGCCGCAGCAAGCAAGGCAGGACAGGACGACTGCCCGCAGGAGGTTGGCGGGCAGGACTCTGGCGGTCAGGGGCATGAAGGGGCTTGAAAGGAGAGAGGCGTGGGTGTGTTGCAGTGCGGGGTGCGGTGCGGCTGAAAGCGCTAACGCGCTCGGGCGCCGGCATAAAGCGCGGGTGTAAAATTGGTCAAAGGATAGCTGCGGCGGCGGTGCGCCGTGAAGCAACGCGGCGCGGCCTCCAGCATAGTGCATTTCATCGACAGACTCCCATGAGCAAGGCCTTTACCAAGGAAGCGGAAGACGGCGACCTCGACGACGAGGGCGACGGCGCGGCGCCGCCTTTGCCGGCGGGCACGAAGAACTACATCACGCCCGCGGGGTACGCGGGTTTGAGGGCCGAGTTCGACGAATTGTTCCGCAACGAGCGTCCCAAGCTGGTCGAGACCATCGCCTGGGCGGCCTCCAATGGCGACCGCTCGGAAAACGGCGACTACATCTACGGCAAGCGGCGCCTGCGGCAGATCGACAGCCGCATCCGCTTTTTGTCCAGGCGCATCGAGGCCGCCGAGGTGGTGGACCCCGCCCGCCAGAGCAGCGACGAACAGATTTTTTTCGGCGCCACCGTCACCTATGCCAATTCGCACGGCGAGGAGGTGACGGTGCAGATCGTCGGCGTCGACGAGGCGCAGCCGTCCGAGGGAAGCATCAGCTGGGTTTCCCCGATTGCCCGCGCCTTGCTGAAGGCGCGCGAAGGCGACCGGGTGACCTTGATGACCCCGGCCGGGCGCGAAGAACTGGAAGTGCTGGAGATCCGGTATCAATGAAGTCATGCCGAAAGCCTGAGCGCATATTGGACACGAATCCGCTACCGGCGTTGTGTCAAAAATAGTTAAATCGTTGCCGCAAGGTAGCGGCGCCAGTACTACAACTTTCCCAGGAGACATGTTGAAAAAGAAAACCCCGGAAACCCTGCGCAGCCACCGCTGGTTCGGCGTCGACGACAAGCGCGCCTTCGGCCACCGATCGCGCATCAAGCAGATGGGCTTCGGCGACGAGGACTACGCCGGCAAGCCGGTGATCGGCATCATCAACACCTGGAGTGACATGAACACCTGTCACAGCCATTTTCGCGACCGTGCCAATGAAGTCAAGCGCGGGGTCTGGCAGTCCGGCGGCTTCCCCGTCGAAATGCCGGCGATGTCCCTGGGCGAGCAGATGATGAAGCCCACCACAATGCTATACCGCAACCTGCTGGCGATGGAGACGGAGGAACTGATCCGCTCCAACCCGGTGGACGGCGTGGTGCTGCTGGGCGGCTGCGACAAGACCGTGCCGGCCCTCCTGATGGGCGCCGCCTCCGCCGACGTGCCGGCGATCTTTTTGCCCGCGGGGCCGATGCTCTCCGGCCACTGGCGCGGCCAGACCCTGGGCTCGGGCAGCGACACCTGGAAATACTGGGACGAACGCCGCGCCGGCAACATCAGCAAGGCGACCTGGATGGAAATGGAAAACGGCATCGCACGTTCCGCCGGCACCTGCATGACCATGGGCACGGCGGCCACCCTCGCCGCGGCGGCCGAGGGGCTGGGGATGATCCTTCCAGGTGCTTCGTCGATTCCTTCGGTCGATGCCTCGCATGCGCGCCTGGCCACCGACTGCGGCCGGCGCATCGTCGACATGGTGTGGGAGGACCTCAAGCCCTCCGACATCATGACCACCGAAGCCTTCGAGAACGCGGTGACGCTCGCCATGTGCCTGGGCGGCTCGACCAATTCCATCATCCACCTGATCGCGATGGCCCGGCGCGTCGGCGACGGCAGCGTGGCGAAACTCGACCTGGACCGCTTCGATGCGCTGTCGCGGCGCACGCCATTGCTCGGCAACCTGCGTCCCTCGGGCAAATACCTGATGGAAGATTTCTACTACGCCGGCGGCATCCGCGCGCTGATGAACCGCATTCCCGACCTGCTCAACCTCGATTGCATCACGGTGAGCGGCAAGACCGTGCGCGAGAACATCGAAGGCGCGCAAAGCTACAAGGACGACGTGATCCTGCCGCGCGACCAGCCGCTGCAAGCCGAAGGCGGCCTGGCGGTACTGCGCGGCAACTTGTGCCCGGACGGCGCGGTGATCAAGCATTCCGCCGCCGAGCCGCATCTGCGCCAGCATCGCGGACGCGCGGTGGTGTTCGAGAACATCAAGGACATGGACGCGCGCATCGACGATCCCGATTTGCCGGTGACCAAGGACTCGATCCTCGTGATGAAAAACGGCGGCCCGCTGGGCGGCCCCGGCATGCCGGAGTGGGGCCAGTTGCCAATCCCGAAAAAGCTGCTCAAGGAAGGCGTGCGCGACATGGTGCGCATCTCCGACTCGCGCATGAGCGGCACCTCCTACGGCGCCTGCGTGCTGCACGTCGCGCCCGAATCTTTCGTCGGCGGCCCGCTGGCCTTTGTGCAGGACGGCGACGAGATCGAGCTGGACGTGGCAAATCGTAAACTGACGCTGCATGTGAGCGACGCCGAACTGGCGAAGCGCCGCGCCGCATGGAAAAAGCCCGAGCCGTACTACGTTCGCGGCTACGGCCAGATGTTCACGCAGAATGTGCAGCAGGCCAACGAAGGCTGCGACTTTGAATTCCTCGCGGCCAAACACGGCCCGACGCCCGAACCCGAGATACATTAAACCACCAGACCAACGAAAGACGAGCCAGACATGGATTTGCCCATCAATCAATTCAAGCGCAACCTCGCCGCCGGCAAGCCGCAAATCGGCCTGTGGATGAGTTCGTACGCGCACCAGATCGTCGAACTGTGCGCCCCCGCCGGCTTCGACTGGCTGCTGCTCGACACCGAGCATTCGCCCAACGACCCGCACATGGTGCATACGCAGCTGATGGCCGCCAAGGGCGGCACCGCGCATTGCGTGGTGCGCCCGGCGTGGAACGACCTGGTGCTCATCAAGCGCTTTCTCGACATCGGCGCGCAGACCTTGCTGCTGCCCTATGTGCAGACGGCCGAGGAAGCACATGCCGCCGTGCAGGCGACGCGCTTTCCACCCGCCGGCGTGCGCGGCGTGGCCAGCAGCACCCGCGCCGCGGGCTACGGCCGCATCAAGAATTACCTGAACAAGGCAGACGCGGAAATCTGCGTGCTGGTGCAGGTGGAAACCCGCAAGAGCCTGGACAACCTGGATGAGATTTGCAAGGTCGACGGCGTCGACGGTGTGTTCATCGGCCCGAACGACCTGGCCGGCGGCCTCGGCCACCTCGGCGACATTCCGCATCCGGAAGTGCAAAGCGCGATTGCCGATGCGATCAAGCGCATCCGCGCGCACGGCAAGGCGCCCGGCATCCTGGTGGGCGAGGCCGACGGCCAGCGCATGCTGGACCTGGGTGCGCTGTTCGTCGCGGTGGGTGCCGACACCGGCCTGCTGCGCGTGGCGGCAGACAACCTGGCGGCGAAGTTCAAGAAGTAGGCTCTATGCACGGTTTGCCGCGGACTGCGCGACGCGCGGCTGCGATGCTGCAACTTTTCCGCCGTTCGCCCTGAGCCGGGTTTTCGTAACCCTGAAAGGCATATGCGCTACCGATGCGCACGTGCGGTTCGACCAGCTCACCGCGAACGACGGAGGAAAATCGGCCCCCGATTTTTAGTGAATGAAGTTGTTGTCGCGCCCGATGATGGTCAGCTCGACGAAGCTGGAGCCGTTGTGGTTCTCCGGCGTGAAGTTGATGTTGAAGCCGCCGAAATCGACGTTGCGCATGGTCTCGAAGGCGGCGATCAGCTTGTCGCGGGTGAGATCTTTTCCGGCGCGGCGCAGGCCTTCGGTGAACACCCGGGCCGCGAGATAACCTTCCAGGCTGGTGAAGGAGATGGCGGCGGTGCTGCCGGCCTTCAGCGCCTGCTGGTATTCGCGCACGATGGCGATCGACGCGGCATAGGGAAAGGGCACGACCTGGGAAATCGCCACGCCGTTGCCCTCGGGCCCGAGCTCATTGGCCAGGGCGCGCGAGCCGACGAAGGAGACGTTGTGGAACTGGCCGACGTAGCCGGCCTTCTTGGATGCCTTGACGAAGGCGGCGATCGACTTGTACGCCGATATCATGACGATCACGTCCGGCTGCGCCGGCACCAGCAGCTTGACCGCGGGGTCGACCGCCACCGTGTTGCGCTCCACCGTGGCCTGGGCCGCGATTCTCATCCCGCGCTTGGTGAGGGCGCGGGTCACGCCCGCCAGGCCGGCCTGGCCGTAAGCGTCGTTCTGGTACAGCACGCCGATGCTCTTGATGCCCAGGTTGGTCAACTGCTCTACGATCTTCTCGGTCTCGTCGAAATAGCTGGCGCGGATATTGAAGATGTTGCGGTTGAACGGATTGCGCAGCGACTCGGCGCCGGTGAAGGCACCGAAAAAGGGCACTTGCGCCTTGGTGAAAATCGGCAGGGCCGCGTTCGAGGTCGGCGTGCCCACATAGCCGAACAGGGCGAACACCTTCTCTTCCTCGATCAGCTTGCGGGTATTGGCGGCGGCGCGGTCGGGCTCGTAGCCGTCGTCCAGGGTGGTCAGCTTGATCGAGCGGCCGAAAATTCCGCCCTTCTTGTTGATCTCGGTGAAATATAGCTGCGCGCCCAGGCGCATTTCCGTTCCCAACTCGGCGGCCGGGCCGGTCAGCGGGCAGGATTGGCCGAGCAGGATGGTGCCGGCATCGATGCCGTTTTCCGCGTGCGCCAAGCGGGGCAGGGCGCCCATGGCGGCGGCGCCGGCGAGCAGTCCGTTGAAGTGGCGGCGATTCATTTTTTATTCTCCTAAACGGGGCGTGCGCCGGTCCCAGTATCGGCAATCAAGTAGCGCCGCTGATATAACGGACGCTATTGTGCGTTACTTAATCGACGAATAAGCAAATCAAAAATGTTAAATTTGGTAGCGCAAACATCGGACTTGATACCAACGTCATTACTGGTGGCGCGGGCAATTCGCTATACTCCGCCGCCGGCCGCTTTGGCGCGGGCGAGCGCTTGAAATGCGGCGCAGCATCCCTACGTGAAGCAAGGTTTTACGGCTTCCGGCCGGATTTTCTTCATTCAAAGCAAAAGAGGAACACCCCACATGGGCGCACAGCACGAAACCCTGGCTTTTCAGGCCGAAGTCAAGCAACTGCTCCACCTGATGATCCACTCCTTGTATTCGAACAAGGAGATTTTCCTGCGCGAACTGATTTCCAATGCGTCGGACGCCTGCGACAAGCTGCGCTTCGAGGCGCTGGCAGACAACGGCCTGTACGGCGACGATCCCGACCTGAAGATCCGCGTCGCCTTCGACAAGGCGGCGCGCACCATCACCATTTCGGACAACGGTATCGGCATGAACCGGGAAGAGGCGATTTCCAACCTCGGCACCATCGCCAAGTCCGGCACCAAGGAATTTTTCAACAAGCTTTCCGGCGACCAGGCGAAGGATGCCAACTTGATCGGCCAGTTCGGCGTCGGCTTCTATTCCGGCTTCATCGTTGCCAAGAAGATCACCGTGATCACCCGCCGCGCCGGGTTGGCCGAAGCGGTGAAGTGGGAGTCGGCCGGCGAAGGCGACTTTACCCTCGACCCGGCGGAAAAAGCGGGCCGCGGCACCGATGTGATTCTTGAACTGCGCGATGATGAAGACGAACTGCTTTCCAACTGGAAGCTGAAGTCGATCATCACCAAGTATTCGGACCACATCACCTTGCCCATCCTGATGAAAAAAGAGGAATGGGACAAGGACAAGAACGAATACGTCGCCCTGGACGAAGACGAGACCGTCAACCAGGCCACCGCCTTGTGGACCCGCTCGAAGAACGACATCAGCGAGGAGCAATACCAGGAGTTCTACAAGCATGTCGCGCACGACAGCGAGCCGGCGCTGGCCTATACGCACAACCGCGTCGAGGGCCGGCAGGAGTACATCCAACTGCTGTATGTGCCGCAGCGCGCGCCTTTCGACCTGTTCGAGCGCGAGCGCAAGAACGGCATCAAGCTCTATGTACGCCGCGTCTTCATCATGGACGACGCCGAGCAGTTGATGCCGCAGTACCTGCGCTTCGTCAAGGGCGTGATCGACTCCAACGACTTGCCGCTGAACGTCTCGCGCGAGATTTTGCAGGAGTCGCGCGACGTGCGCGCCATCCGCGAAGGCTCGACCAAGCGCGTGCTCTCGCTGCTGGAAGACCTGGCGGAAAACCAGAAGGAAAAGTACGCCGGCTTCTGGAAAGAGTTCGGCCGCGTGATGAAGGAAGGGGCGGGCGAAGACCACGCCAACAAGGAGCGCATCGCCAAGCTGCTGCGCTTTTCCACCACCCACAACGACACCGAAGTGCAGGACATTTCCCTCGCCGACTACGTTGGCCGGATGAAGGAAGGCCAGGACAAGATCTACTACGTCACCGCCGACTCCTTCCTCGCCGCGAAGAACAGCCCGCACCTTGAAGTGTTCCGCAAAAAGGGCATCGAAGTCGTGCTGTTGTACGAGCGCGTCGATGAATGGCTGGCCTCGCACCTCAACGAGTTCGAGGGCAAACAACTGGTCTCGGTGGCCAAGGGCGACCTCGACTTGGGCAAGCTGGAAGACGAAGCCGAGAAGAAGGAGCAGAAGGACAGCGAGGAAGAGTTCAAGGACCTGACGGCGAAAATCAAGGAAGCGCTTACCGGCAAGGTAAAGGAAGTGCGCGTCACCCATCGCCTCACCGACTCGCCCGCCTGCCTGGTGTCCGACCAGTTCGACATGAGCGGCAACCTGGCGCGCCTGCTCAAGGCCGCGGGCCAGCAGGCGCCTGATTCGCAGCCGATCATGGAGATCAACCCCAAGCACCCGTTGGTGACGCGCCTGAAGCATGAAGAGGCCAAGTTCGCCGACTGGTCGCGCCTGCTGTTCGACCAGGCCCTGCTGGCCGAGGGCGGGCAACTGGAAGACCCGGCGGGGTTCGTCAAGCGCATCAATGAAATGTTGATGGCGTCTGCGGCGAAATAAGCTGTTTCAAGTTCGCCGAAAAGCCGGCTGCGTCATGCAGCCGGCTTTTTTCATCCGCCGTGTGAGGAAATACACAGTTTGGGCTGCCACCGTTGGCGCCGAAGGCACATAATGACGGCACAACTAACCGGAAAGGAGATTCGCGATGTCGCTCCGTCTTCCCCAATTCGCCGCCCTCGCTTTCGCACTGCTCAGCGGCAGCGCGTTCTCCCAGGTCATCTGCAGCAACCTGAGCAACGGTACCTACTGCGACGGCGCCAACGGCTACTCCAGCGCCACGCCCTTGAGCGGCGGCGGCAGCACCATCATCCGCAACTCCGACGGTTCGCGTTCGACCATCAACAACCTCGATGGCACCACGATCATTCGCAATTCGGACGGCAGCCGCTCGACCATCAACCGGCTCGATGGCAGCACGCTGATCCGCAACTCCGACGGCAGCCATTCGACAGTAACGCCGCTAGGCGGCGGCACGGTGATCCGTAATTCCGATGGTTCCAGTTCGACCATTGTTCCGCTCGGCAACCCGGGCTACAACGGCTTTAGCGGCGGTGGCTACAACGGCGGGGGCAATTCGGGCTTCGGCAACCAAGGCACTGGCAATGCCGGCATCGGCGGCTTTAACAACAACAATGGCAATTCGCGTTGTAGCCGCCTGGGCATGACAACCAGCTGCGATTGAATCCACCCATCCTGAGACTTTGGCTGGGGGATTGGCAGTTACGTGGCTGCGAATGTAGAGACATCCGCCGAAGAAAATTGCGGATCAGTAAACCTCGGACCCGAAAAAACCACGTTTTCCAGGTTAATTCGCGGCAATGCGGAATTTATTCCTTCGATTCCATGTCACAATTATGCGAGCGGCATAATGTGAATTCGGTGGAGAGCCCTCGCCGCCTCGGCTGGAGGAGGCGTGCTGCCGGGGGAAACGAATGGATTTGGAAGGCAAGCCCGGGAACAGCCGTTCCCAGGAGGTTGTGACCAGGCCAGGCGAGGCCATGCATCCGCGCCCGGACCAGGCGCCGACGCAGATCAACCCGCGCGCCCTCAGGCATCAGGGTATTCCGACGGCGCCCTATGATGGCCCTTCCTATTCGGAATTGCGCCGGCGCATCGCACATCCGGAGGAAGACGACCGCGAAGCGCTGCCGCCGGGCTACCTGCTGCATGAATACCTGATCGAGCGGGTGCTGGGCAGCGGCGGCTTCGGCGTCACCTATCTGGCGCGCGACACCACCCTGGGGCACCAGGTGGCGATCAAGGAATACCTGCCCAATGAACTGGCCGCCCGCGACGGCGAAAGCGGCGCCATCTATCCGCGCAGCAAGCGCCACAACGAAGACTACGGCAACGGCCTGACGCGCTTTTTGCTCGAAGCGCGCACCCTGGCCGGGTTTCACCACCACAACATCGTCGGGGTGCACCGCTTTTTCGAGGCCAACAACACCGCTTACATGGTGATGGCCTATGAGCAGGGCGAGAGCCTCAACACCTGGCTGTCGCGGCGCTTGCTGCGCGGCAGCGGCACCCCGGGCGAGGCGCTGCTGATAAGCATGTTCGTGCCGCTGCTGCAGGGTTTGGCGCTGGTGCACGAAGCCGGCTTCCTGCATCGCGACATCAAGCCGGCCAACATCTATGTGCGCGATGCCGACAGCAGCCTGGTGCTGCTGGATTTCGGCGCCGCGCGCCAGGCCGGCGTGGGCGCCTCCGCCCTCGGCCTGACCAGCATCGTCACCCCCGGCTACGCGCCTTTCGAGCAATACCATGCGCACGGCCGCCAGGGCCCCTGGTCCGATCTTTACGCCATCGGCGGCGTGCTCTACTGGTTCGTCGCCGGCCGGCGCCCGGTCGAGGCCGCCGCCCGGGTGCACAACGACCCGCAGGAGAGCGCCGCCAGCGCCGGTGCCGGCCGCTATGGCGAAGACTTTCTCGCCGCCATCGACTGGGCGCTCACCGTCGATGAGCGCGCCCGCCCGCAGACGGTCGAGGAATTCCTGCCGGTGCTCACCGGCGCCATGCCGGTCTCGCGCGATGTCCCGGAAAGCGATGGCGCGGGAAGCGCGCACAAGATGCCCGAGTTCATCGCCGGCCCCGATTCGGAAGTGCCCAGCCTGCCGCAGACCGCGAAAATGGACCCGCAGGCAGCCGCCGTGGTCCTCGACGCCGAACCCGCCCTGGTGATGGGCGTGGAGCAAAGCCTGGAAAGCGTTACCCGACGCGGCCGGCTGGCGCCCGACCCGGTGGGCCCGACCAGCGTGACCCAGGCGCAGCAGGTGACGGTGATTGACCACGGCAGCGAGCTTGATGCGCTGTACCGCATCCCGCGCTGGCGCGGCTGGCTCAAATGGGTGTGGCTGATCGTCGCCCTGCTGCTGGCCGGGGCCGCCGGAACGTGGACGCTTTTGCGCGGCACTTCCGGCCCGCCCCTCAGCCTGGGTCTGCATCCGGGCGCGGTGCTGCAAGGCGCGGCGGAGACCGGCGACTGGGTGGCTTCGCTGAAAGACCTCGATACACTGTTGCAAAAGGCCACCGGACGGCCGGTGACGCCGGTCGCGCTGCACGATTTTTCCGCCGAGGCGCTGTCGGGGCGCAGCGCGCACGACCTTTATCTCGCCACCGTGGACCAGATGGGCGGCGTGCTGGAGCGCCTGCGCTTGACGCCGCTGGCGCGCTTTCGCGACTTTCGCGTCAACCTGCTGGTGCGCGGCGATAGCAGCATCGCCCGCGTCGATCAGCTAAGAGGCCGCAGCATCGCCAGCTTTCCCGCCGCCTCGGCGCACGGCGCGATCATGATGCACTGGCTCGGCAGCAACGGCTTCAAGCCGCAGGACGTGAAACTGCGCCTGTCGCGCAACCCCGAAGCGATGATCGACGCGCTGCTGTTTGGCCAGGTCGATGCCGTCGCCTTGCCGCAATACGGTGCCGACGAAGCCTTGCAACGCTACGGCGGCAAGCTGCGGCTGCTCGGCCGCAGCTTGCCTTACCCGGGCTATGTGATTGCCGCCGGCCCGCAGGTCGATCCGGCGCTGGCGCAGCAGGTCGCCACCGCGCTGCTGGGCTTGCACGGGTCGCCGGCGGGGGTGGCAGCGCTGAAGAATGTGCGCATTCGCCAGGCCACCGGCACCACGCGCCTGCAGCGCGTCAGCGCTTCCGAAATTGTTGCCGCCGCAGGACGCATGGAACGGGCGCGGCGCCTGTTTCCCGCCGACGCGCTGCCGCTGGAAAAGAACTGAAATTTTCAACGGCCACCGTCCGGCCCGGATTTATTTCTGGCAGGTGGGGCAATAAAAGGTCGAACGCTGGCCCTGTACCACGCGGCGGATCGCCGTCTTGCACACCTTGCAGGGCTCACCGGTGCGATCGTAGACGAAATAGTCGAGCTGGAAATAGCCGCTTTCGCCGTTGCTGTGAAAGTCGCGCAGCGTGCTGCCGCCCTTGGCGATGGCCTGCGACAGCACCTCGCGGATCTGCGGCACCAGCTGCCCGAAGCGCGCCAGGCTCAGGCGCCCGGCGGCCATGGTCGGGCGGATGCGCGCGCGAAACAGCGACTCGCTGGCGTAGATGTTGCCCACGCCGACCACGATGTCTCCCGCCAGCAGCACCTGCTTGATGCTCGCCTTGCGCCCGCGGGTGGCGCGAAACAGCAATTCGGCGGTGAAGGCCGGCGTCAGCGGCTCGACCCCCAGCCCGGCCAGCAGGGGGTGGCTCTCCGGTGGGCCGTCACCGGCCGGGTGCCAGAGCACCGCGCCGAAGCGCCGCGGGTCGTTCAGGCGCAGGGTGCGCTCGCCTGCGGTGAGGTCGAAGTGCGCGTGCTTGCCCGGCGCCACGCCGGGGCCGACCAGCGAAAGCGAACCCGACATGCCCAGGTGCAGGATCAGCCAGCCCTTGGGCGCGGCGATCGCCGGCTCGGCCGCGGTTTTGGCGCTGTTTTTACCAGATTTAACAGGAGCCGCGGCCTGCTGCGCGCACTCAAGCAACAGGTATTTGCCGCGCCGTCCCACCTGCCGCACCGTCAGGCCCTGCAGGGTGTCGGCCAGGCCCTGCGGCACCGGCCAACGCATCCCGTGATGCCGCACCACCGTACTGTTGATGGTGCGGCCTTCGAGATGGGGCGCGATGCCGCGCCTGGTGACTTCCACTTCCGGGAGTTCGGGCATTGTCGTACTATGATGTGGGTTTGGCGTAGGTAAATATTGCGGCCGGATGCCGTAGCGTCTTATATGGCGCAGTCCCGGCGGCAATCAAGGCGGGAAACCGCCGCCGTGGCGCGGTACCAGAATAACCCAAAGCTGGTGTTGCCCCGCGAAAAACAGGAAAAAGTGTCTTGAACAAATCCCTTTATGCATTGCTGCCGGCGGTACTGCTGGCAGCCTGCGCGCAAGCCCCGATCCAGCAGCGCCCGGCGACTGCCGTGTCTTCCGACCCGCCGCCGCCGGTGGCGCGCTCGCCGCGGTCCGACACGGCGCCGGCCGTGGCCTTGCCCAAGGTCGACCTGACGCCGGAGATGCTGTACGACCTGATGGCCGCGGAAATCGCCAACCAGCGCGGCGCCTCCGCGGTTGCCTATTCAAAATTCATCGAACTGGCCGAGCGTACCCGCGACCCGCGCCTGGCGCGCCGCGCCTACGAAATCGCCGCCGAAGACCGCGACGACGAAAAGGCGATGCGCGCTCTGAGGCTTTGGGTGCAAAGCGATCCTGACAACGCCGAGGCGCGCCTGAACCTGGCGCGGGTGCTGCTGGCCACCGGCCACGGCGACGAGGCCGAGCCGCACCTGGAAAAGCTGCTCGCCAGCGGCGAAGTCAGCATCACCGAAGTGTTCTCGCAAATCAACCGCATCCTCGCGCGCGACCCCGACCGCAAGGGCACCCTGCGCACCATCCAGCACCTGGCCGCCAAATACCCCGGCGTGCCCGAGGCGCGCCTGGCAGTGGCGCGTGCCGCCGCCGCCGCCGGCGAGGACGACCTGGCCGTGACCGAGGCGCGTGCCGCCTCGAAGCTCAAGCCCGACTGGGAGCTGCCGGTGCTGATGTCTTCCACGCTGCTGGCCAAGCGTTCGGCGGCCGAGGCCAGCGCCGAATTGAAAAAATTCATCGACGCCAATCCGAAATCGCTCGAAGCGCGCCTGGCTTATGCCCGCTCGCTGTACGCCGAGAAAAAATATCCCGAGGCGACCGCCGAGTTCCACAGCATCGAACGCAGCGCGCCGGACAATCCCGACGTGCTGTTTCCGCTTGCCCTACTGGCGCTCGACGCCAAGGACTACCCCAACGCCGAGACCTACCTGAAAAAGCTGCTCGACACCGACGTGCGCGACCGCAACCCGGTCTACCTCTACCTCGGCCAGGCCGCCGAGGAGCAAAAGAAATATGCGCAGGCGCGCGAATGGTGGAAGCAGATCAGCCGCGGCGACCAGTATTTTCCGGCGCAGGCGCGCATCGCCGAGTCCTTCTCGAAGGAAGGCAAGATGGAAGAGGCGCGCAACTTCCTCCACGGCGTGCCCGCCACCAGCAACCAGCAGCGCGTGCAACTGGTGCTGGCCGAGGCGCAGATCCTGCGCGAGGCCAACATGAACAAGGAAGCCTTCGACCTGCTGGAGAAAAATCTCGACAAGCTGCCGAACAATCCCGATCTGCTCTACGAGTCGGCGATGACGGCGGAAAAGCTCTCCAAGCTCGACGTGCAGGAAACCCAGCTGAAGAAACTGATCCAGTTAAAGCCCGACTATGCCCACGCCTACAACGCGCTGGGCTACTCGCTGGCCGACCGCAATGAGCGCCTCGGCGAGGCCCGTGACCTGATCGAAAAGGCGCTGAAAATCGCACCCGACGACGCCGCCATCATCGACAGCATGGGCTGGGTGCTGTATCGCCTGGGCGACCTGCCGCGGGCGGTCGAACTGCTGCAGCGTGCCTATGAAGCGCGGCCGGACGCGGAAATCGCCGCCCACCTGGGCGAGGTGCTGTGGCAAAGCAACCGCAAGACGGAAGCGCAGCGCCTGTGGCGCGTCGCCCTGACGAAATCGCCGGGCGACGAAACCCTGATGGCGACGATGAAGCGCTTCAAGCAGTAGGAGCCGCGTGAGCCGTTTCGCTGGATTGCTTCTGACGGCGCTCCTGGCCGGCTGTGCCGCGCCAGGACCAGTATCGGCCCCGGTCAAGGATGCGCCGCTGACATCGGCCAATGGCGAAAGCTTCGCGCTGGACGGCCGCCTGTCGGTGCATTATGGCGACGACAGCCTCTCCGGCAAGTTTGCCTGGACCCACGCGCCGGAGCGCGACGAGGTGAGCCTTGCCAGCCCCCTGGGCAACCAGATCGCGCAGATCGTCCGCGACAATGCCGGCGTCACCCTGACCAACAGCGACAAGCAGCAATTCCATGCGCGCGACGTCGAAACCCTGACCGAAACCCGGCTCGGCTGGCGCATGCCGCTGGCCGGCCTCATCGACTGGGTGCGCGGCCGGCCGCAGGGCGCCACGGCCGCCGTGCAGCGCGATGCCGCGGGCCGGCCCGCCACCATCAGGGAAGACGGCTGGGTGGTCGAACTCAGCTACGACGGCGAGGCCAGGCAGCCGCACCGCCTGTTCCTCAACTACACCCGCGCCGAAAAGCCGCTCGACATCCGCATCGCCATCGATACCCGCGGTTAGCCCGCGGTTACGTTCCCTCCGGCCGCGGCGCGAAATGGTTTATCGTGGCGCCCTTGCCGCCGCGCCGGCCCGCGCCACGCCTCCAGTGCTTCAGTGAACTCCTTTTTCGCTCCCGCCAAACTCAACCTGTTCCTCCACGTCGTCGGGCGGCGCGCCGACGGCTATCACTTGCTGGAAAGCGTGTTCCAGTTGCTCGATTTCGGCGATACGCTGGAAATCGCCGCTCGTCCGGATGGCTTGATCCGCCGTATCGGCGAGGTGACCGGCGTGGCCGAGGCCGACGACCTGGCGATCCGCGCCGCGCGGGCGCTGCAGGCGGCAAGCGGCACGGGGCAGGGCGCCGACGTCGCCGTGCAAAAACGCATCCCCATGGGCGGCGGCCTGGGCGGCGGGTCAAGCGACGCCGCCAGCGTGCTGCTGGCGCTCAATCACCTGTGGGAATTGCATCTATCGCGCCCCGAATTGGCCGCCATCGGCCTCAAACTGGGCGCCGATGTGCCGTTTTTCGTCCACGGGCAAAACGCCTTTGCCGCCGGCATCGGCGAGCAATTGACCAGCGTCGAATTGCCTCCGCGCTGGTTCGTGGTGCTCAAGCCGCCCGTGGCGGTGCCGACGGCAGGGATTTTCCGTGCCCCGAATTTGACCCGGGACACGAAATCTGTCAAAATGTTGGACTTTCCTACCGGTGATTGGTCGTTCCCGCAAACCCGCTTTGCGAACGACTTGCAACCGGTGGCGATTGCCAGGTATCCGGCGGTCGCGCAAGCGGTGGAGTGGCTGGGCCGGCATGATGGCCGGGCCGCGATCACCGCGAGGATGACCGGTTCCGGCGCCTGCGTATTCGCGGCGTTCGAGGCGGAATCCGACGCGCGCGGCGTTTTCGCGGCGCGTCCCGGGGGACTGGAAGGATTTGTCGCGCGCGGCCTGGCGCGGCACCCTCTGGCAGGCTTGGCTGGTTGAGCCGCGCCGGAGAAGCAGTAGCGTTGTAGGTAGTACAAGTGGATAGCAGCAAGCGCCGGCCGTGAGGCTCAAGCGTGCAATAGAGCAGGACCCACAGTTGGGGAGTCGCCAAGTTGGTTAAGGCACCGGATTTTGATTCCGGCATTCGAAGGTTCGAATCCTTCTTCCCCAGCCAACCCCTTTCAACCGTCTTCCCCTTCGCGCGCTCCGCGTTCCCGTCATGTCCAACGCGAATTTGATGATCGTGACCGGCAACGCCAATCCTCTGCTCGCGAAGGAGGTGGCGCGCCGCCTGGCCATCCCGCTGGGCCGGATTTCGGTGGGCCGTTTTTCCGACGGTGAAGTCAGCGTCGAAGTGCTGGAGAACGTGCGCGGCAAGGATGTGTTCATCCTGCAGTCCACCTCCGCGCCGACCAACGACAATTTGATGGAAATCATGGTGATGGCCGATGCGCTGAAGCGTTCTTCGGCAGCGCGCATCACCGCGGCGATTCCCTACTTTGGCTACGCCCGGCAGGACCGCCGGCCGCGCTCGGCGCGCGTGGCGATTTCCGCCAAGGTCGTGGCCAACATGCTCGAGTCGGTGGGCGTCACCCGCGTGCTGACCATGGACCTGCATGCCGACCAGATCCAGGGCTTTTTCAACATCCCGGTCGACAACATCTACGCCGCGCCGATCCTGCTGGGCGATGTGTGGCGCCACAATTACGAAGACCTGATCGTGGTCTCTCCCGACGTCGGTGGCGTGGTGCGCGCCCGCGCCCTGGCCAAGCGCCTGGAGAGCGACCTGGCGATCATCGACAAGCGGCGCCCGAAGGCCAATGTGTCCGAGGTGATGAACATCATCGGCGAGGTCGACGGCCGCACCTGCGTCATCATGGACGACATGGTCGACACCGCCGGCACCCTGTGCAAGGCCGCCGAAGTGCTGAAAGAGCGCGGCGCCAAGAAGGTGTTTGCCTACTGTACCCACCCTGTGCTTTCGGGCCCGGCGGTGCAAAGAATCACGCAGTCGGATCTCGACGAACTGGTCGTAACCGACACCATTGCGCTGCGCGACGACGCGCGCGCATGCAGCAAAATCCGGCAGCTCTCGGTGGCCGAACTCCTGGCGGAAACCATCCGCCGGATCAATTCCGAGGATTCGGTGAGCAGCCTGTTCATCGAATAGTTAGCGTTACAAAACCCTAGTAAGTAAACCCCCGGGTAGTCTCTGGTCGCGGAGCGCCCGGTATAACGGAGTATCAATCATGAAAATCGAAGTCATTGCGTCCACGCGCAAGCTGCAGGGAACGGGTGCGAGCCGCCGTCTGCGCCGCGCGAACAAGGTCCCCGGTGTGATTTACGGCGGCGAAAAGCAGCCCCAGTCCATCGAGATCGACCACAACCCGCTGTTCCACGCCATGCGCAAGGAAGCCTTTCACGCTTCCATCCTCGAGATGACCCTCGATGGCGCGGCCGAACAGGTGCTGCTGCGTGACTACGTCATGCACCCGTTCAAGCAGCAGATCCAGCACATCGACTTCCAGCGCGTCGATGCGAAGAAAGATATCCACATCCGCGTGCCGCTGCACTTCTTGAACGCCGCCGAGTCGCAAGCGGTCAAGTTCGGCGGCGCCATGGTTTCGCACGTCGCCAACGACATCGAAATCGCCTGCCTGCCGAAAGACCTGCCCGAGTTCATCGAGGTTGACCTGAAGGACATCGCCGCCGGTCACTCGGTGCACGTGGCCGACCTGAAGCTGCCGGCCGGCGTGCGCGCCGTGCTGCACGGCAAGGAAAACCCGGTGGTTGCCACCGCAGTCGTGCGCGGCAAGGAAGAGGAAGTGGTGGCTGAAGCCGCCGCGCCGACGGCCGCCGACGTGCCCGCCACCGCGCAGAAAAAGCCCGCCGATGCCGCTGCTGCTCCGGCGAAGGACGCCAAGGGCGGCGACAAGAAGGACAAGAAGTAAGTTTTATTCCGCGTCTCGCGGAGCGGGCCGGATCATCACTTTGGCGCCTGCGCCGAAGGCGATGTCCGGCCTGTTTTGTTTAGGTGCTTGCCGTAGTTCCTTACGCGATATTCATTCCTGCTCAAGCGCATGGCCATCAAACTGATCGTCGGTCTCGGCAATGTCGGCGCCGAATACGAAGCCACCCGCCACAACGCGGGCTTCTGGTTCGTCGATGCCTATGCGCACGACCTGGGCGCGCAGTTGAAGACGGAGAAGGGCTTTTTCGGCCGTGTCGGCAAGGCCGGCGGGCTGCTGTTGCTGGAGCCGGGCACCTTCATGAACCGTTCGGGCCAGGCAGTGCTGGCGGTGGCGACTTTTTACAAGATATTGCCCGATGAAATCCTGGTGGTGCACGACGAGCTCGACCTGCCACCGGGTGCCGCCAAGATGAAAAAGGGCGGCGGCGTGGCGGGCCACAACGGGCTGAAAGACATCCAGGCGCGCCTCGCCACGCCGGATTTCTGGCGCCTGCGGTTGGGGATAGGCCATCCGCGCGAACTGGGGCTGGCACAGGACGTCGGCGACTTCGTATTGCACAAGCCTAGCCGCGAGGACAACAAGCTGATCGACGAAGCGATCGAGCGCGGCCTATCGGTGATGGGCGATATCGTCGCCGGCAACATGGAACTCGCGGTAAAGAACCTGCATTCGAAGAAGTGAGACGGCGCGACGGCGGTGACTTGCCTTAATATCACCGCCGAAGCGTGCGCCAGGCTTGCAACGCAGCACCCAATTTGATCGAAAGAACATCATGAGCCTCAAATGCGGCATCGTCGGCCTGCCCAACGTCGGCAAGTCCACCCTGTTCAACGCGCTGACCAAGGCCGGCATCGCGGCGGAAAACTATCCGTTCTGCACCATCGAGCCGAATGTCGGCATCGTCGAAGTGCCGGACGCGCGCCTGCAAAAGCTGGCCGACATCGTAAGCCCCGAGCGCGTCCTGCCGGCGGCGATGGAATTCGTCGATATCGCGGGTCTCGTGGCCGGCGCATCGAAGGGCGAAGGCCTGGGCAACCAGTTCCTCGCCAACATCCGCGAGACCGATGCGATTGCCCACGTGGTGCGCTGCTTCGAAGACAGCAACGTGATCCACGTCAACAACAAGGTCGACCCGATCGCCGATATCGAGACCATCAATACCGAGCTGGCGCTCGCCGACCTGGCCAGCCTGGAAAAGCAGTACATCCGCTACTCCAAGGTGGCGCGCTCCGGCGACAAGGAAGCACAAAAGCTGATCGCCGTCCTCGACAAGATCCAGCCGGTGCTCAACGAAGCGAAGGCTGCGCGCAGCGTGGCCCTGAGCAAGGAGGAGCAGGTGCTGGTGCGCCCGCTGTTCCTGCTTACCGCCAAGCCCACCATGTACGTCGCCAACGTGGCGGAGAACGGGTTTGAAAATAATCCCCTGCTGGACCGCGTGGTGGCCTATGCCAAGAGCGAGCATGCGCCGGTGGTGGCGATTTCCGCGGCGATCGAAGCGGAAATCGGCGGGCTGGAGCCGGCCGACCGCGACGACTTCCTCAAGGAAATGGGCATGACCGAGCCGGGCCTGAACCGCGTCATCCGCGCCGCCTTCACCCTGCTCGGCCTGCAGACCTATTTCACCGCCGGCGAAAAGGAAGTGCGCGCCTGGACCGTGGCCGTGGGCGCCAGCGCCCCGCAGGCCGCCGGCGTGATCCACACCGACTTCGAAAAGGGCTTCATCCGCGCCGAAGTCATCGCCTATGACGACTACATCGCCACCAAGGGCGAGCAGGGCGCCAAGGAAGCCGGCAAGATGCGCCTGGAAGGCAAGGAGTACATCGTCAAGGACGGCGATGTGATGCACTTCCGCTTCAACGTCTAGCGCGAACAAACTGCCCGTGACCGGCTCGCGGCAGCTACCCCTGGTTCGCTCCCGCCTCGGCCTGGTGTGGCGTCTCCTGACGGGGGGGGCCGGGGCGCGCGCGGAGTTCCAGGCCAGGGTCCTGCGACGCTCCTTATTGTTCAGCGCGCCCTGGTATCTGCGGACCTATCCGGAAGTCGCCGCCGCCGGCGTGGACCCGGTCCTGCACTACCTTGCGCGCGGCGCCGCCCAGGGGTACGACCCCGGCCCGCGGTTTTCCACGCGCGGCTACGCCGCGCGCCACCGTATCGCCGGCCTGACCGGTATCAATCCGCTGGCGCATTGGGAGATTTTTCATCCGGCCGCGGTGCGCCGCAGATCCGGTCAGGGTCTTTTCGTCGGTGAGTATGCGGCGCCCACGCAGGCGCTTGCCGCGCGCTTCCGCGAAGCGCAGGCGGCACGGCGTCTGGCTGCGCGGACGCGGGTATTGATCATCGACGACGGCGTGCCCCTTCCCTCGGAAGGGGCTGGCTTTCCCCGCGCATGCGCGCTGCTGCGCGCATTGTGCGACCGTGGCGTGTTTGTCACCCACTATCCGCGCCTCCATCCCGAGGGGCGTTTCGACCAGGCGATGGCCTGCCTGCCGCCGCAAGTGGAGATCATCGATCGCGCCGGCGCGGCCGGCCTGGCCGGGTTTCTGCGCGAACACGCCGGGGCCTACGATCTGGCGATCGTCAGCCGCCCGCATAACATGGCCGCCTTCAGGGAGGCCTGCCGCAGCGCGCCCGGCTTCGCCGGCACGCCGGTGATCTACGACGCGGAAGCGATTTTCGCGCTGCGCGACGCCTTGCGCGCGGCACTCGGCGAGGCCGCCATGGGCCCGGCGGCGGTGGCGCCCGGCCCCGCGCTGGATATGGCCTCACCCGCGCTTGTCGAGGAACTGCAACTGGCCGTAAATGCGCGCATCGTGCTCACGGTAAACGAAGCCGAGGCGGCGCGTTTTCGTCCCTATGCAGGCGACGTGCGGGTGCTCGGCCCGAGCATACAGGCGCAGCCGGCGGCGACCGCGTTCGATGTACGGCGCGATCTGCTGTTCATCGGGCGCCTGCTGGAAGACGACTCGCCCAACGCGGACTCGATGCGCTGGTTCGTGCGCCGGGTGATGCCCTTGCTCGACGCCTTGATCGGCGACGACTACAAGCTGGAGATGGTGGGCCCCTGCTCGGCAACCCTGGCGCGGGAACTGGGCAGCCAACGGGTGCGCCTCCATGGCCGTGTCGATGATCTGGCGCCGTTTTACGCAACGGCGCGCGTGTTCGTCGCGCCGACCCGGTTTGCCTCGGGCACCCCGCAAAAGGTTTACGAAGCCGCGGCGCACGGCGTGCCGGTGGTGGCCTCGGGCCTGCTGGCCGGCCAATTGGGCTGGCGCGATCAGGCCGAGCTGCTGGCGGGCGATTGTCCCCGCTCCTTCGCCGCGGCTTGCGCGCGCCTGTACAGCGATGCCGGCTTGTGGGCGAGCCTGCGGCAGCAGGCCCTGGCCCGGGTGCGTCAGGAGTGCGATCCGGTATGCTTTGGGGCAACGCTTCAGGCCGCGATCGACGATGCCCTGGCCGGCCGGGCGCGTTTCCCGCCGGTGTGATTGGTGCCGGCCCGCGGCACCATCATGGTGCCGTGCACCGCAAGCATGCGCGCGCTGCCTGCGCATCGCCCGGTTATGCGCTTGAGGAAGCGTATAAACGATTAATCCCCTTGGTATGTTATTTGCGAAACCCCTGATACAGGTTTACCGCAGAGGCACGCGTGTATGTTGAATTGTGTTAAATGCGTGCCGCCGCAAGAAAAATAGTTCAGGGTTGAGCATTGGCGGATTTTCCCGCAGCACATGCACCTGCCACAGCGTGACTTACGCCGGTGGGAAGCATCAGCCGTCTTTCGCGGACGAAGGGAATGGTATGCAAATGGGCGCACGAGAACGTATACAAGCGCGGTGTTTTTTTAAGTTTCGAGTGGCATCGTCCGATATGTTGATGAGTGCTGCCGCTCCGGCAGTGCCGTCGGCGAATTCGCCACGCTGCCCCTGACACCGAGCCCGCCGCCCATGCCCTCTCTCGTTTCGCGATTTCTCGGTCGCCTCTCCGTCGGCAGGAAACTTCTGCTGATCTACCTGCTCGATCTGACGGCGGTGATCTTCGTCTCCAGCATCCTGATCAACGAAAAATACCTGGCGATCAATTTCGCCCGCAAGGAAGTGGTCGGCAATTCCTACATCCTGGTGGTGCGCGACGTCATGCTCACCGCCGCCAATCCGGAACTGGACCAGCCGGACGCCGCCGCCAAGCTGAAAAAGCAGGCCGGCGCGGTCGCCGACATCGAAACCGAACTGGGCAACGAAGGGCTGCAAAGCCGCGAGCCGAACCAGTTGTTCATCCGCGCCCTCGACAAGCTGGGCGAGCGCGCCGCCGTCGCGGCGCCTGTAGCCGCCGGTGCCCACTCCGCCGATGCGGACAAGGCCGCCGCCAGCAACAGCCGGGTAAAGAATGATGAAGCCGCCGTCGCCGAGGCCCTGACGAAGGGTCACGACCTGATGACGCGCATCGCCAACCAGTCGAACCTGATTCTCGATCCCGACCTCGACAGCTACTACACCATGTCGATCATGGCGCTGCGCTATCCGGAACTGGCCGAGGCGATCACGGCCACCGCGGCGAAGGCGCGCGAGCCGACGCCGCCGGATGCGGTGCAGCAGGGCGAGAAGCGCACCCAGTACCTGATCATCGAAGGGCGGCTCGATGCCGTCGCCAAGGGCATCGAGGCCGACTTCAGCGAAGGCTTCGCCGCCGCCACTCCCGAATTGAAGCAGGCGCTCGATCCTTCGCGGATCAAGCTGGCGGCGGCGATCGAGCGCTTTCGCCACGAGGCGCGCGACGTCGTCGAAAACAAGACCACCACCGACGGCCTGAGCCGCCTGGAAGCGGAGCGGCGCAACGCGCTGCTGGCGCTGGGCGAGTCCTGGGCCGGCTCCAACGTGCAGATGCAGCGCCTGCTCGACCTGCGCATCCACAACCTGTTCACTCGCATGTGGACCCATCTCGGCACGGCCCTGTTCCTGCTCGGGGTGATCCTGACGATGGTGTTTTTCGTCGCTCGCGCCATCGCGCTGCCGCTACGGCGCCTGGCCGACGTTGCCGACGACGTGCGGCGCACCGGCGACCACACCATCCGCGCGCACTGGAACAGCACCGACGAAATCGGCCGCCTGGTCGGCGCCTTCAACGACATGCTGACCCAGCTCGACCACGAGCGCATGGTGCAGCAGGAAATGGCGGCCAGCGCGCGCGCCGCCAAGGCGCAGCACGAGCTGCTCGAGGCGATCCCGATTCCCCTGGTTGTCACCGCGGTGCCGGACCACGAGGTATTGCACGCCAACCAGCCCTCGCTGGATTGGCTCGGCGGCGGTGTCGCCGATCCGTGGAGCGAGGGCCTGGACCCCGGCGTGCGCTCGCGCTTTTTCCAGCGCCTGGCCGACCGCGACGGCGTCGACGAATTCGAAGTGCGCTGGAAGGGCAGTACCGAGCCGGTGTGGGCGGTGCTTTCCGCGCGCCGTCTCAACTACCAGGGCAGCGATGCGGTGCTCACTACCTTCACGCCGATCAACCGCATCAAGCTGATGGAGCAGCGCCTGGAACTGTGGGCCAAGGTGTTCGAGGCCTCCTCCGAGTCCATCATGATCATGGACCCCGACCACCGCATCCTCTCGGTGAACCGCGCCTTCTGCCGCACCACGCTCTATGAGTTCCACGAGGTCCTGGGCGAGACGCCGGACTTCCTGTTGTCCGAGCGCCACAAGCACAGCGACTTTTTCGGCAATTTCTGGAACTCGGTGGACGCGCGCGGCGCCTACCAGGGCGAGATCTGGATCCGCCGCCGCAACGGCGACTCCTACCCCGCCTGGCTGGTGGTCTCGGTGGTGCGCGACGCGCTCGGCGACGTCTCGCACTACATCGGCATCTCGCTCGACATCAGCGACCGCAAGGAAAGCGAGGAACGGATCCAGTTCCTGGCCCAGCACGACGCGCTCACCGAGCTGCCGAACCGCTCGCTCTGCCTGGAGCGCCTGTCGCTGTCGATGCACCAGGCGCAGCGCACCGGGCAGAAGGTCGGCGTGCTGTTCATCGACCTCGACCGCTTCAAGACCATCAACGACTCGCTCGGCCACCATGTCGGCGACGGCCTGCTGCGCTCGATCGCCCAGCGCCTCACCGAAGCCACGCGCGGCGGCGACACCGTCAGCCGCCTGGGGGGAGACGAATTCGTGGTGGTGCTCAACGGCGTGGCCGACAGCGTCGAGATCGCCACCATCATCGAGCGCCGGCTGATCCCCTCGATCAACCAGCCGCACCCGGTCGAAGGCCAGCAGATTCACATCTCGTGCAGCGTCGGCATCGCCGTCTATCCCGATGATGGCGACGATATCGGCGAACTGATGCGCCACGCCGACACCGCCATGTACCACGCCAAGGCCAACGGCCGCAACATGGCGCACTTCTTTACCCCCGACCTGAACGCCCGCGCGCAGGAGCGCATGGTGCTGGAAACCAGCCTGCGCTACGCGCTTGAACGCGGCGAGCTCTGCCTGCACTACCAGCCGCGCATCGATGCGAAGACCCGTCGCGTTCTTGGAGTGGAGGGCTTGCTGCGCTGGAACCATCCGGAAATCGGCCTGGTGTCGCCGGCGCACTTCATCCCGATCGCCGAGGAGACCGGGCTGATCGTGCCGATCGGCGACTGGGTGGTGGCCGAGGCCTGCCGTCAGTACGCCGAGTGGCGGGATGCCGGCATGGGCGACGTCGGCATCTCAATCAATCTTTCGGCGGTGCAATTGCGCAAGCCCGGCCTGCTGGAAACGCTGAAAGTCAACCTGGCGCGCCACGAAATGCCGCCCCACATGCTGGAACTGGAACTGACCGAAACCATCCTGATGGACAGCGTCGAAACCACCATCGAGCAGCTTGAAGGCTTCAAGGCGATCGGCGTGCAACTGTCGATCGACGATTTCGGCACCGGTTACTCCAGCCTCAACTACCTGAAGCGCTTCCCGATCGACAAGCTGAAAATCGACCGCTCCTTCGTCCACGCCATGCTCGAAGATACCACCGCGCTGGCGATCACCAAGGTGATCATCGGCCTGGGCCACACGCTTGGCCTACGGGTGGTCGCCGAAGGGGTGGAGCAGGAAGACGAAGCCCGTGCCCTGCGCGCCGCCCAGTGCGACGAATTGCAGGGCTTCCTGTTCGCCCGGCCGATTCCGGCGGCTGAACTGCAGGCCTGGGTCCAAGCCGAGGGAGAGCGCACCGTCGCGGCGTGACATTGCAGTCCGACCTGGATGGCGAAGTGTCGCCATTCAGGGATTGACAGGCTGATCGGCGACGATCGGCCTGTTTTTGTCGGCTTTCTCCTACAGGGCATGCCGCCGGCTCCGACAGCATCGACATGCACCTTAAGTTATCTTCAAGAGGACGTAAGGCTTTGGCAGTTGCTTGTAACGCTTTGTATCACTTGTATCTCCGGTAGACGGCAGGTCCGCGCGGCGCGTTAATAACTCACGCCGCGCGGAAACCCGCGTTGAAACAGAGCAGAAGGCGGGCCAAAACCTATAACACGACCTCGAGGAAGACATGGACACCGTTACCAAAGCTTCGATCATCGGCATCCCCGTAGCCACCCTGGTGATAGCCGTCGCGGTTGCCACGGCTTACCAGACCCCGTCGGTGGCGCAAGTGCAAAACACGCCCGCGCCGGTCGTGGCGCAGGCGGCTATGGCCCCGCCGCCGCCTTACGGCCAGCCGCCCGCGCCGCCGCCCAATGCCCAGCCCGCGTCTTCGTACGCGCCCGCACCGGCTTACTCGAACACCTATGCGCCCGCCGACCCGAATGCCGGGCCGCCCCCCGCCTCGTTTTCCAGGCAGGAACTCGACCAGATGCTGGCGCCGGTAGCCCTCTACCCTGATCGCCTGCTGTCGCAGGTGCTGATGGCTGCGACCTATCCGCTTGAGGTGGTGCAGGCCGACCGCTGGCTCAAGGCGCACCCGAACCTGAAGGGCGACGCCGCCGTACAGGCCGCGCAGGGCAACAACTGGGACCCCAGCGTGATTTCGCTCGTTGCCTTCCCGCAGATTCTCGACATGATGGACCAGCGCCTGGATTGGACCCAGCGCCTCGGCGACGCCTTCCTCGACCAGCAGGCGCAGGTGATGGATGCCGTGCAGGGCCTGCGCCAGCGCGCCTACCAGGCCGGCAACCTGCGTTCGAACCAGTACCTGACCGTGCAGCAGGACGCGGGCGAATACATCGTCGAGCCGGCGCAGCCCAGCCAGGTCTACGTACCCTACTACGACCCTAACGTGGTCTATGGCGCCTGGTCGGACCCCGGCTACCCGCCGGTCTACTGGGCGCCTCCGCCTGCCTACTACCCGCCGCCGCGTCCCGGCATCAGCCTGAGCTTCGGCACGGGCGTGGCCTTGTCTGCGGGATTTTTCTTCGGCGCCTTCGACTGGCATCAGCACCATGCCCGCGTGGCCGACGTGCGCCCGTACTACTACCGCACGGCGGTGCGTCGCGAGACCACCATCGTCAACAACCGCACCACCATCAACAATAACGTCACGATCAACAAGGGCGGCGCCCGTCCCGCGGCAGTGGCGCTTGCCACCGCTCCTGGGGCTTGGCGCCATGACCCGGGGCACCGCGGCGCCACGCCGTACCGCGATCCCGCGGTGCGCCAGCAATTCGCGGGCGCCAACCCGGCCGCAGCGCGCGACCAGCGCGCCGCCGAAGCGCGCGCGCAGCAGCAACCCGGGCAGGGCCGCCCGGACGCCCGCCGCCCCGGTGAGCGCCCACAGGCCCTGACCGGTCCGGCTGCCGCCGCGGCCAACCCGCAAGCCAATGCACAAGCAGCGGCGCAGGCCAACGCCCAGCGTCAGGCCCAGGAACGCGGTGCCGCCGAGCAGCAGCGCGGCGAGCGCGAGCGCCAGGGCCGCGAAGCGCAGAATGCGCAGCGCCAGGGCCTGGCGCAGCAGCCGGCCCAACAACAGGCGCAACAGCGCAACGAGCAACAGCAGCAGTCTCAACGCGCTGAACAGCAGCGGGGCGAGCGCGACCGCCAGGCCCGCGAAGCGCAAAATGTGCAGCGCCCAGGCCAGGCGCAACAGCCGGCGCAGCAAGCACAACAGGCACAACAGGCACAACAGCGCAACGAACAACAGCAGCAAGCTCAACGCGCTGACCAACAGCGTGGCGAGCGCGACCGCCAGACCCGTGACGCGCAAAACCAGCAGCGCCCGGGCCAAGCGCAGCCGGCGCAGCCGGCACAGCAGGCACAGCAGGCACAGCAGCAGGCCCAGCGCGCCGAGCAACAACGCGGCGAACAGCAACGCGCGGCACAACAGCGCACCGAGCAGGACCGCGCCGCTCGCGAGCAGCAGCGTGCCCAGCAGGCTTCAACCCAGCAGGCACAGCAAGCGCAGCAGGCACAGCAACGTTCAGCCCAGCAGGCCCAGCAACGCGCCGCCGAACAACAGCAGCGTTCGGCGCAGCAGGCCCAGCAGCAGCAACAGCAGCGGGCGGCGCAGCAGGCCCAGCAGCAGCAGCAGCGCACGGCGCAACAAGCGCAGCAGGGCGCGGCGGAACAACAGCAACGCGCCGCGCAGCAAGCCCAGCATGCCGCCGAGCAGGCGCGGGTTGCGCAGCAGCACGCCGCCCCTGCCGCCCCGGCGGCGGCACCGGCGCCGCATCCCGCCGGCGCTCCCGGCGGCGGGCACGGCGAGCGTCGTGAGGGCGAACGTCACCACTAAGCTGGATGGAAAAAGAAAACGGGCCGCGCAAGCGGCCCGTTTTTCGTCGGCAGGGCGCTAGCGCCGCCGCCACAGCAGAAAGGGAATCGCGCCGACCAGGCCGCCCAGGTGCGCGAAATGCGCCACGCCTTCCTGCGTGCCGGTCACGCCCAGATAAAGTTCGAGCAGCACATACAGCACGACAAAAATCCGCGCCGGCAGGGGAATCGGCGGAATGATCAGGACGATGATGCGCTTGGGGAAAAACACCGCGAAGGCCAGCATCACGCCGAACACCGCGCCGGAAGCGCCCACGGTATAGCCCGAGGGCAGGTGGGCAAACCAGGTGAACGCCAGTTGCGTCAGGCCCGCCATCAGCACGCTGCTGAAATAAAGCCCGGCATAGCGCTTGATCCCCATCACCTCTTCGACCTGCTGGCCGAACATGAACAGCCCCCACATATTCAGCAGGATGTGCGTCCAGGACTGCGGATCATGCAGGAAGGCATAAGTGATCAGCTGCCAGATCTCGAAGGGCGGATTGCCGGCGGCGGCGCTGCCCAGCGGCCACAGCCCAAAGTTGACGATCACCGGTTCCGGAATCGCCAGTTCGATGCAGTAGATGACTGCATTGATCAGGATCAGGATGCGAGTGAGATTGAGAAAGGAGGGCATGGCAGCTTCGGAGAATATCAGGCGGCGGCGCGGCCGTCTGTTCCGCCCGTCACCTGCAGGCTGGCCAGGCGCGCATACAGCCCGCCGCGGTCCAGCAGTTGCGCCGGCGAGCCGGACTCGACGATCTTGCCGTCTTCCAGCACGATGATGCGGTCGGCGCTTTTCACTGTCGACAAGCGGTGCGCGATGATCAAGGTAGTGCGGTCGCGCGCGGCGGACTCGATGGCGCGCTGCACCGCCTGTTCCGACTCCGTATCCAGCGCGCTGGTGGCCTCGTCGAGCAGCAGCAGCGGCGCGTTCTTCAGGATCGCGCGCGCGATGGCAATGCGCTGGCGCTGCCCGCCCGAGAGGCGCACACCGCGCTCGCCGAGAAAAGTCTTGTAGCCTTCGGGCAGGCGTTCGAGAAAGTCATGGGCTTGCGCGGCTTTGGCGGCGGTCTTCACTTCGTCGTCGCTCGCCCCCGGGCGGCCGTAGCGGATGTTCTCCAGCGCGTCGGCGGAGAACACCACGGTGTCCTGCGGCACCAGCGCGATGCGCCCGCGCAACTGCGCCAGGCTGCCCGCGCGCAGGTCGACCCCGTCGAGCAGGATGCGCCCGCCCTTCGGGTCATAGAAGCGCAGCAGCAGCTGGAACAGCGTGGTCTTGCCCGCGCCCGAGGGGCCGACGATCGCCACCGTCTCGCCCGGCGCGACGGTAAAGCTGATGTCGTCCAGCGAGTTGGTCTGCGGCCGTGAGGGATAGGAGAACAGCACATTCTCGAAGACCAGGCGCACGCCGCCGGCGGCCGGCGCCAGCGGCAACGGCTGCGGCGGGTCGCTGATGTGTGGCTCGGCGGTGTAAAGCTCCAGGAGGCGCTCGGTGGCGCCGGCGGCGCGCATCACGTCGCCCGCCACTTCGGCCAGCGCGCCCACCGAGCCCGCCACCAGGCCGACATAAAGGATCGATTGCGCCAGCAGGCCACTGGTCATGCTGCCGTCGGCCACCGCGCGCGCGCCCAGCCACAGGCCGTAGACCGCGCCGCCGAAGACGATGGTGATGATCAACGCGGTGAGAAAGGCGCGCGCCCGGGTGCGGCGCACGGCTGTCGCGAATCCGCTCTCCACGGTGGCGGAAAAGCGCCGGTCTTCATGCGCCTCGTTGGTATAGGCCTGCACCACCGGCATGGCGTTGAGCACCTCGCCCGCCACCGCGCTGGAGTCGGCCACCCGGTCCTGGGAGTCGCGCGAAAGCTTGCGCACGCGCCGGCCGAACAGGACGAGTGGCAGCACGACCAGTGCGACGATGATGACGATGATCAGCGCCGCGTGCGGGTTGGTCACCACCAGCATGATGATGCCGCCGATGAACAAAAAGAAATTGCGCAGGCCCATCGAGATCGAGGTGCCGATCACCGTTTGCACCAGGGTGGTATCGGTGGTCAGGCGCGACAGCACTTCGCCGGTCTGGGTGGTCTCGAAAAACTGCGGGCTTTGCGCCAGCATGCGCGCGTAGATGCCGGCACGCAGGTCCGCCGTCACCCGCTCGCCCAGCCAGCTCACCATGTAGAAGCGCAGGGCGGTAAACACCGCGAGGAACACGGCGATGCCGAACAGCGCCAGGAAATAGCCGTTGATGGCGCCGCCGGCACTGGCCGCCGCGCCTTGCGTGGCCGCATGGGCGACGAAGCCCAGGTCGATCAAATTCTTGAACGCCAGCGGGATCGCGAGGGTCGCGGCCGAAGACCCGCATAGGAAAATGAAAGCCAGGATGAAGCGGCCGAGATAGGGCCGGCAAAAGGGCCAGAGCTGCTTGAGGGCGGAGATTCGTTTCACGGGGGCGAATGGCGCGACCAGGGGAGGCCGCGAAAACCTGGAGCGGATGCGAAGCGCGGATATTACCGGACTCGCTGCCCGGAAACGTTAACGCCACGTAAAAGGCGTGTTTACACAATGTAAACGAAGCAATAGCGCCAAAAAAGGGCGCTATTGCATGAAAAATGGAGGCGGGGGATGGAATTGAACCACCGTACATGGCTTTGCAGACCACGGCATAGCACTCTGCCACCCCGCCGTTGAGGGCGTATTCTAGATTAGCTGGGCCTCACGCGCAGGCTTTTCAAGCCCATGCGCCAATTATTTGTGCCGCCGGTGTAGCATGCAGCGCTCGACGAAGAGCCACAACAACGAAAATCCCGGAGACGAATCATGCGCCACTTGCGCTTCATTCCCCTTTGCACCGCACTGTTGCTAAGCGCAGTTCTCGCCGCCTGCGCCGGCGGAGCCGCCAAGCCCGACCCGGAAATCGTCCGCGCCCTGGCCCCCACCGGCAAGCTGCGCGCCGGCATTGCCGTCGGCGCCGTCTCCTCGCCCACCTGGTCGGTGCGCGACCCCGCCACCGGCCAGCCGCGCGGCGTGACGGTCGACCTGGCCACCGCGCTGGCCGCGCAACTCGGCGTGCCCCTGGAGCTCAAGCCCTATGCCAGCACGGGCGAGATCACCAATGCCGGTCCGAAAGGCGAGTGGGACGTCGGCTTTATGCCGCGTGACGCCACGCGCGAGGCCATTCTGGATTTCGGCCCGGCCTTCTTTCTGGTCGAGAGCACCTGGCTGGTCCGCGGCGATTCCGGCATCACCACCCTGGCCGACGTCGACAAGCCTGGGGTGAAGCCCGCCGGCGTCGCCGGCACCACCACCGCGCGCTCGGCCGCGCGCTCGCTGAAGAACAACAAGCTGATCGAATTCCGCACCTCGGACGAGCTGATCGACAGCATCCGCACCGGCAAGGCCGACGCCATTGCCCTCGGCCGTGAATCCCTGGTCGACCTGGCCAACAAGCAGTTGCCCGGCTCGCGCGTGCTGCCCGGCTACTACCAGGCCACCGGCGTGTCGATCGTCGTGCCCAAGGGCCACGCCGCCGCGCTCGCCTACGTCACCGACTTCATGGAAAAGGCCAAGTCCGACGGCACCGTGAAAACGGCGCTGGTCAAATCGGGCCTGCCGGACGCGGCGGTGGCGCCGCCGATGAAACGCTAGGGCGGCCTCACGTCTTGAGCAGTTCGGTAAAGCGCAGCGCATTCTCCAGGGCCGCGCCGGCGGCTGTATTGTCGAAAATGCACCAGACATCCGCGCCCTTGGGAAAAGGGCGCAGGTGTGCGCTCCACTCGCGCAATTGTTCCTCGGTGTAAGGCGACCAGTAAACCCTGGGCGTGCCATGCAGGCGGAAGTACACGGTTGTGCCGGTGCCGCGGCCGCTGGCGCCGAGCCAGCCGCCCGGCGTAGCAGCGGCAGGTGCCAGGGCGGGATCGGCGGCAGCCCGGCCGACGTGGAATTCCTGTAGCAACGTGTCCGCCTTGGCCTCGAACCAGGTCGCATGGCGCGGTTCGCACACCAGCGCGCCGGCATGCAGTTCGCGCAACAGCTGAAAAAATCTGCGCGCGCTGCGGCTGTCGAACTTCAGCGAAGGCGGCAACTGCACCAGCAGCGGTCCGAGCTTTTGGCCCAGGCCGCGCACTTCATCAAGGAATTTTTCCAGCACGGCGCGATCGGCCTTGAGGCGTCCTTCGTGCGTCAGGCTGCGCGGCAGCTTTACGGCGAAACGAAAACCGCGCGGCGCATAGCTCGCCCACTTTTCATAGGTAGCGCGCGCGTGGCTGCGGTAGAACGAGGTATCGATCTCTGCACAAGGCATCACCCGCGCATAGCGGGCGAGATGGGTGCCCTCGCCGGGAAATCTTTCCGCCACCGCGCGCGGAATGCTCCAGCCCGCCGTACCGACTCTGAACATGTGCCGCCTCTTGGCCGCCGCTGGCTTGCGGCGCCTTTATCAAGACAACCCGGAGGCGCTGCCGGTTCCGCTAGCTCAGGCCCGTAATCGGGATCGCCGCGCCGTGAATCGCCCGCGCGCCGTCGGAGCAGAGGAACACGATGGTGGCAGCGAGGTCCGCCAATGCCACCCAGCGTTTCGGGTCGGCATCCGGCATTGCCGCGCGATTCTCCGGCGTGTCCAGCGTGGTCGGCAGCAGGCAGTTGACGTTGATGTTCTTCTCGCGCAGCTCCGCCGCCATCGACTCGGTGAGGCGGATCACGCTGGCCTTCGACGCTATGTAAGGCCCCATCTGCGCCGCGCCTTTTTGCGCGGCGAAGGCGCCGATGTTGACGATCTTGCCGCCGCCGGCCTTGAGCATGCCCGGTACCACCGCGCGCGCCGCGTGCATCACGGTGCGGGTGTTGATGTCGAACAGGAAGTCCCAGTTCTTGTCGCTGGTTTCGTGCACCGCCTCGCCCATGCGAAAGCCGCCGGCGATGTTGCACAGCGCATCGATGCGTTTGAAACGCGCCATCGCGGCTGCCACCGCCGCATCCACCCGCGCCTGCTCCAGCAGGTTGGCCTCGGCGAACATGCGCTTGTCGCTCTCGCCGCCGTAGGTGCTTTCCAGGTGGGCGCGCTGGCGGTCCACCAGCACCAGGTTGGCGCCTTGCGCGGCAAAGGCCTGGGCCACGCCGCGACCGAGGTTGCCGGCGGCGCCGGTGATCATCACGGTTGCCTGGCTCAGGTCCATGTCGTCTCCTTCAAGTGGGTGGCGCAGCCGCGCGCGTCGCGCGGCCACAGGCGTGCCATGCTACTCCGGCCAGGGGCGGCCGGCTTTGCCGATCAACTTTGACCCGCCAGACTTAACCCGTCAGCCGCTGTTGCGCAAGCCCGCCGCCACGCCGTTGATGGTGAGGTGGATGCTGCGCTTGATACGGTCGTCGTTCACCCCCTCGCGGTGGCGCCGGATCAGTTCGACCTGCAGGTGGTTCAGCGGGTCGAGGTAGGGCAGGCGGTTCTTGATCGAGCGCGCCAGCAGCGGGTTGCCGGCGAGGAACTCCTTGTTGCCGGTGAGGGTGAACAGCGCCTGCGCGGTCAACTCCCACTCGTTCTTGATGCGCCCGAAGATGGTCTTGGCGAGCTTCTTGTCCTTCACCAGGCCCATGTAGCGCGAGGCCATCGCGAGGTCCGATTTCGCCAGCACCATGTCGACGTTGGCCAGCAGCGTCTGCAAAAACGGCGACTGGCCGTAGAATTTTTTCAGGCGCGCGATGCCCGGCTTGCCGTGCTGTTCGCCATAGGCTTGCATCGCCGAGCCGAAGCCGTACCAGCCCGGCAGCATGATGCGGCACTGCGCCCACGAAAACACCCAGGGAATCGCGCGCAAATCTTCGATGCGCCCGGTGGCCTTGCGCGAAGTGGGGCGGCTGCCGATGTTCAACTCCGCAATCTCCTGGATCGGCGTTGACTGGAAAAAATAGTCGGTGAAGCCCGGCGTCTCGTACACCAGGTCGCGATAGGCGCGGTGCGCGCTGGCGGAAATCTCTTCCATCGCGCTCATGAATTCCGGCGAGCTTTGCACCGCGGCATCATCGTTCGGCGGCAGCAGGCTGGCTTCCAGCGTGGCCGACAACAGGGTTTCCAGGTTCCTGCGCCCATTCTCCGGATTGGCGTATTTGCTGGCGATGATCTCGCCCTGCTCGGTGAGGCGAATCTGCCCGCCGACGCTGCCCGAGGGCTGCGCCAGGATCGCGTCATAGCTCGGCCCGCCGCCACGCCCCACCGAGCCGCCGCGGCCGTGGAACAGGCGCAAGGTCACCTTGTGTTCGGCGAACAGGCGCACCAGGTCCACCTCCGCTTGGTACAGCGACCAGGTGGAAGTGAAAAAACCGCCGTCCTTGTTGCTGTCCGAATAACCCAGCATGATTTCCTGGATCTGCTCCAGGCCGTTGATCACGCACTTGGCCACGGGCAGGTTGAGCCAGCGGCTCATGATGCGTGGCGCCGCCTGCAAATCGGCGATCGACTCGAACAGCGGGATCACGTACATGCTCGCCACCCCAAGCTGCGGCAGATACAGCCCGGCCTCCTTGAGGATCATCAGCACTTCGAGCATGTCGGAGACCGACTCGCAATGCGAGATGATGTAGTTCGGGCAGCACTCGCGGCCGAACAGGCGCTGCATCGCCGCCGCCTTGCGCGCGATCGCCAGTTCGTTCACCAGTTCCTCGCTGTACTCGGAGTAGGGCGAGTGCAGCAGGCGCACCTTCGACAGCTCCTCGGTCAGCAGCGCCACCTTGGCGTCCTCGTCCAGGCTCTTGTAATCGGTAAAGGCGCCGGCGCGCTCGAGTAGTTCGGTGACCACGCGCTCGTGCACGTCCGAGTTCTGCCGCAGGTCGATCGGGTGCAGGTGAAAGCCGAATATCTGCACCGCGCGGATCAGCGGTTTCAAGCGCGGCTTGGCCAGCAGGCCGACCCCGCTGCCCTGCAGCGAAGCGAGGATGATCTCCAGGTCCGCCACCAGGTCGGCCGGCGAGGCGTAAGGTGCGCTCGGGCCGGTGTGCGGGTTGCCCGAAATCAGCGCTGCGGTTGCCGCCACCCGGCTGTGCGTGGCGGTCACTGCGCGCCGATAAGGCTCAGCCTGTCGGTGTTCGGACGCATCCGGCGAAGTCGCCGCCAGCGCTTCCAGCGCCGGCGTGGTCTTGATCAGGAAATTCGACAGCGAAAGCTCGGCCGAGAGCTTGCGCAGCTCTTCGAGATAGTGCGTCGTCGCCACGCCCGCGCCACTGGTCAGCGCCGCCTCCAGCGTGGTGGCGTTGACAAAGGGGTTGCCGTCGCGGTCGCCGCCGATCCATGAACCGATGCGGAAATACGGGTGCGTCTTCGGCTGCTGCGAGGGCGGCAGCAGGCGGGCCAAGGCATCGTCGACGGCTTCATACAGCTTGGGTAATTCGTTGAGGAAGGTGTAGCGGAAAAAAGATTGGCCGTTCTCGATCTCGTCGGCCACCCGCAGCTTGGTGACGCGCAGCATCGCTGTCTGCCACAGGGTCAGCACCTTGGCACGCAGGGTCTCGTCGAGCTGCATCTGCTCGGACGGGGTCAGCGGCGCGCGCGAGCGCTGGATCATCAGGCCGTTGATGTCGAGCTCGGTGTCGAGAATGCTCTTTCGCTGCACCTCGGTAGGGTGGGCGGTGAGCACGGCGGTCAGGTTGGCGGTCTCGAAAAAGCCGCGGATGGCGGCCGGCGGCACGCGTGCATCGGCAATCCGCAGCAGCGCGTACTCCAGGGTGCTGGCCTTGGCGGCGGCGCCCGCCATCTGCTCGTTGCGCAGCGTGCGGCTCACATGCACATCTTCGGCGATGTTGGCCAGGTGCGAGAAGTAGGAAAACGCCCGGCCCACCAGCAGGGTCTGGTCGCGCGACAGGCGGTTCAGCGCCTGCTCCAGCTGCTTGCGCGCCTCGGCGTCGTCGTCGCGGCGAAAGCGCACCGCCAGCTGGCGTATCGCCTCGATCACGTCGAATACCGGCGCGCCTTCCTGCGCCTTGATGGTGTCACCGAGCAGGCGGCCGAGCAGGCGGATGTCGTCGCGCAGCGGCGAGTCCCGGTCGGGCGCGGCGGATTTCTTCATCGGAACGGTTTTTTTTGCGGCGGCGGTCTTCCTGCTGGCGGTGGGGATGGTCTTCTTGCCGGTAGCGGCAGTGGCCCTCTTGGCGGTGTTGGCCGGCTTTTTCGCGATGGTGGCGGGTTTCTTGCGCGTGCTCATTCTTCTGTCCCCTTAGTTTTGCTTGATCTTTTCGTTCGCGGTGTCGATGCGTCCGTCCAGCAGGCCGCCGTAGAAGTCCGGCGACGAAAAGCCCACCAGGGGCTCAGCGATTTTCGTGCCATGCGCGTCGACCAGCACTACCGTCGGAAACAGGGTGACGTTGTAGAGCGCGGCAATCTCGCGCGCGCTACGCGGTGCGCCGTCGAAGCCGGTCAGGCTGGACTCGATCGGCAGTTCGCGGATCGACACACGTTTGGCCGCATCGGCGTCCTGCGACATCGGCCCCAGGTATTCGCGGCGCACCCGCTCGCAGTAGGGGCAGCCGGCGAGGCTGAAAAACAGCAATAGCGGCTGGTGCTGCTTCGCCGCGGCGGCAGCGTCGGTGCGCAGGTCACGGGTGATGGGCGGCACCTCGGCCGCCTGCGCAAAGTCACTCGGCGGCAATAGGGCGCATGTTAAAATCACCAGCCAAATCAAGACCCTCAGGCCTTTGCGGGCTCCCGGGAAATCCATTGAAACCCACCTGTGGCGCGGCATCGGCGTGGCCTGGGGTAAATAGTTGGTCGAGCGAACATGCGTGAACCGGAACGGCTGATCATCGCCTCGCGTGAAAGCCGGCTCGCCCTGTGGCAAGCCGAGCACGTTCGCGCTGCGTTGCAGCAATTATATCCACAGTGCGAAGTCACTGTACTTGGCTTGACCACCCGTGGCGACCAGATTCTTGACCGCAGCCTGGCCAAGGTAGGCGGCAAGGGCCTGTTCGTCAAGGAACTGGAGCAGGCCATGCTCGACGGCCGCGCCGACCTCGCCGTGCACTCGATGAAAGACGTGCCGGCCGACCTTCCGCCCGAATTCGCGCTCGCCGCCACCCTCAAGCGCGAAGACCCGCGCGACGCCTTTGTCTCCAACACCTACGGCAGCCTGGCCGAGATGCCGGCCGGCAGCATCGTTGGCACCTCCAGCCTGCGCCGCGAAGCACAGATCCGCAAGCGCTTTCCTCACCTGAAAATCGCCCCCCTGCGCGGCAACCTCGACACCCGGCTGCGCAAGCTCGACCAAGGCGACTACGGCGCCATCGTGCTCGCCGCCGCGGGTCTCAAGCGCCTGGGTCTGGCCGAGCGCATCCGCGCCGTGCTCACCCCCGCCGAGTCGCTGCCCGCCGCCGGCCAGGGCGCGCTGGCGATCGAAACCCTGGCCGGGCGTGCCGACCTGCGCGCCTGGCTGGCGCCGCTGAACCACGCCGAGACCGACGCCTGCGTGCGCGCCGAGCGCAGGGTCAATAGCGGCCTGGGCGGCAGTTGCACCATTCCGCTGGCGGCCTATGGGGTGATCGAAGCCGGCCAGTTGCGCCTGCGTGCCTGCATCGCCGCGGTTGACGGCAGCGGCATGCTGGAGACGGAACTCACCGGCCGCGTGGAAGAGGGCGAGGCGCTTGGCGCCCAAGCCGCCGCCGATCTGCGCGCGCGCGGCGCCGACAAGATCATCGCGGCGCTGGAGCAGGCGTGAACGTGGCCGCGCCCGCACCCGTTGCGGACGTAGCGCCGCTGGTCGGCGCTACGCTCGGGGGGCGGCGCATCGTCGTCACCCGGCCGCAGCACCAGGCCCTCGCCTTGTCCGAATTGATCCGCGCGGCGGGCGGCATCCCGGTGTGGTTCCCGGCGATTGAAATCGAAGCCTTGGCCGACTATTCCGCGCTCGACGCCGCGTTGGGCCGCCTGGCCGCGTTCGACCTCGTCATTTTCATCAGCGCCAACGCGGTTTTGAGCGCCTGGCCGCGCTTGTCTGGTGTGTGGCCCGCAAAGCTGATGGCCGCCGCCACCGGCCCCGGCACCGCCGCCGCGCTGGCCGAGCGGGGCGTGGCGCGCATCGTTGTGCCGCCGGATCAATTCGACAGCGAAGGCCTGGTGGCGGAACTAGAACGTGCCGGCATCAGTCCGAAGAACGTACTGATCGTCAAAGGCGAGGGCGGGCGCGACTGGCTGGCCGAGGCGCTGCGCGCGCGCGGCGCGGCGGTCGAGGCGGTGGCGGCTTACCGGCGCGTTGCCGGCCGCGCCGATCCGCGCATCATCGGCGAGCTGGCGCAGGCAAATCAATTGGGCGGGGTGGTGGTGTCGAGTTCCGAAGGGGCGGATCACTTGCTGAACATGCTGGGCGCGCGGGCGCTGGACTGGCTCAACCGCGCGCCGGTGTTCGCCCCGCACCCGCGCATCGCCGCGCACCTGCGTGAACGCGGCCTGGCCCGGGTGGTGCTCACCGCCGGCGGCGACGCCGGCCTGATCGCCGGTATCAGCGCGCACTTCGCCGGAGCGAGCGCATGAGCGACCCCAAGGACCTGCCGGAAAACGAGCCGTCCGCCTCGTTGTCACCGGCCCCGCCTGCTGCCACCGTGCTGCCGCCGGCCGCGCCGCTGCTGCTCGACCGCGCCGCCGGCTGGCGCGCCTGGTGGACCTGGCCGCGCACCGCGCTGCTGATCGCATTGATGCTCTTCGTCTGGAACTGGTGGAGCGCGCGCAGCCAGATCGATGGCCTGCGCGAGGAAATGGCGCAGCGCCTGCGTGAAGACGACATCCAGGCGCGCGAAAGCCGCACCCTGGCGCGCGAGGCGCAGGAGCGCATGCGCGAGGCGCTGCAAAAAATGACCGCGCTGGAATCGAAGATCAGCGAGTCGCAAAGCCAGCAGACGGCGCTTGAAACCATGTACCAGGACCTCTCGCGCAACCGCGACGAGTGGGCCCTGGCCGACATCGAGCAGACCTTGTCGCTGGCCGCGCAGCAGCTGCAGCTCTCCGGCAACGTGCGCGGCGCGCTGATTGCCCTGCAAAACGCCGACGCGCGCCTGGGCCGGGCCGACCGCGCCCAGTTCATCGCCGTGCGCCGCGTCCTGCAGCGCGACATCGACCGCCTGAAGGCGCTGCCCTATGTCGACACCGCCGGCCTGGCGATCCGTCTCGACGGCGTTATCAGCGGGGTCGACAACCTGCCGCTGATTTTCGACGAAAAGCTGCAGCCTTCCGCGCTGCCGGCCAGGCCACCCGTTGCGCCCCCGACCCCCGCGCCTGCCAGCGGCGACAAGGCCGGCACGCCCGCCGCCGGCGCCGAACCCGTACCACCGCCCGGCATGTGGCGGCGCCTGCGCGACGATGCCTGGGACCAGTTGCGCCAGTTGGTGCGCATCCGCGACATCGGCAGCGCCGAGCCGGTGCTGCTGCCGCCGCAGCAGACTTTTTTTCTGCGCGAAAATCTCAAGCTGCGCCTGCTCAACGCGCGCCTGGCGCTCCTGCAGCGCAACGAGTCGCTGTTCCGCGAAGACTTGAAATCGGCCAACACCTGGCTGACACGCTATTTCGACGCCCGCGCCCGCGCCACCGTCAACGCGCAGGCGACCATAGCCCAGCTCTCCGCCAGCGCGGTAAGCATCGAGTTGCCGACCCTGGCCGACAGCCTGAACGCGGTGCGTAACTTCCGCGCGCCGCAGCGGTCCGCGGCCAAGTAGCCTTAAGCATGCGCGGCCTCTTCTGGATATTGTTGTGCTTTGCGTTGGCGGTGCTGCTCTCGCTGGTGGCGCACAACGACGGCTACGTGCTGGTGTTCCTGCCGCCCAAGCGCATCGAATTCTCCCTGACTTTGTTCGTGCTGCTCGGGGCGGTGCTGTTCGCCGTGGTGTATTTCACCATCCGCGCCGCCGCCTACACCTTGAGCCTGCCCGAGATGGTGCGCGACTTTCGCATCAGCCGCGCCAGCGAAAAGGCGCGCCACTCGCTCTACGAAGCGATGACCAGCACCTACGAAGGCCGCTACGCCCGCGCTGAAAAAGCCGCGCGCGTCGCCTTTGAAGCCGGCGAGGAGCCGGTGCTGGCCGCCCTGGTGGCGGCGCGCGCCGCGCACCGCCTGCAGCGTCCCGAACTGCGCGACGAATGGCTGGCGCAGGCGCAGGAAGCGGCGCTGGCGGCCGGCGGCCAATCGCTCAACCACGCGCGCCTGATGACCGCCGCCGAACTGCTGGTCGACGAACGCCGCGACCGCGAGGCGATGGCCGTGTTCGCCGAGCTCAACCGCAGCGGCGCGCGCCACATCGCCACCCAGCGCCTGGCGCTCAAGGCGATGACCCGCGCCGGCGCCTGGGAAGAGGCGCTGAAGGTGGCGCGCCAGCTCGAAGACCATCGCGCCGTCCACCCCGCGGTGGCGGCGAAGACCCGCGAGGCCGCCTACGAAGGCCTGTTCACCGGTGCCGACGAGCAAACCCTGCGCGAGCGACTGCGCCGCCTGCCGCGCGCCGAGCGGCGCATCGCGGCGGTGGCGCGGCCGATCGCCGCCGCGCTGATCGGGGCAGGGCTGGTGGAGGAGGCGCGCAGCCTGCTCGAAGACGCGCTCGACGAGGAATGGCACGATGCCCTGGGCGCGCTTTATGCCGATTGCGCCGCCGCCGCCGATGGTGAAGCGGTGCGCGCGCAGATCGAGCGCGCCGAAGCCTGGCGCGCGCGCTACCCGCGCGAAGCCGGCCTGCTGCTCACTCTCGGGCGCCTGTGCGCCGGCCTGCAGCTCTGGGGCAAGGCGCGCGAATACCTGGAGCAGAGCATCACCAGCGCCCCCAGCCGCGCCGCCTATATCGAGCTGGGGCGCATGTTCGACGCCACCGGCCGCGCTGATGAAGCCAACCGCTGCTACCGCATGGCTGCCGGCGCCGCCTGAGGCTACCGGCAGGTCTGCCGGCACCCCCGGGTTCCCCACAAAAGCCCGCGCTGCGCCCGGTTTTCGCTTGCACTGGCGCGCCGCCGCTCGCACAATGGCCTTCCACGCCGCGCCTGTACTGCTGCGCCGACAAACAAGACAAATCAGCACCAAAGGAGAACGATGATGAAAATCGCCGCATCCGTGACCGACCTGGTCGGCAACACGCCGCTGGTCCGCATCAACCGCCTCACCGCCGGCCTCAAGGCCGAGGTCCTGGCCAAGCTGGAGTTCTACAATCCCGCGCACAGCGTGAAAGACCGTATCGGCGTGGCGATGATCGAAGCCGCCGAGGCGGCCGGCAAGATCAAGCCCGACACCATCATCGTCGAGCCCACCTCGGGCAACACCGGCATCGCGCTGGCCTTCGTCTGCGCAGCGCGCGGCTACAGGCTGACCCTCACCATGCCGGAGTCGATGAGCCGCGAACGCCGCGCCTTGCTGCGCGCCTACGGCGCCGAGCTGATCCTCACCCCCGCCGCCGAAGGGATGAACGGCGCGATCAAGCGCGCCGAAGACCTTGCCGCCTCCGACGCGCGCTACTTCATGCCGCAGCAATTCAAGAACCCCGCCAACCCGGCGATCCACCGCAAGACCACCGCCGAGGAAATCTGGCGCGACACCGATGGAAAAGCGGACATGCTGGTGGCCGGCATCGGCACCGGCGGCACGATTACCGGCGTGGGCGAAGTGCTGAAGGAAAAAAAGCCCTCGTTCCACGTTGTTGCCGTCGAGCCCGACGCCTCGCCCGTGCTCTCCGGCGGCGCCAAGGGCCCGCACCCGATCCAGGGCATAGGCGCCGGCTTTGTGCCCGACATCCTCAACACCAAGGTGTATGACGAAGTGGTGCGAGTGAAGGCCGACGACGCCTTTGCATTCGCCAAACGCATGGCGAAAGAGGAGGGCCTGCTGGTCGGCATCTCCTCGGGCGCTGCCATGTGGGCCGCGATCGAAGTCGCCAAGCGCGCCGAGAGCGCCGGCAAGATGATCGTCGTGATCATCCCTTCCTTTGGCGAGCGCTATCTCAGCACGCCGCTGTTCGCCGGCCTGTCCGACTAGGCTGCGCAGCAAAATAACAAACGGCGCGCAAGCGCCGTTTGTTATTTCCCCGTCAGCATGGCGCTGCGCCGCAGCAGGGATGAAGGTTGCCGCTGCCGCCCATTTGGTCTAGTCTGGACCGGCCTTGCACGCGCGTTCCAACCCGTTGTCATGCGCGTAGACAAAGGCAGCGCTCCAGGCATTGTCAGGTTCGCGCCCGGTGCGTCATCCAACCCGAGGAGACAAATCGTGCAAGAAACCCGACGTACCGTCATCAAGGCGTTCGGCGCGCTGCTTTCTGCCGGCAGCGTGCCGCGCGCCTTCGCGCAAGCCAGGCCGATCCGCATCGGCTTCGGCATGGCGCTCACCGGCGGCATCGCCGCCAGCGGCAAGGCGGCCCTGATCGCCATCCAGATGTGGCAGCAGGAAGTCAACGCCAAGGGCGGCATCATGGGCCGCCCGGTCGAGCTGGTGTATTACGACGACCAGAGCAATCCCGCCACCGTGCCCGGCATCTATACCAAGCTTCTGGATGTCGACCGCGTTGACCTGATCACCTCCGGCTACGGCACCAACCTGATGGCCCCGGCGATGCCTCTGGTGATGCAGCGGGGCATGATGTTCATGGGCCTGTTCGGCCTGGCGGTGAACGAGAAGTTCAACTACGACCGCTACTTCCAGATCCAGCCCAACGGCCCGAACGCGCGCATCGACTTTTCCAAGGGTTTCCTGGAGCTGGCGATGACCATGAACCCGAAACCGCAAACCATCGCCATCCTCGGCGCCGACGCCGAGTTCCCGCACATTGCCCTGGACGGCGCGCGCGAGAACATCAAAAAGATGGGCCTGAAGACGGTCTACGACAAGACCTACCCGCCCACCACCATCGACGCCAGCCCGATCATGCGCGCCGTCGCCGCCACCAATCCGGACCTGGTGTTCGTTGCTTCCTACCCGCCCGATTCCGCGGCGGTGGTGCGCGCGGCCAGCGAAATCAACCTCAGGTGCAAGATGTTCGGCGGCGGCCTGATCGGCCTGCAGTTCGCGGCGCTCAAGGGCCAGCTCGGCAGCCTGCTCAACAACATCGTCTACTACGACATCAACGTGCCCGAGCCGACGATGAAGTTCCCCGGCATCGACGACTTCCTCGCCAAATACCGCGCCCGCGCGGTGAAGGAGGGCGTCGACGCCCTCGGTTTCTACCTGCCGCCCTTCGCCTACGCCGGCATGCAGGTCTATCAGCAGGCGCTCGAAGCCACCAAGACCCTGGACAACGCCAGGCTGGCCGAGCACCTGCACAAGAGCAGCTTCGACACCATCGTCGGCAAGATCAAGTTCGCCGGCAACGGCGAATGGGACGTCTCGCGCATTCTTTTCGTGCAGTTCCAGGGCATCGCCGGCAACGACATCGAGCAGTTCAAGCAGGCCGGCAAGCAGGTGATCCTGACACCGGCGCAATACAAGTCGGGCACCCTGAAGTATCCCTACCGGGCCTGATGCGGCGCCGGGGCCGGCGGGGCGGGCGCGCCGCGGCGCGCCCTGCTACACTCTCCGGTCCTGGCAGTTTTTGCATTCTCCGAAGAGTCCCCGTGGCCGCTTTTTCTCCCCGCTCCTCATCGTCGCGATCTTCCGAACGCGATGGCGAGCCGCGCGACGCGCAAATCGAAGCGCTGAAAATCCCGCCGCATTCGATCGAGGCGGAGCAGTCCACCCTGGGTGGCCTGCTGCTGGACAACGGCGCCTGGGACAAGATCGGCGATGTCCTGCGTGAAGACGACTTCTACCGTACCGACCACCGCCTGATCTGGAAGCATATCTCGCAACTGGTGGAGAAGGGCCGCCCGGCCGACGTCATCACCGTCTACGAATCGCTGGACTCGGAAAAGCGCGCCGAGGAAGCAGGCGGCCTCTCCTATCTCAACGCCCTGGCGCAGAACACCCCGTCGGCCGCCAACATCAAGCGCTACGCCGACATCGTGCGCGAGCGTTCAGTGCTGCGCAGGCTCCTGGGCGCCACCGGCGACATCGCCGACTCCATCTTCAACCGCGAAGGCCGCGAGGTACGCGAGATTCTCGACCAGGCGGAGTCGGCGGTGTTCCAGATCGCCGAAGACGGCGCGCGCGGCAAGCAGGGCTTCGAAGACCTGGCGTCCCTGCTGGTGCAGGTGCGCGACCGCGTGCAGGAACTGCACGACGCCAACAGCCCCGACGTCACCGGCCTGGAAACCGGCTTCAAGGACCTCGACATGAAAACCTCCGGCCTGCAGCCGGGGGACCTGGTCATCGTCGCCGGCCGCCCCTCCATGGGCAAGACCGCGTTTTCCCTCAACATCGCCGAGAACGTCGCGCTGGCCGGCGGCATCGTCGGCGTGTTCTCGATGGAAATGGGCGGCACCCAGCTCGCCATGCGTATGCTCGGCTCGATCGGCCAGCTCGACCTGCACCGCCTGCGCACCGGCAAGCTCGACGACCACGAGTTCAGCAAGTTCGCCACCGCCTTCGAGCGCCTGTCGGAGGCCAAGCTGCATGTGGACGAAACCCCGGCCTTGACGGCACTCGAACTGCGGGCACGTGCCAGGCGCCTGCACCGCATTTACGGCAAGCTCGACCTGATCGTCATCGACTACCTGCAGCTGATGTCCGGCTCTTCCAACGGCCGCGAAGAAAACCGCGCCACCGAAGTATCGGAAATCTCGCGCTCGCTCAAAGCCCTGGCGAAGGAACTGCACTGCCCGGTAATCGCGCTCTCCCAGCTCAACCGCGGCCTCGAACAGCGCCAGGACAAGCGCCCGATGATGAGCGACTTGCGCGAATCCGGCGCTATCGAGCAGGACGCCGACGTGATTTTGTTCATCTACCGCGACGAGGTCTACCACCCGGACGCGGAAAACAACAAGGGCATGGCCGAAGTGATCATCGGCAAGCAGCGTAACGGTCCGATCGGCAAGGTCGAGCTGACCTTCCTCGGGCAATACACCAAGTTCGCCAACCGGGCGTTTTCCGGTTCATTCTAGAGTTGCCGTAGAACCGGCGCAAAAACAGCAAGCCGCAACACCAGAGCCGCTTGAGCGGCCAGGGAGAAACAAATGCAGATCCTGCGCCGCGGGCTCACGCGGATTGTTTTGTTGTCGTTGCTCGTGCCCGGCCTTGCGCTCGCGCAAACCCCCGCCGCGCCCGCACCGGCGGCCAACGCGCCCGCCGCCAGCCGCAACGACGCCGGAAAAATAACCCTCGTCACCGGCGCCGTCAGCATCACCGCGCCGGACCGCACCCGCCGCACGCCAAAAATCAGCGACACCCTCTACGAGGGCGACACGGTGATCACCGGCGCCGACGGCGAACTACAGGCCGAGATGCTCGACTCCGGCGTCATCGCCGTGCGTCCCAACACCCAAATGGGCATCACCAAATACAGCGCGCAAGGCGACGCCAACGACACCAGCATCTTCAACCTGGTCAAGGGCAGCTTTCGCTCCATCACCGGCTGGATCGGCAAGAACAATCCCAAGCGCTACGCCATCAACACGCCCACGGCCACCATCGGCGTGCGCGGCACCGACCACGAACCGCTGGTGATCCCCGAGGGCAGCCGCGACGGCGAGCCCGGCACCTACGACAAGGTCTCGGCCGGCGGCTCGTTCATCCAGGGCAAGACCGGGCGGGTCGACGTCACGCCCGGCAAGTCCGGCTTTTTTTCCTTTCGCGGCAACGAACGCCCGCGCCTTCTCGACCGCACACCGGCGTTCTACCGGCCCAGCCGCAACGAGGGCCGCCTGGAGGGTCTGCACGACCGCCTGCGGCCGCAACTGGAGCAGCGCCGTGGCCAGCGCCAGGAATTCGTCCGCACCCAGCGTGCCCAGGGCTTGAGCCCCAATGGCCAGCGCCTGCAAAACAACAACAATCGCGGCGCGCAGCAATTCGGTCCGCGCGGCCAGGCCTTGGGCAACGGCGCGCAAAACCGCAACGAGCTGCGGCAAGGGCGGCAGGGGCAGCAAGGACAGCAGGGACAAGGGCAGCAGGGGCGGCAGGAAAGACAGGCCCAGCGTCAGGAACAGCACCAGAACGGCCAGCAGGGCAACAATCGCCAGAACCTCCAGCAAGGCCGCCAAAATGAAAACCGCGCCGGCGTGCAAGACCGGCAAAGCGGGCTGCGCCAGCAAGCCCTGCAAAACCGCCAGCAGCAGACCCAGCAAAACCACGCCGGCGAAAACCGCCAGCAGCAGTTCCAGCAGCGTCAGCAGGTGCAACAGCATCAGCAGGCGCAACAACATCAGCAGGCGCAGCCGCAGCAGCGCGCGGCGCGCAACAACAACGAGCACGAAGACAAAAAGAAGCACCACTAGGGCGACTGTCGATTCAGCGGCAAGCCGTGTAATGGCACGCATGTTGCGAAACACGGGGCAGCGCCGGCCGCGCCGACTGCGCACCACGCCGGCATGACACTGCTACACCGCTACCCCGCTACCCCGCTACCCCAAGGACCACACTTCATGCTGTCCCATTTTTTGCGCAAGACCCTGCTGCGCGCTGTCTTGTTTGCACTCTCCCTGCTGGTCCCCTGCGTTGCCGGCGCGCAAACCTATCCCTCGCGGCCGATCCGCTTGGTGGTGCCGTTCTCTGCCGGCGCCGGCGTGGTCGACATCATGGCCCGCCTGCTGAGCCAGCGCCTCGGCACCGCGCTGGGTCAGCCCATCGTGATCGAAAACCGGCCCGGCGCGGGCGGCATTTCCGGCACCGAAATCGCGGCGCAGGCAACTCCCGACGGCTACACGCTATTGATCACCAACGTCTCGCTGGTGGTCAGCACTTACCTCTACACCAAGCTGCCGTTCGACGCAGCCAGGGACTTCGTGCCCATCAGCATGATCAACTCCGCCCCGCTCATGCTGGTCGTGCATCCTTCCGTGCAGGCGAAAACCGCAAAGGAGCTGATCACCTACGCGCGCGCCCATCCCAACGAACTCAACTATGGCTCCGGCGGCGTCGGCAGCACGCCGCACCTGTGCGTCGAGTTGTTCAAGTCGCTTGCCGGCATCGAAGCCACCCACGTGCCATACAAGGGCGGCGCCCCCGCGCTGGCCGACCTGGTCGGCGGGCAGCTTTCCTTCATGATCGAAAACGTGCCCGGCACCATGCCCTTCGTCAAATCCGGCAAGCTGCGCGCGCTCGCCATCACCAGCGCCCAGCGTTCACCGCTTGCTCCTGAGTTGCCAACGCTGGCGGAGGCCGGTGTACCCGGCTATGAAGTGGTCGGCTGGAACGGCCTGTTCGCCATCAAGGGCACGCCGCCCGAGGTGGTGGCGCGCATCAACAGCGAAATGGCGAAAATCCTCCGCGCCCCCGATGTGCGCCAGCAAATGGCCGTACTCGGCGCCGAACCCATCGGCAACACGCCGGAAGAATTCGCTACCTTCCTCAAGGCCGAAAACGCCCGCTGGGGCAAGATCATCAAGGAAAAGGGCATACGCTCCGAATCATGAGCCAGGAACGCATAGTCGGCACCACCCTCGAGCTCGCGCGCTTCGTCGCTGCATCCCGCGTGCAGGACATGCCTGCCCCAGTGATGCATGAAGCCAAGCGCGCGCTGCTCAACTGGGCCGGCTGCGCGCTCGGCGGCTGCCGCGACCAGAGCGTGGACATTGCGCTCGCCGCGCTTACCGAATTCGCCGGCCCGCCACAAGCCACCATCATCGGCCGCGGCCTGCGCAGCGACGCCTTAAGCGCCGCTGCCTTCAACGGCCTGATCTCCAACATCCTCGACTTCGACGACACCCACCTGCGCACGGTGATCCACCCCAGCGTCCCGGTGGCCGCCGCGCTTTGCGCACTGGCCGAGCGTACGCCGGTTGCCGGCGCGCAACTGCTGCACGCCTTCATCCTCGGTGTCGAAGTCGAATGCCGCATCGGCAACGCCATCTCGCCCGAGCACTACGACGCCGGCTGGCACGTCACCTCCACCTGCGGCATCTTCGGCGCGGCCGCCGCCTGCGCAAAACTGCTCGACCTGAACCCGCAACAAATCGCCTGGGCCTTCGGCCTTGCCGCCAACCAGGCCGCCGGCACCACCGGCGCCCACGGCAGCATGAGCAAGTCCTGGAACATGGCCGGCGCCGCGCGCAACGGCCTGCTCTCCGCGCTGCTCGCCGCCAAGGGTTACACCAGCACCGAACAGGCCCTCGAAGGCGCGCGCGGCTTTACCCAGGTGCTGGCAAAGCGCCGCGACCTGGATGAGATCACCCGCGGCCTCGGCCAAAGCTGGGAACTCGCGCAAAACACCTACAAGCCCTATCCCTGCGGCATCGTCGGTCACCCGATCATCGACGGCGGCCTGGAACTGCACGTGGAGAAGGTCGGCGCCGACGCCATCGAATCCATCGAGTTGCGCGTTCATCCCCTGGTGCAAATGCTGATGGGCAACCCCGCCCCGCGCACCGGCCTTGAGGCCAAGCTCTCGGTGCATCACTGCGTCGCCGCCGCGATCATTCGCGGTGAGGTCGGCGTGCGCGAATTCACCGGCGCAAGCGCCGTTGATCCCGCGTTGCAGGCGCTGCGCGCCCGCGTCAGCCTCAACATCGACCCTGCCATGCCGAAGGAGTCCACCCTCCTCAGCGTGCGTTTGCGCGACGGCACGATGATCGAAAAGAAAATTGCCCACGCCACCGGCAGCCTGGAAAAACCGATGAGCGACGCCGCCCTCGAACAAAAATTCCGCGCCGTGGCCGCATCGGGCTGCCCGCAATGCGACGCCGGCGCAGTGGTCGAACTCGCCTGGTCCCTTGATCAACTGCCGGACGCCGGCGCGTTTACGCGCGCGCTTGGCCCGCCACAGACGGCAGCCTAGTCGCGCTCGAACAGCACCTTCAGCATGCGCTGCGGGTCGGCGAGAAAGTCCCGCGTCACCTGGAAGTGCTCGGTGTCTTCATAGTCGACGCGGTCGATGCCGTCCACGCCACAGCGATAGATCCACGCCTCCGGGTACGCCATCAAGATCGGCGAATGCGTGGCGATGATGAATTGAGAGTCGTCCTGCACCAGGTCATGCATTAGCGACAGCACGGCGAGCTGGCGCTGCGGCGAAAGCGCGGCTTCTGGCTCGTCGAGGATGTACAGGCCCTTGCCGTAGAAGCGGTTGGTGAAGAGCGCGAGAAAGGCCTCGCCGTGGGACTGCTCGTGCAGTGGGCGGTCGCCGTACTCGGCATCGACCTGGCGGTTCTCAATTTCGGTGGCGACGTTGAAGAAGCTTTCGGCACGCAGGAAAAAACCTGTGCTCGGTCTCTTGTAGCCTTTGGCGATGCGCAAGTGTTGATACAGGTCGGAGTGGGAGGGGCGCGTGCCGAAATTGAAGTGCCTTGAGCCGCCTTCGGCGTTGAATCCAAACGCCACCGCGATAGCCTCGAGCAGCGTCGATTTCCCGGACCCGTTCTCGCCAACGATATAAGTGACCTTCGGATGCAAATCCAGCTCATCCAGCGAACGCACCGCCGGCAGGCTGAAAGGGTAGCGGTCAAACGAGTCGATGCCTTCGCGCTTGAGCGTCACCCGGCTGATGTACTGGCTTGAGATCATGAAACCCCGTCGCCGTTGATGGCTCTTGTTGTGCACATTCTATACGGCGGAGTGACTCCTGCGCAGGCTCCGCTTATATGGAGTCTTGCCAACTCGCCGGCACTTTCCGCGCCCGCGCCTGTCCACTACTTCTCCGAACATCCAGAGCGCGCCATGCCACCAACAGCCAAACCATCCTCCACCGCCGGCACCGTGCTGCGCGTCACCAGCGGCAACTTTCTGGAAATGTTCGATTTTTTCCTGTTCGGCATTTATGCCTCGAATATCGCCAAGGCGTTCTTCCCGCACGAGAGCGAGTATGCCGGTCTGATGCTCACCTTCATGACCTTTGCCGCCGGCTTTGTGATGCGCCCGATCGGCGCGCTGGTGCTGGGGCCGTACATCGACAAGGTGGGCCGCCGCAAGGGCCTGCTGCTGACGCTGGCGCTGATGGCCTGCGGCACGGTGCTGATCGCCTTCGTGCCCGGCTACGCCACCATCGGCATCGCCGCGCCCATCCTGGCGTTGATCGGGCGCCTGCTGCAGGGGTTCTCGGCCGGGGTGGAACTGGGCGGCGTCTCGGTTTATCTGTCGGAGATGGCCACGCCGGGGCACAAGGGCTTTTATGTGGCCTGGCAATCGGCCAGCCAGCAGGTGGCGATCATCGTCGCCGCCTCGCTCGGCTACGGTGTGGGCAAATGGATGGCGCCGGAGGAGATTTCGGAATGGGGCTGGCGCATTCCGTTTTTCATCGGCTGCATGATCGTGCCGCTGATCTTCGCCCTGCGCCGCAGCCTGCAGGAAACGGCGGAATTCACCGCGCGCAAGCACCGCCCGGATTTCCATGAGATGTACATCTCCATCATGAAAAACTGGCCGGTGGTGGTGGCCGGCGCCATGCTGGTGGTGATGACCACGGTGTCGTTCTACCTCATCACGGTGTACACGCCCACCTTCGGCAAGTCCGTGCTCAAACTGGAGCAAAGCGATGCGCTGCTGGTGACCATTTGCGTCGGCCTGTCGAATTTCATCTGGCTGCCGGTGATGGGCGCGCTCTCCGACCGTGTCGGGCGCTGGCCGCTGCTGACGATCTTCGCCGGCCTCACGCTGGTGACGGCTTATCCGATTCTTGTCTGGCTGGTGAATGAACCCACTTTCGCCAAGATGCTGGTCACCGAGTTGTGGTTCTCCTTCCTCTACGCCAGCTACAACGGCGCGATGGTGGTGGCGCTGACCGAAGTGGTGCCGGTGTCGGTGCGCACCGCCGGCTTCTCGCTGGCCTACAGCCTCGCCACGGTGATCGGCGGCTCGACCCCGGCGATTTCCACGTGGCTGATCCACGCTACCGGCGAGAACAAGGCGGCACCCGGCTTCTGGCTGATGTTCGCGGCGGGCTGCGGGCTGATCGCTACTTACCTGCTGTATCGCGGCGTGGTGAAGACAGCGCCGCTCGATATCAAATCGATGCCGCACGGGGCGTAAATCAGAGCACACAAACGCGGCCGGATGGCGTATCTTTGGAACCATGGCCTGTGTTGTCCGGGGAATGCTTTCAGGCGCTTCTTGCGCTTGGGCGAAGCCGGACGGTGCTACAACAGTTGTAGTAGTTGCCTGGGATTCGCGAACCGGATGGCAGCGTGCCCGCCAAGGTCCAAAGGGTGCCGGCGCGCCGTTGTCGGCAACTGGAGCTGCACACACGGCAGCGCGAAATTTACGGAAAACCTGTGGTTTTGTAGGGTTTCGCCATCGCCAAATTTCAAAAACCACCGTGATCTACCGTGGTTTTACAACAAGCGTGGTAAATCCATGCTGGCGTAAGGCGGCCTCAAGCCTTGACCACTTCCTGCCCCGGCGGCGCCGTCAGGTCGAGTTCATATTCGGAAATCGACATGTCGGCGCCGCGCGGCCCCGGGGCGAAGCCGAGGCGGTGCATCAGGCTGTGCATCTTCCGGTTGCCTTCGAGCACCGAGCCGGTCAGGCGCAGGTAGCCGGCGACGCGGGCAGCTTCGATCAGGCGGCGCATCAAGAGGCTGCCGAGGCCCCGGCCATGCCAGTCGTCGGCGATGGCGACGGCGAATTCGCAACTGACGCCGTCGGCGTTCGGGCTGTAGCGCACCACGCCGATGATGTGTTCGGCAGCGCCTTCGCCCTGGGTGGCGAGCAGGGCCAGCTCGCGGTCGTAGTCCACTTGCGTCAGGCGCGCCAGCAGGCGCGGCGCCAGGGATTTGATCGGGTTGAAAAAGCGCATGTAGCGCGATTGCTCGGAAAGGCCTTCGACGAATGCGCTTTCGATGGCGGCGTCTTCCGGGCGGATCGGCCGCAGCAAAAATTGGGTGCCGTCGCGCAGGGTTTCGGTGCGGATCAGCGCGGCGGGGTAGGGGTGGATCGCCATGTGGCTGTAGCGCAGGTCGTCGGCCAGGCGCTCCGGGTCGATCACCACGCGGGCGTCCAGCGCCACCGCGCCTTGCGCGTCGACCAGCAGCGGGTTGATGTCCATTTCCATCAGCCAGGGCAGGGCGCAGACCATGTCGGAAACCTTGATCAGCACGTCGATGATGGCGTCACGGTCGGCGCCCGGAATATGGCGGTAAGCCCCCAGCAGCGCGGCGATGCGCGTGCCGGCGATCAGCTCTTCGGCCAAGCGCGGGTTCAGCGGCGGCAGGCCGACGGCGTTGTCGCCCAGCAGTTCGACGGCGACGCCGCCGGCGCCGAAGCTGATCACCTGGCCGAACACCGGGTCGCGCGCCACGCCCACCAGCAGTTCGCGGCCGAAGCGCTTCGACACCATCGGTTGTATGGCGACGCCTTCAAGCTTTGCCTCCGGCTGCGCCGCGCTGACGCGCTCGAGCAGGTTGCGGTATTCGCGCTCCAGCGAAAGCGGGTCGCGCACGTTCAGCACCACCCCGCCCACATCCGACTTGTGGATGATGTCGGTGGAAACGATTTTCAGCACCAGCGGGTAGCCGACCTCGCCGGCGGATTGCGCCGCCTCTTCCACGCTGTGCGCCACCAGGGTGCGCGGCGTGGCGATGCCGAACCAGGCGAGCAACTGCTTGCTCTCGCTTTCATTCAAGATGCGGCGTCCGGCGGCGGCCGCCACCCGCGCCAGGCGATGCGCGCTGACCACGTCGGCCGGCAGGCTGGAGGCCAGCGGCGGCGGCACTTCCAGCAGCAGCGCCTGCGCCTGGGTGTAGTCGGCCAGCGCGGCGAAGGCGGTAACGCCGGACTCGGGGTAGTGAAACGCCGGCATGCCCGCCTGCTCGATGATCTCGCGGCCGGCGCGCGCCTCCGCTTCGCCCAGCCAGGCGGTGAGCACCGGTTTGCGCGATTCGACCGCCAGCGGCAGCAGGGCCTGCGCCATCTCGGCGGCACTGGTGACGATCTGCGGCGAAAACAGGGTCAGCACGCCGTCGACGCCGGGGTCGGCCAGCAGCGGCTTGAGCGCGGCGGTGTAGCGCTCCACGGTAGCGTCGCCGCTCAGGCTCACCGGGTTGGCGTGCGACCAGTGCGGTGGCAGGGCGGCGCTGAGCTGTTCGATGGTGGCGGCGCCCAGTTGCGCCAGCGGCACGCCCTTGTCGCAGGCGCGGTCCGCCGCCATGATGCCAGGGCCGCCACCGTTGGAGAGAATGGCCAGGCGCCGGCCGCGCGGCATGCGCCCGGCCGCCAGCAGGCGCGCGATGGCGAACAGCTCGGAGTAGCTTTCCGCCCGCACCACGCCGGAGCGGCGCAGCGCGGCGGCGAACACCGCGTCGTTGCCCAGCAGGTGGCCGGCGTGGGAAAGCGGCGAGTCGGTTTCGACGAGAGGGTCGAAGTCACAGCCGCCGCGCGCGATATGGCGCCCGGCCTTGAGCACGACGATAGGCTTGGTGCGCGCGCAGGCGCGCAGGCCGCTGATGAAGCGGCGCGCGTCGTGGATGGTTTCGATGTACAGCAAAATGCTCTGGGTCTGGTTGTCGTACATCAGGTAGTCGAGGATCTCGCCGAAATCCACATCCACCGCCGCGCCGGTGGCGATCACGCTGGAAAAGCCGATGCCGGCCGACCAGGCCCAGTCGGCCAGCGCCGCGCACACCGCGCCGGACTGCGACACCAGCGCCAGCGCGCCGGCCCGCGCGGCGCCGCGCGCGAAGGTGGCGTTCAGCCCAAGCGCTGGGCGCATCAGGCCCAGGCTGTGCGGTCCGAGCAGGCGTACGCCGGCGCTGCGCGCGGCCTCGCGGGCATCGTGCAGCAGGCCGGCGCCATCCGGCGTGCCGTCGTCGAAGCCGGCGGAGAGCACCACCGCGTGGCGGGTACCGGCGGCGCCGGCGTCGCGCAGCACCTCAGCCACCGCGCGCGCCGGGGTGACGATGACAGCGAGGTCCGCCGGCGCGGGCAACTGCTTCAGGCGCGGGTAGCAGGTGATACCGGCCACCTGCGCGTGCTTCGGGTTGATGGCGTAAAGCGTGCCGCCGTGTTCGGTGAAGGCGCCATCGGCGCGCAGGTTGTCGAACACCGCGCGGCCCAGCGAGCCGGCGCGCTCGCTCGCCCCTACCACCGCGATACTGCGCGGCGCGAACAGGGGGTCGAGATAGTGGGCCAAGGTTGTCGCCGGGGAACGGTGCGGGCTCTAGCGGACCACCAGCACCGGCACCTTGGAGTGGGTCAGCACCTTCTGGGTCTCGCTGCCGAGCAAAAAGCCGGAAACGCCGCGGCGGCCGTGCGAAGCCATGATGATCAGGTCGCACTTCTTTTTCGCCGCGGCGGCGATGATGCCCTCGAAGGGCACGTCGGCCACGCTTTGATAGGTGTCGGCCTTCAGGCCGGCGGCAGTCACTTTGGCCGCCGCTTTGGCCAGCACCTTGGCGGCGAATTGCCCGGTTTGCTCGTCGTACTGTTCCGCGGGAATGTAGGCCGCCATCATCGCGCTCTCGGCATAGACCGCGTCGGGATAGGGCGAGGTGGCGTAGTAGAGGGTGACGCGCGCACCCAGCACGCGGGCCAGGCCGATGGCTTCCTTGATGGCGCGGTCGGAAAGCTTGGAGCCATCCGTGGGCACAAGCAGGTTTTTGTACATAATGTCTCCTTGTCTGAAGCGGCGGGCGGCGCTGTCATGCCGCGAGTGCCGCGAACCGTGCTAACTTTAGCAGGTGTGGCGGTGTTCAACGCCGCGCGCCATCACAATGAATCCAGATACCCGACTGCCCGGCTTCGATGCGCCTTCCGCCAGCTTCGAGGCGCCGCTGGAAATGCTCGCCGCCTGCCATGGCCGCATCGAGCAGCAGTGCGCCACCCTACGGCGCCTTGCCCTGCATCTGGCCGCGTACGGCGCCGATTCACAGGCACGCAGCGCGGCGGCCAATGTGCTGCGCTATTTCGATACGGCAGCCCTGCAGCACCATGCCGACGAGGAAGAGAACCTGTTTCCCGCGCTGATCGAGTCGATGGCCGGTTCGGACGCCGTTTGCATCCACGAAATGACCGAACGCTTGAGCCGCGAGCATCGCCGGCTGGAAGGAGCGTGGCGGCGCCTGCGCGCGCCGCTGGCGCGCATCGCAGACGGAGCAGGCGCGGCACTGTCTGTGGAAGAGGTAGAGGCCTTCGCCACCCTTTACGCCGAGCATCTGGCGCTGGAAGACGACGAACTCCTGCCGATGGCCGCGCGCCTGCTTGGCGACGCCGAGATCGAGAGCATCGGCCGCGCGATGCGCGAGCGGCGCGGCGTCGAGCCGGCGTAGCGCAGGTACGCGCCGTCCGCCGCGCAGGCGTTGAGGCGCTAGGCCACGCGGCTCAGCTGGTGTATCGAAGCGCTTGGTGCGTCGGCGCCGTTCTTCTTGCGCTCGATCAGTTCGCGATATACATCAAGGTAATCTTGCGCCATGCGCGTGGCGGTGAACCGTTCCTCGAAGCGCTTGCGCACGGCGGTGCGCGAAAGGTCGCCGAGGCGCTCGACCGCACCGACCGCGCCGGCCTCGTCCTCGACGATGAAGCCGGTGACGCCGTCCTCCACCACCTCGGGCACCGAGCCGCGCTTGTAGGCCACCACCGGAGTGCCGCAGGCCATAGCCTCGATCATCACCAGGCCGAAAGGCTCGGGCCAGTCGATCGGCATCAACAGGCCGATGGCGCCGGACAGGAAGGCCGGCTTTTCCTGGTCGCTGATTTCGCCGATGAATTCGATGTTCGGCAGGTCGAGCATCGGCTTGATCTCATTCTCGAAGTAGTCCGTATCGGCACGGTCCACCTTCGCGGCGATGCGCAGCGGGATGCCGGCGCGGCTGGCGATGCGGATCGCGCGGTCGACGCGTTTTTCCGGCGCGATGCGCCCGAGGAAGGCGAGATAGCGCTGCGGTCCCGGCTGCGGCGTCAGCAGCTTCTCCGGCATGCCGTGATAAATCGTGCGTGCCCAGCCCGCCTGTGGCAGGGGACGGCGCTGCGAATTGGTAATCGACACCACCGGCACTTCGGAGAACGTGGAGAACACCGGCTGATGCTCATGCAGGTCGAGGCGCCCGTGCAGGGTGGTGACGAAAGGCACCGGCTGGCGGGAAAACAGCGAGAAAGGGTAGTAGTCGAGGTGGAAATGCAGCACGTCGAACTCATGCGCGCGCTGGCGCACGTTCTCCAGCATCACCATGTGCAGGGCGACGGGGTCGCGCACGCTGCTGTCCAGGCGCAGGGCGCGCGGCCACTGCCCTTCCAGCTTGGCCGAGGTGATCGAATCGCCGCTCGCAAACAGCGTGACGTCATGGCCTTGCGCCACCAGTTCTTCAGTCAGCCAGGAAACGACCCGTTCAGTGCCGCCGTAAAGTTTGGGCGGCACCGCCTCGGTCAAAGGCGCGATTTGAGCAATACGCATTGCAGTTCTCCTAATGGCAACAAGAGCGGGACAATTAATTTCTATTTATGTAAGAGCGGCCTTTTACGCAGCCGTTCCATACTTTCTTGTCGCCTCCATTGCCTTTTACAACGCGATCGCCCGAAAGTTCCGGGGAACCAACCTTGTTGCGTTGCTTCAAACACCGGTAACTCATTTCAACAGGCCCGCCCACCATGCACCAAACAGGATCCGCCGGACGCCTTCCGCCCGCTTCGGCGCCTACCTCAGCGGGGGACGACAGGGACGCGCGTGGGACAAAGCCTGACAACCTGGGCACGTACGCGCATCGGCCGGCGGCCTTTCTCGCCCATTACATGGGCCGCCGCCTGCTCTCGCACGGCGCCATCCTGCTCGCCGTGGTGGCGGCCGTCGGCTGCGCGGTGTGTACGCAATATAGCGTCAAGTATCTCGTCGATACGCTCTCCGACGGTGCGCGGGACGGCCGGGTATGGCTGAGTTTCGCCTTGCTGGTGTCGCTGATCCTCGGCGACAACATGCTGTGGCGGGTGGCCGGGTGGATCGCCAGCCACACCTTCGTCAATGTCACCGGCGATGTGCGCAGCGATTTGTTTCGCCATCTCACCGGCCACTCGCCCGGCTATTTCCAGGAGCGGCTGCCGGGCATGCTGAGTAGTCGCATTACGGCGACATCGAATGCCGTATTCACGATGGAAAACATGTTCATCTGGAACGTCTTGCCGCCGTGCCTGGCCAGCCTGGGTTCGATTTTCTTTTTGTTCACCGTCGGTACCGGGGTCACTCTTGCCATGCTCGGGGTGGCGATTGTGTTGTCGTATGTAATCTATCGCCTGGCCGCGCTGGGCCAGCCCCTGCACATGGGCTTTGCCGACCGCGCGGCGGCAGTGGACGGCGAGATGGTCGATATCATCGGCAACATGCCGCTGGTGCGCGCCTTCGGCGGCCTGCATCGCGAGCACCGTCGTTTTGACGAGACCGTCGGCCACGAAATGACCGCACGCCGCGCCAGCCTGCGCTACCTGGAAAAGCTGCGCCTGCTGCACGCGGTGGGCGCCGGCATTTTCACCATCGCGCTGCTGGCCTGGGCGATCAAGCGCTGGGAAGTCGGCGGCGTCTCCACCGGCGACGTGGTGCTGGTATGTACCCTGGGCTTCACCATCCTGCATGCGACCCGCGACCTGGCTCTTGCGTTGGTTGATGTGACCCAGCACATGGCGCGCTTGTCGGAAGCGCTCGGGACCATCCTGGTGCCGCACGAAATGCAGCCGCATCCACAGGCCGAGCCTTTGCAACAGCAGCGCGGCGCGGTGGAATTCGACCGCGTGTTCTTCAGTTATCCGGGCGAGAACCCTGTATTCGAAAATCTCAGCCTGCGCATCGAAGCCGGGCAGCGCGTGGGCCTGGTGGGCTCCTCCGGCGGCGGCAAGTCGACCTTGCTGGCGCTGTTGCAGCGGTTCTATGAAGTGCAGGACGGCCGGGTACTGATCGACGGCTGCGAGTTGGGCCGCATCACCGAAGACAGCCTGCGCCAGGTGATCGCGGTGGTGCCGCAGGACATTTCGTTGTTCCACCGTACCGTGCTGGACAACATCCGTTACGGCAAGCCCGAGGCCACCGACGAAGAGGTGGCGGCGGCGGCGGAGGCGGCGCGCTGCCGCGAGTTCATCGAGGCATTGCCGCAGGGCATGCAGACCATCGTCGGCGATCGCGGCGTGAAGCTTTCCGGCGGCCAGCGCCAGCGCATCGCGATCGCCCGTGCGCTATTGAAGAACGCCCCGATCCTGCTTCTCGACGAAGCCACCTCCGCGCTGGACATCGATTCCGAGGAAGCCATCCGCGCCGCGCTGGACCAGTTGATGCAGGGCCGTACCGTGATCGCGGTGGCGCACCGCATTTCCACCCTGCGCAACTTCGACCGCGTGATCGTGCTCGATCATGGGCAAGTGGCCCAGGATGGTGCGCCGGACCAGTTGATGCGCAGTGCCGGCCCTTATCGGGCGATGGTACGGCGGGAAATGATGCGCCTGGGACGCAGCGCCTGAGGCGATCCTATAAACCGCCGCTTCTTTATTGTGCGCTTAAAAACACGATGGAGAAGTGCCGAACCTTTTCAAAAATTAATGCTCAAAGCATGTTCAAGGTCAGCCGGACGCCGGCGCGCGGGTCATGCTGTCCCGCGGGTTACGGGGCGAGCATTCGTGCATGGCCAGAGGAGTTCCTTGTGCGTGCATTGTGGCGCGGTGTGCCTTTTTTTAGCTTTCCCGGCGTGACCAAGGGCGATGCGGGGGTGGGACGATGAGCGGGCGTATCCTGCTCGTCGATGGCGATGTTGAAAGCCTGCATCGCATGGCCGAACAATTGCGCGGCGCCGGTTATCGCGTGAGCGAAGCGCGCAGCATCAGCGAAGCGCGCTCGCAACTGCTGATCGAGCCGCCGCAACTGGTGATCAGCGAAGCGCAATTGCCGGATGGCGATGGAATGGTGCTGTTCGACGAAATCCACGTCAGCCGCGCGGTGCTGCCGGTGATCCTGCTTAGCGGCAACGGCAGCGTGCCCGACGCAGTGGCCGCCACCACGCGCGGCGCCTTCGATTACCTGACCAAGCCTTTCGATACAGAGGTGCTGCTGGACAAGGCGGCGCGCGCCTTGAAGATGGCGCCGTGGGCGCAAAACGAATCCGGCAATGCCTGGAGCGAGCAGATCGTCAGCCGCAGCACCCGCATGGCCGACCTGCTGAGCGAGGCGCGCTTGGTGGCGGCGAGCGACGCCAGCGTGCTGATCCAGGGCGAGAGCGGCACCGGCAAGGAAGTGCTGGCCGTCGCCATTCACCGCACCAGCCCGCGCGCCGAGGGGCCATTCATCACCGTCAACTGCGGCGCGATTCCCGAGCAACTCCTGGAGTCCGAATTGTTCGGCCACGTGGCCGGCTACAGCAACGGTACTTCGGGCGATCACCCAGGCCTGTTCCAGGCGGCCGCCGGCGGCACCCTGTTCCTCGACGAAGTCGCCGACATGCCGCTGCCGGTGCAGGCCAAGCTGCACCGCGCCCTGCAGGAGCGGATGATCCGCCCGCTGGGCGGCAGCGAGGGCGTGCCCATCGACGTACGCATTCTTTCGGCGACACATGAGGACGTCGACGCCGCGCTGGCGGCGGGGCGTTTCCGCGCTGACCTCTACTACCTGCTCAACGTCGTGCGCCTCGCCCTGCCGGCGCTGCGCGAGCGCCGCGAAGACATCCCCCTGCTGGCCGGCCACTTCCTCAGCAGCCTGGCGGAGCGGCACCGCCGCGACATCACCGGCTTCGCGCCGGACGCGCTGGAGGCGCTGGTAGTGGCCGACTGGCCGGGCAACGTGCGCCAGTTGCACAACGTGGTCGAGCAGGTTTGCGCGCTCGCCACCGTGCCGCTGATTCCCCTCTCGCTGGTGCAGCGCGCGCTGCGCACGCCGACCCTGCAGTCGCTCACCTACGCCCAGGCCAAACAGCGCTTCGAGCGCGACTACCTGATCCAGTTGCTCAAGCTGACCGACGGCAATGTGTCCGACGCAGCCAAGCTGGCGGACCGCAACCGCACCAAGTTCTACAGCCTGTTGCAGCGGCATAACCTCACCCCCAGCCTGTTTCGCGCCAGCGCGGCGGCGGGCATGGAAGCGCAGCGCTTTTGAGCCCGACGCAGGGTTTGCGTGACGGCGGCATGCTTGTCATGGTCTGCTAGTATGGACACCTGCAACAGTCCATCAAGGGCCGGCCCCGGGGATGAAAAGCGTTTCGATATTGTTCGTATGCACCGGCAACATCTGCCGCTCGCCAACGGCAGAAGGTGTGATGCTCCACAAGCTCGCCGGAGCCGGCCTCGCCGGCCGCGTGCGCGTCGATTCGGCGGGCACCCACGGCTATCAGGATGCGCCGCCCGACCGGCGTTCGCAGGCACATGCCGAAAAGCGCGGCTATGACTTGTCCAAATTACGCGCGCGCCCGGTGGTGATGGCCGACTTCACCGCCTTCGACCTGATCCTGGCGATGGACCACGACAACATTTCCTTTCTCACCGCCATGAGCCCGCCGGCGCAGCGTGGCAAGCTCGGGCTGTTCATGCACTACGCGCCGCAGCACGATGCCGACATCGTGCCCGACCCCTACTACGGCGGCGCGGCCGGCTTCGCCCATGCGCTGGACTACATCGAGGATGCCTGCGACGGGCTGCTGAAGGCGCTCACGGTGCGCCTGCGCGAGTAGCCTCGTCCGCTTCAGGCGGCCCCAAAAAAACAAAGCCCCTTGCAGGGCTTTGTTTTTACGCGCGGCAGTCTTAGTGCTTGCTGGTTTCGACCTGGACCAGCGGACCTTGTTCGGCCGGCGGAAGCGGACGCAGCACGCGCGGCGGGCGCGGCGGCTCGACGAAGCTGGCGGCACGGTCGTAGGCGGTGCGCCACTTTTGCGCGTCCGTCTCGACCAGCGCCAGCCCGGCGGTCTGCAGCATCGTTTCGCGCTCGGTGCTGGTCTCGGCCGCCGACTTACGCGGCTGAATAGGCTCGGCGGCCACCGGCGGCGCAGTCATTGCGACCGGCGCAGGCGCCGCAACAGGTGCAGGCGCAGGCGCAACTGCGGGTGCCGCCTCGACCACGGCCGGGGCGGGGGCCGGAGCCGGCGCATACGACGCCGGTTCAGCGACCACCGGTTCCGCGACAGGTTCCGGTGCGGCCTGCGGTGCAGTTTCGGCGGCGACTTCGGCTACTGTCGGAGAAGAAAAGGGCTGGGCTTCAGCAACCACTGCGGCGCCTTGTTCGATCGCGGCTGCGGCATCCTGCTCTTCGCCGGCGCTTTCGCTTTCGCCATTCGCACCAGCTTCGCCATTGGCACCAGCTTCGCCATTGGCACCGGCTTCGCCATTGGCACCAGCTTCGCCATTCTCGCGATCGAAACGGCCACGGCCGCGACGGCCGCGGCGGCCGCGGCGACGACCACCGTCTTCGCGCTCGCCGCCTTCGTTCGGCGCGCCGTTTTCGCCACGCGCTTCTTCGTCACCTTGCTCGGCGGTGCCTTCGGCCGGCGCATCGGTCTGCTCATCGAGCAACGCCTGCGGCGCGGCCTCGCCATTCTGGCGAGGCGCACGCTCACGGCGCGGACGCTCGCCGCGCTGCAGATCACGTTCCTGCGGGCCGGTCGGGTCGGCCGTGTTTTCGGCTACGCCTTCGGCGGCCTCGCGCTGGCCTTCGCCGGGCTCGCGGCGCGGACGGTCACCGCGACCAGCACGTTCGCCGCGACCACCGCGTTCGCCACCGCGCTCGGTGCGCTCGCCGCCGCGTTCTTGGCGGCCTTCGCGCGCTTCCGGCGCGGCTTGGCCTTCACGCGGCTCGCGCTCGGGGCGACCCTCGCGATTCGCATCGCGATTGCCGTCACGGCCGCCGCGCTGGCCGCGGCCCTCAGTGCGGCCCTCGGTACGGCCCTCAGTACGGCCCTCGGTGCGGCCCTCAGTGCGGCCCTCGGCGCGTTGTTCACCACCGCGCTCGCCACGCTCACCCCGTCCACGGCCTTCACCGCCACGGCCCTCATTGCGACCCTCGCCGCGATCACTGCGGCCACGACCACGGCCGCGCCCTTCACGGTTGCGTGTTTCCCCGCCCGCATCGGTCAGCGCCGAAGCCGGCTGTGCCGCCGGCTTGGCCGACGCAGGCACCGCGGCCGCGGTGGTCTTGGGCGGCTTGAACCAGCCCATGATACGGTCGATGATGCCGCCGCTTTCCTGTGCCAGGATAGGCGAGGGCGCCGGTGCCGCCTTGGGGGCGGCGGGCGCGGCTTCGACGGGCACTGCCGCGCGCGGCGCGCGCTCCTCGGGGATGATGCCCTTGACGGCGGGTTCAAGCTTCTTCGGCGCGTCTTTCGCTTCCTTGCGCTTGTAGCCCTCGGGCTCTTCCTCGCTCACCATCTGGAAGCTGGCCTTGCCGGACTCCAGCGGCGACGATTCGTCGTGGCGCAGGCGCTCGATGGTGTGATGCGGGGTTTCGAGATGGATGTTCGGGATCACCAGCACGTTGACCTTCAGGCGCGCCTCGATGCGGTTGATCTCCACCCGCTTTTCGTTCAACAGGAAGGTCGCGACATCGACCGGCACCTGCGCATGCACGGTGGCGGTGTTGTCCTTCATCGCCTCTTCCTGGATCATGCGCAGGATGTTCAGGGCGGAAGACTCGGTGTCGCGGATGTGGCCGGTGCCGTTGCAGCGCGGGCACACGGTGTAGCTGGCTTCGGCCAGGGCCGGGCGCAGGCGCTGGCGCGACAGTTCCATCAGGCCGAAGCGCGAGATCTTGCCCAGTTGCACGCGGGCACGGTCCGGACGCAGCGCGTCTTTCAGGCGCTGCTCGACATCGCGCTGGTTGCGCGCGCTTTCCATGTCGATGAAGTCGATCACGATCAGGCCGCCGAGGTCGCGCAGGCGCAACTGGCGGGCGACTTCGTCGGCGGCTTCGGAGTTGGTGCGGAAGGCGGTCTCTTCGATGTCGCTGCCGCGGGTGGAGCGGGCGGAGTTGACGTCGACCGACACCAGGGCCTCGGTGTGGTCGATCACGATGGCGCCGCCGGAAGGCAAGGAGACGGTACGCGAATACGCGGACTCGATCTGGTGCTCGATCTGGAAGCGCGAGAACAGCGGCACGTCGTCGCGGTAGCGCTTGACGCGGTTTTCCGTGTCCGGCATCACCAGCGACATGAAGGTCTGGGCCTGCTCGAAAATCTCGTCGGTGTCGATCAGGATTTCGCCGATGTCGGGCGAGAAGTAGTCGCGGATGGCGCGGATCACCAGGCTCGACTCGAGGTAGATCAGGTTGGCGCCCTTGAGCGAGTCGGAGGCCGACTTGATGGCGTCCCACAGCTTCAACAGGTAGTTCAGGTCCCACTGCAGCTCGTCGGCGGCGCGGCCGATGCCGGCGGTGCGGGCGATCAGGCTCATGCCGTCGGGGTACTGGAGCTGGTCCATCACCTCTTTAAGCTCCTGCCTGTCGTCGCCCTCGACGCGGCGCGAAACACCGCCGCCGCGCGGGTTGTTGGGCATCAGCACCAGGTAGCGGCCGGCCAGCGAGATGAAGGTGGTGAGAGCCGCGCCCTTGTTGCCGCGCTCGTCTTTTTCCACCTGGACCATGATTTCCTGGCCCTCGCGCATGGCTTCCTTGATGGAAGCGTCGCGGACGTTGACGCCGTCGCGGAAGTAGACCCGCGAGATTTCCTTGAAGGGCAAAAAGCCGTGGCGGTCGACACCGTAGTCGACGAAGCAGGCTTCCAGGGAGGGCTCTATGCGGGTGATGACACCCTTGTAGATATTGCTTTTACGCTGTTCCTGGCCAGCGGTTTCGATATCGAGGTCGATCAGTTTCTGACCATCGACTATCGCGACGCGCAGCTCTTCCGAGTGGGTCGCGTTGAACAACATGCGTTTCATGATGTGCTCCCTGCGCGCACCGCCCCGCTGGGATGAAAGGGGTGCCCCCTGCCGGAATCGGCGATGGGCGCAGGCCCAGGCGCACGCTGGCGAACAGGCCGAAACTTGCGGCTGTTACCAGTAGCGCCAGGAGAAAGTCGGTTTGCAGAAAGAGCTGCATGGGACTTATTTGCGATCCGTCGTCGGGAGGGGAAAAGTCAACTGATGGTGGGCCTGCAGCCGGGATTCGCGTTTTGGAACGATGAGTCGCGGCAACAAACTTGAATTCTCAAATGACAGGGGGTGCGCGCAATGCTTGATTGCTCTATACAATCGCCCTTTTTCTTAATCGAAGCAGGCGGGCGGACGACCTGTGTGGGCTGGCCGTGGTGCGAAGTCTTCGTGGCGGACATTGCGTTGCTGCAAATCCGCGCCGGACTCAGACTTCAAAACCACTGAACCAACCGCGATGGTGCCACGGGCAAGATCCGCTTTTTCTGTGCCGCTTTCGCCTCGATGTTGCAGCCCGGTTGCAAGGGTATTGCAGGGGCATGACAACAGACTACAGGCTATTTGCGGCCGGATGGGCGGACTTCTTGCAGTCCACCCGAGGAATTATATAGACAAATGAATGAATTAGGGAAGTTGGCGGCCAAACTGGTCGAAATCGACGAGTCCGGCGCTGGTCAACGCCTGGACAATTTTTTGCTCAAGCACCTTAAAGGTGCGCCCAAGAGCTTGATTTACCGGATTATTCGCTCCGGCGAGGTGCGCATCAACAAGGGCCGGGCCGACGCCGCCTGCCGCCTCAATCTGGGGGATTTGGTGCGCGTGCCGCCGATCCGCCTCGACGTCGATCCGGACGCGCCGAAAAAGCCGCCCGCGGGGGCGGCGCGCGCGGCCGATGAAATCCCGGTGCTGCTGGAGGACGATGCCCTGCTGGCGCTGAACAAGCCGGCCGGCGTGGCGGTCCACGGCGGCAGCGGCCTGAAGTACGGGGTGATCGAGGCCATGCGCGCGGCGCGCCCGCAGGCCAAGTTTCTCGAACTGGTGCACCGCCTGGACCGCGACACCTCCGGCGTGCTGCTGCTGGCGAAAAAGCGCGCCGCGTTAGTCGCCATGCACGAACTCCTGCGCGAGGGCAAGACCGACAAGCGCTACCTGGTGCTGATCAAGGGCCACTGGCCGCACGAGGCCAAGCACCACGTGCGCGCCGCCCTGCACAAGTTCGTCACCGCCGAGGGCGAGCGCCGCGTCACCGCCACGGAGGCGGAAGACGGCCAGGAGGCGCACACCATTTTCACACTGGTGAAGCGCTATCCTGAAGCGACCCTGCTGGAGGCGCAACTGAAAACCGGGCGCACCCACCAGATCCGCGTGCACCTGGCCTCCAGCGGCTTCCCGATCATGGGCGACGACAAATACGGCGACTTCGACCTGAACAAGCGCTTGCAAAAGACCGGCCTCGCGCCGGGTCTAAAGCGCATGTTCCTGCATGCGGCTAGAATTTCGTTTGCGCACCCCGTGAGCGGGGAGCGCATGCGCATCGAAGCGCCGTTGCCCGATGAGCTTGAGCGTTATCTTGAAAGTCTGTGAGCAGGCCCATGGCCGATGAAAACAAATTTAAGAATTATGACCTGATCGTGTTCGACTGGGACGGCACGGTGATGGACTCCACCGGCGCCATCGTCGCCGCCATCCAGGCCTCCGCGCGCGACCTCGGCCTGAAGGTGCCGGACACTGAGACGGCCAGCCACGTCATCGGCCTGGGGCTGCAGGACGCGCTGCAGATGGCGCTACCGGACCTCGACCCGAAGGACTATCCGAAGCTCTCCGAGCGCTATCGCTACCACTACCTGGCGCGCGACGGCGACCTGCTGCTGTTCGACGGCATGGCCGAATTGCTGGCTGACCTGAAGGCGCAGCACTACTGGCTGGCGGTGGCCACCGGCAAGTCACGCGCCGGACTGGACCGGGCGCTGAACGGCACCGAACTCGGCGCGATGTTCGACGGCTCGCGCTGCGCCGACGAGACCCACTCCAAGCCGCACCCGCAAATGCTGATCGACCTGATGGACCGCTTCGGCGCCGAGCCCGACCGCACCCTGATGATAGGCGACACCACCCACGATTCGCAGATGGCGAAAAACGCCGGCACCCACGCGCTTTCGGTTACCTATGGCGCGCACCCGCATGCCGACCTGCTGGCGATCGAGCCGCACGGCATCGTCCACTCCGTACCCGAACTCTCCGCATGGCTGAAGAACCACGGCTGATCTGCGCCGCCACCGAGCTGGAAGAGGGCGGCCGCGGCGTGCGCTTTTCGGTCGAGCGCTACGGCCGGCAGGAGCCGGCTTTCGTGGTGCGCTACGACGGCCGCGTCCACGGTTATCTCAACCGCTGCGCCCACGTGCCGATGGAACTCGACTGGCAGCCCGGGGTCTTCTTTGACGCCTCGGGCTTATACTTGATCTGCACCACGCACGGTGCGATTTATCACCCGGCCAACGGCGTCTGCGTTGGCGGCCCTTGCCGGGGCCGCAGCCTGGTAACCCTGCCGGTGACCGAAACCGGCGGCCAAATCTTTCTTTCCCCTCCTTGAGGTTTCCCCATGTACGGCGACGATCCGCAACGCCCCTTTGAAGACCCGCATCAACCCGCCGGCGGCGCCCCGCCTTCCGGTGGTATTCCTCCGGCCGCGCCGCCCCCGCCGCCGCGCGAGCCGCACCGTCCGCGCGCAGCCGATGCCTCGGGCACCTGGGAGCAGCGCACGCTGGAAAAGCTGGCCTTCGCCGCGCTGAAGGAACAAAAGAGTTCGCGCCGCTGGGGCATCTTTTTCAAGTTCCTCACCTTCGCTTATCTGGCGATCGTGGTGCTGGCCCTGGTCGACCTGCCGGGCCTGGGCAAGAAAAGCGCGAGCATGGAGCGGCATACCGCGCTGGTCGAACTGCGCGGCGTGATCGATTCCACCGGCTCGGCTTCGGCCGACAAGATCACCAGTTCTCTGCAATCGGCGTTCAAGGACGAGGCCACCGCCGGCGTCATCATGCGCATCAACAGCCCGGGCGGCAGCCCGGTGCAGGCCGGCATCATCTACGACGAGATCAAGCGCCTGCGCGCCAAGTACCCGGACAAGCCGCTTTACGTGGTGGTCGAAGACCTCTGCGCCTCCGGCGGCTACTACATCGCCTCGGCCGCCGACAAGATCTACGTCGACAAGGCCAGCATCGTCGGCTCCATCGGCGTGATCATGGACGGCTTCGGCTTCACCGGCACGATGGAAAAGTTGGGCGTCGAGCGCCGCGCCTACCATGCGGGGGAGAACAAGGCCTTCCTCGACCCGTTCTCGCCGGTGGTGGAAAAGCAGAAGGACTACATCAACGCGATGCTGGAAGAGATCCACCAGCAGTTCATCAGCGTGGTGCGCAAGGGGCGCGGCAAGCGCCTGAAGGAAGATGCCGACACCTTCAGCGGCCTGATGTGGACCGGCGAGAAGAGCATCACCATGGGCCTCACCGATGGCCTGGGCACGGTCGATTCGGTGGCGCGCGAGGTCATCAAGGCGGAAACCATCGTCGACTACAGCGAGCACGACAATGTGGCCGAACGCCTGGCCAAGCGCTTCGGCGCCTCCGCCGCCAGCGAGTTCGCCGACCGCGTGATCTCGCGCCCGGGCGCGATTCACTAAGCCGTTGATGATCGGTGGCGGTTGCCGGCAGGCGCCGCCACCGCAGACGTAAAAAAGCCGGGCAGTCGCCCGGCTTTTTTATTCCCGCAAGAGAGGCTTACGCCGCTTGCTGGATCCCTGCAAGCAGCCATCTGCCATCCGGCCCCTGGGTCAGGTTCCACACTTCGGAGAAGCGCTCGGCCTGGGCCCCGGCTTCCTCGCGGATGGTGCCGTTGAAGCGCACGCTGGCCAGGCGCTGCTGGTTCATCTCCTCGACGCCGAGCATTTGCGCGTCCAGGCGGAACACCTCGGTCTGGTTCGGCCGGCCTTCGCGGGCGCCGATCTCGAGCTGGATCTCGGCGTACATCTCGGGCGTGGTGAACTCGCGGATATCGGCCAGGTTGGCGGCATCCGAGGAGGCCTGCATGCGCAGGAACAGCACTTTGGCGGTGTGGGTAAGGGCTGCCGGGTCGATGTCGGCGGGCATGGTCCAGGACGGCTGCGCCGGCGCATCATTGGCCGCGGATGAAGCGGCCTGCGGCGCCTCCACCAGATGCGGCGGTGCGTTGACTACCGGTTCCCGATACATCGGCGGCTCGACGCCGGCGAAGGCAGGATTCGCCGGGCCGGCGTTTTGCGAGCGGCCGCGAAACATGCGGTACAGCAGGACGCCGCCGAAGATTACCAGCGCGATCATCAGCAGCGAACCCAGGCCGCTGGCCAGCGCGCCGCCCATGCCGAAGTGGGAGAACAGCGCGGCCAGGCCCAGGCCGGCGGCGAGGCCGGCGATCGGTCCCAGCCAGCGGTTGGGCGCCGGTGCCGGGGCTGCGGCCGGCGGCGGCGTGGTCGGCCGTGGCGCGGCCGTC
>JAQGMJ010000023.1 GCA_028292405.1 Betaproteobacteria bacterium
AATGCCTCGGCACCAGCTTTGCAAGATAGGTATTGCTTTACAACGTTAAGCTTGAACTGCTCGTCGTACTTGCTCATGAAAACACCCCAAAGTTTGGACCGATGTCCAACTTTTGGGGTGCAGTTCAGGCTCGAATTATTTTTCAGCTTTCATCGCCAGAATAATTCGAGCCTGGCCCCTTTTATCTTCTGGCATTGGGGTGAGTGTTAGTGCATTGCCATTAACGGGCAGAATCGCTGCGGCCGATATAGCCGAGGGCAATGCAATCACAGGTTCCTCCCCTGTTGTTGTTACGAACAAGATTGTGGGCGACTCCTTTGATAACTATGTTCTTGCAACAAAACTTAGGGGAGTTGATGAGGCTGGGCAACTCGTTAGGCAAGAGCAATTACCTACACCAGAATACGCTGGGTTGGGAAAAAAATATGTTGTGCCAGATTTTACAATTTACAATTCAAATTATCGGGTAGCAGCTTATGTTGATGCAAAATCGGGGGCATCAATCCCATTTGATCTTCAAGCCCGTGGATTTATCGACTGGTCGAAAGGTACGACGAGCAGGACTCTTATCTATTACACGCCGGGTGGTAATACGCCAATCAGCCCTACTTTGTTGAATTACGCACGGCAGTCTGGGGTACTCGTTAAACAAATTGGGGTTCCATGAGCAATCAAATTCCAGGAATTACTTTCTCACTAAGTGTTCTTAAGACTTTTGAAAACCGTGATCTTGCGCGGAATGTTCTTTCTGTGCTGCTTGGCGCTTCCGAATCGATAAGGCCGAAGAGATATGGTGCCTTTGAGACGGATGTGGCAATTGATGGGCTGGAGGATGTTGTAGATGTTCTCGTAAATAAGACGGCTGTGGATAAACCTGTAAAGGCTGGAAGCCTTGTTCTGAATGCTGGAAAGAACTGCGAATATCAAATTCAATGGAATAAGTCCTCAGAGCCCTCGTTTCCATTTGTTGGTGGATATTTACTTGACAATACGTTCATGAAATCACCCGAAGTATTAACTGCATTCTTGAAAGTGATAAAGGAAATTTCTCTTGTTACAAAGCCTGCGTATGGGGACATACGAAGCATGTCTGTGCCAGGTTGGGATACCCCGTTTGATTTGAAACTCCGATTACCCGACATACCCAATGTGTCGATTTATGGCCAACCATATATCGACTTTTTTGGCCGGGACCGTATCGAGAATGCGCCATTCTTCTCAATAGAGAGGCTTGGAGAAGACCTTTATTGGCTGCAGGCAATCGAGTCGATTACTGGACCAGTGCCTGATGAAATTAAATTAGCCATTAGAAAGCACTTTGGGGCAGAAGCATTCATGGCGGGCCAAAAATGGCGATATGTCGACGGCAAGCATCCTACGTTCGATTTCTCAGAAGTTGCAACTTCGTAGCAACAGCGAGAAGTAAGCGAACCACGGTTGCAAGTCAAAAATCAAAAAATAATTCCTACGTAGCCGCCAGTCACAGCGCGATATGACTTACAGATCAGCCGTACTGAATGAGTCGAAGTCAATCTTGCGTTTGCCCCACTGGCACGTGAAGTCCTCCCCCCGACTTACCCACCGCTGCGGTCGCTCATGGTCTGGAAGGACCAGCGCCCGCCGCCGTGGATAAGTCTCCAATTAATTAAAGGGGCCGGGTTCGATTTATTTTCTGGCATAAAGCGTTGAGCAAACAAGATCTTCCTCTGAGCACTCGATGTCCACCACCGTTAATCCCCTCGACGCCCAAGAACTATTGCACCTCGCTCTATTAGCGAGCCAGGAGTCTCGCCACGGCGCAGCGATTACCCTGCTTAAGCACGGTCTGGACCAATCGCCCGACGATGCAAGAATGTTGTTCCTTCTCGGCGCCGAACATGCCCAAATCGGCCTTTACGACCGCGCCATCGAGGAAATCGGGCGCTCGGTCAGCCTGGACGCTTCGGTGCCCGCGGCCCACTTTGAATTGGGCTTGCTGTACGTGATGCAGGGCGACGGCGCGCTTGCCAAGCAGGCGTGGGAGCCGCTGGTGAAGCTGGCGGAGGCCGATCCCTATCGGGTGTTCGCGGAGGGCTTGGTGCGGCTGGTTGATGAGGACCTGGGCGGGTGCATCGAGGAGTTGCGGCGCGGCATGGGGCTTTGCGCGGGGAATCCGGCGCTGGCGGGGAGCATGCAGCGCATTCTGGATTCGGCGCTGGCGCGGCAGGCGCAGGGGGCGGCGGCGCAGAAGGAGAAGGCCGCCGAAGAAGACAATAGCCATGTGTTTCTATCGGCTTACCGGACGCATTGAGGGGCTCGCACCCGTACACGCCGGGGCTTTCCTGTTGGAATACGCTTGAATATTTTGGATAGCCGATGGGATGCGCGCCCCATTAAGCGGGCCTATCGTCTAAATTTGTAAGTTCAGCGGCAGGTTAGGCGTTGCGTTTCGCTGTTGTCCGCATAAGGCCAAGTCGCTATTTTGCTTTTCACGCCGCGCCCTTAGTGCCTGAAACAAAAGAGTTTTCCGGCCTTTTACGGCCGCGAAAATCAACCACACTTAGCGCATCGACTTGCGTATCTTTGACTTCCATAAACCCTTTTTATGGAGACTCAAATGAAACCCTTAACCGACCGCCAGGAGCGGTTCATCTTCGAATACACCTTCGACCAGAACGCCACCGCCGCCGCCGGACGAGCAGGCTATTCCGATAAGACAAAGGGCACCCACGCCGCCCAGATGATGAAAAACCCCGTAATACGGGAGCGTATCGTCGCGGAGCTGGGCGACTTGTTTACGCGGCTAAAACTCAATTCAACCAACCTGCTGCAGGCACAGATACGTGCTGCCTACCTGGACCCGGCTAAGTTGTTCGATGCAGCGGAGACGCCGATCCCCCTCGACAAGCTGGATGAAGATACCCGTGGCGGGTTGACCGTCAGTTACGCCAAGCGGCGCAGCGGGGACTACACCATGCGGGTGAAGCAGACGCCAAGGCATATCGCACTGGCGGTGTTGCAGAAGAGGCTGGATGCGTATGCGAAGTTGCAGGAGGAGGTGTTTGCGCAAGAAGGTGAGGAGGAGGAAGTGGCGCCGGTAGTTGTAGCACTAGTGGAAAAGCAGATTCTTCCCTGCGGTCAGAATGACACCGTAGAGGGTGGGAATGGAGGTCCTGAAAAGTTGCCTTCACGCATCGCCCAAGCCATCAAGAATTGGCTGAAGCTGGATTTCAAGCTGCCCGAGCCAATGGAGAAGCTGGTGCAGGTGAAGACGGCGATTGCCCAGGCGGTGCAGGCAATCGGCGGCAAGCGGGAGCCGGATATCGCGCTGCTGTGGGGATCACTCGCAGACTTCGCAGCAAGTCAGCCGGTGGACCGGAAGAATCCGCCGCCGCCTTCGCCTTATGAACCCGGCTATGACTTCAAGAAGGACCCGAACGCGATCGACGGCGGGCGGTATGTGAAGTGGATGGAATACTGGACCGAGAAGCGCAAAGAGGCGCGGCACGAAGCCGAGAAGGCGGCTGCTTGTGGCTCGCCGCCGCCGAACATGCGCGTACGGCCGGGGATGGCGGTGCCGGGACGGATGGAGCCGGGGTACAACCCGCCGTGGCATCGGAGCAACCGACCGCGGTTTGCGATTGGGGCGGGCGAGACTTATCTGGGTTGAGCGGATGGAATCAGTGCGAAATTTTCGAAAAACAACCGTGATTTACCGTTGTTTAGCGCCGGCATCTGCTCCCGCTGACCTCGCCCGAGGGGTTTCCCCCGAAGTGCCAGGGAGCGGCAACGCAAGCGTGGCCCAAGAAACCAAAAAGCCCTTGAATCATGACGACTCAAGGGCTGCGAATTCTGGTGGCCAAGGGCGGAATCGAACCACCGACACAAGGATTTTCAATCCTCTGCTCTACCGACTGAGCTACTTGGCCGAAGCCCATAATTATAGCGGAAAACATTTGGGCGAGCCATCGCTGCGCGCTTTGCGGCGGGAAGGGCAAACAAAAACGGCGGGCAAGGCCCACCGTTTTTGTTTTGGGTGCGTCTGGGTTTTATTCCCCGTACATTTTCTGTTTCAGTTCGCGGCGCTGTTGCGCTTCGATGGTCAGGGTGGCGGTCGGGCGGGCCAGCAGGCGTTTCAGGCCGATGGGCTCGCCGGTCTCGTCGCAGTAGCCGTAGTCGCCGGATTCGATGCGGCCCAGGGCCTGCTCGATCTTTTTCATCAGCTTGCGCTCACGGTCGCGGGTGCGCAACTCGAGGGCGTGCTCTTCCTCGATGGTGGCGCGGTCGGCCGGGTCGGGCACCGAGGGTGTTTCGCGCAAATGTTCGGACGTTTCGCCGGCATTGGCCATCAGCTCTTCCTTGAGATTTTTCAGCATCTCGCGAAAGAACGCCAGCTGGACCTCGTTCATGTAGTCCTTGGCGGGCATGCGGAGTAATTCCGACTCGGTCGGAATCTTGATTACCTTCGATTTTGCCGCTGCTGCCGTTACCATGCATCTCCCCTTGAAATACTCAAAAAAGACTTTGCGATCAATGGCTTACGGTGCACAAGTCGAGCCCCTTCAGGAACACCTCCTGGGGCAGATTGCGACCAATGAAAACCATTTTACTCTCTCTTTTCTCGTCCTTGCCCCAGGCCTTGGCGAGGTCGCCGCCCATCATCATGTGCACGCCCTGGAACACCACGCGGCGGTCCTGGCCCTTCATGTTGAGCACGCCTTTGTAGCGCATCATGTCCTTGGAATACACCTGGATCATGGCGGAGAGAAATTCTTCCAGCTTGACCGGGTCGAAAGGCTTGTCGGTCTTGAAAATGAAGGAGCGCACGTCGTCGCTGTGCTCATGGTCGTCGTTGACCAGGAATTCGGGGTCGATCTCCAGCACCGAGTTCAGGTTGAAGCCGCGAATGTCGAGAATGTCCTCGATCGGCGTGTTGCCGAAATGCACCGCCTTCATCGGCGCGCGCGGGTTCATTTTCACCAGGCGCTCCCTGAGTTTGACCTGCTCTTCGTCGCTGATCAGGTCGGTCTTGGAAAGCAGCAGGCGGTCGGCGAAGCCGACCTGCTCCTGCGCCTCGGTATGCTGGTCCAACTGGGTCTGCGCGTGCTTGGCGTCGACCACGGTAATCACCGCGTCGAGCAAATAGTATTCGGCGATCTTGTCGTCGATGAAAAAGGTCTGCGCCACCGGGGCCGGGTCGGCCATGCCGGTGGTCTCGATGATCACGCGCTCGAAGTCGAGTTCCTTGGCGTCACGCTTGCGCTGCAGGTTGCCGAGGATGCGCACCAGGTCGCCGCGCACGGTGCAGCAGATGCAGCCGTTGTTCATCTCGATGATCTGCTCGGGACCGTCTTCGCGCAGCAGGATCTCGTTGTCCACGCCCTCTTCGCCGAATTCGTTCTCGATCACCGCGATCTTGCGGCCGTGCTCCTCCGACAAAATGCGGTTGAGCAGCGTGGTCTTGCCGGCGCCGAGAAAGCCGGTAAGGATGGTGACAGGAACTTGGTGCGCCATGAAATCTCCAGCGGGGTCGGATTGCCTGACAGGCAGCGGCCCGGATTTAAGCGTAAGAGCATAGCAAATCGGGGGCCAACTTTGTGTGACGGTCCAAAGTGGGTGTCAAATTCGGGCGCCTGCCTCTCAGGAAGGCTCAAAGGTCGGGGCGGTGGCGGCTGCTTTCAAGGCAGCCCGTGGCGCCCAGGCGCGGTAAATCCGACAAAACAAGGTAAATCCGGCGGGCGGTTTTGCCGATACAGGCGAAAAGCAAGTAAAAATCCGGAGGCGCGCGGCAGCAGCCGGACACGTATCATCCAAGTATCGAACCCGAGCGCAGCCTCGATGGAGTCCGTCAAATGACAAAAAATGTCCCGCCCCTGCACGCCATCTCATGTGATTGCGGCAGCCACCGCCTGACGCGCCGCAACTTCCTGGCGGGCGGCGCGGCGCTGGCAGCCGGCCTTGCTGCCCCGGCAGCCTGGGCGCAGGAACGCGCCAAAAGCATCCGCAGCATCCGCAGCCTGCGCGGCCTGGTGCGGGTCAACGGCGAGCGGGTCAACGGCGCCGCGCCGGTGCGCGTCGGCGACAGCATCGCCACCGGGGCCGACGGGCGCGTCAGCTTCGTGGTCGGCAGCGACGCGTTTTTCCTGCGCGAGAATTCGGAGCTGAAAATCGAGTCTTCCGGCGGCGGCATCATCGATTCCCTGCGCATGCTCACCGGCGCCCTGGGTTCGGTATTCGGCAAGCGCGCCAGCGGCCAGCTCACCCTGCACACGCCGACGGTGACGGCGGGCATCCGCGGCACCGGCTGCTATACCGAGGTGCGCGACGCCGGCGTCTATTTTTGCACCTGCTTCGGCGCCATCCAGCTCACCAGCCTGAACGGCGGCCCCGAGGAACTGGTGGTGTCTTCGCACCATGATCCGCGCCGGATCATGCGCGACACCGCCACCAACAACATGATGATGATTCCCGCCAGCTTCGGCATGCACACCGACCAGGAAATGGACGCGCTGGAAAAACTGGTGGGCCGGCGCGCGCCCTGGGCGAGCTGAAGCGTGTTTGAGCGCGATAGTGCGCGCGTTACCGGCTTTTCGTCGACCTTGCCCGTTTGAAATTGTCCGGCTCCGCCGGCGATTTCAAACAGACACCAGGCAAAAGCAGGGTTGCACTTTTGTCTGAAGGGTTGGAGCTAGAGCCTCCTGAGCACCAGGCCCTTGAGGTACTCGCCCTCGGGGAAAGAGAGCAGCATCGGATGGTCCGGCCCGGCCGACAGACGCGCCTCGATGCGCGCGTCCACCCCGGCGTCCGTGCCCGCGCCGGCGACGATCTTGCCGAACAGCTCCGGGCTGACCCCGCCGGAGCAGGAATAGGTGAACAGCAGCCCCCCGGGCTTGAGCATGCGCAGGGCCAGCAGGTTGATGTCCTTGTAGGCGCGGCTGGCGCGCTCCACCGTGGCGGGCGTCGGCGCGAACTTCGGCGGGTCGAGCACAATGGCGTCGAAGCTGCGCCCGGCATCGCGCAACTCGCGCAAGGCTTTGAACACATCGGCCTCCAGCCACTCGGCCCGCGACGCGTCCAGGCCGTTGAGTTCCATATTGGCGCGCGCCAGTTGCAGCGCCGGGCCGGAGGAGTCGATCGACAGCACCGACTTCGCGCCGCCCTTGAGCATGGCCAGCGAAAACGCGCCGGTGTAGCAAAAGCAGTTGAGCATCTCGGCGTCGCGCATGCCCTGCACGGCTTCGAAGACGCGGCGGCGGTTCTCGCGCTGGTCGAGGTAAAAGCCGGTCTTGTGGCCGCCGGGCACGTCGACTTCGATCTTGATCGCGTGTTCGCGAATCACGATCGGCCCCACCGGCGCTTTGCCGCGCAAGGGACCGGTGCGCACGGGCAGGCCTTCGAGGGTGCGCACATCGGCATCAGAGCGTTCATACAGATTCGGCACGCCGCTGAGTTCGACCAGCGCATCGGCGATCACCTCGCGCCAGGCCTCGGCACCGGCGCTGGAAAACTGCACCACCAGTTGGTCTGCGTAGCGGTCCACCACCAGGCCCGGCAGGCCGTCGCACTCGCCATGCACCAGGCGCCAGGCGTCGGCGTCGATCGACATGGCGGCGCGATAGTCCAGCGCGGTTTTCAGGCGGCGCTGAAAAAAGGCGGCGTCGATAGGCTCTTGCGCGTCGAAACTCCAGGCGCGCGCGCGGATCTGCGATTGCGGGCTGAAGGCCGCATGCGCCAGAAAGCCGCCGTCGCTGCCGACGATGCGCACGGTCTCGCCGCTGGCCGGCTCGCCTTCGACCTTGGCGATCGCGCCGGAGAATATCCAGGGGTGGCGCCGTGCCAGGGATTTTTCCTTGCCCGGCTTGAGGGTGACGATCTTGGCGCGGGTCTTCACGCGCGGGCCTTGCGGGTGGCGGGTTTCACTTTGAATGGTTCAGTCTGCGCTTCGGCGCTTTTATCGGATCCGCGTTCGGCGCGCGAGGCCTCAGGATCCGCTCGCCTGGCTCGCGGATGCGCCGCGTCGTACACCTTCGCCAATTGCTGAAAATCGAGGTGCGTATACACCTGCGTGGTCGAAATATTCGCGTGGCCGAGCAACTCCTGCACCGCGCGCAAGTCCTGCGAGGACTGCAGCACATGGGTGGCGAAGGAATGGCGCAGCACGTGCGGGTGCACCTTGGCCGGTATGCCGGAGCGCTGCGCCCAGCGCTTCAGGCGAGTGTAGATCAGCCCGGCGTTGACGCGCTTGCCGCGCGGCGAGAGGAACAAGGCATTGGGCTCGCTGCAGGGCACCGTCACGCAAAACCGGGCGCGGAGTTCACGCCAGCGCGCCAGCGCCGCCAGCGCCTGCGTGCCCACCGGCACGGTGCGCGTCTTGTTGCCCTTGCCGATCACCGTCACCTCGGCATCACGCTCGGAGAGCCAGCCGCGCGAGTCAGCCTTGCGTTCGACATCCAGGCCGATCACCTCGGCCAGGCGCAGGCCGGAGGAGTAGAACAGCTCGAACATCGCCAGGTCGCGCGCGTCCATCGGGTCGTCCGGGTTGGGCGCGGCGTTGTCCAGCAGCGCCATCGCGTGGTCGACCGACAGCGCCTTGGGCAGACCCTTGGGCGACTTCGGCGCGCGGATGCCGATCGCCGGGTTGGCGGAAAAGCCGCGCGCGCGGCAGCCCCAGCGGTAAAAGCCGCGCCAGGAGGAAAGGTAGCGGGCGATCGATTTTCCGGAAAGCCCGCGCTGGTGCAGGCGCGCGGCGAAGGAGCGGATGTGCGCCGTCGAGAGTTCAGGCAGCGGCTTGTCCTTCGCCAGTTGCGCCAGCTCGCTTAAATCGCGCAAATAATTCTTCACCGTCTCCGGCGAATACTGGCGCTCGGCGGCCAGGTAGTTGCCAAAGGCGGCGGCGAGTTCGGCGGCGGCGGCGGTTGACGCATTGCTTGCCGGCGCGGGGCTGGATGCCGCGTGAGTGATGCGCCGGGCCGCCTGCATGCGCGGCTTATTTTTCCGGAAACACGTGGGCCAGGGCCGCGGCCACCAGGTCGGCCAGGCGTTCCAGGTACATCGTGCCCATGCCGGGGTAAAAGCGCTTTTCATCTTCGCTGGCCAGGGCCAGCAGGCCACCGGAGTTGGCGCCGCCGTAGATCCACATCAGGCCCAGCGACTTGATGTGGCTGCCGGCCTCGCCGAACCACACGGCAACTTCCTTGCCGATCTCCACGCCTTCCGAGGTGTAGCCCCTGATCGGCCCGCAGTAGGGCAGCTTCAGCGGCGAGGTGGCGCCGGCGGCGAGGTTGCGCAACTCGTCGCTAATGTTCAGGCTCTCGTCCAGGCCCAGGTAATCGGACTTCACGCCCCACAGGCGAAAGGCGGTGTGGGGAATCGAGAAGTCTTCGCGCAGGTGGTACGTCAGCGTCTCGATCATGCGCTCGGGCGACTCTTTCGGCAGGCGCAGCAGGGCCAGCGTCAGCCGGTGCATCTTGCCGGAGATGGCGTCGTTGTCCTGCCCCACCTCGATCAGGTCGGCCAGGCTGTGCTCCAGGGCGCGCACCTTTTCGCGCAGGGTGAGCATCTGGCGCTCGGGCAGCGAAACCGCGCGGCCGCCGTGCGGGTGCGGCACGAAGATGCCGGACAGCATGTCGGCATAGTCCTCGAAGAACTTGGGGTTGTGCTGCAGGTATTGCGCGACGGCGTCTGGAGTCATGGGCTGCGTCCGGTAAGGGCCTCGCCGTTTGGCGCGGGTTTGCCCGGATTGTACGTTTTTTGTGACCGGGCCTTAAGCGTCGGGCACGCTGATCTCGCCTTCGAACACCGTGGCCGCCGGCCCGGTCATCATCACCGGCTGCCCCGGCCCGCCCCAGCGGATGCGCAGGTCGCCGCCATGGGTGGTGACGCGCACCGGTGCATCGCGTTCCAGCAAGCCGCGCTGCACGCCCGTCACCACCGCGGCGCAGGCCCCGGTGCCGCAGGCCAGGGTTTCGCCCGCGCCGCGTTCATACACCCGCAGATTGATGTGGGTGGACGAAACGATCTGCATATAACCCGCGTTGACCCGGCGCGGAAAGGCGGGGTGACTCTCGATCAGCGGCCCTTGCGTTGCCACCGGCGCCTGCTCGGTGTCTTCCACCACCTGCACCGCATGCGGGTTGCCCATCGAGACGATGTCGATCAGCACCTTGGTGGCCGCCACGTCGAGCCAGTATTGATGCGCCACCGGCGTGGCGCCCGCGTGCTTCGGGTCGAAGGGCAGCGTCTCGGGTTTGAACGAGGGCACGCCCATGTCCACCGTCACCTGGCCGTCGGCCTCCAGTTGCGGCTCGATCAGCCCGCCGAGGGTCTCGACACGGATGCGCGTCTTCGGCGACAGGCCCTTCTCGTGCACGAAGCGCACAAAGCAGCGCGCGCCATTGCCGCATTGCTCCACCTCGCCGCCGTCGGCATTGATGATGCGGTAGCGAAAGTCGGCATCGGCCGACTGCGCCTTTTCCACCACCAGCATCTGGTCGGCGCCGACGCCGAAATGGCGGTCGCTCAGGTAGCGCCACTGCGCTTCGGAGAGGTTGATGTTTTGGTGGATGCCGTCGAGCACGACAAAGTCGTTGCCCAGGCCGTGCATCTTGGTGAATTTGAGTTTCATAATTATCGAGCTTACCCCGTGCCGCGCGCTTAAGCGATGACCTCGATCATGCGCAATCCGGAGAGCAGCATCTCCACCGCCAGCGCCGAGAGGATCAGCCCCATCAGCCGCTCGAATGCCGCCACCACCGGCTCGCCCAGGCGCCGTTGCAGGCGGTCGGCGACGGAAAGAATCAGCGCGCTGACGATGGTCGCCAGCGCCAGCGCGCCCAGCCATTCGAGCTTGCGCTCCGGCTGCTGCGCGCCCAGCAGCAGCACGGTGGCCAGTGCCGAGGGGCCGGCGAGCATCGGCACGGCCAGGGGAAAGACCATCGGTTCGCCCTGCGGCAGCGCCCCGAAAATGCCGTCGCCCGAAGGGAAGATCATGCGCAGCGCGATCAGGAACAGCACGATGCCGCCGGAGAGCTGCAGCGAGGCATTCGACAAATGCATCAGCTTGAGAAAGGCCTCGCCGCCGAACAGGAAAGCCGCCAGCACCGCGAAGGCGATCACGCATTCGCGGCACAGCACCACGCGCCGGCGCTCCGCCGCCACGCGGTTAAGCGCGGCGGCGAAGACCGGGATGCTGCCGAAGGGGTCGAACACCAGCAGCAGCAAAACGGTGGCGGAAAAAAAATTGTATTCCATCAGTCCCTAAATGGAGGCGCCCGCATATGTCAATGAGGTGACGTCAATAAGGCCGTCAATAGAACGAAGCCTCGCCCGGCGGCCGCGTCTTGAAGCGCTTGTGCAGCCAATGGTACTGCGCCGGCATCGCGCGCACCTGCGCCTCGATGAAGGTGTTCATCCGCCGCGTGTCTTCCTCGACATCGCCGCTGGGAAAATCGTCCCAGGCCGGGTGCAGGGTGGAGATATAGCCGTTGCCGCTCATGCGCGTGACGCAGGGCATGACGGCCGCGCCGGTGAGCTGCGCCAGGCGCGAGACGGCGGTGACGGTGGCGGCAGGGGTGCCGAAGAAGGGCACGAAAATGGCGTCGCGCGGCCCCAGGTCCATGTCGGGCAGGAAATAGAAGGGCGTGCCGTTCGCCAGCTCGCGCACCGCGCGGCGCACCCCGTCCTGGCGCGAGACCATCACGCCCTCGGGGTGAAAGCGCTTGCGGCCCTCGTACAGGGCGCGGTTGAAATGCGGGTCTTTCTGGTTGGAAAACATGGTCATCATCGGCGGCCTGCCGATCGACAGGCGCATGCCGCCCGCCTCCATGCCGGCGAAATGCGGCGCGAGAATGATCAGCGGCCGGCCCCAGCGCGCGTCCAGCAACGCCATGTTCTCCACCTGGACGAAATCGCGCACCCGCTCCTCGCTGCCGTGCCAGAGCAGCGCGCGGTCGAGCACGCTTTGCGCGAAGCACACAAACACCTCGCGCACCAGGCGCTCGCGCGCCGCCTCGTCAAGCTCGGGAAAGCACAATCCGATGTTGATGCGCGCGACGCGGCGCCGCGCACGGCCGAACCGGCAGAGCAGGCGGCCCAGGCCGCTGCCGAGCGCGCGGATCGCCGGCACTGGCAGGAAGTGGATCAGGTACATCAGCCACAGAACGGCCCGGCTCATCGCGCCGGCCCCATGCCCGGGCGGCGCTTCATGCGGCCTCCGCGCCGGCGGCCGGCACGGCGGCGGGCGGCTGCCCGATGTCAGGCGGCTGCCCGATCTTAGGCGGCTGTGCCGGGCCGGGTGGCTGCGCGTCGCTGGGCGGCTGCCCGATGACGGGTGGCTGCGCCACGCCCGGCGGCACCTTGTAGCGGTTGTAGGCCCAGAGATATTGCGTCGGCAGGCGGCGGATCAGGGTTTCTAGCGCGCGGTTGATCTGGGTGGCGGCCTCGGTCGGGTCTTTCGACAGCGCCTCGTCGAAGGGCTCGATCACCAGGCGGTAGCCGGCGGCGCGCGGCAGGCGCTCGGCGCTGGCCAGGAAGATGACGGCGCGGCCGGCGCGCGCCAGGCGCTGCACCAGGGTCATGGTAAAGGCCGGGCGGCCGAAAAAGGGCGCCCACACGCCTTCGCCGAAGCGCGGCGCCTGGTCCGGCAGCAGGCCCGCGGACTCGCCGTTTTTCAGCGCGCGCATCAGCGCCCGCACGCCAGCCAGGTCGACGGCGGCGACGCGCATGTTGGGCCGGTTGCGCCCGGCCTGGATCAGCGGCGCCAGCACCGCCTTGCGCGGCGGGCGGTACAGCACCGTCAACGGCTTGTCGGCGCGCGTGTGCCAGGCGTAGGCTTGCGCGGTCAGCTCGAAACAGCCCAGGTGCGGGGTGAGAAAGACGATCGGCCGCCCCTGCGCCTGCGCCTCGGCCACCTGTTCCCAGCCCTGTAGATCACGCACCAGGCCCGCGACCTGTTCCAGCGGGCGTAGCCAGATCGCCGGCATCTCCGCTATCGCCTTGCCGGTTTCCCGCGCGGCGGCGCGGTGCATGGCGGGTTCGGGGTAGCCCGCCTGGGTCATATTGGCGTCGATCTGCCGGCGCAGCGCCGGGCTCAGGCGGTAGGCCACCGCGCCGGCAGCGGCACCGGCGGCGTGCAACAGGGCCAGCGGCAGCCGGGAGGCGCAAAGGAACAGGAATTTGAGCAATGTTGGCAGCGCGGCCGATAGGCAGGAAGGATGGAAGGGTGTAACGGGAACGCAATCAGGACTCTGTTAAAATCTGCGGCTTGTCCAACATCTGCCGACTATTTCGAGCCAGCCATGAGTGATTATCTGTTCACGTCCGAGTCCGTCTCCGAAGGCCATCCCGACAAGGTGTCGGACCAGATTTCCGACGCTATCCTGGATGCAATTTTAGCCCAGGACAAGACTTCCCGCGTCGCCGCTGAAACCCTGTGCAACACCGGCCTGGTGGTTCTGGCTGGTGAAATCACCACCCGCGCCAATGTCGACTACATCAAGGTCGCGCGCGACGTGATCAAGCGCATCGGCTACGACAACACCGAATACGGCATCGACTACAAGGGCTGCGCGGTGATGGTCTGCTACGACAAGCAGAGCCCCGACATCTCCCAGGGCGTGACCGAAGGCCAGGGCCTGGACCTCGACCAGGGCGCCGGCGACCAGGGCCTGATGTTCGGCTTCGCCTGCGACGAAACCAAGGAGCTGATGCCCCTGCCGATCCACCTGTCGCATCGCCTGGTCGAGCGCCAGAGCCAGGTGCGCCGCGACGGCAAGCTGAAGTGGCTGCGCCCGGACGCCAAGTCGCAGGTGACGGTTCGCTACGTCGACGGCAAGCCTTCGGAAATCGACACCGTCGTGCTCTCCACCCAGCATGCGCCGGAGATCTCGCACAAGGAAATCGAAGAGGCGGTGATCGAGACCATCATCAAGCCTATCCTGCCGAAGGAACTGGTCGGCAAGAACATCCGCTACCTGGTCAACCCCACCGGCCGTTTCGTCACGGGTGGCCCGCAGGGCGACTGCGGCCTGACCGGCCGCAAGATCATCGTCGACACCTACGGCGGCGCCGCCCCGCACGGCGGCGGCGCCTTCTCCGGCAAGGACCCATCCAAGGTCGACCGCTCGGCCGCCTACGCCGCCCGCTACGTGGCGAAAAACGTCGTCGCCGCCGGTCTGGCCCGCCAGTGCCAGGTGCAGGTGTCGTACGCCATCGGCGTCGCCCGGCCGATCAACATCACCGTGTACACGGAAGGCACCGGCGTGATCCCGGACCACAAGATCGCCGCGCTGATCCACGAGCACTTCGACCTGCGCCCGAAGGGCATCATCCAGATGCTCGACCTGCTGCGCCCGATCTACACCAAGACGGCGGCGTACGGCCACTTCGGCCGCGAAGAGCCG
>JAQGMJ010000031.1 GCA_028292405.1 Betaproteobacteria bacterium
GCACGGGGAAGAAGGCGAGGTTCGACTGGAAGCGCGTCTGATCGACGCATCGGGGTGGGGTTCGGCTGCGCGCTCACCCCACCCTACACGACCTGCAATGCATTCGTAGGGTGGCGGTGAGCCCGAAGGCGAACCCCACCAAAAGGACAAAGACATGACCACCATCGACCTCCAGGCCAAGATCCCCAACAACGTCTCCCTGGCCGACAACCGCCAGCTGCAGCGCGCCCTCGAACACTGGCAGCCCGCCTTCCTGCGCTGGTGGGACGAGATGGGCCCGAGCGACTTCAAGGCCAAGGATGTCTACCTGCGGACCGCCGTCGGCGTCGACGCGCAGGGCTGGGCGCAGTACGGCTACACGCCCATGCCGGAGTACCGCTGGGGCATCTTCCTGGCCGACCAGCAGGAGAACCGCAAGATCGGCTTCGGCGACTTCATGGGCCAGGACGCGTGGCAGGAAGTGCCGGGCGAGTTCCGCTCGGCCTTCCGCCGCCTGATCGTCACGCAAGGCGACACCGAGCCCGCGTCGGTGGAACAACAGCGCCTCCTGGGCCACACCGCGCCTTCGCTCTACGACCTGCGCAACCTGTTCCAGGTGAATGTCGAAGAAGGCCGCCACCTCTGGGCCATGGTCTACCTGCTGCATGCCTACTTCGGGCGCGACGGCCGCGAAGAGGCAGAAGAGCTGCTGATGCGCCACTCCGGCGACCAGGACAAGCCGCGCATCCTCGGCACCTTCAACGAGCCGATCTCGGACTGGCTGTCGTTTTTCATGTTCACCTATTTCACCGACCGCGACGGCAAGTACCAATTGAAGAGCCTGGCCGAATCCGCTTTCGATCCGCTGGCGCGCACCACCCGCTTCATGCTCACCGAAGAAGCGCATCACATGTTCGTCGGCGAAACCGGCATCGGCCGGGTGATCCGCCGCAGCCTGGAAGTGATGAAGGAAATCGGCAGCGACGATTCCCTAAAGGTGCGTGCCGCCGGCGCCATCGATCTCGCCACGGTGCAGAAGTACATGAACTTCTGGTTCTCTTCCGCCCTGGATCTGTTCGGCTCGGAATCCTCGTCGAATGCCGGCTCCTACTTCGCCAACGGCATCAAGGGCCGCCCGGACGAAGCCAAGTTCCCCGACCACAAGGAAATCGATACCGTCTACAAGCTCGAAGTACCGGACGGCGCCGGCGGCGTCAAGACCGAAGACCTGGCGATGCGCAACGCGATGAACGCGGTGACGCGCAACGAATATGTGAAGGATTGCGAGATCGGCTTCAAGCGCTGGAACAAACTGATCGAGCGCGCCGGCTTCAATGTCGAACTCAAGCTGCCCTCGGATCGTTTTCACCGCTCCATCGGCATCTGGGCCAACGTCCCTACCGACCTCGCCGGCAAGCCGGTCAGCCAGGGCGAGTACGATGCCCTGCTCAAGTCCGCGCTGCCCTCGGACGAAGACCGCAGCTTCGTCAAGAGCCTGCAGCATCGCGTGGTCGAGCCCGGCAAGATGGCGGCCTGGATCGCGCCGCCGGACCGCGGCATCAACAACCTGCCGGTGGATTACGAGTACGTGCGTTTGAGTTGATTGCTCGGCACGAACAAAAAGGGCGCCGCTGGCGCTCTTTTTGTTTGTCCCGGCCATAAGTGCAAGCACCCGCGCTCGCCGCTTATACTTTGCACATAAGGAAACGGCGGAGACAAACATGGGCAAGACCCTGGAAGTGCGCAAGACGGCCGGCGCGCTGGGCGCGGAAATCCACGGCATCGACCTGGCGCGCGACCTGGACGCGGCCACCACGCGCCAGGTGCGCGACATCTGGCTGGAACACGGCGTGGTGTTTTTCCGCGAGCAGGCATTGCCGCCGGCGCAGTTCCTCGAGTTCGCGCAAAAGCTGGGCGAGGTGATCGAGTATCCCTTTGTCAAAGGCATCGACGGTTTTCCGCTGATCATCCCGGTGGTCAAGCTCGAGCATGAGCGCAACAATTTCGGCGGCATCTGGCATTCAGACACCGCGTATCTGGAAACGCCGCCGATGGCGTCGATGCTGGTGGCGCGCGAGGTGCCGCCTTTCGGTGGCGATACCTTGTTCGCCAGCCAGGTTGCGGCCTATGAGGCGCTTTCGCCGGGGATGAAAAAAATGCTCGACGGGCTTTATGCCGTCAACAGTTCGGCCAAGGCCGACGTAACGCGCACGCGCGAAGACCGCATTGTCGAGCGCGGCACGGAGGTGGCGCGGCAGGCGCTGCAGGCCGAGCACCCGGTGGTGCGCACCCATCCGGAGACCGGTCGCAAAGCCTTGTACGTGAACTTCGGCCACACCCTGCGTTTTCGCGACATGAGCGAGGAGGAGAGCGCGCCGCTGTTGAATTACTTGTTCGCGCATCAGGTGAAGCCGGAGTTCACCTGCCGCTTCGTCTGGCAGCCGGGCTCGGTGGCGCTATGGGACAACCGCTGTACCCAGCACAACCCGGTGAACGACTACCATGGCTACAAGCGCGTGATGCATCGCATCACGCTCAAGGGCGACAAGCCGCGCTAGGCAAGCCGTGTTTGCGGCGCGGTGCCGCAGCCCAAATAAAATCGCGCGCCGGTGGACCGGCGCGCGATTTTTTTAGACGGCCGCGGACTTACTGGTCTTCCATTTTCATCTGCACGGTGGCGGCAGCGGTGCCCTGGTCCTTGAAATTCGCCGGGCCGGGTTCCTTGCCGGCAAAGTCGAGTTCGACCTTGGCGTTGTTCGGGTCCATGAAAAACAGTTGCCACAGGTCGACGCCGCCTTCGGGCGCGTCCAGCCGGCGCAGTTCGTAGCCTATCTTGTGCTCTTCCAGGCGCTGCAGCGTGGGCAAGAGGCCGGTGGCGGTGAAGGCCATGTGGTCCAGCGTGCCGGCGCGCAGTTCGGCGCGCGGGCGGCCGCCGACCACGTGCAGGATCGGCACGCCGTCCTTGTAAAGCCACCAGCCGGGAAAGCTGAAGTTGGGGCGCTTGCCGACTTCCAGGTCGAGCATCTTGCAATAGAAGTCGCGCGTCCCTTCCATGTTGTCCGTGAGGATGGTGAAGTGGTTCATGCCGTGGATGGCCATGGAAGTCTCCTTTGTCTGTGGGGCGCCCCGGGATTGCCGGATCGGCCGGCGGACCGCTGCCGGTCCAGCCCAATCGGGTCGCCTGATGAGTCGATTATCGGCCAAGCGCGATGCGCTGTCACCGGGCGGCGCGGCATGCCGCGGTTATAGGTCCCATGCGCGGGAAGGCGCGGGGCGCAGGGTTCGCGCCAGTCCGGCGCGGATCAGGCCGTGGCCAGATTCAAGGTCTGGCGGATTGCCCCGCGCAGCAGGTCGGCCCGGTAGGGTTTGGTGACATAGCCGTTGGCGCCCAGCATCACGCCGCGCGCGATGTCCTCGCGCTCGGAGCGCGCGGTGAGCATGATCACCCGGGTATCGGCAAAGGCCGGGTGGCGGCGGATTTTCGCCAGGTAATCGAAGCCGTCTTCGGTGCCCGAGAGGTCGACGTCCATCAAAATCAGGTCGGGCCGGCGCGGCGCCTTCAGGTGCGACACCAGCTCGTGCCCGTCTTCCGCCCAGGAGGTCTGGAAGCCTTCCTTGGCGACGATGTTTTGCGCCACCCGTGCCTGCAGCGCGTCGTCCTCGACGATCAGCACCAGATAATTGTCCGGGCGGGTGCCGCCGTCGCCCGGCTGGCCCGAAGCCAGGGCGAAAAAGCCGTTCTCGGTGACCGCGCGGGTGGTCGGGCCCGACTCCAGCGCCATCAGGCGCGCGGTGGTGCGCAGGAGGTGGTCGTCGGCGCTGGGCTGCTCGCGCTTGAGCGCTGTGCGGATCTGCTCCACGGTGCGGTCAAAGCCGTCGTCGCGCTCCATCTCGACAAAGCCGTGATAGGCGAAGCCCGGGCGCGCCGCCGCTTCCACCAGGTCCTGGCGCTCCAGTTCCTGCACCCAGGCCAGCAGGTCGGAGGGCGACAGGCCGAGGTCGAGCATTTCGCCATGCACCTCGGCCAGGCTGCGGCGGCCGTCGATGGAGGACAGCAGGCGCAAAAAGCCGCGCGACACCCGTCCGCGCGGCTGCGCGAGAATGGCCGACCCCTCCCTGCTCAGGCGGTAGATCAGGTGTTCCGGCGGCGGATTGGCGGTGGCGCTCATGATGTTTGAATATCTTAATCCAAATATGACAACAGATTATTCCGGCAGCGCCTGGCGCAGCGCCATTTTCATCGTTTCCGGGCGGAACGGCTTGGTCAGGTAGCCGTCGGCGCCCAGCAGCACGCCCTTGGCGATGTCGGCGCGGTCGGCGCGGCTGGTCAGCATCACCACCCGCATCCACTGCAGCATCGGGTGCGCGCGCATCTGCTTGAGCAGCGCAAAGCCATCCGTATCCGGCAGTTCGACGTCGAGCAGCACCAGGTCGGGTGCCGGGCGGGCGGTCATCGCCGCGCTCGCCTTGGCGCCGGTGTCGGCCACCTTCACCCGGTAGCCGGCCGACTCAAGGATGCGGCTCACCATGGTCGCCTGCAGCTGGTCGTCTTCCACCACCAGGATCAGGCGCTGCGCCCCGGGCTCAAGCGGCTGGCGCGGGCTGTCCGGGCTCATGAAAAAGCCCTCGCGGCCCATCGAGCTGGCCGTCGTCGTCGCCTCCACCGCCGCCATCCGCGCGGTGCGGCTCAAGCCGTCTGCGGACGGCTGGTTCGGTGTCCTGCCCAGTTCGGCCAGCCAGGGCTGGATTTCCTCGGCGATCTGCTGCACCTCCTGCTCGCTTACCGCCACCGCGGGAGCCTGGCCGGCTGGCGGCGTCGGCGCGGACGCCGGTCTGGCGGCCGGCCGGGCTGCCTGCGGCGTTTCTCGCTGGCGCGCCCGCTCCTCCGCGCTCAAGGTCTGGGAAGGTTCGATCATCTGCTGGCGCAGCAATTCGCCGACCCACATCTGCAGGTCTTCCTGGTCCAGGTGCGGAAACAGCGCGGCCAGGTCGGCCACGCTGCGGGTGCCGTCGAGCTCGCGCAGCATGCGCCGGAAAGCCGGCGACATGGTCACCTTGGCGTCTTCATGGCTCGCCTCGCCCAGCGCGGTGCGGGCGTAGAACAGGCTGTCATTGTCGATGAAAAACAGAGTAGGCTTTTGCACGAGACGCCGGGATGAGGGTGGAACTCCAAAAAGCGCCGTTTTCCAAGCCGGGGCTTGAGGCCGGAAGACCGCGCCGGCCATAAAAACAGTCCCGAATTCAAGACAGGTCCCCAAACAACTCGAATCACCCCTTTAGTCTACACAAATCCGGGGTGAATGGGCGAACTTGAGCCTGGCGCGGATTCTCCCTTAAGTAGACGGGGAAAAACACCTTCGGTTCACCCACAAATGGGTCGCGGCGCCTGGACGGGGCCGCCGACCCGCTCGCCGGTCGGTTTCAGGCGCCGGGCAGCAGGTGGCTGACCGCCTGTTTGAGCATTTCGGGGCGGAAGGGCTTGGTCAGGTAGCCGTCGGCACCCAGCACCACGCCCTTGGCAATGTCGGCGCGGGCGGCGTGGCCGGTGACCATGATCACGCGTGGGTTCTGGGTGCCGCGCTGGGCGCGGATTTGCTCCAGCAGGGCAAAACCGTCCATGTCCGGCAGATCGACGTCGAGCAGCACCAGGGCGGGCGCCGGCTTTTCGCGCAATGCCGCCTGCGCTGCTTCGCCGGTATGTGCGACGCGTACCTGGTGGCCGTCGCGCTCGAGGAATTTACCGATGATCTTCGCCTGGATCGGATCGTCCTCAACCACCAGTACCAGGGCGGAGCGGGCCGGCACGCGCTTCTTGCCCGGTTCCGAGTTGAGGAAAAAGCCTTCGCGGCCGATCGAGCCGGCGGCGGTGCGCGCCTCGATGGCGGCCAGGCGCGCGGTGCGCGCCAGTTGCGCCGGCCGCGGGCGGCTATGCTCGATATCCTTTCCCGCCAGCCAGGGGCGGATCTCCTCGGCGATCTTTTGCACCTGCATTTCCATCGCCGGCGTATTTGCGCGCATGCGCAGGCGCTGGCTACTGGTCAGCGAGGGGGCACGCTTGATCATTTTCTGCCGCAGCAGTTCGCTGATCCACAGGCGCAGGTCTTCGGGGTCGAGCTGCGGGAAATCCGGCGCCAGGTCGGCCAGGCTGCGGCTGCCGTCGAGCAGGCGCAACATGCGCCGGAAGGCCGGCGACATCCTGGATTGCGGGTCGGCCTGGGCTGCCTCGCCGGCGGCGGTGCGCATGAAAAAAATGCTGTCTAGATCCACGGCGCGTTGCTCTTTTATTCGCCCGACCTGTGCTCCGGGCTGCCGGCGAAGTTTACAGGCTGCGGCGGCAAGCGCCGACGGCGGGATTCAGATGGGGTAGATCATCGAATTGGGGATCAGCTCGCTGTCGAACACGCACCATTTTTCGGCGAAGCGCAGGCGACCCTCGTCTTCGACGATGGTGTCGATGTAGCGCCCGACATTGAACACCTCGGAGAGCGCGTTCTGCTTGGTGCGGAACACCGCGTAATTCGCCTGTGTCAGGATGCGCTGCGCCCCCTCGGCCTGCTCCAGCCCGCGCACAAACAGGCCGGAGACGATGTGGCGCTGGTAATAGGGCTGGTGGAACAGCGTGTTCTGCATGCCGTAAACGCGGTCGATCAGCATGCCGCGGCTCTCGGCGGCCATGGTCGCCAGTTGCAGCTTGCGGTCGTAGTTCTCGCGCGGCATCACCTTGTAGATGCATACCTCGGTGAAAAAATCCGGCCACTCGTCGAAGCGCGCTTCGTCCAGGCAGGCGATGTATTGGCCGTAAAGGTCCTCGACACGCAGCCGCAGTTCAACGGAAACAGCGCTGCTCTTTGCGTCACTCATAAACCCATCACCTTGCGGTAGTAGCCGTACATGCCGCGGATCAGCGTCTCCGTCACCATGTGGTCGGTGTTGCCGACCTCGCGCCCGCCCAGCTCGGTGATGGTCTGGTAGTCCGGATGCTGGTTGAAGCCCACCTGCGACAACTCGATCACTTCGCCGTCGTCAGCGGAGACGAAGCCCGCCGGCCCGAACAGGTTGGCCTGGCGCAGGCGGCGGCGCGTCATCTCCGGCGTATCGTCTTCGAAGCCGAAATGCGTCCAGACGAAATCGAAGGCGTCCGGCCCTTGCGGGATGATCTGGCGCGTCGAAATCGAGTTGACGTTGTGCTGGATGATCAGCGAGGGGAAGATCGTCTGCATGCAAGCCGACGGCCCCTTCCACCACGCCTCCGGCACCACGTCGAGCACGCGGTCGTCCTGCAGCGCCATGTCGGCCTTGAAGCTGGTGACGCCCTTGGTGACTTCGCCGGCGCCGCCCTCGTTCTTGCGGCTGATCATCGCCGCATGGCGGCCGTGCGCATCCATCACCATCTGCGAACGCTGGTCGGCGCGCCACAGGCCGAAGGTGATGAACCAGGTGTGCAGCAGGCCCGGGTGGTAGGGGTCCTTGATGTTCTCCTGCATCAGCTTCCAGTTGCCCGGAATGCGCTGGCGCGAATAACCGAGGATCGTCAGGCCGCGACCGTCGAAGGCGCGCTCGAACCACGGCCTGATCTCGCCGAGGTAGCTATCGAAGTCCTCGACCTCATGGTCGAAGGAAGCGAACACCACGCCGTTCTTTTCCGCCACCTTGAGCTTGGTCAGGCTGTGGTCTTCCAGCTTGAAGTCCGCCGGCATGCCGCCGTTGATCTTGCCGTCCTGGCGCACGCCGCGGCGAAACGGCAGGCCGATCAGGTTGCCCTTGAGGTCGTAGTTCCACTGGTGATAAGGGCAGACGAACTCTTTTGCCTTGCCGAAATTCTGCTGGCAAAAAGCGACCCCGCGATGCGCGCAATGATTTTCCACCACGTTGATGGCGCCATCGTTGTCGCGCACCATGATCACCTGGCGCTCGCCGATGAAGGTGCGCTTGAAGTCGCCCGCCTGCGGTATCTCGGCCGCCAGGCCGACGTAGCACCAGTGGCCCTTATAGAAAATGCGTTCGAGCTCTTCCTTGTACAGCGCCTCGTCGGTATAGGTGCGATAGGGCACGCGCGAAGTCGCGTCTTCGCGCCAGTGCCAATGCACCGGCGCGCTAAAGCCAGGTTCGGGAGCGTTCATGGCGAATCCTTGAGTATTGCCGCGACGGACATTCCAGTCAGGCGCCGCATCCGGAAGCAAATATTACGGCACTTGCCCGCCACGCGCCCCGCCTACGAAATGAAAGTGTTGAGCTCACCACGCCTTCGACGCAGCACTTCACATGGTCACCTGCCTTGAGAAACAGCTTGCGCGCCATACCCACGCCGGGCTGGTGATCAAACCCTGCCCGCTACCGCTGCAACCCTTCCCGATCTCGCTCTACTTGCACGACCGCTTTCACCGCGACCCCGGCAACCAGTGGCTGCGCCTGGCCTTTGCCGCCCTGTGCGAGCCCGGCAAGAGCAGCAAGATGCCATAAAGCTATTTCAGCTGGGTGCGCAAAAACCCGTCGATGGTCGTCACCAGCGCCTGTTCCTGCCCCGCATAGAAATGATCGGCACGGCCGATTTCCACCTCCCGGCTGCCCTTGGTCTGGTCAAGTTGCCGCAGGCGCTGGGGCGCGGAAGCACGCACCGCCGGCAAGTCGTTCTCGCCGTACACGTCAAGCATCGGAAAGCGGTAGGTGCCGGTAACGGGCCGATAGGTCTGGCTCATGCCCAGCGCCACCCAGGCGCGAAACGGGTTGTCCGCCTCGCGGGTGCCGAAATAGGCGTCCGCCATGCGCGAGCCCATGCTGTGCGACACCAGCACGAGTTTGGTCTGCCCCCGCGCCTTGAGAAAGTCCACCGCCCGCGCGATGCGGTCAGCCGCATCCGGAAACAAATGGGTGTACTCCTCCTGCGGCGCGTCGGCCGCCAGCACCGGCATCTGGATCGACAGCGTGTTGTAGCCCAGGTCCGCCAGCTTGGTGCGCAGCACGCCGATGATGCCGTGGTCCGGATGCACCCCAAGGCCATGCACGATCACCACCGTGGCCACCGCGTTCGGCACCTGGGTGTAGAGGCCGAGAAACTCGTTCTTCGTGCGGCCGGACTTGATCATCACCGCCTCGCCCACCACCAGGCCGGGTTTCACCTCATCCAGCCAGCGCTTTTCGCGGGCGTAGTCCTGGGCGAAGGCGGCGTTGAACCAAAGGGTGCAAACGGCAAGCAGGGCGATCAGGGGTGCGCGAAGTAGGGTCGTCATGATTCTTTTGTGAGGAAAAGGAAAACGACTATGGACGCACGGCCGCGCCGCCTGCCGGCGGGCCGCCGTGTCCGTGCAGCGGATTGGACAACGGCGCGGCCCGCGGAGTTCATCATATAAGTCGACGCTGCTCAGGTGGCGGGCAGGTCGGCCGGGCTGCTACCATCTAGGGAGTTGCTGGACGGAGGAGTTGGGGGGTGTAGCGCGGGGTTGAAAAAATATTCGAGCACGGCCCCTTTTACTCACCTCCGGCTCACCGGCAAAGTACATGCCGGCCACGTGCCGCTAACTCGGTCCGAACCCTTTTCACAACAGTGAATTTCATAAGCATGCAAAACCCGTCCAATCCACAAACCGAGCAAACAGGCACACGCCCGGCCAGCGGTCGCTCTTGGGCCTTTCCACTCTTATCGGGAGTTGCGACCGGGCTTGCTTTGGACGTGGCGGGCAGAGAGGCACTTCCCTGGCGTGGTGACAGCTATTTTCCAGCCCTCTGTGTCCTGCTGATTTCATTTGGCGTTTCATTCGTCAGAGCATGGGGGTGTATGCGGGCGAACGGGCGCCGCGATGAGTTGTGGTGGGCACCAATCGAGTGGTTTCTAGTTGTGTTGATCGCCTCATGCGTAGGATCAGTCGGACTCAACGAGGAGCCGCCAACGGCATTTATGACATCGTCTGAGCTGATTCTGGCTGCCGGATCAGCACGCGCTGAAATCAACCGGCGCTTCCTTGACGGCATGCCACTCGATCATGTGGGTCACGGCGTTGAAGTTGGTCCCATTGTGAGCCGGTATGTAATCAAAATAGGCGTTAGCGAATCCGGTGCGATCGTCGTTCATAGCGAGAAGCTCCACATCGACGTTTCTCTAACCCCGGAGATTGAGGCGAACAAGGAAGGCAAGGCCCCAATTTTAAAATGGAACTGCATCGGCGAGCCGCGCCGCTTGATGTCCGAATTTTGCCGTGCTCCGAAACCTTGGTATCGCTTGAATCCTTAGGCAGTGCGCGCCTATTTTGCACGTTTTCCCACTGCAAAATAAGCGCACACCCACTTCATCGACCGCCGGAGTGGTTGTGATTTGCGCAGGGGCGTATCGCATGCTTTGCAAGGTTTATCAAAAACTGCCCCTGGTTACGAAAGGTGCGGGCGACAAAAGCGGCGTTGCCAATCTTTAGGTCGCTATTTTGCTTTCCGCTCTGTGAGCTTAGTGCCTGAAGTAAAAGAGTTTCTTGGCATTTTTCATGCTGCGAAAATCAACCACACTTAGCGCATCGATCTGCGTATCTTTGTTTCCATGGACCTTTCTATGGAGACTCAAATGAAACCCTTAAGCGACCGCCAGGAGCGGTTCATCTTCGAATACACCTTCGACCAGAACTCCACCGCCGCCGCCGGCCGTGCCGGCTATTCGGACAAGACCAAGGGCACCCACGCTGCCCAGATGATGAAAAATCCCGTGATACGCGAGCGCATCGTGGCAGAACTGGGGGACTTGTTCAATCGACTCAAATTCAATGCCACCTTTCTGCTGCAGTCGCAGATCAACGCCGCCTTTCTCGATCCAGCAAAACTTTTCGATGCACAGGAGCAGCCGATTGCTCTCGACAAGCTGGACAAGGAAACGCGTGACGGGTTGACGGTGACTTATTCCAAGCGGCGCAACGGCGACTACACCATGTGGGTGAAGCAAACGCCGCGGCACATTGCGCTGGCGGTGTTGCAGAAACGTATCGATGCGTTCAAGAAGTTGGAAGGGGAGGTGTTTGCGCAGGAGGGTGAGAAGGAAGAGGTGGCGCCGGTAGTTGTGGAGGCAGTGGAAAAGCAGATTCTTCCCTGCGGTCAGAATGACAGCGGTGGGATGGCGGAAGTGCATGCCGAGAAGGCGCCATCGGCCTCATCCACATCTTCACCCTCACGCATCGCCCAAGCCATCAAAAACTGGCTGAAGCTGGAGTTCAAGCTGGCCGAGCCGATGGAGAAGCTGGTGCAAGTGAAGACGGCGATTGCCCAGGCGGTGCAGTCCATCGGCCGCAAGCCTGAGGTGGATATCGCGCTGCTATGGGGATCACTGGCCGACTTCGCCGCGAGCCAGCCGGTGGACCGGAACAATCCGCCGCCGCTCTCTCCTCATGACCCGGGCTATAACTTCAAGAAGGACCCGGATGCCATGGAGGGCGGGCGCTATACGGCGTGGACGCTTTACTGGACCGAGAAGCGCGACCAGGCGCGGCACAAGGCGGAAGAAGCTGTCGCTCTGGGAACGGCGCCGCCGAATATGGTTATCAAGGCGGGTCGCCGGGTGGGCGTGCGGACGGAGCCCGGATATAACCCGCCGTGGATGCGGGACAACCGGCCGCGGGTGGCGATCGGGGCGGATGAAACCTATCTGGGTTGACGGGGTGCTGGCGAGGCTGAAATTTTTGCGAAAACGACCGTGATTTACCGTTGTTTCCAGCGGCGAGCATTCATCACCTCACCCTGGAACGCCCGGCGGTGGCACGATGCAGTTCATCTCCGGGGTGGTACCATCTCGCCCGGAAGTCGGGCCGGACGATCGCCGGTGCCCTTTAACAAGGCATCGGAGGAAAGTCGGGGCACCATAGAGCAGGATAGCGGCTAACGGCCGTCCGTTATAAGGCGTTCGCAAGAGCGCCGAAGGCGAGGACCAGGGCCACAGAGACGAGCGTATTAAGTTACGGTGAAACGCGGCAACCTCTATCCGGTGCAACACCAAATAGGCATGCATTGAAGCGGCTCGCCGAGCATGCGGGTAGGTGGCTTGAGCCGGCGGGTAACCGCCGGCCTAGAGGAATGGTCGTCATAGGCAGGCAACTGCCCGTAACAGAACCCCGCTTACAGGCTCGACTTCTTTCACCCAAAAGTGCAAACCTACTTTTGGGTGAGGCTATATAGGCAAAATCGCCGGCAGAGCCGGACGATTTTTTGGAACTAAAAGGCTTACGAAAAGGCGTCCGGTGCGGGGCGTCCGACTACTCATGGCAACTGCTGCAGCTGATCTTCCGGTGCAATTCTTTTCGGGGCGCGATGGCGCCAAGCTGGCGTTTCGGGAGATGGGGCAGGGGCGGCCGCTGATATTGATTCACGGCTACTTTTCGACTGCGATGGTCAACTGGGTGAAGTACGGCCATGCGGCCAAGCTGGCGGCGGCCGGGTACCGGGTGATCCTGCCGGACTTGCGCAGCCATGGCGAGAGCGCGAAGTCGCATGACCTGGCGGACTACCCGAACGACGTGCTGACCGACGACGGGCTGGCACTGGTGGCGCATCTGGGCCTCACCGACTACGACCTTGGCGGCTATTCGCTGGGCGGGCGCACCACCTTGCGCATGCTGGTGCGCGGCGCCACGCCGCGGCGTGCGGTGGTGGCGGGGATGGGGCTGGAAGGCATGCTTGACGCCGGCGGGCGCGGAGAGTTTTTTCGCCGCGTGCTGAACAACCTGGGCAGCTTCAAGATGGGTTCGCCGGAGTGGATGTCGGAATCCTTTCTCAAGACCATCGGCGGTGACCCGGTGGCGCTGCTGAATATTCTCGATACCTCGGTGGACACGCCGCGCGAGGACTTCGCCCGAGTGAAAATGCCGGTGCTCACGCTTTCCGGTGCGGATGACCACGACAACGGCTCCGCCGAAGAACTGGCAGCGGCGCTGCCCGATGGGCGCTATGTGCAGGTGCCGGGCAACCACATGAGCGCGGTCACCAAGCCGGAACTGGCGGCGGCCTTGCTGAACTTCCTGAACGCGGAATAAACCAAGCGGACACCACGCGCCCGCGTATTGCGCGCATGCGCAAACGCTGCTTTGGCGGGCTGGTAGACTGCGGTCCCCGCGATTTTTGAGCACTGGCCATGATTTTTCCCGGATTCGAACAGCGGCGCATCGCCGGCGAAGGCGCTGAAATCAACCTCGTCTGCGGCGGCAAGCGCGACGGCCGCGCACTGCTGCTGCTGCACGGCCACCCCGAGACCCACGCCATCTGGAACCTGATGGCGCCGCAACTGGCCGAAAAATATTTCGTCGTCGCCGCCGACCTGCGCGGCTATGGCGACAGCGAAAAGGTCAAGGGCCTGCCCGACTCCAGCAACTACTCCAAGCGCACCATGGCGCTGGACCAGATCAAGGTGATGCAGGCGCTGGGCCATGAGCGCTTCCTGGTGATGGGGCACGACCGCGGCGCGCGCGTCGCGCACCGGCTCTGCCTGGACCATCCGCAGGCGGTCGAAAAAGCCGTGCTGCTCGACATCTGCCCCACGCTCGCCATGTACGAGCAGACCACGATGGAATTCGCGCGCCAGTACTGGCACTGGTTTTTCCTGATCCAGCCGCATCCCTTTCCCGAGACTGTGCTGGGCGCCGACCCGGAAGTGTTCATCCGCAAGCACATGAGCCGGGGGCCCAAGGGCGCCGGCCTGTTCAACCCCGAAGCGTTCGCCGAATACATCCGCTGCGCCAAGATTCCCGGCACCATCCACGCCTTCTGCTCGGACTACCGCGCCGCCGCCGGCATCGACCTGGAACACGACCGCATCGATCGCGAAGCCGGCAACAAGGTCACGGTTCCCCTGCGCGTCTTCTGGGGGCGCGACGGCACCATCGCCCGCTGCTTCGACGCGATGAAAATCTGGGGCGACTACGCAAAAGATTTCGACGGCAGCGCCGCGCCCAGTGGGCACTACGTGCCGGAAGAGGCGCCGGAATGGCTGCTCGAACAGGTACAAAAGTTTTTCTGATTCTTGTTTTTCTAATTCTTAATTTCAACCTCGAGACAAAGAGAGTCTGATCATGGCTAAACACAGAATCGCAGTCATCCCCGGCGACGGCATTGGCAAGGAAGTAATGCCCGAAGGCCTGAAGGCGGTCGACGCCGCCGCGCGCAAGTTCGGCATCGACCTGCACTTCGATCATTTCGACTGGAGCTGCGACAACTACGCCAAGCATAACTACTGGATGCCGGCCGACTGGAAAGACCAGATCGGCGGCCACGACTGCCTGTTTTTCGGCGCCACCGGCATGCCCGACATCGTGCCCGACCACGTCTCCCTGTGGGACTCGCTGATCAAATTCCGCCGCGAGTTCGACCAGTACGTCAACCTGCGCCCGGTGCGCCTGATGCCCGGCATCAAGTCGCCGCTGGCCGACCGCAAGCCCGGCGACATCGACTTCTGGATCGTGCGCGAAAACACCGAAGGCGAGTACTCCTCCCTCGGCGGGCGCATTTTCGAAGGCACCGACCGCGAGATGGCGCAGCAGATTTCCACCTTCACCCGCAAGGGCACCGACCGCGTCCTCAAGTACGCCTTCGAGCTTGCGCAAAAGCGCCCGAAGAAACACCTCACCTCCGGCACCAAGTCCAACGGCATTTCCATCACCATGCCTTACTGGGACGAGCGCGTCGTCGAGATGGGCAAGAAGTACCCGGACGTGAAGTGGGACAAGTTCCACATCGATATTTTGTCGGCGCATTTCGTGGCACGCCCCCAGTTTTTTGATGTGGTGGTGGCCTCCAACCTGTTCGGCGACATCCTCTCCGACCTCGGGCCCGCCTGCACCGGCACCATCGGCATCGCGCCCTCGGGCAACATCAATGCCGACCGCGTGTTCCCCTCGCTGTTCGAACCGGTGCACGGCTCGGCGCCGGACATCGCGGGCAAAGGCATCGCCAACCCGATCGGCGCGATCTGGTCCGGCGCGATGATGCTGGAACACCTGGGCTACCCGGAAGCCGCCGCCGCCATCGTCAAGGGCATCGAGACGGTGCTCGAGCCGTCGTCAGGCGCGCCGCGCACGCCCGACATCGGCGGCAAGGCGAAGACTGCCGACCTGGGCGCGGCGATTGCCGAAGTGATTGGCAAATGAGCGGCAAATGAGCGGCAAATGAGCGGTAGATAGCGCAAGCATCAAGTGCAAAAAAGAAAAAGGGCCGGTTCAAGCGGCCCCATTTTCTTCGTCCGCCGCAGCGGACGGCCTGTCTTACTGCACCTGTATCGTCGTCTGCGCCCCACCCAGGCAGGACACCGCGGCGGTCGGGTCCGGTTGCGCGCCGAACACCGCGAAGCCGGCCTTGGCGAGTTGCGAGCTGATGGTTTTTTCCAGCACGTTGCCGGTGGCCGCCTGCGGGCTGTTCGCCGGCACCAGCTGGTTGGTGAAGGTCTGGTTGCCTTGGCTCAGGCCGAAGCCGCAGGCCGCGCCGTCGACGCCGCTGATTTTCCATTGCACGGTCTGGCCGACGGCGTAGGGCGGCGGGGTCAGCAACGTCACAGACTGGATGGTGATCGGCTTCGGGCCGTTGCCGCCCCAGGCCACGGCGCCGCTGGTCTGCTGGCCGGCGGCGGGTGCGTTGACGTGGGCGATGGTCTGCACGTCGCCGGCGCAGCCCTGCTTGCCGTGCAGCTTGATGGTGTAGGTGCCGGGCGCGGTGTAGGTCTTGATGCGCTGGTCGCTCAGCGCGCCGCCGTTGATGTGCGCGCCGGGCAGGGTAGTGCCGTCGCCGTAGTCCCAGTCCACCACGCAATTGAGGGTGTTGCCGGTGAACTTGGCGGTGATCAGGCTGGCCTGGCCGACCATCGGCGCGGCCGGCGAAATTTCCACCGCGCTCAGGGCGGAAGCCGCCAGCGGCTGCGAGGGCGTCTGGCCCATTACGTTGAGCGTGGCCTTGACTTCGCCGGTGCAGGTTTTGATGCCGGTGACTTTCGGCGTATAGGTGCCGGCCACCAGATAGGTATGGCTGAGCTTGGCCGGAAGCCGGCGATGGCGTATTGCGGCGTAATGCTGCCGTCGCCCCAGTCAAGCGAGACGATGCAGCTCTTGTTGGAGCCGTCGTCGGTCAGGGTGAAATTGGAGGGCGCCTTGACAAACTGGCCGGAGTCCAGGGTCAGCGACTTCAGCGCCGGGGCGATGGCGATCATCGGCCGCATCTGTGCGGGCTGGTTGGCCTGGTTGGCGGGGCGGTTGGGCACATCGGCGGCGCCGGCCGGCAGCGTGGTGACCAGGAAAGCGGCGGCGCTCAGCGTATATAAAAGACGGCTCATATAGTTATTTTCCCTATGGGTTTTGTATTGACGGCCTTGATGAGTCGGGGGTTTTCGCCGACGGTTCAAAGCGGGACGAAATGAGGGGCAGGCGGCAGCATTGGCGTCACGGGTGGTTGGATGGCATGATCCGTGTGCGCAGCGCCAGCTGGGCTGCATTTTCGTCCGCGACCTCAACCGCTTGGCAAAGAAAAAGGCTGAATACATGCAACGCAGCGGCATCGAATTTCACCGCCCCATTTTGTTCTGGGTCAGCACCGCGGCCCTGGTGGCAGGCGTGCTGGCGCACATCCCGATGTACACCATGGCCGCGCCCATGCATTACCGCATGGTCGGCATGGAAGTCGACACCATGATGATGGTGGGCATGTTCCTGATCCTGGGCGGCATGGCGGGCGCAATCTACGGGCTGATGCCGCCCAAGCGCCAGTTGCTGGCCGCGATTCGCCACGAGGACGCCCCGTTTTCCCTGGTCACGGCCGACCATGCGCCGCTGACCCGCGCGCACTGGAAACTCTTCGCCGTGCTGATGGTGGCGCTGATCGTCGACATCATGAAGCCGGCGACCCTGGGCTTCGTGGTGCCGGGCATGAGCGACGAATACGGCATCAGCCGCCAGACCGCCAGCCTGCTGGCGCTCTCGGCCTTGAGCGGCACGGCAATCGGCTCGGTGCTCTGGGGCATGATTGCCGATGCCATGGGGCGGCGCTGCGGCATCCTGATCTCTTCGCTGATGTTCGTCGGCACCTCCATTTGCGGCGCCATGCCCTCGTTCGAATGGAACCTGTTCATGTGCTTTTTGATGGGCGCTTCCGCCGGCGGCCTGCTGCCGATCGCCTTCACCCTGATGGCCGAGACGGTGCCGGCGGGGCATCGCGGCTGGATGCTGGTGGCCCTGGGCGGCATCGGCACCACCGCGGGCTACCTGGTCGCCAGCCTGTGCGCGGCCTGGCTTGAACCGGAATACTCCTGGCGCATGCTCTGGTTTCTCAACCTGCCGACCGGGCTGGCGCTGATCGCCCTGAACCGGTTCTTACCTGAATCGCCACGTTTCCTGATGCATATCGGCCGCAACCAGGAGGCGCGCCAGGTATTGGCAAGTTATGGCGTGGAAGTGGTCGATGCCGATCCGGCCCAAGTGGCCGCGGTCGCGGCTTCGGGCGGCTTGCGCGCGCTATTACGCAAGCCCTTTGTCGCGCTGACCGGTGCGCTGGTCATGTGCGGGCTTTCATGGGGCCTGGTGAATTTCGGCTTCCTGCTCTGGCTGCCGTCGAACCTGCGGGCGATGCATCTGACGGGCTCGCCGGACGGCCTGCTGGCGAAGGCGGCGTTTCTCGCCTTGCCGGGCGTGCTGCTGGTGACTTGGTTGTATCACCGCTGGAGCACGTTCAAGTCGCTGGTACTGTTCGTGCTGATCACGGCAGCGACCTTGTTCGGGTTTTTCCTGCTGGGGAAAAGCGGCGCCACCTCCGGACTGGCTTTCGGGGCGCTGACGGTAGTCCTGCTGGCGAGCGTAAGCGGGGTGATCGCCATGCTGATCCCGTACGCGACGGAAATTTATCCCCTGCAGGTACGCGGCACCGGCAGCGGTCTGGTGGCGGGCAGCAGCAAGCTCGGCGGAGTGGCGGCGGCAGGACTTGGCATTCTGGGTATGTTTTCCAGCCTGCCCATGTCTGCGCTGCTGGTTGCCGGCGCGCTGGTTCTGTCGGTAATCCTGCTGGCTCTGCGCGGCGTGGAAACGCGCGGGCGCGGGCTGGAAGAAATCGCGCCGGGCACGCCGGCACAAGCTACTGCGGGTACCGCGGAGGGCTAGATTCGCCCCATCAGCAGCAGGACGATCAGCACCACTACGACCAGGCCCATGCCGCCGCTGGGGTAGTAGCCCCAGGAACGGCTGTGCGGCCAGGTGGGCAGGGCACCGACCAGCAGCAGGACGAGAACAATCAGAAGAATGAGTCCGAGAGACATGATATTTCTTTCCTGGTTGGTCAGGCGGTCAATCAGCCATGTGCAGGCCGAGGGAAATCAGGTCCTGCAAATCCTTGTCTTCGTCGTAGTCGTAGACATCGTCGTCCATGCCTTCCAGCGTGGCGGAGGCGAGGCCGGCCATGCCGGAGTGCATGGCCGGCAGGGTGGGGTCGAGATAAGCGGCGTCGATATGCTGGGCCATGGGGCGACTCCTTCAAGGATTTGGTCGAGTACTTCTATGATTCCACAATGCCGCGAGCGCCGCGGCATCTCTGTAGGACAGGGCCCTTTTCAGCCATAGGACGCCTCCGAAGCGCATGCCGGTGCAAGGGAAAACGGCGGGCGCAAATCAACCACTTTTAGTTCATGGATGCGTGTATGTTTGGAACCATGGGAGCGCGATATTCGCGCCAGGTGGTTTGCCTGCCCCGGCCGCTGGATGTTCCCAGCCGGGCGGGGTTCTGCGGCCCAAGTGTCGGCGACTTGTTGGCTAGGGCGGCCAGCCCGGCAAAACGGACAACAGCGTCACGTAGAGAAAAACCTGTTGTCCCCCAGGGGACTTCCTTCGGGCGTTTACTATTGTTTTGGTTGCAGTGCAGCGAAAAATCCTGTCTTTTGATAGGAGCAATAACGCTTATGTTAGATGCGCGCCGACGTGGATTGCCGAGTCAATTAACGATAGAATCATTTCGTTCACAGAAACCACGGGAACGCACGGCGCCGGATTGACCGGCTGCCGAAGTGGCCCGCTTCAATAATAAAAAGCAATTTTTTATCACTCAACAGGAGACATCCGCAAAATGAAAACCACTTTCCGCCTCCTGGTAGGCGCAGCATGCGCATTCATCGTCGGCGCAGCGGGCGCCCAGAACTACCCATCCCGGCCGGTCACCATGGAAGTGCCGTTCGCCGCCGGCGGCCCGACCGACATCGTCGCGCGCCAGATCGCGCAGGCGATGACCAAGCCGCTGGGCCAGACCGTGATCGTCGACAACAAGCCGGGCGCGGGCGGCACCATCGCTTCCGAATTCGTCGCCAAGGCGGCGCCGGACGGCTACACCATCCTGATCCACCATATCGGCATGGCGACTTCGCCGGCGCTTTACCGCCAGCTGCGCTTCAACCCGATGACCGACTATGAATACATCGGCCAGGTGGTGAACGTGCCGATGACGCTGGTCGCGCGCAAGGACTTTCCGGCCAACAACATGAAGGAACTGGCCGCCTACGTGAAGGCCAACTCCAAGAAGGTGAACCTGGCCAACGCCGGCCTGGGCGCCGCTTCGCACCTGTGCGGCCTGCTGTTCCAGACCGCGCTGCAGACCGAAGTGCAGACCATCCCCTACAAGGGCACGGCCCCGGCAATGACCGACCTGCAGGGCGGCCAGGTGGACATCCTGTGCGACCAGACCACGCAGACCACCCAGTTGATCCAGGCCAAGAGCATCAAGGCCTACGGCGCCACCACGCCCAAGCGCATCTCCTCGCTGCCCGATTTGCCGACCATGGCCGAGCAGGGTTACCCGCAGTTCGAAGTGATGATCTGGCACGGCATATATGCACCCAAGGGCACGCCCAAAGCGGCCGTCGATGCGCTGGTCAAGGCGCTGCAGGCGGGCGTCAAGGACCCCGGCTTCCGGTCGGCGATGGACAAGCTGGGCACCATCGCGGTGGCCGACGCCGACGTCACCCCCGAAGGCCTGCGCAAGCACCTGAAGGCCGAGATCGACAAGTGGACGCCGATCATCAAGAAAGCCGGGCAGTACGCCGACTGAGGGCTTGATCCGGGCGCGCTGTTGCGCCCTGGACATGACGGCGCCCCCGACGGGCGCCGTCTCATTTTTGAAGCCGCCGCCAGCAATTCTTAATGCTTGAAAGACATTAAGAATTGCTAATATATTCGTTTGTTTGTTATAAAGCGGTCGCTATGCTTGGTGTTCTAAGCAAAGAACCAAAGCCGCCGTTATGCCTGCCCTGCGTCATCTCCTCAGCCTTTCCTTCGCCCTGCTCGTCCTTGCGAGCGGCAGCGTGCAGGCGGCCGGCACCGTGCGCCTCGACTATGCGGACTACTCGCCTGCCTCCTTGGTGGTGAAGAAGTTCGGCTGGGTCGAAGCGGCGCTGCGCGGCGAGGGCGCTACGGTGCAGTGGGTGCGCGCCGGCGACAGCAGGGGCGCGCTGGCGGCGCTCACCGACGGCCGGGTCGACCTGGCTTCGGCACTGAGCGGCGATGCGCTGCAGGCGCGCGCCGCGGGCGCGCCGGTGAAGGCGGTGTACGTCTATGCACACCCCGCCGCCGGCAGTTACGGTTTCATCAATGTTTCCGAGGGTTTCCTGAGCGCGCATCCGCGGCAGGTCGAACTGGTGGTCGCAGCCTACGAACGGGCGCGCCACTGGATCGTTGCCAATCCTGAAGAAGCGGCAAAGCTGATATCGGCGCAGTCCGGTGTTTCGCTGGCCGCCGCGCGCGAGCAGTTGAGCCGCGCCGACTTCACCGTCTCCCGCCCGGGCCCCGCGCAATCGCAGGCGTTGAGGGAAGCGGCCATGGCGGCAGCGGCCGCGCAACCCGGCCAGGTGCAGGCGGCCAACTCGCTGCTCGACGATGGCCCGATCCGCGCGGCACTGCTCAACAGCCGTCAGCAAGACGGCAGCGACAGCCGCCTGGCGCTGGGCTGGTAACGCAGGCGGCGCCCGCGCGAAGCGCCGACGCCGTCAACCGCGCCTGCGGCAGTCCTCAGGTTTCATCCGCGCAATGCGGCCAGGGCACGCCGGCGGCGCGGCGCGCCAGCACGGCGCGGGCGCGTCCCAGCACGCTGCCCCAGTCGCGCACCTCGGGCTGCACCAGCATGCGGACCGACGGGTACCAGGGCGTGTCCTCGCGGCCCCCGGGCCAGAAATAGCCCCGGCTTTTTTTCAGCAGCAACAGGGTTGGCACGCCGAGCGCGCCGGCAAGGTGGGCGACAGCGGTGTCGATGGTCACCACCAGGTCGAGCCGGCTGATCAGCGCGGCGGTGTCGGCGAAGTCGGCCAGTTCGTCGGTATGGTCGAGTACGCTGCCCGCGGGCAGCAGCTCCGCCGCCCTGGCGATGCCCGCGCCTTTTTGCAGGCTGATGTAGACGACGTTGTCGATACCGCCCAGGCCGCGCACGGCATGGTCGGTCAGGTGCTTGTCGTAGCGCCCGGTCCAGCCGATGTCGATCAGCGGCACCGAAGTGCTGGTCCACGTCAGCCCCACCTTGAGGCGCTTTTCATCGCGCAGGCGCGCCGCCCAGGCGGCTGCTTCGGGCGCCGGAGGTTCCAGGTAGGCAGGCCAGGCGGGCAGGCTGGCGTAGTCGTGGCCCAGCACGTTGATCGCCTCGATCATCGAGCATTGCAGGTCGGCGGCCACCGGTGCGTCCAGCTCCATCACCTCGTCGACATGGGGCTGCGCCGCGAGCAGTCGCAACATCGGCCGGTGCGCCGCGACGATCAGGCGCGCCGGGCTAAAAGTCTCCTGGATCACCCGGGCGTAACGCACATAGGCGAAGTGGTCGCCGAAGCCGCCCCAGTCGGTCCACAGCACCAGCGACTTGCCGGCCAGCGGCTCGCCCTGCCAGGCCGGCAAGGGCGTGATGTGCGGTGCGGCGTGGCCGGTGGTGGCCATGCGCACGCCGAACAGGCGGTAGCCCTCCGCGTAGTTGTTCCGCTGCAGCAAGCCCATCGCCAGGGCGAAGCGCACGTTGATGTCGTCGTGCGCCAGCGCATGGGCCGCGCGCAATAGCGTCTCGGCTTCGGCAAAGCGGCCATCGGCGGAGACCAGCAGGGCCAGTGCGTAGAGCGCGGCGGGATCATGCGGCGCCAGTTCCAGCGTGCGCCGCAAGGCCCATTCGCATTCGGCGTCGCCCGCTGCGGTCTGCGCTTCGTAACAGGCGTGGGCATAGGCATGCAAGGTCTGCGGGGTCGCATCGGCGGCGTGCGCGGGCGCGTACAGTTCGGCGCATTGCTTCTGGAAGGCGGCATGCGCGGCCAGTACCTCGGCCGTACGCGCAGCCAGCGGATCGACGGCCGCCGGCCGGGGCGCCGGCTTGCGGAGCGAACCCAGGAGCTGCTTGAACATGCGGCGCCGGCTAAGCCCGTGCCTAGCCGGCGGTGAGTCCGCGCCAGCGTTCCACCAGGCCCTCGGTCTCGACGCCGAACAGGTCCAGCACCCGGCCCACGGTATGGTTCACCAGGTCGTCGATCGAATGCTGGGTCTGGTACAGCGCCGGCACGGGCGGGTAGATGATGCCGCCCATCTCGGTCACCGCCGTCATGTTGCGCAGGTGGGCGAGGTTGAGCGGGGTCTCGCGCGTCACCAGCACCAGGCGGCGGCGCTCTTTCAGGGTTACGTCGGCGGCGCGGGTGATCAGGTTGTCGGCAAAGGCATGCGCCACCGCGGCCAGGGTCTTCATCGAGCACGGCGCGATCACCATGCCAGCGGTCAGGAACGAGCCGCTGGCGATCGAGGCGCCGATGTCGCGCGCGTCGTGCGCCACGCCGCCCAGGGCCTCGATCTCCTTTTTCGACATCGACAATTCGTGCTGCGCGTTCAGCGCGCCGGCATTGGAGATCACCACATGGGTCTCCCAGCCGGACACGCCCTGCATCGCCTGCAGCAGGCGCACGCCGTAGATGCAGCCGGTGGCGCCGGTGACGCCGACCACCAGGCGCTTGATTGCAATTTCAGGTGCTCTGTTCATGGCGCTCATTGTAGCTTCAGGCGGGGTCGCAAGCCGGGTCGCAGCATTGCGGCCAGGGTACGCCGGCGGCGCGGCGCGCGAGAATCGCCCGCGTGCGCGCCAAGAGGTGCGTCCAGTCGCGCAACTGCGGCTGCACCAGCATGCGCACCGACGGATACCAGGGCGTGTCGGCGCGCCCCTGCGGCCAGAAGCAGGCCAGGCTCTTGCGCAGCAACAGCAGGGTGGGCACGCCGAGCGCGCCGGCCAGGTGGGCGATCGAGGTGTCGATGGTCAGCACCAGGTCGAGCTGGCTGATCAGGGCGGCGGTGTCGGCGAAATCGCGCAGCTCGTCGGTGTCGTCGATCACTGCGGCGCCGGGCAGTAGTTGCGCCGCCTTTGGCAGGTCCGCGCCTTTTTGCAGGCTGACGAAGACCACGCCGGGCAGGTCGCCCAAACCCGCGAGCATCTGGTCCGGCAGGTATTTGCCGAAGCGGCCGCTGCGATCGGCCGCGGCTGCGGGATCGATGGCAATCGAGGTGCTGGTCCAGACCAGCCCCACCTTCAGGCGCTGCTCGGACTGCAGGCGCTTCGCCCATGCGGCGGACTCGGGCGCCGGCGCCTGCAGGTAGCGCGGCCAGGCCGGCAGGGTGGAGAGCTCGGTGCCCAGCACGTGGGGTGCTTCGATCATCGCGCACTGCACGTCGGCCTTGACGGTGGTCTCGAGGTCCACCGCTTCGTCGATATAGGGCTGGCCGGCGAACAGGCGCAACAGCGGCGCGCGCGCCGCCACGATCAGGCGCGCCGGGCGGCGGGTTTCGCGGATCGTCCGCGCAAAGCGGCCGTAGGCGATGTCGTCGCCGAAGCCGCCCCAGTCGGTCCACAGCACCAGGGTCTTGCCCTCCAGCGATTCGCCGCGCCAGCCGGGCAGGGCGGCGATTTGCGGCGCCGGCCGGCTCAGGGTATGAAGCCAGGCACTGAACAGGCGAAAGCCCTCGAGGTAATTGTTTCTTTGCAGCAGCACCATCACCAGGGTATAGAGCATGTAACCGTCGCCGGGGTCACGTGCGTACGCCGCGCGCAGATGCTTCTCGGCGCGCTCGAAGGCGCCGTCGGCGGCGAGCAGCAGGGCGAGGGCGAAATGCGCCAGCGGGTTGTCCGGTTCGCGCTTCAGCACGCGCGCCAGCGTTTGCTCGCATTCGGCGTCGCCCGCCGGGGTTTCCAGTTCGTAACACGTGCGCGCATGGGTCATCAGCGCCGGTAACGAGGCGTCGACGCCGCCGGGCGCCGGTGCGGCCGGTTTTTTCAGCGAACGCAGCAGTTGCTTGAACATGGGGCGCATTGTAGCGGGCTGCCCCGTTGCTCCCGCGGCGGGCGCATGTATCATCTGCGCCATGCAAATCGAGCACGTCAAATTCTGCATCGCCACCCTGATCGCGCGCATCTCGCGGCGGGTGGTGGACATTCGCGCTTTGAGCCCGGTGGCTGGCGGCTCGATTCCCGCGTTCATGGCGACGCTTGCCGATGGCGGGCGTTTCTTCGTCAAGGTTGGCACGCCGGAGCAGCGCGGGCGCCTGCAGGCCGAGGCGCGCGGCCTCGAAGCGCTGCGCGCAACGCAGTCCGTGCGGGTGCCGCAGACCTGGCTGGTCGGCGGCGAAGTCCACTACTACTTCCTGCTGCTCGAATACCTCGATCTGCAGGCGGGCGATTCCGGTGCGCACGCACGCCTGGGACGCAAGCTCGCGGACCTGCATCGCCACACCGCGCCCGCTTACGGCTTCGAGCGCGACAACTTCATCGGCGCCACGCCGCAGTCCAATACGCAGATGGATAACTGGCCCGCCTTCTGGCGCGAGCAGCGCCTGCTGCCGCAACTGCGCCTGGCCCAGGCCGAGGCATCGGCGCGGCCATGGATCGATCGTGGCATGCTGCTGGCGGAAAAGGTCGACAGCTTTTTTGATGGCTATCGACCCCAGCCCTCCCTGCTGCATGGCGATCTCTGGCCGGGCAATGCCGGCTATCTCAAGGACGGCACCCCAGTAGTCTACGACCCCGCCGTCTACTACGGCGACCGCGAAGCCGAAGTAGCGATGACCGAAATGTTCGGCGGCCTGCCGCCCGCCTTTCACACCGCCTACTACGAGGCCTGGCCGCTGGACCCCGGCTACGCCACCCGCCGCGGCCTCTACCAGTTGTACCATCTGCTGAACCATCACCACCTGTTCGGCGAGAGCTACGCGCAGCAAGTGCATGCGCAAATCGACAGCCTGCTCGCCGCCGTCAACTAAGGAGACCCGCCATGCCCGCGATGACCATCAAGCTGTTCGAAGGCCGCACCAAGGAACAAAAGCGCGAACTGGCAGAAGCCATCACCCGCGAAACCTGCCGCGTGCTCAAGTGCAGCCCGGAGTCGGTCGACATCGTCTACGAAGACGTGAAAAAAGAAAACTGGGCCACCGCCGGCGTGCTGTGGGCGGACAAATCCGCATGAGCGGCGAGCTGCATCACCTCTCTGCCGTGGAGCTGACCGCTGCCTATGCGGCCAGGCGCCTGTCGCCGGTCGAGGTGACGCAGGCGACGCTGGCGCGCATCGATGCGGTGAACCCGAAGGTCAATGCCTTTTGCGTGGTCGATCATGAATCGGCGCTGGCCGCGGCGCGCGAGTCGGAGGCGCGCTGGCGCAAAGGGCGTCCGCTATCCTTCATCGATGGCGTGCCCGCGGGCATCAAGGACCTTGTATTGGCTCGCGGCTGGCCGACCCTGCGGGGCTCGAAGACGGTGGACCCGGCCGGTCCGTGGAACGACGACGCTCCCGCCACCGCGCGCCTGCGCGAGGCCGGTGCCGTGCTGTTGGGCAAGACCACCACGCCGGAGTGGGGCTGGAAGGGCGTCACCGATTCACCGCTCACCGGCATCACGCGCAATCCCTGGGACCTCAATGTCACGCCGGGCGGCTCTTCCGGCGGCGCCTCCGCCGCGCTGGCCGCCGGCATGGGCGCGCTGCACGTGGGTACCGACGGCGGCGGCTCGATCCGAATTCCTTCTTCCTTCTGCGGCCTGGCCGGCATCAAGGCGCACTTCGGCCGCGTACCGGCCTGGCCGCTGTCGCCGATGGGCAATGTCGCCCACGTCGGGCCGATGGCGCGCACCGTGCGCGACTGCGCCGGCATGCTCGACATTCTCGCGCGCCCGGATGCGCGAGACTGGACTGCGCTGCCGCCGCCGGCCGCCGGCTGGCTTGCCGGCATCACCAAGAACATCAAGGGACTGCGCATCGCCTACAGTCCGCGCCTCGGCTACATCAAATATGTGCATCCCGAGGTCGAGGCGACGGTGCTGCGCGCGGTCGAGACTTTCATCGGCCTCGGCGCCCACGTCGAACAGGCTGACCCCGGCTTCGCCGATTGCGCGCCGCTGTTCGCCACCCACTGGTTCGCCACCGCGCGCAACACCTTCGGCAAATTGCCGCCGGAGAAATTCGCGCAAATGGACCCGGGCCTGCAGGCCACCTGCGAGTATGCGCGGAAGTACGCCATCGGCGACTTTCTCGACTATCAGCAGCAGCGCGTCGCCGTGGGCGAGGCGATGAAGCGCATGCACCTGAAGTACGATGTGCTGATCACCCCGGCGCTGGCAATCCCCGCTTTCGAAGTCGGCAAGGTGATGCCCGCCTTGCCTTCGGGTATCGACGCCGACCCGGCCGACTGGACCTGGTGGACGCCCTTCTCCTATCCCTTCAACCTGACGCAGCAGCCGGCCATCTCGGTCAATTGCGGCTATACCGAAGACGGCCTGCCGATCGGCCTGCAGATCGTCGCGCCCGCTTACCGCGAAGACCTGGCACTGCGCACCGCGCTGGCTTTCGAAGCGACGCAGGCGCCGATCGCCTGGCCGGAGTTGGCGCACTGACCCTACGGCGCGGGACGGCGCACGGGCTCGGACCAGTCCGGGCCGCCCGATTTTCTACAGTGCTGGACGCAATGACAATTCGCCGCTGACCACGGTTTCTACTCCCGTCGGCGTGAGCAGGCGCAGCGCGCCGCGAGCATCGACGCCCTCGACCATGCCGCTTTTTTCCACCCGGCCTTCGTTGATCATCAGCACCTGCGCGGCTTGGTAGGCATGGCGCGCATTCCAGGCGCCGCGCAGCGCCGCAAAGCCTTCGCGCTCGAACGTATCCAGCACCGCCTGCAGGTGGCGCAGCACTGCCGCCAGCAGGCGATTTCGCGCCACCTGCAAGCCGGCGTCGGCCAGGTCGGCCACCGGCTGGGCATTGGGCGCGGCCACCTGCGCGCGCGCGCCGGCGGGCAGGCGCACGTTCAGGCCGATGCCGATCACCGCGCGCGCCGGGCCTGCCGCTTCGCCGGCCAGCTCGATCAGGATGCCTCCGAGCTTGGCATGGGCATCGCCCTGCTTGAGCAGCACATCATTGGGCCACTTCAGCGCCGCGCCCTGGGCGCCGAGTTCCTCCAGCGCCAGCGCCACGCTTAAGCCGACGGCGAGGCTCAGGCCCGAAAGCGCGGCCAAGCCGCCATTGAAGCGCCGCAGCACGCTGAAAGTCAGGCTGGTACCCAGGCCGGAGACCCAGGCGCGGCCGCGCCGCCCGCGCCCGGCAGTCTGCAACTCGGCCGCGAGCACCTGGGCAACGCCGGCAGGCAGGTCCATGCATAAGGGCAGGATGTCGTTATTGGTCGAGCCGCAGGTATCGACGATGGCGACGCGATAGCGCGGCGCCGCGCTTTCCAGCATGCGATGGATGGCTTCGGCGTCGAGTGCATCGAACGGGCGCGCCAGGCGCAGGCGCTGCTCCGCATCTTCGGCGATCTCCACCCCAAGGGCCGACAATTCGCCCAGTACCGTCGCCAGCGCGGCCTGCGGACCGATCTTCGCGGCGAGGTCGGTCACGGCAATTGGCCGCCCCTGATTCAGTTGGCGCAGGGCGGTAAAAATTGCCTCCTGTAGCCCTAACGGTGGGGTGTCGTCTAATCCCATCGTCTGATTGTAAGCGCTGGGCCTTGCGGTTACACTGCAATCACTGGCCGCCCCAGGGGATGCAACTAAAGCAGCGGCCCTTCATCGCGCATTTTCCGAGCATCGCCGAGCCTTCGCCGTCGGCGGGGCCGGCCTTGCCCGGACTACGTATTCCAATAATTTGATGCCCGTCGATTCTCTCGCGCCACAACTTGCCATCAGCCGCAGCGCCGATGGCATCACCCTCACCCCGCGCGGCCTGTGGAACGTGCAGGGGCTGGCGCAGGGGCGTGGCGGCAAGGCGGCGCGCGTGCAGGTGCTGGGCCTGAACCAGGCGCTGGCCGAGCATGGCAAAAACCCCAGGGCGCACTGGGACCTGACCCAGGCCGAGGCCTTCGATCACGTCGGCGCCCTGATGTTCTGGCGCGCCTGGGGCAACGCCCGCCCGCCGCAATTGCTGATCGACGAGGGCCATGAGGCGCTGTTCGCCAACTTCTCCAAAGAAGCTGCGCTGGCCGAGGCGCCCAAGCCCTTCGACCCCCTGGCGCTGTTCGTCTTCATCGGTAACGAACTGTTCCTCTTCGCCGACCACCTGCTCGGCTTCGTGCGCCTGCTCGGGCAACTGGCGATCGACCTGACGCGCTTCGCGCGCGCGCCGCAGGCCGGGCCGTGGCGCGAGATTTCGGCCAACCTGTTTCGCAGCGGCGCGCAGGCGCTGGGCATCACCGCCATCGTTGGCTTCCTGATCGGCATCGTGCTTTCCTACCTGTCGGCGCGGCAGCTGAAACAATTCGGCGCCGATGTTTTCATCGTCGACCTGCTGGGCCTGGCGATCATCCGCGAACTCGGGCCGGTGCTGGCGGCCATCCTGGTGGCGGGGCGCTCCGGCTCGGCCATGACGGCGTCGCTTGGCGTGATGCGGGTTACCGAAGAACTGGACGCGTTGACCGTCATGGGCATACCGCACGGCTTTCGCCTGCTGATGCCCAAGGTGGTGGCGCTGGCCATCGCCCTGCCGCTGCTGGTGCTCTGGACAGATGCGGTTTCCCTTCTTGGCGGCATGGTGGCGGCCAAGCTGCAGCTTGATTTGTCGATGTCGTACTTTTTCAACGCGCTGCCGGCGGCGGTGAAAGTGGTCAACCTCTACATCGGCATCGGCAAGGGCGTGGTGTTCGGCGCGCTGATCGCGCTGGTGGCCTGCCACTTCGGCCTGCGCATCGAGCCGAACACCGAGAGCCTGGGGCAGGGCACCACCAGTTCGGTGGTGGCCTCGATCACCGTGGTGATCCTGGCCGATGCCGTTTTCGCCATCGCCTTTTCGAATGTCGGCATATGAAAAAAGCGCGCAACGGCACGCCGGCCTGGGACGGCAAGCACATCATCGACATCGCCGGCCTGTGGACCAAGTTCGGCGACTTCGTGGTCCACCGCAATCTCGACCTGCAGGTGCGCACCGGCGAAATCCTCGCGCTGGTGGGCGGCTCGGGCTCGGGCAAGACCACGCTGCTGCGCCAGATGCTCGGCCTGGAAACCCCCAGCCAGGGCTCGGTGCGCCTGTTCGGCGAGCGCCTCGACGGCCTCGACCGCGACAGCCTGCAGGCGCTGCGCAACCGCTGGGGCGTACTGTTCCAGGAAGGCGCGCTGTACTCGGCCCTGCCGGTGTTCGACAACCTGGCGCTGCCGCTGCGCGAGCTGAAGTGCTTCGACGAAGAACTGATCCGCGAGATCGTGCTGATGAAGCTCGCCATGGTCGGCATCGAGGCGCGTCATGCCCATGCGATGCCGGCGGACCTCTCCGGCGGCATGGTCAAGCGCATCGCCCTGGCGCGCGCCCTGGCCCTCGAGCCGGAGCTGCTGTTTCTGGACGAGCCCACCGCCGGTCTAGACCCCGACCGCTCCGACTCCTTCGTCGCCCTGATCCGCGACCTGCACCGCGAACTGAAACTCACCGTGGTGATGGTGACCCACGACCTCGACACCCTGTTCGAGCTTTCCACCAGCGTCGCCGTGCTGGCCGACCAGCGCGTGCTGGTCAATGCCCCGGTGCGCGAGGTGATCGCCATCCCGCATCCCTTCATCAAGAAATTCTTCCTCGGTGAGCGCGCGCAGCGCGCCATCGAGGTGATCCGCGAATATCCGTTTGTGATATAGACCTTAAGCGAGGCCCCCATGGAAAACCGCTCCCACGCCCTGATCGCCGGCATTTTCACCGTGCTGCTGACGGTGGCCATCGTCGCCACCGCGATGTGGCTCAACCGCGACACCACCGAGCGCATCGCCTATACGCTGGTGACCAACGGCTCGGTCGCCGGGCTCAACCCGCAGGCGGCGGTGCGTTATCGCGGCATGGAAGTGGGCAAGGTCGAGGCGATCGAGTTCGATACGCAAAAGGTCGGGCAGATCCTGGTGCAGGTCGGCATCGCGCCGAACACGCCGGTCACCACCGCCACCTTCGCCGAACTCGGCATGCAGGGCCTGACCGGGCTGGCCTTCATCCAGCTCGACGCCGACCCGGCGGCCAAGGAACCCAAGCCCCTGCCGCCATCGGCGCGCCTGACCATCCGCCCCTCGCTGCTCGACCGCGTCAGCGCTTCCGGCGAGGGCCTGGTCGCCAAGCTTTCCACCGCGGCCGACGAGTTCAACCAGTTGCTCAACGACAACAACCAGCGCCTGCTCACCGGCACGCTTGCCAACCTGCAGTCGGTGTCAGCCAAGGTCGGCGTACTGGTCGATGAGGTGCAGCCGGCGGCGCGGAACATCTCCGCCCTGGCCGCCACCGGCCGCCAGACCCTGCTCTCGGCCAATGACACCATGGTCTCGATCACCAAATTGGCGCAGGACCTCAACGGCAAGGTCGGCGCGGTCGACCGGATTGCCGGCAGCATGGACGACGTGGCGCACGCGGCCAACGCCTTCGAAAACAACACCCTGACGCGCGCCAACACCTTCATGGATGATGCCGGCCGCAGCGCGCGCACCATCGACCGCGCGGTCGACCGCTTGGGCGACGACCCTACCGCCGTGCTGTTCGGGCCGCAGCCGGGCATTCCCGGCCCGGGCGAGGCGGGCTTCGTGGCGCCGAAGGCGTCGATCCGATAAGCAGAACCAGAAAGGGAGTCCCGGATGAAAAAAACTTACGCCCGATTCGCCGCCGCGCTGCTTGCGGCCTGCCTGTGTTCCTGCGGTGTCGGCCCCAAGGCGCAGCCGCCGGTGGGCACCTACGACTTCGGCCTGGCGGCTGATGGCGCGCCGCGCCTGGCGCTGAAGAATATCGGCCAGGTGGAAGTCGCCGCGCCGCGCTGGCTCGACAGCGTCAACCTCTACTACCGCCTGGCCTATGCCGACATCGCGCAGCCGCGTGCCTATGCGCAAACCAGGTGGAGCATGCCGCCGGCCAGCCTGGTGGAGGCGCGCTTCAAGGAGCGCGCGGTGGCGGGCGGGGCGGTGATCGGCGGCGGCGGGCCGACCGTGCGCATCGAACTCGACGAGTTCAGCCAGGTATTCACCAGCGCCGCCTCCAGCAAGGCGGTGCTGCGCGCCCGCGTCACCGTGGTCGGCGGACGTGACGCGACGGTGCGCCAGAAAGCATTCGCCATCGAGGAGCCGGCGTCCAGCGCGGACGGGCCCGGCGGCGCCGCGGCGCTCAAGCGCGCCGCCGAGGGCCTGGTCGACGCCGCCCTGGCCTGGGCCGGGCAGTAGCCATGCAGCGGCAGGCCGCGCCTCTGGCGCGCGAGCTTTGCGCGGTCTACCTGCTGCTGATCGTCTACGCCACGCTGCATCCGATCACTTCCTGGCGCGGCGCGGCGATGCCGCCCTGGGCCTGGCTGACCCACTGGCCGGCCATCACCCTGCCGTCCGACGTGGTGTTCAACGTGCTGGCCTATATGCCGCTGGGGGCGCTGCTGGTGTGGGCGGCGGCGCCGCGACTGCGCGGCGCAAGCGCCACGCTCACCGCGGCTGGCGCTTGCGCCGCGCTCTCATTGCTGCTGGAATCGCTGCAGACCTATCTGCCGTCGCGCACGCCCTCGATGATCGACCTGACGGCCAACGCCGCCGGCGCCTTGGCCGGCGCCTTGGTGGCGCCGCTGCTGTTGCCGCTGTTGACCAGCGAGCAGTTGCACCGCCTGGGCCAGGCCTGGGTGCTGCCGGGACGCAACGCGGCGCGTGCCCTGATCCTCACCGGCTTGTGGCTGTTCGCCCTGTTGTTTCCCGAGAGCCTGCTGTTCGGTCACGGCAATGCGTTTGCCTATCTGGGCGGCCCGATTTCCGGCTACCCGTTTACCCCGGCCGAATTCGCCCGCGTCGAGACCGCGGTCACCGCCTCCAGCCTGTTCGCCGCCGGCGTGATGCTGCTTTGCGCGCTGTCGCCGCGGGCGCCGCGGGTGGCCAGCCTGGCGCTCTTGCTGGCGGGCGCCTGCGCGCTGCGCGCGATGTCGCAGGCGATCCTGTTCGGCAGCGAGTCGGCCTGGGCCTGGCTCACCCCCGGCGCCTTTCGCGGTCTGCTGGCCGGCGCGGCGGCCCTGCTGATTACCCTGGCGCTGACCCGCACCATGCGCCTGGCCCTGCTGATGATCGCTGTCACCTTCGCCACCGTGGTGGTGAACATCGCGCCGGCCAACCCCTATTACATCGCCATCGTGCAGGGCCTGAACCCCGGGCGCTTTCTCGATTTCAACGGCCTGACGCAACTGGTGGCGGCGGCCTGGCCGTTTTTCGCGCTGCTCTACGCGGTGCTGGCGCTGGCCGAGGGCGAGCGCCGCTGAGTGCCATTTGCCGTCATGGCGCTGGCGTATACTCGAATCCATCGAAGCAGACACAGAACCGTTCCCATGGGTTACTACAAGCACCACGTATTTTTTTGCACCAACAAGCGCGAGCCCGACGAAAACGGCAAGACCCGTCCCTGCTGCGCCGACAAGAATGCGGTGGCGATGCGCGACCACGCCAAGAAGTCGGTGAAAAAGGCGGGGCTGGCCGGCCAGGGCGCGGTGCGCATCAACAACGCCGGCTGCCTGGACCGCTGCGAGGAAGGACCTTGCATCGTGATCTACCCGGAAGAGACCTGGTACACCTATGTCGATGAAAATGATATCGACGAGATCGTCGAATCCCACCTGAAAAACGGCCAGGTTGTCGAGCGGCTGAAGATCTGAGCCGGTTCCGGCCCATGTCTTCTTCCTCCGAACGCATCCTGCTCGAAGGGCCGGCCGGCGCCATCGAGACGGTGATCGACCATCCGGATGCCGCGCCGCGCGGCATCGCCCTGGTGGCGCACCCGCATCCCCTCTACGGCGGAACGCTGGACAACAAGGTGACGCAGACGCTGGCCAAAACCTTTGTTGAACTGGGCTACGTCGCGGTGCGCCCGAATTTTCGCGGCGTCGGCGGCAGCGCCGGCACGCATGACGATGGCAACGGCGAAACCGAAGACCTGCTGGCGGTGATCCGCGCGGCAAGACACCGTCTGGCGCTGCCGGAGGCGCCGCTGGTTCTCGCCGGCTTCTCCTTCGGCTCGCTGGTGCAGTCGCGCGTCGCCAAACGCGTGGCGGTGGAGCGCATGGTGTTCGTCGGCACGGCAGTGACGCGCGGCGTGGTCGAGGGCGTGCCGGCCGACACCGTTGTGATCCATGGCGAAAAGGACGACACCGTACCCCTCAACGTGGTGCTGCGCTGGGCCGAGCCGATGGACCTGCCGGTGGTCGTGATCCCGGGCGCCGACCACTTTTTCCACCACCGCCTGCAGATCCTGCGCGACATCATTCTGCGCGCCTGGCACTAGAGGCGGCACGTATCCGGACCGGGGTCTACCGGCAGAGGAAATAAGGGAAAATGCGGCCAGCGATCTACCGCCGCTTTTCCGGAGCCTCTCACTTGAACCTGCCCACCCACCAACTGATGATGACCGTGCTGATGACGCCGGACATGGCCAACTTCACCGGCAACGTGCACGGCGGCGCCGTGCTCAAGCTCCTCGACCAGGTGGCCTATGCCTGCGCCAGCCGCTATGCCGGGCACTACGTGGTGACGCTGTCGGTCGACCAGGTGATTTTCCTGCAGCCGATCCACGTCGGCGAGTTGGTCAGCTTCATGGCTTCGGTCAACCACACCGGCAATTCGTCGATGGAAATCGGCGTCAAGGTGGTGACCGAAAACATCCGTACCCAGGTGGTGCGCCACGCCAACAGCTGCTATTTCACCATGGTGGCGCTGGACGACCACCACAAGCCGGTTTCGGTGCCGCCCCTCGCCCCGGCCACGCCCGAGGAACTGCGGCGCTTCGAGGCGGCAAAATTGCGCAAGCAGTTGCGGCGCGAACTGCAGCAGCGCTTCGAACATATCAGCAAAAACGCCTGAGACGCGCGGTGGCCCGCCGGATTGTCAAAAACCGGCAAAAACCGGCAGACCCCGGGCAAACCCGGGCGGAGTCGGGCATACTAGGCGGCCGCCCGCGCCCGGCGTAGCCGCGGGTCCGTCCTAAAGGTGTGAGGCTATGAAAGTATTGCTCGTCGAAGACAACGAGCTGGTCGCCAACTTCGTCAGAAAAGGCATGGAGGAGGCCGGCCACGCGATCGACCATGCGGCCGACGGCCGCGACGGCATGGCGCGCGCCACCGGCGGCACCTACGACGCCATCATCATGGACCGCATGCTGCCCGGCGGCATCGATGGTCTCGGCATCCTGGCCGCCTTGCGCGGCTCCGGCAGCAAGACGCCGGTGCTGATCCTCTCGGCGCTGTCGGACGTCGACGAGCGCATCCGCGGCCTGAAATGCGGCGCCGACGATTACCTGGTCAAGCCCTTCGCCTTCGGCGAGCTGCTGGCGCGGCTGGACGCGCTGTTGCGCCGCTCGCAGGAGTCCCAGGTCGCCACCACCCTGGCGATCGCCGACCTGCGGATGGACGTGCTGTCGCGCAAGGTGACGCGCGCCGGCCGCGCGGTCAACCTGCAGCCGAGGGAGTTCAAACTCCTGGAGTACCTGCTGCGCCACGCCAACCAGGTGGTGACCCGCACCATGCTGCTGGAAAACGTATGGAATTTCCATTTCGACCCGCAGACCAACGTGATCGATGTGCATGTGAGCAAGCTGCGGCAAAAGCTCGACGCCGGCACCGAGCGCCCGCTGTTGCGCACCATCCGCAACGCCGGCTACATGCTGACGGCGGAGGACTGAAGGCATGTCCGGCGAGCGCCTGGCCGTGCCGCTGCCGCAAGCCGCGGCAGGCCACGCCGCCGGCTGGTGGCGCCTCAAGCCGCTGCCGCGCCCGCGTTTTTCCGCGCTCAACCTGGCCTTCGGCTTCACCGCGATTTCCATCGTCGTGCTCGCCACCTTCGCCGCGCCCTTGTGGTTCGCCTGGCACGAGGCGCTCGACCAGGGCCGGGGCGAGTTCTTGCGCGAAGAGGCGGTCTGGCTTTCAGACACCTTCCACAAGCGTGGCCCGGAGGTGCTGGCCGCCATCATCGACCGCCGCGTCATCAGCGAGCCGGCCACCGGCAAAATCGTGTTGTTCACCGATGCCGCGCGGCGCCGCCTTGCCGGCAACCTCTACGACTGGCCGGCCGAGTTCACCGATGCGCCGGGCCCGCAGTTGCTGACCGGTGAACTCAACGGCCGGCCCACGCGCATGGTGATGGTGCGGGTGCCCCTGGCCGACGGCTACCAGCTGCTGGTCGGGCGCGTCACCGGCCGCTTCCAGCGCCTGGAAAACTATTTCATCTGGGGCCTGGCCGGCTGTACCGGCATCGTGCTGCTGCTGGGCCTGTTTTCCGGCCTGCTGATCCGCCGCGCCTTCATGGCCGAGGTGCACAACATCAGCCAGACGGCTTCCGCCATCGTCGAAGGCAACCTGACGCGCCGCCTGCCGCTGCGCGACGCCGGCGGCAAGGGCGGTGGCGACGAGCTCGACATGCTGGCCCACACCGTCAACCGCATGCTCGACCAGATCGAGCAGCTGATCCACGGCGTGCGCGACGTCGCCAATGCCATCGCCCACGACCTGCGCACCCCGCTGACCGAACTGCGTTCGCGCCTCGAAGGCCTGTCGCTGTCGCGCCCGCCGGCCGAAGTCACCTTCGCCGAAGTGGAATCCGCGGTGGCCGACGTCGACCGCGTGATCGGCATTTTCAACGCCCTGCTGCGCTTGGCCGAGATCGATACCGGGGCGCGGCGCTCCGGCTTCGTCGAGGTCGATATCGCCAAGGTGCTGGGCGACACCGCCGAGTTCTACCAGCCGGTGGCCGAGCTCAAGGGTGTCGCGCTCTCCTGCGACATGCCGGCCACCCTGGTGGTCTCCGGCGACCCGCTGCTGCTGACCCAGGCGGTCGGCAACCTTATCGACAATGCCATCAAGTTCGCCCGCGAGCGCGGCGCCATCGCGCTCGCGGCGGAAGTGCGCGACGGCGGCGTCGTCGTGCTGACCGTGGCCGACGACGGGCCGGGCATCGCCGATGCCGAAAAACCCAAAGTCAGCGAGCGTTTCTACCGCGGCGACACCAGCCGCGGCACCCCCGGTGTCGGCCTGGGACTGAGTTTGGTGGCGGCGGTGGCCAAGCTGCATCGCGGCGGCCTGGAACTGCACGACAATCACCCCGGCCTGCGCGCCTCGCTGGTGCTGTTCTCGATCCCGGCGTAGGCCAGCGCCGGCGGAAGCTGTGTTGCGGCGGCTTGCGTATACGTACATACGGCGCATAACTGGCATTTGCCGTCACGCTCGGTAAGAATGCGCTCCCGCGCTTTCGCACTCTTCACTTTCATCCGGACCTTCCATGGAACAAGCCCTGCCTCCCTGGCCCAACGGCGCACGCATCGCCGTCATGCTCACCGTCATGTACGAAAGCTGGCCCGAGGGCAAGGGGCCGCCCTACGGTCCGATGGCCAGCAATTTGCGCGAAGGCACGCTCGACCTGCAATCGGTCTCCTGGGCCAACTACGGCGGGCGCACCGGCATCTGGCGCCTGATGCGCATGTTCGAAAAATTCGGCGTCAAGGCGACGATTTGCGCCAACGCCAAATCCCTCGAACGCTTCCCCGAGGCGGCGAAGGAACTGGGGCGCGCCGGTCATGAGATCGCCGGCCATTCGTACACCCAGAACATGTTCCTGCCGTATATGAACGAGGAAGAGGAAAAGGCGCTGATCCACCGCTGCGCCGGCATCATCGAAGCCACCACCGGCTTCAAGATGGTCGGCTGGGCCAGCCCGCGCATGACGCCGACAGTGCACACCGCGCGCTTTCTCGCCGAGGCTGGCTGCCTGTGGCACGGTGACTATCACGACACCGACCTGCCTTACATCGTCACCGAAGGCGGCAAGAAGCTGGTGGCCCTGCCGCATAGCGAATTCACCGACAACCGCGTGATGCGCGGCAGCCCGAAAGATTTCTACGACGTCTACAAAGGCATGTTCGACTACCTCTACGAGAACGAGCCTGGCGCGCAGATCAACCTGACCCTGCACAGCCACTTCGGCGCCCGCCCGCCGATCGCGGCGATGCTCAACGAGATCATCAAGTACTACCAGGGCCACGAAGGCGTGTGGTTCCCGCGCCATGACGAAATGGCGCGCCACGTGCTAGGCATCAAGGCATAGCCGCACCGAAGCGCCGACACCAAACAAAGCCGGAGACAAACTGATGCAAGCTTCCCGTTCGGGCGCGCGCCTGCGCGCCTTCGCCGCCGCGCTCTTCGGCGCCGCCAGCCTCATCGTTGCGCAACAAGCGCAGGCGCAGCCTTATCCGGCCCGCGTCATCCGTATCGTCGTGCCCTATGCCGCCGGCGGCGGGGTCGACACCGTCGGCCGCGCCGTTGCGCAGGAACTCACCGGCAGCCTCGGCCAGTCCGTGATCATCGACAACCGGCCCGGCGGCAACAGCGTGATCGGCACCGAGCAGGTCGCCCGGGCGCTGGCCGACGGCTACACCCTGCTGGTGACCGTGGGCTCGCACTACGCCATGCCCTATCTGTCGAAAAACGTGCACTACGACCCGGTGAAGGACTTTTCCCCCATCACCATCATCGGCAAGGCGCCGCAGGTGCTGTTCGTCGGCAGCGCCACCGGCATCATGTCGGTCAAGGATCTGATCGCCTACGTGAAAAAGAATCCCGGCAAGGTTTCTTTCGCCACTTCCGGCGCCGGCACTTCGCAGCACCTGGGGGGCGAGTTGCTGAACCACCTGGCCGGCCTCGACATGACCCACGTCCCCTACAAGGGCGGCGCCCCCGCCCTGACCGATGTTGTCGGCGGCCAGGTGCCGGTGGGCATCCTGATCTACTCCAACGTCAAGCAATACGCCGCCGCCGGCAAGGTACGCCCCCTGGCGATGATCGAAGCCACCCGCGCCAAGGGCGCGCCGGACATTCCCACCATGGCGGAGGCCGGCGTGCCCGGCTTTGCCGTGCCCGACACCTGGGTCGGCGTTCTCGGCCCCGCGGGCCTGCCGCGCGAGGTGGTCAGCATCCTGAATGCCGCCATTACCAAGGCCGCGGCCTCCGCCGACCTGCGCTCGCGCCTGGAGGGTGCAGGCTTCGAAGTCGACGTGACGCCGGCCGACAAGTTTGCCCCGCAAGGGCCGAAGATCGCCGAGATGTACCGCTCTATTATCACCACCGCTGGCATCAAGCCTGAGTAAGTGCCTGCTCGCTTGCGCGTTGGGCTATCGGGATGCCTTGGGGGGAGGGCGCTCTGGTATAATCCGGTCTTGATTTTTCAGGCTTTTTTGGCATTTTAATGTCCCAGTTTTCGCGCGCTGCGCGGGCCTTCGCGGCCCTTGCTCTGGCCATTTGCGCAGGCCTGGTTGCGGCACCCGCCGCGGCCCAGAATCCCCCCGCCCCGGTCCTCAACGCCAAAGCCTGGTATCTGCTGGACATGACCAGCGGCCAGGTGCTGGCCGCGCAAGGCCCGGCCGAGCGGGTCGAGCCGGCATCGCTGACCAAGCTGATGACGGCCTACCTTACCTTCGCCGCGCTCAAGTCCAAAAGCATCAGCCTGGAGCAGACGGTGCCGGTGTCCACGCGGGCATGGAAGGCGGTGGGCTCGCGCATGTTCATCGAGCCGAACAAGCCGGTGACTGTGGCCGAGGCGATGCGCGGCACGATCATCCAGTCCGGCAACGACTCTTCCATCGCCCTGGCCGAACTGGTCGCCGGCAGCGAAGACCAGTTCGCGGCGATGATGAATCGCGAGGCCCAGCGCCTGGGGATGAAGAATACCCATTTCCAGAACGCCACCGGCCTGCCCGATCCGCAGCACTACACGACTGTGGAAGACCTGGCGAGGCTGGCTTCGGCGCTGATCCGCGACTACCCCGATTTTTACCCCCTGTACTCCACCAAGGAATACACCTACAACAAGATCACCCAGCCGAACCGCAACCGCCTGCTGTGGCTGGACCCGAACGTCGACGGCATGAAGACCGGGCATACCGATTCCGCCGGCTTTTGCCTGATCGCTTCGGCCAAGCGCGGGCCGCGCCGGCTGCTGTCGGTAGTGGTCGGTACGCAGACCGAATCGGCGCGTTCGACCGAATCGCAAAAGCTGCTGAACTACGGCTTCCTCGGCTACGACGCGGTGCGCCTGTATGAGAAGGGCCAGAACGTCTCGGCGCTGGAAGTGTGGAAGGGCGAGTCGCGCGAGGTGAAAGCCGGCTTCGACCGTGAGCTTTATGTCACCGTGCCCAAGGGCGAGGCGCCCAAGCTCAAGGCCACGCTGAACACGCAAAAGCCGCTGCTGGCGCCAATCTCCCTGGGCCAGAAAATCGGCAGCATGAAAGTCACCCTGGACGGCCGCGACATCGCCGAAATCCCGGTAGTGGCGCTCGACAAGGTGGGCGCCGCCGGCTTTTTCGGCCGCACGCTTGATACCATGCGGCTGTGGTTTTCCAAGAAATAACGCCCGAGGCCGCGATGACCCTGCCCGCAGAATTGCTCAACCGCACCGTCTACCTGAACGGCGAATTCCTGCCCCTGAAAGACGCCAAGGTTTCGGTGCTCGACCGTGGCTTTATTTTCGGCGACGGTATCTACGAAGTGGTGGCGATCTACAACAAGAAGCCGTTCCGCATGGAGCAGCACCTGGATCGGCTGGAGCGCTCGCTGGACAAGATCAAGCTGAAAAACCCGCTGTCGCGCCAGGGCTGGAAAGACCTGATCGCCAAGCTTGCCGATACGCTGCCCGACCCCGACCAGTTCGTCTATTTCCAGATCACCCGCGGGGTGGCGCCGCGCGATTTCGGCTTTCCCGCGGCCGATACCGATACCACGCTGTTCGCCATCACCTCGCCGTTCAAGCCGGTGCCCCAGGCGCAACGCGAAGGCGGCCTGACCCTCACCAAGCTGCCCGACCTGCGCTGGCTGCGCTGCGACATCAAGTCGGTGTCGCTGCTGGGTGCGGTGCTGGCCAAGCAGGATTCCCTTGACGCCGGTGTGGACGATTGCGTGATGTTTCGCGACGGCTACCTCACCGAGTCCTCCTCCGCCAACGTGTGGATCGTCAAGGACGGCAAGGTTTATGCGCCGCCGCGCGACAACCTGATTCTCGAAGGCATACGCTATGGCCTGATGCAGGAAATGGCCGAGTCCAGCGGCATTCCCTTCGAGGTCAGGCGCATTACCGAAGCCGAAGTCGATGCCGCCGACGAAGTCCTGATCACCTCGGCCACCCGCGAGGTGGTCGCCGGCACGCGGTTGAACGGCAAGGCCATCGGCCGGGGCGATTACGCCGGCAAGCCCGGCCCGGTTTACCACAAGTTTTACGCGGCTTACCAGGAAGCGAAAAAGCGTTTGTGCGGCTGAAAGCGGGCGCGGGCAGGGGCGCGGCGGCTTGTAAACCGCTCCGCCAGGCACCATTTACAAGGCTGTCCAACCTGACCGAAAGCCTGGCGCCATGTTGAATCTTGCAGGGGTGCAAACGATGGAACAACCCGAGTCCCTGATCGAATACCCGACCGACTTCCCGCTCAAGGTGGTGGGCAAGACGCAGCCGGCTTTCGCCCAGACCATCCTCGAACTGGTGAAGCGCCACGCGCCGGATTTCGACGAGGCCAGCATCGGCATGCGCCCCTCGCGCGAAGGCAACTACCTTAGCCTCACCTTCATCATCCGCGCCACTTCGCGCGAGCAGCTCGACGCCCTGTACCAGGACCTGTCGGACCATCCGATGGTGCAGTGGGCGCTCTAGCCATGCTGGCTGCGCAACCCGTGGCCGCGGCGGCATTGCCGCCTGTTGCGGGTGCGCTTGTCCCGGTACGGGTGCGGCGCCTGGGCTTGACCGAACACGCCGCCACGTTTGCCGCCATGCGCGCCTTTACCGACGCGCGCGACGCACAGACGCCGGACGAAATCTGGCTCACCGAACATGCGCCCGTCTATACCCTGGGCCTGGCGGGCAAGCCCGAGCATGTGCTCAACCCCGGCGACATTCCGGTGGTGGGGATCGACCGCGGCGGCCAGGTGACGTATCACGGGCCGGGGCAGGTGGTCGCTTATATTCTGGTCGACTTGCGGCGGCGCGGTTTGAAGGTGCGTGAGCTGGTGGCGCGCCTCGAAGATGCCCTCATCGCGACGCTCGTGCAGTACGGCGTGGCCGGCCACCGCCGCACCGGCATGCCCGGCGTTTACGTGAATGATGCGAAAATCGCGGCGTTGGGCCTGAAAGTGCGCAACGGCTGCAGCTATCACGGCGTCAGCCTGAACGTGGCGATGGACCTGGCTCCTTTTGCCGGCATCAACCCCTGCGGCTATGCGGGGCTGGAAATGGCGCAACTGACCCAATTCGTTCCCGGCGTGGATGTGGAAACGGCGGGGTCGCGCCTGGCCGCGCAATTGGCCGCCGCGCTGAACACATGATTGCGAATCATTCATGAGCATCGTTCTTGGTATCACCGCATCGCACGACGCTTCCGCTTGCGTGTTTCGCGACGGCAAGCTGGTGGCCGCGGTTTCCGAAGAGCGCATCTCGCGCATCAAGTGCGACGGTGACCGCATGCCGCAAGGCGCGATCGACGAATGCCTGCGCATCGCCGGCATTGCGCGCAAGGAGGTGGACCATATCGCCTCTAACTACGATCATTTCGCCGCTGGTTATGTGCATCTTGACGCGCCCCTGTACAAGCGGCTTGAACGCGCGATTTCAGCCGGCGTGAAGCGCCTGCGCGGCATCGATGACGGCAAGCAGGTGTTCCTGCGCAGCGTACAAAACGACTTGCGGCGCACCGGCTCGGCGCAAAGGCCGGAGGAATTCCTCGACGTGCCGGCGTTTCTCGCCGCGGAAGGCTTTCGCGTCGATGCGCAATTGCGTTTTTTCGATCACCACCTTTCGCATGCTGCCGCGGCCGCGTTCTACTCCGGCTACGACAAGTGCCTGGTGATCACCATGGATGGCGAGGGCGATCTCGACATCCACTACACCGCCGGCACATTCGACGGCGAGCGCCTGCAATGCCTGAAGGTGGGCGACGAGCCGGGCAACTCGCCGGGCTACTTCTACATGAACATCACCGAGCTGCTCGGCTTCCGGCCGCTGCGCCACGAGGGCAAGGTGCTGGGCCTGGCGGCGTTCGGCGATCCTAAGCCCCTGTACAGCGAATTTAAAAAGGCATTAAGGTTGTCCAGGGACGGCCTGGGTTTCGATTCCGATTTCAACGGTGTCGAGGACGCCCTGGCGAAGCGCCGCGCCTTCCTCGAAAAGGCGATCAAGGGCCACTTGCGCGAGAATGTTGCCGCCGCCGCCCAGGCCGTGTTCGAAGAGGCCATTGCCGCCATCTGCCGCAACTTCCTGGTCAAGACCGGCATGCGCAAGTTGGCTCTCAACGGTGGCGTGTTCGCCAACGTCAAGCTGAACCAGCGCCTGGCCGCGCTGCCGGAGTGCGATAGCCTGTTCATTTTCCCCGGCATGTCGGACGCGGGCAATTGCGTCGGCGCGGCCGTGCTTTTGCTCGACAAGCTCGAACCCGGCTTCCTGGCGAAAAACAGGCATGCCCTCGACAACGTCTACTGGGGCACCGACCCCACGCGCGACGAGATCAAGGCCGAACTAGATCGCCGTGGCTTGAAATATGAAGAACTGCCTTTCGAGCAGGTGGTGGAAAAAAGCGCCCAGGCGATGAACAACGCGCAGGTGGTTGGCTGGTTCCAGGGCGCGATGGAGTTCGGCCCGCGCGCGCTGGGCAACCGCTCGATGATCGCCGCCCCCACCGACCGTTCGATCAACACCTGGCTGAACGAGCGCCTGGAACGCACCGAGTTCATGCCCTTCGCGCCCTCCACGCTGGCGGAGTATGCTGACGAAGTGTATGAAGGGGTCGAGCCAGGCCGCCACGCCGCCGAATTCATGACCATCACCTACGACGTGAAAAAGGAATGGCACGAGCGCATTCCCGCCGTGGTGCACGTCGACGGCACGGCGCGGCCGCAGTTGGTGCGGCGCGACCGCAATCCCAAATACTGGCAGCTGATCGAGCGTTACCGCCAGCTCTCCGGCATTCCGCTGGTGCTCAACACCAGTTTCAACGTGCACGAAGAGCCGATCGTCCGCGGCCCGCAGGAAGCGGCGCAGGCGCTGGTGGACCGGCGCATCGACCACCTGGCCATCGGCAATTTCTGGGTGTCGGGAAAGCCCACGTAAATCATATGCCCCAAAAAGTCTGGCAGCGCTGCGCCGATATCCTCGACCGGGTGTTCCCCGCGGCCGGGGTGCGGGTCGTGCTGGACGTCGGCGCCCGCGACTGCGGCGAGAGCAGTGACTTCGCCCGCCATTATCCGGTGGCGACGGTGTACGCCTTCGAATGCAACCCGGCCACGCTGCCGCTGTGTCGCGCCGCCGCGGCGGCCGAGCCGCGCATCGTGCTCACCGAAAAGGCCGCGTCCAACCGCGCCGGCACGCTGGCGTTTTTCCCCACCGATCCTGAAAAGACCGTCACCGGCCTGCAAAACGGCAACCCCGGCGCCTCTTCGATGTTCGAGGCCACCGGCGCCTACCCGGAAGAGACCTATGTGCAAAAGCGCATCGAGGTCGAGGCAATTCGCCTGGACGGCTTCCTGGCGCAGCAGGGCGTGGGCGCCATCGACGTGCTATGGATGGACGTGCAGGGGGCCGAGCGCCTGGTGCTCGAAGGCCTGGGCGAGTGCCTGCGCGAGGTCAAGGCGGTGCACATGGAAGCCGAGTTCTTCGAAATCTACAAGGGGCAGGCCTTGTTCCAGGACGTCGATGCCTATTTGCGCCGGTACGGCTTCACCCTCCTCGGTTTTACCTCCTACTCGCGCTATTCGGCCGACTGCCTGTACGTGCGCGGCGACGTTCCCGTCGCCATGGCGGCGCTGCACGGCGAGTTCCCTTTTCTCAAGCGCAATCTGGGTAAACTGCGCAAACACAAGATCAAACGCGCCTTGCGGCGGGCCATCGGCCTGCCGGCATGGGCGCAAGCGAAACAGCCATCATGAGCACTGAAACCGCAATCCCCGCCAATGCCGTCGGCATGGCGCACAAAGGCGAGTCCAAGACCGCGCGCATTCCCATCAAGGTAATCCCGATGGAAAAGATCGCCAAGCCGGACTGGATCCGCGTCAAGGCTGCCTCTTCCAACACCCGCTACTTCGAGATCAAGGACATCCTGCGCGAGCACAAGCTGCACACCGTGTGCGAAGAAGCTTCGTGCCCGAACATCGGCGAGTGCTTCGGCAAGGGCACCGCCACCTTCATGATCATGGGCAGCCTGTGCACCCGCCGTTGCCCCTTCTGCGACGTCGCCCACGGCCGCCCGCTGCCGCTGGACGTGGATGAGCCGGTCAACCTGGCCAAGACCATCGGCGCGCTCAAGCTCAAGTACGTGGTGATCACCAGCGTGGACCGCGATGATTTGCGCGACGGCGGCGCCGGCCATTTCGTCGAGTGCATCCGCGCCGTGCGCGAGCATTCGCCCTCCACCCGTATCGAAATCCTCACGCCCGACTTCCGCGGCCGCCTCGACCGTGCCCTTGGCATCCTCAACACCGTGCCGCCGGACGTGATGAACCACAACCTCGAATCGGTGCCGCGCCTGTACAAGGAAGCGCGCCCCGGCTCCAGCTACGAGCATTCGCTGCTGCTGCTCAAGCAGTTCAAGGCCGCGCACCCCGAGGTGCTGACCAAGAGCGGGCTGATGGTCGGCCTGGGCGAGACCGACGAAGAGATTTTGCAGGTGATGCGCGACCTGCGCGCCCACGATGTGGACATGTTGACCATCGGGCAATACCTGCAGCCTTCCGGCCATCACCTGGCAGTGAAGCGCTACGTCGAGCCCGCCATCTTCAAGATGTACGAGGAAGAGGCGAACAACATGGGCTTCACCCATGCCGCCTGCGGCCCGATGGTGCGCTCCAGCTACCACGCCGACGTGCAGGCGCATAACGCAGGCGTCGTCACCGCCGTCTAAGCGCCGGCCTGAGTGTCCAGGCGCTCTGCCTCAGGCGCGCTTGCGCGCGCCGATGGCGGCACGGGTCTCGCGTGCCGCGTCCAGCAACAGCAGGCGGAATCCCTCCAGTGCCGGGTCCTCGGTGGCGTCGCGCTGGTGGCACAGCATCACCGCGCTCGTCGGCAGCGGTTCCTTCAGCGCGACGATGCGCAAGGCGCCCAGCGCCGCCTGCCGGCGTGCGATGGATTCCGGTGCGATCGACAGCAGGCGGGTGCCGGCGATCACCGCCAGGTTGGTCTCGAAGGAACGCGCCTCGATGATCGGCACGATGCCGGGAAGTGCCTGTTCGCGCAGCACGCGATCGAGGGTCGCTCGCGACGAAGTCTCGCGATGCGGCAACACCCACGGATGTTTGAGCAGCGAGGCCAGCGCCACCGGCCCGCGCGGTACCGCGCGGTTTGCCGCGGCGCAGACCACCACGGTACGCTCGCTGTACAGGTGTTCGGTTGCCATTCGGTCGCTGAGCTGCGCGTCGGCCAGTCGCGAAATTGAAAAATCCAGTTCGCCGCGCGCAACCTGCTGCAGCAGCGCCGCCGAGTTGTCCTCGATCAACTGCAGCCGATAGGCCGAGGGGCCGGCCGCGTAGATGCGTTCCAGTACGCGCGGCATCAGGCCGTGCATCACGCGCGGAATGCAGCCGATGCGGATCACCGGGTCGGCGCCGCCGGCGAAGTCCGCCAGCCGCGCGAAGCCGCGCAGCAGCGCCTGCGCCCGCGCCAGCACTGCACGGCCCTGCGCGGTCGGCACGCTGCCGCGGCTGGAGCGCTCGAACATCTTCGCGCCCAGCAGGCGTTCGCTTTCGGCCACCAGGCGAGACACCGCCGGCTGGGTCATGCGCAGGGCCTGCGCCGCCGCGTGCACCGAGCCTTCGCGCTCGACCATCACCAGCACTTCAAGGTGGCGCCGCAACAGTTCCTTTTCGGCCATCGGCTTGTCTCCGCATTGTGGCTTCGCTGATGCCTGCTAGGCATAACGATATGGCAAAACTATATCATTTACAGCATAACTGGCCGGCGCTATGCTTTGTCCCATGTTGAACGCCGTGGATTGACGGCGTTTCGCCCTACAGGACAGGAGACAAAACCATGTCAGGCATCAAAGTCACCTCGCTCAGCCCGGCGCTGGGCGCTGAAGTCAGCGGCGTCGATCTGCACCAGCCGCTTTCCCCCGAGACCATGGCCGAACTCAAGGCCGCGTGGAACAAGCACTTCGTGCTGCGCTTTCGCGGCCAGCGCCTCTCCGACCCGCAGTTGCTGGAAGTCACGCGCAAATTCGGCGAGCTTGACCCGCCCGGCCCCAACCCCTACGGCAAGCCTTTTCTCGCGGACTTTCCGGAGATCAACGTCATCTCCAACGTGAAAGAGGGCGGCGCGCCGATCGGCAACCTGGGCGATGGCGAAGCGGTCTGGCATTGCGACATGACCTATATCGACAATCCGCCGCGCGGCGCTTTTTTGCACGCGCTGGAAATCCCGCCCGCCGGTGGCGACACCTTCTGGTCGAACATGCATCTGGCTTACGAGACCTTGCCGGAAGACTTGAAGCAGGCGATCGACGGCAAAGGCGCGATCCACGACTCCACTTACAACAGTGCCGGTATGATGCGCAAGGGCATGAAGGAAATCACCGACCCGCGCGAGGCGCCCGGCGCGCAGCACCCGCTGGTGATCCGCCACCCCGACACCGGCCGCGCCGCGCTGTTCCTCGGTCGCCGCCGCAACAGCTACATCGTCGGCATGGGTCTGAGCGAGAGCAACGAGTTGCTCGACGCCCTGTGGGAACACGCCACTCAGCCGCATCTTTCCTTCCGCCAGGTATGGAAGCTGAACGACCTGATCCTCTGGGACAATCGTTCGACGCTGCATCGCCGCGACTCGTTCGACCCCACCAGCCGCCGCGTCATGCACCGCACCCAGATCAAGGGGCCCGCAGTTACACCTTTTACGATCACGCCTGACGCAATCAACGCTGGAGCCCTCGCCGCATGAACGGATTGCGCCTGCTGATCAAAAGCATCGAAGTTTTCGGTGTTGCCGTGCCCCTGGTGGGCCCGGGTTTCAAGAACGCCTACATCACCAAGACCACGCAAAAAAGCGCCCTGGTGCGCCTGACCGCGGCCGACGGCACCGTGGGCCTGGGCAACATCGACCCCTCGCCCGGCTACTCGGTCGAGACCATCCAGGAGTCGCTCGCCGCGATCCGCGACAAGCTCGCGCCTGCGGTGCAGGGCATGGATGCCGGCAACCCGCACCGCCTGTCCGCGGCGATGGACCGCGCGCTGAATGGCTTTCTCGATGCCAAGGCGGCAGTGGAAATGGCCTGCATCGACCTGCTGTCGCGGCGCTTGGGCGTGCCGGTACATCAATTTCTCGGCGGCGCCGTTACCGACACACTTCGCTTCAACGCCTGGATCGGCATCCTGCCGCCGGACGAAGCGGCGGCCGAAGCGAAGAAGTGGTTCGACAAGGGTTTTCGCTCCGCCAAGATCAAGGTCGGCGGCAACATCCAGAACGACCGCGAGCGTGTCAAGGCCGTGCGCGAAGCCGTCGGCCCGGAAATGAAGCTGCGCGCCGATGCCAATGCCGGCTACAGCGTCGAAGACAGCATCGCCCTCGGTAAACTGCTCGAACCCTTCGACATGCAGTTGCTGGAGCAGCCCGTTGCCGCCGAAGACCTGGCCGGCATGGCGAAGGTGCGCCAGAGCATCGGCATCCCGGTGATGGCCGACGAGTCCATCACCGACTACGCCAGCCTGATCGCGGTGATCCGTGCCGACTGCGCCGACATCGTCAAACTGAAGGTGATGAAGCAGGGCGGCTTTCTCACCTGCCGCCGCATGCTCGAAACGGCGGCCGCCGCCGGCATGACGGTGGTGATCGGCCACGGCTTCGGCCTGGGCGTGAACACGGTGGCCGAAATCATGCTCGCCGCCACCAGCCCGGCGGTGATCCCCGGCCTGGAATGCGTGGGGCCGCTGAAGACTTCGGACGACATCGTCACCCACAAGCTCGACATCAGCAGCGGCGAGATCGCCCTGCCGCAAGGGCCGGGACTGGGCGTTATACTCGACGAGGAAAAAGTAAGGCGCTACCAGTTCAATGATTATTAAATTTTCCCGCAGGTTTCCTGCGCTCACCGCCGGCCTTGCGCTGGCGGCGGGCGCGTTGGCTTTTTCCGGCGGCGCCAACGCAGCCGGCGCGGCCGATTGGCCGGAACGTCCGGTGACGCTGGTAGCCCCCTTCGCCGCCGGCGGCACGGTGGACATCGTCGCTCGCATCGTCGGCCAGCAATTGACGCAAGACCTCGGAAAGAGCTTCATCGTCGACAACCGCGGCGGCGCCGGCGGCACCATCGCCACCTCGATGGTGGCGCACTCCGCGCCCGACGGCTACACCCTGATGGTGCACCACATGGGCTTCGCCTTCAACGCGACGCTCTACACCAAGGTCAACTACGACGCGCGCCGCGACATCGTTCCGGTGGCCCTGGTCGGCGCCACGCCGAATGCGCTGGTGGTCACCAACAGCCTGCCGGTGAAGGACGTGAAGGAGTTCCTGGCCCTGGCGCGCGCCAAGCCCGGCACCATCAACTACGGCTCCGGCGGCCCCGGCAGCGCCGGCCACCTGCCGATGGAGCTGTTGCAATCGGTCGACCACATCAAGCTCGAGCACGTGCCCTACAAGGGTTCGGGCCCGGCGCTGGTCGACCTGATGAGCGGGCAGATCCAGGCCATGCTGCTGACCATGCCGGCGGTGATGCCCTATCTGCAGTCCGGCAAGCTCCGTGCGATTGCCACTTCCGGAAAAAAGCGCAGTCCCGCGCTGCCCAACCTGCCGACGCTGGAAGAGGCCGGCGTCAAGGGCTTCGAATACGCGCCCTGGTATGGCTTCTTTGCGCCCGCTGGCACGCCCGCGGCGATCCTCGACAAGCTGCACGACAGCATTAACAAGGTGGTCACCGAGCCGGCCATCGCCGCCAAGCTGGGCGGGCAGGGCATCGAGGTACAGCCGGTCTCGCGCCAGCAATTTGCCGAGATGGTGGACGCCGACATCGCCAGGTGGGGCAAGATCATCAAGGGACTGAACCTCAAGGGCGAATAGCCTTGGCGGGCAAGCCGGAAGAATAAAAAACGCCGGCAAGGCCGGCGTTTTTATTTATCTCGAATTTGTTCAAAACACGCCCAGCACCTTGAAGGGCACATACAGCGTCATCACCGCGATGATGACCAACGCCACGCCGGCGAGCACTCGTTGCAGCTTGGTCGGATTGCTGGGCATTTCCCAGGTGCCCGGATCCCAGCGGTCCATCCACACCCAGCGGCGCCCGGGTACTTCGGGGTTTGGAGAATCTTCGGAGCCCGCGCCCGTGGCAGGCGGAGGATTTACCGCCCGTTCCGCATCCGGCCCCTCAGCCTTCGGCCGGGAACCGGGTGAACTCACGTGGTTTCCTTCAGCGCCGAGTCGATCAGGTCATGCAGCTTGGCGAAATCGGGCTCGCCGAGATAACTCTTGATGATCCGGCCCTTCTTGTCGATCAGGAAGGTGGTGGGCGTGATGGTCACATCGCCGAAGCTCCTGGCGATGTCGCCGCGCGCATCCATTGCCACCTTGAAGGGCAGCTTGTTGCGCTCGGTGAAATTCTTCACGTAAAGCGGCGGGTCGTAATCCATCGCCACCAGGATGGTTTCCAGGCCGCGCGCCTTGAATTCATTGTGGTTTTGCACGAACTTCGGCATCTCGGTGATGCAGGGCGCGCAGGAGGTCGCCCAGAAGTTCACCAGCGTCACCTTGCCCTTGAGGTCGGCGGTGGAAAGCAACTGTCCATCGACCATGGCGAATTTGGCCTGGGGCATGGTCTGCTGCTGGGTGAACGCGAAGTACGCGCCGCCGGCCGCTATTGCCAGCGTCGCAGCTATCAGGCTACCCTTAAGTGCTTTTTTCATTCCTAAAACCCTCCGCAGGAGCGGCCATGCACAATATTACACACACAACATCGGCAGATATCCATACGGAAATCGAAGATATGCGGATGTCCGCATCCACCGGCCCCCATTTTACCCGCAGGCGCGCCTTGCTGTGGCTGCCGGCCGCCGCCGGCATTTTGATCATGCCGCGCGCCTGGGCGCTGTCCCTGGCCGACATCAGCAACCAGGACGCCATCGCCGGCCTGAAAGGCGCGCTTTCCTCCTCCACCGCGGCGGCCATCGGCAAGCTGGGCGTGGACGGCGGCTTCTGGAACAACCCGAAAGTGAAAATCCCGCTGCCCGAATACCTGGAAAAGGCCAGCGGCATCATGAACGCCATGGGCATGCGCAAGCAGCTGGACGATTTGCACGAGCAGATCAACCATGCCGCCGAAAAAGCGGTGGTCGAGGCCAAGCCGATTTTCGTCAACGCCGTCAAGGCGATGAGTGTGCAGGACGCCAAGGGCATCATCAGCGGCGGCAACACCTCCGGCACCGAGTTTTTCAAGAACAAGACCACCGATACCCTGAAGCAGAAATTCCTGCCCGTGGTCACCGCCGTTACCCAGCGCATCGGCCTGGCGCAAAAGTACAACGAACTGGCCGCCAGGGGCTCGCAGTTCGGCCTGGTCAGGGGCGACAACGCCAAGGTCGAGACCTACGTCACCGCGAAATCCCTCGACGGCCTGTTCACCATGATGGCGGACGAGGAAAAGGCGATCCGCGCCAACCCGGTGGCGGCGGGGTCGAGCATCGTCAGCAAGGTATTCGGCGCGCTACGCTGAGTCAAAAAAGTACAAACCTACTTTTTTCGGGGCTGGTTTGTAACAAATCGCCGGCAGAGCCGGACGATTTTTTGTCACGGAAAAGCTACGAAAAGGAAGGGCGCTTGCGCGCCTTTCCTTTTTCCAACCGTCCCGCTAAGCGGCTGCTTGCTGACGCAGCCGAAAGCGCTGCAGCTTGCCGGTCTCGGTGCGCGGCAGGCTTTCGACGTACTCGATCTTGCGCGGGTACTTGTAGGGCGCGACGGCCTTTTTCACGTAATCCTGCAGGGTCTTGGTCATTGCCTGGTTGCCGTAATAGCCGGCTTTCAGCACCACGAAGGCCTTGACGATCTGGCCGCGCTCTTCGTCGGCCAGGCCGATGACGCCGCATTCGGCCACCGCTTCGTGCGTCAGCAGGCAGGACTCGACCTCCGGCCCGGCGATGTTGTAGCCGGCGGAGATGATCATGTCGTCGGTGCGCGCCTGATAGAAAAAGTAGCCGTCGGCGTCCATCATGTAGGCGTCGCCGGTGAGGTTCCAGCCCTTGCGCACGTAGCTTGCCTGGCGCGGGTCGTCGAGGTAGCGGCAGCCGGTAGGCCCTTTAACCGCAAGCTTGCCGACGGTACCGGGCGGGCACTCCTTGCCGTTTGCGTCCTGCACCTGCGCCTGGTAGCCGGGAATCGGCTTGCCGGTAGCGCCGCGGCGCACGGTCTGCGGCGTGTGGGAGATGAAAATGTGCATCATCTCGGTGGCGCCGATGCCGTCGATGATCTCGATGCCGGTGGCCGCCTTGAACTGCTGGCGCGTCGCGTCCGGCAGCGCCTCGCCGGCGGAGACGCATTTTTTCAGCGACGCAAGTTTGTACTGCGGATTGTGCTGCGGGTTTTCCTTCGAGGCCAGCATCGCCATCTGGCGATAAAAGGTAGGCGCGGTAAAGCAGATGGTTGCCTTGAACCTGGCGATGGTCTGCAGCAACAAGTCCGGGCTCAATTTCTCCACCAGCACGGTCGAGGCGCGCGCGCGCATCGGAAAGGCGAGCATGCCGCCCAGGCCGAAGGTAAAGGCGATCGGCGGGGTGCCGCAGAAAATATCCGTCTTCGTCGGCTTCAGGCAGGAGCGCGGGAAGCAGTCGCACATGGCGATGATGTCGCGGTGGAAATGCACCGTGCCCTTGGGCTCGCCGGTGGTGCCGGAGGTAAAGGCGATCAGCGCAACGTCATCGGCCGCCGTGTCGACGGCGGTGAATTCGCCCGACTTGAAGCTCACCAGTTCCTCGATCGAGCCGCCCTCGCCGTCGTCGAAATAGCCGATGCGCTTGAGCGTCGGCGCGTAGTGCTCGCTGTTCGGGTTGGTGCAGGTGGCGATCTCCTGCCACAGCGGCTGGCTGCACAGGGCATGAGTGATCTGAGCCTTGTCGATCATCTGCTTGAGTTCCTTCGCGCGCAGCAGCGGCATGGTGGCCACCGCGATCAGCCCGGCCTTGATCACCGCCAGCCAGCACGCGGCCATCATCGCGTTGTTCGGCCCGCGCAGCAGCACGCGGTTGCCCGGCACCAGGCCGAAGTCCTCCACCAGCACCTGGGCGATGCGGTTCACCCGGTGCTGCAACTGGGCGTAAGTGGCAACCATCGGCTGGCCGTCCACCGGCATCCAGATCGCCGGGCGGCGGCCGTCGCCCTCGGCCACCGCGCGATCCAGCAGTTCGGCGGCGGCGTTCAGGCGCGCCGGGTATTGCAGTTCGGGCAGGTCGAAACGCAGCTCCGGCCACTGTTTTGCCGGAGGCAGGCGGTCGCGGGCGAAGGTGTCGGGAGGGGAGCTGGGATGGGCCGTGGTCATGGTCGAGAGTCGTCGATGGAGCGGGCGCGCTAGCCCTTCATGGTCTCGCGCGCGATGATCAGTTTTTGCACTTCGGTGGCGCCCTCGTAGATACGCAGGGCGCGGATTTCGCGGTACAGTTTTTCCACCGTTTCACCCGATTTCACGCCCTGGCCGCCGAACATCTGCAGCGCGCGGTCGATCACGATTTGCGCGTTTTCGGTGGCGGTCATTTTCGCCATCGCCGCCTCGCGGGTGGCGCGCTCGCCCAGCATGTCGCGCTGCCAGGCGGCGCGGTAGGTGAGCAGGGCGGCGGAGTCGATCAGGGTCGCCATCTCGCCGATTGCCGCCTGCGTCAACTGCAGGTCGCCGAGGGTCGCGCCGAACATGCGCCGCGACTTCGCGCGCGACAGCGCCTCGTCGAGCGCGCGGCGCGCGAAGCCGAGGGCGGCCGCCGCCACCGAGCTGCGGAAAATGTCGAGCGTCTGCATCGCCAGCTTGAAGCCGCCGCCTTCCTCGCCCAGCAGATGCGTGGCCGGGATGCGCGCGCTGTCGAACCTGATGCGCGCCAGCGGGTGCGGCGCGATCACCTCGATGCGCTCGGCAATCGAGAGCCCCGGCGTGTTCGCATCGACCACGAAGGCGCTGATTCCCTTCGCGCCGCGGCTGATGCTGTCGCTGCGGGCGAACACCACGTAGAAGTCGGCGATGCCGCCGTTGGAAATCCAGGTCTTCTCGCCGTCCAGCACCCAGGCGTCGCCGTCGCGGCGCGCACTCATCGCCATCGCGCCGACATCCGAGCCGGCCTCGGGCTCCGAGAGCGCGAAGGCGGCAATCGCGCGGCCCTGTGCGACGCGCGGCAGGTAATCGGCCTTCAGCGCTTCGGACCCCGCCAGTGAAATCGCGCCGCTGCCCAGCCCTTGCATCGCAAAGGCGAAATCGGCCAGTCCTTCGTGATATGCCAGGTGCTCGCGGATCATGCACAGCGAGCGCGAATCCAGCGTCGCCAGCGCGCCGCCGTAGGCGCCAGGCACCGCGTAGCGGGTGAAGCCCGCCTGCGCCAGGCGCTGCACCAGATCGCGGCACGTGGCATCGACCCGCCCGGTCGTGTGTCCATGCGCCAGACCCTTAAGGCCATGCGGCAGCCAGGCGTCGAGTTCGCGCGCCAGGTCGCGGTGCTCGGGCGAAAAAAATGGCCAGTCGAGATAGGTGCGGTCCATCGCAAAATGCGCCTTTGTCAGTTGCCTTCGACTCAGTTTCCTTCAAACCGCGGTTTTTGTTTCGCGGCAAAAGCATGAAAGGCGCGATGAAAGTCCTGCGTCTGCATGCAGATCGCCTGCGCCTGCGCTTCAGCCTCGATCGCCTCGTCCACGCCCATGTCCCACTCCACGTGCATCTGGTTCTTGGTCATGCCGTGGGCAAAAGTCGGCCCTTCCGCCAGGGTCTGCGCCAGCGCCTGTGTTTCGGGCAGCAGCGCGGCGGGCGACACCACGCGATTGAAAAATCCCCAGCGCTCGCCCTCTTCGGCGCTGAAGCTGCGCCCGGTGTACAGCAGTTCGGCGGCGCGGCCCTGGCCGATGATGCGCGGCAGCAAGGCGCAGGCGCCCATGTCGCAGCCGGCGAGGCCGACGCGGGTGAACAGGAATGCGGTTTTCGCCATCGGCGTGGCCAGGCGCAAGTCGGCGGCCATGGCGATGATGGCACCCGCGCCGGCGCAAATGCCGTCGACCGCCGCGATGACCGGCTGCCGGCAATGGCGCATCGCCTTCACCAGGTCGCCGGTCATGCGGGTGAATTGCAGCAGCTCCGGCATCGCCATTTTGGTCAGCGGCCCGATGATTTCGTGCACGTCGCCGCCGGAGCAAAAGTTGCCGCCGGCGCCGGTCACCACCACCACCTTGATATCGGAAGCATGGGCCAGCGCGCGAAACAGGTCGCGCAACTCCGCGTAGGAGTCGAAGGTCAGCGGGTTCTTGCGCTCCGGCCGGTTCAGGGTAATGGTCGCCACCCCGCCTTGCGCGGACCAAAGAAAATGGCGCGCCGCGTATTCGGCCAATGGCCTGGAAGACCCCAATACGGCTTCGCTCATGCGCTTGTGTCCTTCAGTGTGGATTTGAGCCGTCCCAGCAACTCGTACAAGGCGTGGCGCTCGCCTTCCGACAATTTTCCCAGCAGGCCGGCTACCCATTCCTCGTGCCGCGCCGCCATTTTCGCGAAGGACTTGCGGCCACCCGTGGTCAGGCGCAGCAAAAAGGCGCGGCGGTCGCGTGCGTCGGTCTCGCGCTGCACCAGGCCTTCCTTTACCAGCTGGTCGGCGACGCCGGTGACATTGCCGCCGGTGACCATCAGCCGGCGCGAAAGCTCGCCCATCTTCATTCCACCAGGGTGGCGGTACAGTTGCGCCATCAGGTCGAAGCGCGGCAGGGTGCAGTTGAAATCGCCGCGCAGATCGGCGCGGATTTGCGCCTCGATCAGGTTGGTGCAGGTGAGCAGGCGCAGCCACAGGCGCAGCGCCTCGTGGTCGCCCTCGTGCAGGCGCGACTCGTGGTCCAGCGCCGCTTCCGTATCTTCGTCGGCGCGCGCGGCGGGCTTGGCGGTGGATTCCTGTTTCATCGCAAATTACTTTAGATGTCAAATAACTCCCTGTCAAGATGTTTGACGGCGCAAGCCCATGGGCGGCACGGCACCGCAGGTACCGCGCAGGTACCGCGCAGGTACCGGCAGGTATACTCGGGGGCCAATTGGGAGAACACGTGATAGGCAACCTGCTATCGAATGCCTTGCAGCGCAAGGCGCCCGCGCAAGAGACCGCCGCGGCGGTGGAGCCCGCAACCGCGGTGGCGGCGTCCGCACCGGCCGAACCCCCGGCGCCGCCGGCGCTCGAGACCGAGCGCGAGGCGTTTTTGCGCCAGAAAGCGTATGAGCACAGTGCGGCGCAACTCTGGCTGCTGGCGCAGCAACTCCAGCACAGCCTGCTGGCCGAGGCGCAATACGCGGACCCGAAGCGCCTGGAGCGCCACGGCTGGAAGGCCTATTCGCAGAATGACGAAGACGGCATCCTGGCGGAAATTTTCCGGCGCATCGGCGTGGTACATAAGAGTTTTGTGGAGTTCGGCTGCGGCGACGGCCTGGAAAACAATACCGCCTACCTGTTGGCGCAAGGCTGGCGCGGCCTGTGGATCGATGGCGCGGAAGCCAACATCACCATGATCGGCCAGGGCTTCGCCCCCCTGATCGAGCGCGGCGCCCTGCAGATCCGCCAGGCTTTCATCGACCGCGACAACGTCGACGGCCTGATCGCCACCGCCGCCCTCGGCCCGGAAATCGACCTGCTGTCGATCGACGTCGACGGCAACGACTACCATTTCTGGGAAGCCGTGCGCTGCGTCAATCCGCGCGTGGTGGCGATCGAATACAACGCCAAGTTCCGCCCGCCGCTCGCATGGTGCATGGCCTACTCGCGCGAGCATCAGTGGTCCGGCTCCGACGCCATGGGAGCCTCGCTCGGCGCGCTGGCGCGCCTGGGCGCGGCGCGCGGCTATCGGCTGGTCGGTTGCAATCTCACCGGCGTCAACGCCTTTTTCGTACGCCAGGACCTGGCCGCCGGGCACTTCGCCGAGCCGGCCACGCCCGAGCACCTGTTCCAGCCGCCGCGCTACGACCTGATCTATGCCTATCGGGGCGGCCACGGCGCCAGCTCGCTGGCGATCGTGCAAAGCGCCTATATCGCGCTCGGGTTGCCGCCGCCGACCCAGGAACAGATCGGCTCCACCTACAAGCCGGAGTTACCATGAGTCGCGCCGCGGCCTGTTGATTTGTCGGCGCCGCGGCTATAATCGTTTGAATAGACCATTCTCAAGGGGAGCGCGGCGTGGACGACTTGCAAGCAAACAAATATGTGCAGGACCTGCTTGGCCTGATGGTGGCCAAGAAAGGCTCTGACCTGTTTATCGCGCCGGACTTTCCGCCTTCGATCAAGATCGACGGCAAGATCACCCCGGTGGCCAACCAGAAGCTGGCGGCGGAGCACACCAAGCTGTTCGCCTACGCGCTGATGAACGACAAGCAGCGCCGCGAATTCGAGGCCGAGCGCGAGTGCAACTTCGCCATCAGCCCGGAAGGCGTCGGCCGCTTCCGCGTCAACGTGTTCTGGCAGCAGGAACACGTCAGCATGGTGTGCCGCACCATCGCCACCAAGATTCCGACCATCGAGGACATGGCCCTGCCGGTCGAACTCAAGGAGATCGTCATGGCCCGGCGCGGCCTGGTGCTGATGGTCGGCGGCACCGGCTCGGGCAAGAGCACCTCGCTGGCGGCGATGCTCAACCACCGCAACCAGAACGCCAACGACCACATCGTCACCATCGAAGACCCGGTCGAGTACGTGCACCCCAACCTCGGCAGCCTGATCTCGCAGCGCGAAATCGGCCGCGATACGCTGACCTGGGAAAATGCCCTGAAAAACACCCTGCGGCAGGCGCCCGACGTGATTTTCATCGGCGAAATCCGCGAGCGCGAGGTGATGGAACACGCCATCGCCTTCGCCGAGACCGGCCACCTGTGCCTGGCCACCCTGCACGCCAACAACTCGAACCAGGCGATCGACCGCATCCTCAACTTCTTCGGCTCGGAAAAGCGCGCCCAGGTGCTGATGGATCTTTCGCTCAACATGCGCGCCATCATCTCGCAGCGCCTGATCCGCAAGATCGACGGCCGCGGCCGCGCCGCCGCCGTCGAGATCATGCAGAGCACGCCGCTGATCGCCGACCTGATCTACAAGGGTGAGGTCACCGAACTCAAGGAAGCCATGGTCAAAAGCAAGGACTATGGCTGCCGCACCTTCGACATGGCGCTGTTCGACCTGGCCGAGGCGGGCGTGATCAGCCGCGAAGAGGCGGTGCGCAACGCCGACTCGATCAACGACATCCGCGTGCGCTTCAAGCTCGAATCGAAGTCCGCCGGCGGCATGGATGAATTCAAGGGCGCGGCGGGGCTCTCGCTGGACGAGGACGTCACGCGCAAGCTGGGGCTGAACAAGAAGATCTGACGGCGCAGGCCGCATGACAAGGCCCGGCAGCGCGCAAGCGCTACCGGGCCTTGTCATTGGTTCTAGCGAAATGCGGGCCCGTAGGCCCAGGCCACCAGGGAACGCCGCAGTCCGCGCGTCACCGGGCTCACCTGGTGCGCCAGATACGAGGGAAAGGCCACCGCCGTGCCTTGCGTGCGCGCCGCCGGCATCTCCGCCCCGCCATGGAACTGCAGGTCGCCGCCGGCGTAGTCGTCGGCCGCACTCAACTGGATGGTCAGCGACAGCTTGCGCAGCGAGGTGGCGTCGCCGCCGATGTCCACGTGCCAGCCGAAATACTGCCCGGCGCCGTAGCAGGTAAATTGCAGCGGCTCGACGAAGCCGGCCAGCTCGAACCCGTAGGAGGCATTGACCTGGCTGAAGATGCCGCCCAGCCGGTAATACAGCCACTGGCTGTCCTGCGCCGGCTCGATCCAGGCGATGTCACTGACCCGGTAGTCGCGCGAAGCCAGGTCGCTGCGGCCGTCCACCGCCGCAGCCGCCTTCACCCGCGCCTCTCCCAGCGCGGTGATCGCCGCGCATTCCGCCGCCGAAAACATGGCGGGAAAGATTTGCGGATAGGTGATGGCGCCACGGCTCTCAAGCGGAAGGGAATGGGCGAAGGGATTGCGCCCGCCCCAGTCGAGCACCAGGTCGCCGACGCCGTTAACCTCGGTGGAATCCGGAAAAAGATAAAGCAGGTTCACAAGCGGGCTTTCTCGCAGAAGAAGCGGCGGAGTGGATGGGTCCCAGCCAGGAAAATTGGGATTATCCCCGCCCGGCGGATAGGTCGGACCGAAAAGGCCGCCAAATCACAATGATAATACCCGCGCCATCGCTACGCAGCCCCTTAGGATAATGGCATGTCAGTGACTGGAAAATGCCAACAGCATATTGACTTGGGAGCCGGAAAAGTCCAAGGTAGTGCCTCCGCGCGCCCCCTTGTTGTGCAAAAGATACAGTGCATGAGAAATATGCCTGCGCCGGGCCGGAAAGACTTGGCGCATTCCCCGCCCTTTGGGAGAATCCTTTCCAAGCTTCTCGACGGATGGGAAGTGGCTCTTTGGTGGCACAAGATTTCGCGGCGGATAATTCCGTGCCTCTTGGCTATCGAGTTCAATCACAGAGGAGATTTACATGCAAAAGAAACTTCTCGCAGCTGCAGTGCTCTCCGCCTTCTCCGGCGTGGCAGCTGCTCAGTCCGCGAACGTGACCATCTACGGTACCCTGTATTCGCAGTTTGAATACGGCGGCGTCAGTGGCAGCAGCTCGGTCGCTGCCGGCACTGCTGTAGCCAGCGCCAGCCCGATCCGTACCTATAGCGCAAACCCCGTTGAACCGGCGAACCGCTTCCGCACCGACGGCGCTGGTGCCAACTTCGGTCTTCGCGGCACGGAAGATCTGGGCAACGGCCTGCAGGCGTGGTTCCAACTGGAACTCGGCATCGCCGGCGGTTTGGGCGGCGTCAACGCTTCCTCCGCCACCTCCCTGACCGGTTTCCAGGCGCCGACGTATCGTAACTCGGCTATCGGCTTGCGCGGTCAAAACTGGGGCTCGTTCCTGGTCGGTATTTGGGATACGCCTTACACCGTCGCTTATGGTCAAGCTGATCTGGTGCCGAAGCTGCTGTCCCTGAACAGCGCGAACCCGTCGTCGGGCTTCTACGGCACCAACCCGTTTACCGCCGGTACCACCTTCAGCGGCACCTCGATCAACCAGGCTTGCACCGCTACCGGCCCCGGCCAAGCTACCGGCGCCACCTGCTTGACCGCGACCACGCAGCATGACCGCCGTCAAGGTGGCAGCCTGCAATACTGGACCCCGAACTGGAACGGTTTTGAAGGTCGTCTGTTGTTCTCGCCGACTCAGGAAAGCTACACCGGCACCAACAGCAACCAGGTTGCCGTTGTTGGCGCGACCAATGTCCTGCGTCCTTCGATCTGGGGCCTGTCGCTGAACTATGGCAACGGCGGCTTCTTCGGCAGCTACGCCTACTCGCGCTTCAACGACCTGACGGCCGTTGGTGTTCGTGGTTTCGGTGCGATTGCTCTTAACGGCGGCCAAGCAGCAGCGCCCGCCGGCGGCCCCGCAGTTACGCTGGTCGCTGGTCAAGCCGTTGCTCTCGCGGCCGACATGAACAAGTCGACCGACCAAGCGCATCGCGTTGGCCTGAAGTACAAGTTCGACTCCGGCTTCGGCATCGGCGGTCGTTTCGAGTACATCAAGGGTGACTACGGCTACGGTACTCCTGCTGCGGCCGCTGGTGGCACTAGCCGCCTGACCGGCTTCACCAAGAAGACCTGGGGCATCGCCGGTAGCTACGAAACCGGCCCGCACGCCGTGAAGCTCGAGTTCGCCAAGATCCCGGACGCGAAGTTCCGTGGTGAAGGTGGTTCCAACTCCTTCGACGGCAGCGGCACGGGTGCCACCCAGTGGTCGGTCGGCTATGACTATGCCCTGTCCAAGCGTACCGACCTGCAAGCATACTATGTGCAAGTCAACAACCGTGAAAACGCCAAGTACACTGGCGCGGTGTTCAACGCTCTGGCTCCGGCTGCTGGCGGCGACCCCCGTTACTTCGGTGTTGGTCTGCGCCACACGTTCTAATCCAGCTTCACGGATTAACGCGTAATTAAGCGGGTGCCTTCGGGCACCCGCTTTTTTTTGGCCTTTGCGCTATGCTTGAGGCCATGCTCGATACCCTGATACTCAATTTCGACCGGGCTTTGCGTGCGCTTGCCGCGACGCCGGCCCATGTGCCATCCGCGCCGAAGATGCCCGGTGCGCCGGAAGCGCAGGCGATGAATGCTGCCGAGCGCGGCCGCGCCGCCGCCCTGATGCGGGTCAACCATACCGGTGAAGTCTGCGCCCAGGCCCTGTACCACGGCCAGGCGCTGCTGGCCAAAAGCGCGCCGGTGCGCGCGCACATGCAAAAGGCCGCCGACGAAGAAGGCGCCCACCTGGCCTGGACCGCCGAGCGCATCGCCGCCCTCGGCGGACGCCGCAGCCTGCTCAATCCCCTCTGGTACGCCGGCTCGTTCGCCATCGGCGCGGTCACCGCGCGCCTCGGTGACCCGGTCAGCCTAGGCTTTGTCGCCGAGACCGAACGCCAGGTGGAAGCCCATCTGGATAACCAGATCAGCCGCCTGCCGGCGGCCGACCGCGAATCCCGCGCCGTGCTCGCCGCCATGCGCGAGGACGAAATCCGCCATGGCCGCGAAGCGCGCATGGCCGGCGGCCTGCCGCTGCCCTGGCCGGCGCGCCTGGCGATGCGCGCTGCCTCCAGGGTGATGACGACCGCCGCCTATTACATCTGAGCGGCGCGCGCGGCGCTAGACCGGCACGCCCAGGCAGCGCCGCAGTTCGTCCTGCCAGCCCGGGCGGGTCCAGCCGAAGACTGTCGCGAACCGCGAAGCATCGAGTTCCGAATTCGCCGGGCGCCGCGCCCGCGCCGCAAATGCGCCGGCGCTGACTGGCGCCAGCTCACGCTCGATGCCGAGCAGTTCGAAGGCCGCCTTTGCGTAATCGAACCAGTTGCAACGCCCCGCCGGCGTCAGGTGATAGAGCCCGGAAAATTGCCCGCCGTCCGCCACGTGAACGCAGCGCCGCAAGGCCAGGCGCGTGGCTTCCGCCAGGGTTCTGGTCCATGTTGGTGCGCCGACCTGGTCGTTCACCACCGGCAAAGCCGCAGTACCGGGACCACGGGCGCGTGCGATCACGCGACTGAGGAAATTGTCGCCCCCGGCGCTATAGACCCAACTGGTGCGCAGGACCAAGTGTGTGCCGCCCGCCTGCATCACCGCCGCTTCGCCCGCCAGCTTGGATTCGCCGTAGACATTCAACGGTTGCGGCACATCGCCTTCGACATAGGCGCCGGATTTGCGGCCATCGAATACGTAATCGCTTGAGTAATGAACAAACCAGGCGCCGACCTGCGCGCAGGCCCGCGCCAGTTCGCCGGGAGCCTCGGCGTTGATGCGAAATGCCGCTTCGCGCGCCTCCTCCGCGCCTTCCACATCGGTCCACGCGGCGGCATTGATCACTACGTCCGGCCGCAGCGCCAGTACCAGCGCGGCGGCAGCCGGCGTGGCCAGATCGGCCCGCTCGCGCCCGGCGCTCTCCACTCGCGCGCAGCCCCAATCCAGCGCCGCCAGTTCGCGCCCGAGCTGGCCGTCGCGGCCGAGAATAAGTATGCGCATCGGCGGGCGCGGCACGGCCTAGATGGTACTCAGGCCCTGGCCGAACAGCAGGGTCACGTTGATCCGCCGGTTGGCAAAGCCGGGCTTGAAATGCAATTCGTCGGTGGTGTGAAACAGGGTCGAATCGAACAGCACGCAGCGATTGGCGCGGTAAGGCACGCGGATCGGCTCGGCGCCATGCGCAACGCAAAAGGCCATCATCTTCTCCGACGCCGAGTTGTAGTCGCGGAAACTCCACCCCTCCGGCGCCGGCACGTCGTAGACCACCATGCCGCCGGTGCTCGGGTCGGCGCAGGCCTCGTCCGGCGTGATCCAGAAGTTCACGTTCACCCGCGCGAAGTCCGCATGCAGGTTGATGCCCTGGCGCCGCTGGTCGTACTTGAACGCCCAGGCCTGCATCAGCGGATGCGGGCCGACCACCTCCGGCATTGCGCGCCGCAGTTCGTCGGCGATCGCCAGCAGCACCGGCGGCGAAAACCCGCCGGAGAGAAAAGCCCCCATGTAACCCTTGTTGTAGACCGTCTTGAAAATCGTCGCCTCTTCGCAAAAGGCGCGCAAATCGGCCAGCGCCTGCGGTGAAAGAAAATCGTCGATCACCACCATCTGCGGGCGGCCGGTCTTGTACTGTCCCTCGATGGCCGCGTAATCCCGTGCCGCCAGGGCCGGCTCGGCCAGCGGCTTGGACGGAACAAAATAGAAGGGCGCAAGCGCGGCGCGCAGCGCCTCGCCTTCGGCGCCCTCGGGGGCAAAGCTGCTGTTCGGGTCGCCGCTTTTTTCATAAAGCTTTTGCAGCAACGGCAAATGCACCGCCGCCTCTACCGGCAGCTTGCCGCGCTCCTGCAACAGTTGCAACTGCTCGTATTCGTGGCGAATGTGCGGCTCGCTCACCGGCCAGATCAGGAAGTCCTTGGCGCCCGCCCCGGTGGTCAATTTCATCGAATGGAGCAACTGGTTGTGCGCGGCCTCCTGATGCCCGCGGTCCAGCTCGATCAGCCCGCGCACATAGCTGGCGTCGATGTCCGCCTCGATCTCGCGCTGATAATTCCTGATCACCCCGTCGGCGGCCTCGCGCTCGCCGGCCTCGAGATGCAGGCGCAACAGCGCGCGGATCGCCTCGATCGAGCGGCCGCCGGCGGCCAGTGCGTCGTTATAGGCCCGCACCGCCTGCGCATGCCGGCCGATACCCGCATAAGCCGCGCCCACCTGCTCAAGAATCTGCGGCACCGCGCCCGCGCCTTCGCTATTGCGGAAAGTGCCGAGCGTGGCGTAGTAATCGCCGATGTTGTTCAGGCAGCGCATCACCTGGAACACCGCCATCGGCATCTGTGGATTGAGCTTGATCGCCCGCTGCGCCAGCCCCAGCGCCTCGTGCGGCTGGTCGAATTCGAAGGCGGCGAAACTGGCCACCAGCAGCGCGCGAAAGCTGTTCGGGTTGGCCGCCAGCTCGATGCCCGCCGCATGCCGCGCCAGGTGCCAGTTGCCCGCCGCCTGTGCCACGTCGGCCACCACCAGCGCCAGCAGGCTTTCGCGCAAGGGTATTTCCGCCAGGCCGCTCTGGATCCGCGCATAGGCCTCCGGCGCGCGCCCGGCCACTTGCAGCGCCATCAGGTAAACGGCAAAGGCGTCGAAGCTCGCATGCCCCGAAGCGACCGCGCCTTCAGCCAGGCGGATGATCTGCGCCGGATTGCCGCGCGTCATGATGCCCACCAGCGCCGCTGCCGCCATTCCGGCCCAGGAATTGGCGTTCAGGCGCCCGGTGTCGCGCAGGCGCGCCGCCTCCTGCGCGTTGCCGACGGAGAAGCAGCAGATCACCGCCTCCAGCGCGTCCTCGTCGTTCTCCATGCGGGCCGACTGCAGGCCGCCGAAGGCCCCGGCCAGGTTGCCGGCGCTGCGCATTTGCTTGATGCTCTTGTATCGATCCGAAAGCATGTCTCCAACCTTATTCGAAAACCGGCGCCGCCGCCAGGACAAGGCCCCGCGCGTCTTTCGCCGACAGCAGGGGCGCGGCCACGCCCGCCGCCGCCAGCGGCCAGGCTATCGCCAGCGCGGGGTCGTCCCACGCCAGCGTGTGCTCGGCGGCGGGCGCGTAAAAATCGGTGATGGCGTAGACCGCCTCGGCCGCCTCCGACAGCGTCAGGAAGCCATGCGCGAAACCCGGCGGCACCCACAGCATCTGCCGCGTATGCGCCTGCAGGCGCAGCCCGTGCCAGCGGCCGAAGGTGGGCGAGGCGCGGCGCAGGTCCACCACCACGTCGAAAATCTCGCCCTCCAGCAGGCGCAGCAGCTTGCCCTGCGCCTGCGGCAATTGATAATGCAGCCCGCGCAGCACCCCGCGCGCCGAGCGCGAATGGTTTTCCTGCACGAAATGCGCCGTGATGCCCAGTTCACCCAGGGTGCGCTCATTCCAGGTCTCGAAAAACAGCCCGCGCGCATCCTCGAATACCCGTGGCTCGAGCAGGCAGGGGCCGGCCAGCGGCAGATCTATGCGGCGCATGGGGAACCCATCAAGTCAGGAGCGCGGTGGCGCACGGTTCAGGTCCCGCAGCTTGGCATACTTGAGCTGGCTGTTGGCGCAGCCGATGGCGATATGCACCAGGCCCGGCACGCCGTCGAGAAAGCCGAGGCGGAAAAAATAGAACTTGATGAAGCGCAGCAGTGGGGAGAGCGCGATGCGCGCCCAGCCGGCGGACTCGCCGCGCTCGGCCAGGCGTTCCGCCTGCAGGCTGGTGTAGCGGTTCTGCTTGGCCAGGTAGCTCTCCAGCGACTCCGCCGACTCGTGTAGCAGGTCGCCGGCCAGCGTGCCCACCGGCCCCCGCGCCTCCACCTTCTCGTGCACCGGGTCCTCGCTCCAGCGCGCGTGATCGCGGTGAAACAGGCGCAGAGACCAGTCCGGGTAGCCCTCGCCATAACGCAGCAGCCGGCCCATGAAGCGGTTGGCGCGCGCCATCCGGTAGGCGAATTGCCGCGGGTCGGCCAGCACGGCCTCGATGGCGGCGCGCAATTGCGGCGTCACCCGCTCGTCCGCATCCAGGCACAGCACCCAGTCGTGGGTCGCGGCCGCCACCGCCGCCTGCTTTTGCGGCCCGTAGCCCAGCCAGGGCAGCTCGATCACCCGCGCCCCCCGCGCCGCCGCCAGTTCCCGGGTGCCGTCTTCACTGCCGGAGTCCACCACCACGACTTCCTGCGCAAAGGGCACCGAGGCCAGGCAGGCCGGCAGCGCCTGCGCCGCGTTGAGCGTGATGATCGCCACCGACAGCGGCGCCCGCAGGCTGGCGGGCGCGGGCATGGCGGGGGCGGAAGGGGCGGACATGGCGGTTATAATCGACGGATCGCTACCCACGCAAGTGCGCCGGAAGCGGTCGGTTCAAGGGCTGGTGGAAGGCGACGCAACGAGCTCCAATTGTAAGCGAAGCCCTCCCGCTCGGCCCGCGGGCCGCCTGGCCGTGAAGCCGGCGCGGGCGGTCCATGCGCCGGCCGCCAGCTGCATGCTTTCAATTCCCCGGCGCGCGCTTTCGATGCAACGCATACTCCTGGTCAAAACCACTTCGCTGGGCGACGTGATCCATTGCCTGCCCGCGGTCTCCGACCTCGCCGCGCACTTTCCCGGCGTGCGCCTGGACTGGGTGGTCGAAGAGCCCTATGCCGGTGTCGTCGCCCTGCATCCCGCCGTTACCAACGTCCTGCCAGTGGCGATGCGGCGCTGGCGCAAAAGCCTCGCTTCACGCGGCACCTGGGGCGAGATCGGCGGCTTCAAGCGCCTGCTCGCCCGCGAAGGCTACGACCGCGTGATCGACGCCCAGGGCCTGGTGAAAAGCGCGCTGCTGGCACGACTGGCCCGCGGCGAGCGCCACGGCCTGGACGCTTCGAGCGCGCGCGAAGGCATCGCCACCCGCACTTATCACCATCGCCACCACGTGCCCTGGACGCTCGACGCGGTGGCGCGCAACCGCCGCCTGCTCGGCTTGTCTCTGGGCTACATCCCGCGCGGTGAACCACGCTATGGCATCGAAGTGCCGCCGGCCCAGGCCGGCTGGTTGTCGCGCAAGCCCTATTGCATGCTGCTCACCGGCACCGCCGACGGCGCCAAGCTGTGGCCGGAAGAGCGCTGGCTGGAACTCGCACGCCTGGCCGCGCAGGGCGGCTACACCTGTCTGCTGCCGCACGGCAGCAGCACCGAAGAGACGCGCGCCGCGCGGGTCGCCGCCTCGCTGGGCGAGGCCGGCGTGCTGGTGCCGCGCATGGCGCTCACCGATCTGGCCGGCGTGCTCGCCGGCGCCGACCTGGTGATCGGCCTGGACACCGGCCTCACCCACCTGGCGGCGGCGCTGAACCGGCCCACCGTCGGCATCTACTGCGGCTCGCGCCCGGCCGAGACCGGCGTCATCGCGCCGCACGCCGTGAGCGTCGGCGACCTCGCCGCCACCCCGGAAGCCGCCGCCGTGTGGAACGCGGCGCGCGACCTGCTGGCGCGCGCTTGAAACCATAGCCGATGGCGCGCCTCGCCTACACCCTGCTGCTGTGGCTGCTGCTGCCCTTCATCTTTCCGCGCCTGGCCTGGCGCGCGCGGCGCCAGCCGGAGTATCTGCAGCACATTGGTGAACGGTTCGGCAATTACGGGAAAAATTCCGGGCCGGCTCAGCCCACGCTCTGGCTGCACGCCGTTTCGGTGGGCGAAACCCGCGCCGCCCAGCCGCTGGTGCGCGCACTGCTCCAGCGCTATCCCGGGCACACCCTGGTGCTCACCTGCATGACGCCCACCGGCCGCGCCGCCGCGCAGGAAATCCATGCGGCCGACGGCGCGCGCATCACTTGCATTTATCTGCCCTACGACTATCCGTTCGCCGTGCGCCGCTTCCTGCGCCGCTTCCAGCCTGTTGCCGGCCTGATCATGGAGACCGAGGTGTGGCCCAACCTGGTGGCCGGCTGCGCCGCCGCCGGGGTGCCGCTGGCCCTGGTCAACGCGCGCCTCTCCGCGCGCTCGGCCGCGGGCTATCGGCGTTTTGCCGCCCTGGCGCGGCCAACCTTCGCCGGCCTCACCGCCATCACCGCGCAAAGCGAAGGCGACCGCGCTCGTCTGCTCGACGTCGGCGCGCGCGAGGTGCAAGTCACCGGCAATCTCAAGTTCGACGTGTCCGCCGCGCCCGAGCTGGTGGCGCGCGGCATGTTCTGGCGCGACCTGCGCGAAGCCGGCGCCGACGGTGCGCCGCGGCGCATGCTGCTTGCAGCCAGCACCCGCGAAGGCGAAGAGGCGCTGCTGCTCGACGCCCTGGCGCCGCTGGTCCGTGCCGGCGTCCTGCTGGCAATCGTGCCGCGCCATCCGCAGCGCTTCGACGAAGTGGCGCGCCTGATCGAATCGCGCGGCTACGCGCTGGCGCGGCGCAGCGCCGGCGAGTCGGTGACTACGGCAACCCAGGTCTGGCTCGGCGACAGCATGGGCGAGATGCCCGCTTACTACGTCGCCGCCGACTGCGCCTATATCGGCGGCAGCCTGTTGCCTTTCGGCGGCCAAAACCTGATCGAAGCCTGCGCCCTCGGCTGCCCGGTCCTGGTCGGCCCGCACACCTACAACTTCACCCAGGCCGCTGAACTGGCAGTGGAGGCGGGCGCCGCCCTGCGCGTCGCCGATGCGAATCAACTGGCGGGCGAGGCACAGCGCCTGTTGCAAGACGAAGGGGCGCGCCTGCGCATGGGCGAAGCGGGCAAGACATTCACCGAGACGCATCGCGGCGCCAGCGTGAAGACCATGCAGATGGTCGAAGCGCTTCTGGCCAAATAGGCAGGCAGACCGCGGATGCGGATACAAGGCAAGCCGTTCACACGCGGGTTTTCGTCGCCTTTTAAACAAGAAAAATCGTCCGGCTTTGCCGGCGATTTTTTACAAGCCAGGTCCCGATAAAAGTAGGTTTGTACTTTTATCGGCCTAATAGCGCATTCGCCGCCTTGATGTCGTCTTCGGAGAGGCTGCCGGCATTTGCCTTCAGCCGGAAGCCGTTGACGATGGTGTCGTAGCGCGCCCTGGAGAGATTCTGCTTGGTCTGGTAAAGCTGCTGCTGCGCATTGAGCACGTCGATGTTGATGCGCACGCCTACCTCATAACCCAATTTGTTCGAATCCACCGAGCTTTGCGAAGACACCACGGCCGCCTCGTAGGCGCGCACCTGCGCCAGGCCATTGGTCACCGCGAGGAAGTATTGCCGCGCATTCTGTGCCGCGCTGCGCCGCTGAAAATCCAGGTCGGTGCGCGCGCGGTTGTAATTAGCCGCCGCCTCGCGGGTTTTCGAATTCACCAGGCCGCCGGAAAAAATCGGTACCGCCAGCTGCAGGCCCACCGAATTCTGCGTGGTGTCGCTGCCGACGCCGAAGGTGACGCTGCCGGTGGCGTCCTGGCGCAGGCGTTGCGCCGTCAAATCGAGGGTCGGGTAGTGGCCGGCCTTGTTGATTTCCACATTGCGCCGCGCCGCTTCCACACCGGCGTCCTGCGCCTTCACCAGGTAGTTGTTGGCCTGCGCCGCCTCCACCCAGCGATCGACCTGCGGCGGCTGCGGCGGCGGCAGGGCGATGTCGCCGCGTAGTCCGGGCAAGTCGCCCGGCACGCGGCCGACGATCAGCTCCAGCGCCGCACGTTTCGTATCAAGATCGTTTTGCGCCGCGATCTCGGTGGCGCCGGCGAGGTCGTAGCGCGACTGCGCCTCGTTGGTGTCGACGATGGTCGACTTGCCCACCTCGAAATTGCGCTTGGCCTGTGCCAGTTGCTGGTCGATCGCCGCCTTTTGCGCCTGCGCCACCGCCAGCGCATCCTGCGCGGCCAGCACGTCGAAATACGCCTGCGCCACCCGCACGATCAAATCCTGCCCGGACTGCGCGAATTGCGCTTCCGACTGCATTACCAGCAATTTCGATTGCTCGTAGGTCTGCCAGTTCTGCCAGCGGAACAGCGGCTGGGTCAGGGTGACGGTGTAGCCGCTGCTATTGAAAAATTGCGAGCCCGGCTGGAAAAACGTCGGCCCGCGGTAGCTCACCGTCGCATCGTTGGCGGTCGTATACGCGGTGGCGCCGACGTTCGGCAGCAGGCCCGACAACCCCTGCGGCTCCTTCTCGCGCCCAGCGGCCAGGGCGTAGCGGGCGCTGCCGTATTGCGCGTCGCTATCCAGGGCCTGGCGGTAGATCGAGAGCAGGTCGGCGCTTTGCGCCGCCGGTGCGGCCAGCACCGCACCGATCAGGCCCAAGCGCAGGCAGCGCGAAAACAGGCGGCGGTTCATCGACTTCGGATTCCTCTAGGCCCGGGCGCAAACTATACCGCAGGCCATTGCGGTGGCCTCAGTTGCGTCGCCGGCGGCGTACCGGGGCTGCGCCGCCCTAGTAGCGCGGCACCTTCGGGTCGATTTCGCGCGACCACGCATCCATCCCGCCGGCGAGATTGTGCAGCTTGAAACCCTGCTGCTCGAGGAACAGCGCCACCTGCATGCTGCGCCCGCCGTGGTGGCAGACGGCGACGATCTCGCGCGCCTCGTCCAGCTCGCCGGCGCGCGCCGGAATCTGCTGCATCGGGATATGGGTGATGCCGGGCATGCTGGCCTTTTCCACCTCCCAATCCTCGCGCACGTCCAGCACCAGCGGCTGTTCGCGGCTCGTATCGGCCAGCCAGTCGGCCAGCTGGCGTACGCTCAATTGATTCATGACGGCCGCCTTAAAACTTGAAGCGTTTCGGCTGCGCCGCGTTGGCCAGCGGCGCCACGATGGTCTCGAACAGGTCCACCGTTGCCACCCCCGCGCCGGCGGGTGAACGGGTGAATAGGCGCGCCTCCATCACCGGCGCATCGCCCACCACGGCGAACAGGCGCCCGCCCGGCTTGAGTTGCGCGAGCAGGGAATCCGGCAGCACCGGCGTCGAGCCGGAAAGCACGATCACGTCGTACAGCTCCTCGCCGTAGCCAAGCGCGCCATCGGCCTCGACCACGCGCACCTCCGGCAGCCCGCCAGCCTTCAGATTCTGTTCCGCCATCGCCCTGAGCGCCGGGTTGATCTCGAGGCTCACCACCGAATGGCAGCGGTGCGCCAGCAGCGCCGCGAAATAGCCCGAGCCGGCGCCGATTTCCAGCGCGCGGTCGTGCGGCTTGCACTGCAGTTCCTGCAGGATGCGTGCTTCCATTTTCGGCGCCCACATCGAAGCACCGTGGCCCAGAGGAATCTCCATGTCGGTAAAGGCCATGGCCTTTAGCGCGGGCGGCACGAACTCCTCGCGCTTGACCACCGCCAGCAGGTCCAGGATGTCCTGGTCCAGCACGTCCCAGGTGCGGATCTGCTGCTCGATCATGTTGAAACGGGCACGG
>JAQGMJ010000053.1 GCA_028292405.1 Betaproteobacteria bacterium
CGAAGCCGAAGCCGGCCTGGCGGCGGCGCAGGCCGAGCGCAACAGCCGCCTCGGCACCATCGCCGCCGAAGAAATGGCCGCGCGCGCCGCCGTCGACAAGATGCAGGCCGAACTGGCCGATTTGCGCGGCCGCGAACACGCGGCTGCGCTCGTCCTGCAGCGCGAGCGCGACAGCGAACAATCCGGCCAGGAACAGTTGCAGGCGCAATTGCAGCCGCTACGCGCGCAGCGCGAAGGGCTGGAACAGCAACTCGCGCAAGCACGCCTGGAAGCGGCGCAGGCAAACGCCGAACTACAGGAAATCCAGGCGCGCCGGCAGGCCGCCGAAACCGAACAAGTGGCGCACAGCCAGCGCCTGGGCGAGGTCGCCGCCGAAGAGCTGGCCCTGCGCGCCGCCGTCGAGGGTGCCGAAGCCGGGCTGGCGGCGCTGCGCGCGCGCCAGAGCGAGGCTGAAGAGAGCCTGACGCAGGAGCTTGCACAGGCCGAGGCCGGCCTTGAGCCGCTGCGGGTGCGGCGCCTGGCGCTGGAGCAGCAACTGGCCGGCGCGCGCCAGGAGGCCGAACAGGCGCAGGCCCAATTGCTGGCACTGCAGGAGGCTAGCGCCGCGACCGCGCAAAGCCTGGACGGCGAGCAGGCCGCGCAGGCGCGCCTGGAACAGGAATTCGAAGCCGCCCGCAGTGCCGCCGCCGCGCTGCTGGCGCGTCTGAACCACGAGACCGCCGCGCAGGCAGCGCACCAGGCGGCGCTGGAAACGCTGCAGGCGCAGCAGGCGCAATTGCTGGAGGAAGTCGCGGCAGCGCAGGAGCGCAATGCGGCGCTGCAAGCGCGGCAGACCGAGTTGGAGGAACAACACCTCGGGTTGACCGCGCCGCCGGCCGAAGCGCCGTTGGACTTTCTCGCCGACGAGGCGCCGGCCGCGACCAGTGCGCCGGCGCAGACGAGCACAGCCGAAGAAAGCGCGACGGCGCATTTCGACGCCGGCCTGCTCGACTACATCTCTTTCCATCACAGCCACGCCCAGGCCGCGGCGGCGCGCCAGGCCGAGGCCGCGCTGCGCGCCGACGCCATGCACAGCGCCGCGGTGCTGCAGGGCCTGCGCCTGACGCAGGCGGCGCTGGACGAGCAGGCGCGTACGCTGCACATGTTGCAGACTCAGGAGCAAGCCGAGGCGCAGGAGCAGGCGGCGCAGCGCGCCGGCCTCGACGAGCAGCGGGTGTTCGACGCGCGCGCGGCGCAGGAAGCGCTGGCCGGCGAACATCACGAGGTGCTGGAGCAGACGCGGCGCCTGCAGCAGCAGCGCGACAGCGCGCAGGCCTTGCTGGACCAGTTGCGCGACGGGTTGGCGCAAGTGCAGGCCGAGGCGCAGCGGGCGCGGGAAGAACACGACCGCGCCGAGGCCGGGCGCCGCGCGGCGGTGGAAAAGCTGGAGCAAAAGCACGCCGACACCGGGCACGCGCGCAGTGAAGCCGAGCGCCTGGGGCAGCAGGCCGACGAGGCAAAGGCCGCGCACGAAAGCGCGCGCGAGCGCCTGCGCGGCGTGCAGCAGCAGAACATGCAGCTGGAGAACGAGCGCGTCCGCACCCTGGCCGACATCAAGGCGACCAAGTCGAAGATGCGCGAGGCCGAAGCGGAAGCGGCGCAGCTGGCGAAGGCGGGCGCGGGGCGCGGCAAAACACGCTTCGGGGTGGTCGTCGCCGGCGCCGCCTTCGCGGTGACCGCGGCGGCGCTTTACGTGGTGCCGCGCTACTGGCCGCCGCGCACCGCGCAGGTGGCGCCGGCTACCGCGATCAAGCTGCCCGCCATGACGAGCGCGCCGGTGGCCGCGCAGGCGCCGCTATACCAGGACGACGCCAATGCGCGGCGCGACTTGAACCTGAGTTACGAGCTACAGCCGCCTGCCGCAGCAGCGAGCGCCGCCAAGCCCTGAGCCGGGCGTCATCGGCCGTGTCCGGTCCACCCCTGGGCACCCGCACTATCCGGTGCCCGTACCAGCCGATCAGGAAAGGCCGAGGCGCTGCCAGATGGTGGTGGAGAGGCCCGCCATGTTGAGGGTGTAGAAGTGCAGCCCGGGTGCGCCCTGCGAGAGCATGCGGTCGCACAGGGCCGTCACCACGTCCAGGCCAAAGGAGCGGATCGAAGCGCGGTCGTCGCCGAAGGATTGCAGCTTCAGGCGCATCCAGCGCGGGATCTCGGCGCCGCAGGCATCCGAGAAGCGCGCCAGCTGGGTGAAGCTGGCGATCGGCATCACCCCGGGGACGATCGGCACTTCGATTTTCATCGCTTCGCATTCGTCGAGAAAGCGGAAGTAAGCGTCGGCGTTGTAGAAATACTGGGTGATGGCGGCGCTGGCGCCGGCCTCGACCTTGCGCTTGAAGGCGAGCAGGTCGTCCTGCGGCGATTTCGCCTGCGGGTGCACCTCGGGGTAGCAGGCGCACTCGATGTGGAACCAGTCGCCGGTCTGCTCGCGCACGTAGGCGATCAGTTCGCTGGCATAGCGGAAGTCGCCGAATTCCAGGGTGCCGGAGGGAATGTCGCCGCGCAGCGCCACCAGGTGGCGGATGCCGTGGCTTTTGTATTCCTCGAGAATCGCCTTGATGCTCTCGCGCGTACTGCCGATGCAGGTGAGGTGGGGCGCGGCCTCGAAGCCGTCCTTCTTGATGGCCAGCACGGTGGCCAGGGTGCCCTCACGGGTCGAGCCGCCGGCGCCGAAGGTCACCGAGAAAAAGCGCGGCTTCAGCTGCTCCAGTTGGCGGCGCACCGCCAGGAGCTTTTGCGCGCCCTCGGGGGTCTTGGTGGGAAAGAATTCGAAACTGAAATCGCGGTTGGTCATGACTCTGACTTCTTTTTAGGCAACAGGGAAGACATGGCCCAGGAAAAGATGCTGTAGAGGATCGCGCCGAGCAGGCCGTACCAGAAGTCGGCCACCGCGAAGCCCTTGAGCACGGAGCCGACGAACCAGAACAGGAAGCCGTTGATGACCAGGATGAACAGGCCAAGCGTCAGCACCGTGATCGGCAGGGTCAGCAGCACCAGCACCGGCCGGATCAGCGTATTGACCAAACCCAGCACCAGCGCCGCCACCAGCGCGCCGGTGAAACCGTCCACCTTGATGCCCGGCAGCAGGTAAGCCACCGCGATCAATGCCATGGCGTTGAATATCCACATCAGCAACCAGCGCATGCGAGACTCCTCGGATAGCGGGTCAAAGGGCTGCGAAGGTGCACCCTCCGTGGCCTTTCACCAAATCAAAATCGACTGGCTCCGCCAGCGATTTTGATTCAGGTCAGGAGTCGAAAAAAGTAGGGGTGTACTTTTTTCGACTTCTAGTACCGGTAGTGGTCGGCCTTGTAGGGGCCTTGCTTGGAGACGCCGATATAGCCGGCCTGCACGTCGGTCAGCTCGGTCAGCACCGCATTGAGCTTCCTCAACTGCAGGCGCGCCACCTTCTCGTCCAGGTGCTTGGGCAGCACATACACGCCGACCGGGTACTTGCCCGGGTTGCAGAACAGTTCGATCTGCGCGATGGTCTGGTTGGCGAAGGAGGAGCTCATCACGTAGCTCGGGTGGCCCGTGCCGCAGCCCAGGTTCACCAGGCGGCCCTTGGCGAGAATGATGATGCGACGGCCGGAAGGGAAAATGATGTGGTCGACTTGCGGCTTGATTTCTTCCCACTCGTACTTCTCGACCGAGGCGATGTCGATCTCGTTGTCGAAGTGGCCGATGTTGCAGACGATGGCCTGGTCCTTCATCTTCGCCATGTGGTCATGGGTGATGACGTGGAAGTTGCCGGTGCAGGTGACGAAAATGTCGGCCTTGTCGGCGGCGTAATCCATGGTCACCACGCGATAGCCTTCCATCGCGGCCTGCAGGGCGCAGATCGGGTCGACCTCCGTCACCCACACTTGCGCGGAGAGCGCGCGCATGGCTTGCGCGGAGCCCTTGCCCACGTCGCCATAGCCGGCGATCAGGGCGACCTTGCCGGCGATCATCACGTCGGTGGCGCGCTTGATGCCGTCGACCAGCGACTCGCGGCAGCCGTAGAGGTTGTCGAACTTGGACTTGGTGACCGAGTCGTTGACGTTGATGGCGGGGAAGGCCAGCTTGCCTTCCTTGTGCATCTGGTACAGGCGGTGCACGCCGGTGGTGGTCTCCTCGGTCACGCCCTTGATTTCCTTCAGGCGGGTGGAGTACCAGTTGTGCGATTCGGCGAGCTTTTTCTTGATCGCGTTGAACAGGCAGGTTTCTTCTTCGCTGCCCGGCTTGCTGATCAGCGATGCATCCTTTTCGGCGCGGGTGCCCAGGTGCAGCAGCAGGGTCGCGTCGCCGCCGTCATCCAGGATCATGTTGGAATAGCCGCCGTCTTTCCATTCGAAAATGCGGTGGGTGTAATCCCAATACTCGTCCAGGTTCTCGCCCTTGTAGGCGAACACCGGAACACCGGAAGCGGCAATCGCCGCGGCGGCGTGGTCTTGCGTGGAGAAGATGTTGCACGAGGCCCAGCGCACTTGCGCGCCGAGGGCCACCAGGGTCTCGATCAGCACGGCCGTCTGGATGGTCATGTGCAGCGAGCCGGTGATGCGCGCGCCCTTGAGCGGCTGCGCCTTGGCGAATTCTTCGCGAATGGCCATCAGACCGGGCATCTCGGTCTCGGCGATACGGATTTCCTTGCGGCCCCAGTCGGCCAGTTTCATGTCGGCGACTAGGTAATCGGTTCCAGCAACGGGGGTCTTCAGTACGGCGCTCATCTCGCGCCCTCCTTTCAAATCAGAAAAAGAAGTGGGCGAGCGCAGTTTTAAATATCCGGCGCAGAGCCGGAAGCTTCGAGCCTGACGACGCGCCGCTCACCTGAAGTGGGACGGGGCCGCTGCAACGCTCCTCGAAGAGCGCGCATTTTACCTGAACTGACCCGGCGACGGGGCCGAAACGGTATCCCGCACTGGGTAGCGCTGCCTGCTACCCGGGGTGGCGGGCGGCGCTGCTTCGGCGGCCGCACTGTCGCTCCCCGCCGGCGCGGCGTAGCTTCAGCCGCCTGCCATTGCCGGAAGCCATTCATGAAACTGAATCAACGCGAGCGCATGCTCGCCTGCCTCGTCGCCCTGCTGGCGCTGGCCGCCTGCGCCCTACCCTTCCTGCCGCAGGACGAGGGCTTTCACCAGTTCGTCGACGAACGCGCCTGGCTTGAGATTCCGAATGCGCAAAATGTGCTCTCGAATCTGCCGTTCGTACTTTTCGGCGCGGCTGGCCTGGGGCTGTTGGCGCTGCGACGCCTGCGCGTCAAGGGCCCGGCCTTCGCCGCCATGCTTGGGCTGTTTTTCGCCGGGATGATCGTCACCGGCGCCTGCTCCGCCTGGTATCACGCGGCGCCGGCCAGCGGCAACCTAGTGCTCGACCGCATGGGCATGGTGCTGGCCTTCGCCGGCACCTTCGGCTTGCTGGCAGCGGACAAGGTGAGCCAGCGCGCGGGATGGGCATTGGGCGCGCTGGCGCTTTTCGCCGGGCCGGTCTCGGTGCTCTGGTGGCAGGCCACCGGCAATCTCGCGCCCTATGCGGTGGTGCAGTTCGGCGGCATGTTGCTGCTGTTGCTGGCGACGCTGTTCTGGCGTGAGCCAGGCGGGCCGCGCTGGGGCTGGGTGCTGGCTTTATATGCAGCGGCGAAGTTGTGCGAGGTCTACGACTACGAGATTTATGCGTGGACAATGCATGTAATCTCGGGGCATGCGCTCAAGCACCTGATTGCAGCAGGGACGGCGCTGGCGGTGATGGGGCCCTTGTGCATGCGCGGGCGGACTCGCGCATCAGGGAAGCGGTGGCGAGCGGCGGTTTGAGACCTGAAATGCAACAGCCGGCTTGCGCCGGCTGTTTGTCTTTTGGCTTCGGCCGCCGCTTCGCGGCTTAACTTCGCGTTGCGAAGCTAGCCTGCGCCGAAAGACCGCAAAGACGCGGCTATGCCGCGCCCGGCCTTACAGGCCGGCGGCCGCACGCAGCGCGGCTGCTTTATCCGTCTTCTCCCAGGTGAATTCCGGCTCTTCGCGGCCGAAGTGACCATAAGCCGCCGTCTTCTCATAGATCGGACGCAGCAGGTCGAGCATCTGGATGATGCCCTTGGGACGCAGGTCGAAGTGTTCCTGCACCAGTTGCGAGAGCTTTTCGTCGCTGATCTTGCCGGTGCCTTCGGTGGTGACCCACACGGAAGTGGGCTTGGCCACGCCGATGGCGTAGGAGACCTGAATCAGGCACTTGGTGGCGAGACCGGCGGCGACCACGTTCTTGGCGACGTAGCGGGCGGCGTAGGCGGCCGAGCGGTCGACCTTGGACGGGTCCTTGCCGGAGAAGGCGCCACCGCCGTGCTGGGCGTAGCCGCCGTAGGTGTCGACGATGATCTTGCGGCCGGTCAGGCCGCAGTCGCCGTCGGGGCCGCCGACCACGAAGTTGCCGGTCGGGTTCACGAAGAAGTCGGCCGCCTTCTTGGGCATCCAGCCCTCCGGCATCGCCTTGGCGACGTGCGCGGCGATCATCTCGCGGATCATGCCGGAGTTGTACTTCTTGCCCTTGGCCGTAGCCTCGCGGTGCTGCGTGGAGACGACCACCTTGCTGGCACCGACGGCCTTGCCGTTCACGTAGCGCACGGTGACCTGGCTCTTGGCGTCCGGAAGCAGGTCGCCGAGCTCGCCCGAGCGGCGTGCCTGGCTCAGCACTTCGAGGATCTTGTGCGAGAAATAGATCGGTGCCGGCATGAAGGAGT
>JAQGMJ010000062.1 GCA_028292405.1 Betaproteobacteria bacterium
TGCCAGAGTCCGGCGGCGCAAACGCACTCGATGGCGATGGTCTACTGGAGGGTCCGAAGCAGCAGCTCGGACCTGCCCATGACGCGGAGGTTGATGTCGAGGACATTCGCAACCAGCGGTTGCCGGCGCGCAAAAGCGAGCAGGCGCTGCGTCAGGGCGGCGGCGCGCTGGGCGCCGCCGGCGGCGCTGGCGGCGGCACGCTGCAGGCGCCCCGATTCCGCCGGCAGGCTGCGCCGGATGATTTCGAGATTGCTGGTGATCACCTGCAGGAGATTGTTGAAATCGTGCGCCACGCCGCCGGTGAGCTGGCCGATCGCTTCCATCTTTTGCGCCTGGCGCAGCGCTTCCTCCTGTTGGCGCAGCTGCTCGGTGCGCTCGGCCACCTGCTTCTCCAGCGTGACGTTCAACTCGTGCAGCGCTTCCTGCGCAAGCTTTCTCTGGCTGATCTCGCGCTGGGCCGCGATCGACAAACGGGCGTTGTCTATCGCCACGGCGGACTCCGCCGCCAGGCCTGCCAGGCCGCTTTCGGAACGCTTGGTAAAGACGCCGGGCTTCGCGTGCCCGAAGAAGAGTCCGCCGATCACTTCGCCGGTACGGGAAATGACCGGTACCGCCAGATAGCTGCGTACCGGCAGGTGACCGTCGGGCATGCCTTTGCGCGGCGCGTTGTGGCCGTAGCGGGGATCTTGCGTAATGTCGTCGGAACGCACGATGCCCTCGCCGCTGAACGTCGGGGCGAATACAGCGGTGTTGCGGGGCATGGGAAACCTGGAGAATGCTTCCCGGGGAACGCCGGACAAGGTGTAGAGCATGTAGCTCTCGCCCTTTTCGTCCAGGACGTTATAGAAAAAAGCGCCGAATTGCGCGCCTGTAAGCTCCACGCCGGCGTCGGTGACGATCTGCACCAGCCGGTCCGGATCGGTTTCAATCGCCAGCGCCGAGCCGGCGCGATTGAGCAATTCCAGCGTGCGGCGCTCTTCGTTCAGCGCTTCTTCCGCCCGGCGGTGGGCGGTTCTGTCGCGCAATATCTTGGTGAAGCCGATGACCTGGTCTTGCTCGTCCCGGATCGGCGTGACCTCGCCGATGGCCCAGAAACGGGTCCCGTCCTTCCGCAGGCGCCAGCCTTCCTCGCCGCCGCGACCCAGGGCGATGGCGTCATCGAGCTCGCGGCGCAGCCTGTCCCGGCCGGTGTTTTCGTCGGGAAACAGGCGCTCGAGCGTCTGTCCGAGCATTTCGGCTTCCATCCACCCGAGGATGGCCGAGGCGCCGCGGCTCCAGCTGGACACCTTACCCTCGCGGGTAATGCTGATGATCGCCGTGTCTGTCGCGCTGTTGACAATTTGACGCCACGCCGCGGCGGAGATGGCCGGCGATTCGCCGGATAAGGCCCTTGAGTCGTCACTCATCTGAAGCGCATTGCTAAGGGTTGATCAAACCTTCGGCGCGGATCAACGGAAGCTGGCGGAAGGGCGGCAAGGTGACAGCACCGAAGCGGCAGGCTTGTATTGCCCGGTGAGCACGCGTTGTTTTTTGTTCTTCTCTTTGTTTGGACAATGCCTGGATTCGATTGCGCAGGTCCGGGCTGAAGCGTATCACAATCATTTGCCGTACAAAACAGGAATGCGGTCGCGGCAACGCTGACTTCCCGTGCGGCAGGCGACGAGGTCTTTACGGTACCGGTTTGGCCCGCAATTGCAGATTGTGAAAGCCGTACTTGCCCGCCTTGCGGTCCTCGTAATAGAGGTGCATCGTCTCGATTACCGTGTAGAAGGCCAGTTCGCTCCAGGGAATCTCTTCCTCGGCGAACAGGCGCACTTCCAGGCTCTCTTCGCCCGGCGAGAAGTCGAGGTTGGCGAGGTCGGCGAGGAAGAAGAAGTGCACCTGGTGCACATAGGATACGTCGATGATGCTGAAGGGCACCAGGTTGTTGACCTGGGCGCCGGCTTCCTCCAGGGTTTCGCGGGCGGCGCCGTCGGCGGTGGTTTCGCCGTTTTCCATGAAGCCGGCGGGCAGGGTCCAGTAGCCGTAGCGCGGTTCGATGGCGCGCCTGCACAGCAGAAGCTTGCCTTCCCACACCGGCAGGCAGCCGACGATGAGTTTGGGGTTTTCGTAGTGGATGGTGCCGCAGGCGGGGCAGACCAGGCGGTGGTGGCCGTCGCCGGGGGGCACGCGCGATTCGAGCACGGCCCCGCAGTTGGAGCAGTGGGTGAGCGCGGGGCGCTGCAGGTTGAAGGGTGCGGTGGGCAGGGTCATGGGGCGGGGCCAAGCAGTGGCGCGACCTGGTCCAGGCTGCTGATGATGTGATTGGGGGCGCGGCCGTGCAGGTCGAGGGGCGCGCCGAGGCGGTTGATCCAGAAGACGGTGAAGCCGTAGGTGGCGGCGCCGACCGCGTCCCAGCAGTTGGAGGAGACAAAGCCGATGTTTTCGCGCGCGACGCCGAGGCGCTCTTCGGCCAGGCGGTAGATGCGCATGTCGGGCTTGTAGATGCCGATGCTGTCGACGGAGAGGACGGCGTCGAACCTCGGCGCCAGGCCGGAGTTTTGCACCAGCGCGTTCAGCGTGCCGGGTGCGCCGTTGGAGAGGATGGCGAGCTTGCGGCCGGGCTTCAACTGCTTGAGGGCGGCGGGGACTTCGGGGAAGGGGGTGAGGTGAACGTATTGCCCGACCAGCGCGGCGATGGCGGCTTCGTCGGCGTCGAGCTTGAGGGCGGCCACGGCGTAGCGCAGCGCATCCAGGGTGACGCGGTTGAAGTCGGCATAGGTGCCCATCAGGGAGCGCAGCCAACTATATTCCAACTGCTTGGTGCGCCACAGTTGCGAGAGCGCGGCGCCGTGGCCGGGAAACAGGGCCTCGGCGCGCGCGCTGACCGAATACACGTCGTAGAGCGTGCCGTATGCGTCGAAGACCAGCGCCTGGATTTGCGCCATCGAAGTCTGCCGGGTGTACAAGAGAGCGGGGATTATAGGTTAGGGGAGGCGCGCGGCGCTTGCCCGCGCGGGGCTGCTGCCGATAGAATGGCGTGACCGATCCGAATCCAAGCTTCCAAGACCTTCAGACCCGCTTCGTGCCGCACTTCCCCTTCCGCCGCCCACGCGCGACTGCGCTGTCGGTGAAAGTGCGCTTCGGGGTCATGACGATGGCATCGGCGGCATGCATTTATGCCCTGGCGCTGACGCCGCCTGCCGTGGCGCAGCCCGCGGCCGAACCAAAGCCGGCGTGGAGCGCGCAGCAGGGCGCCCAGGCTTCGCCGGTATGGCCGATCTCCGCGCTTCCGGCCGACCTCAAGCCGATGGGCATGGAGCGCCTGGACACGCTGAAAATCGGCATGCACCAGGACGCGGTCGGGCGCTCGCTCGGCACGCCGCATAGCGCGGTGATCGCCAGTGCCGCCGCCGGCGAGGTGTGGCAATACGTGGTGTTCGACGCGGCCGACGGGCGGGTGTTTATTGTTTCGCTGTGGTTCGACCATCGTGGCTTGTGGATGGTGTCGTCGCGGTCCAACCCGGTGGGAAGATTGGCGACGTTGCAGTTTGTTACCGCGCCTGCGGCGCCTGCCACTGCGCCGGTAGCGTCGCCGCCTCCGGTTGTCGCATCGGCTGCAACGCCGCCAGCGCCGGCCGCCGCGCCAGCGGCGCCACTGCTACCGCCGCCGAAGTCCGCGCCTGCCGCTGCTCAGCCCGCTCCTGTTGTAGTTGCGGCGCCTCCGTCGTCTTCGCTACCGCCCGCTGCGCCCGTGCAAGCCGAAGCGCCGCCGGCCGCGCCATCGACCGCGTCGCCCGAAAATGCGCTGCGCGACGCGGTCGATGAATGGCTCAGTGCCTGGCGGCAGAAGGACGCAGCCGCCTATATCGCGCGCTATACCGCCGACTTTGCGCCGCCGGGCAAGAAGCACGAGGCCTGGGCCGGGGAGCGGCGCGAGCGCCTGGTACAGCCGGTATTCATCCGCGTCGTTCTCACCGATGTACAGGTGCATGATGGTCAAAGCGCTCACCCGAAAGTGAGCTTCGTGCAGGAGTACGAGTCGGAGCGCTACAGCGAGAAAAGCCGCAAGGTGCTGACCTTCGTCAAGCAGAGCGGCAACTGGCTGATCGAGAAGGAAGAGAATGCCAGACTGGCGCGCTAGTTGCCGTTCTCGCGCTTGCGAAAGCCTGGGCCAGTGAAAAACTTACCGCGTCGGTAATAACTGCCGCGGGAAAGCCTGGCGGTGCATTCAAGAGGCGGGTATGGCGGTTGCTCCCTCCAGGGACAGGAAACTCCTGGAGAAAGCACCATGCGCACCACCATCCTCGCCGGACGATTCGAGCAGATCGCGCAAGCCGATGCGGCCCTGTCCGCCTTGCGCGACGCAGGATTCACTGCCGATGAAACGGCTTCATTTTTCGTCAACCCGCGCGGGCAGCATGCGCTTTATCCCATCGGCGGCGATACGGACGATTCGCGCGCCGCGCACCAGGCGCCAGCCGGTTCAGGCGCGGGTACGGCCATCGGCGGGGTGTTGGGCGCAGCGCTCGGCGCGGCGGCGCTGCCGGTGGCGGCGCCAGCGGCCGTGGTGGTGGGCGCGGCGGTGGCGGCCGGGGTCGGCGCCTATGGCGGCTCGCTGATCGGCACCCTCAACAAGCTGGGCGACGAAGTGCCGCCGGACCAGAAGGAGGCCGCCGAAAAATCTGCGGAGGAGCACATGCCGCCGCGCAAGGCCGGCATGCTGGTGGCGGTGGCCGCCGATGCGTCCGAGCTGCAGGACAAGGCCGCCGACGTGCTGCGGGCGCAGGGCGCGATGGACATCGAGCGCAGCAGCGGCGAAATCGCAGGCGGCGACTGGGTCGACTTCGATCCGCTCAAGCCGGTATGCCTGTTAAGTGGGGCGAGAACTACTACGGTCTAGCCGATCGGCAGGGGCGTGCCCAGGCCTTTCGCGCGTGCCAGATCGAGCACGCGCGCGCCGGTGTAGATGTCTTGCAGGCCCATGCCGTGGGATTCGTAGAGGATGATCTGCCCTTCGCCCGCGGCCCCTTCCTCGCGCCCGCGACGGCGGCCGATGATCACTTCGCCCAGATCGGTCAGGGTGTTCCAGTTGATGATGCCGGCCTCGTAGGCGGGCAGCAGGTCGCCGCATTCGTTTTGCGCCACTTCGCGCGAGTCGACCACCACCGGGTCGGCGCGCTTGACGGTTTCCATGTCCACCTCGCGCCGGTCGAGCGCGTTGGAGCCGGCGGCGGCGATGAACTGGCCGGGCTCGAGCCACTTGCCGTCGAACACGGGCTCGGAAGCGCGGGTCATGATGACGATCATGTCCGAACCCTTCACCGCTTCTTCGCGCGAGTTGGCGGGCCGCACATTGATATTGAGGCGCGGTCCCATCTCGGCGCAAAAGGCGGCCACGCGTTCGGCGTTGCGGGCGAACACTTTCACTTCACTCAGCTTGCGCACGCGACTGACGGCTTCGAGTTGCGTCTTGGCGTGACGGCCGTAGCCGAACAGGCCGAGCACGCCCGCATCCTTTTTCGCCAGGTACTTCGCCGCCACGCCAGTGGCCGCGCCGGTGCGCTGCATGCCCATCCAGTCGGCATCGAGGATGGCTTCGAGATTGCCTTCGTCGCGGTTGAACAGGTGCACCAGCGAACTGCGCGACTTGTCGGGCTTGATGTAATAGGCCTTGTAGCCGACCACGTTGAGTTCCGGCGCGCCGGCCTGCAGGATGTGCAGGTGCGCGCCCGGCAGGCGGGTGCGCACGCGCGCCACGTCCACCGCGTCGCCCTTGGCGCGGGAGATGAAGCCGCGCTCGACTTGTTCGAGGGCGATTTCCATGGTGAGGACTTCGCGGACATCTTTTTCGGAAAGATAAATAGCCATTCGGTTTACTTGTCCATTTCGGCGAGCAGGCGGCCCGCGCCCAAGACCGGCTCGCGCACGCCGGCGATGCGCAGGGCATTCCACATCATCGCGGAGGTGCTGGAGAGAACGGGCTTGCCGAGGTCGCGTTCCAGGGCATCGATGGCGTCGATGGTGGGCATGCCGACGCCGGAGAGGAACACTGCTTGCGCCGCCGGCACGTCGACCATGCGCGCCAGTTGGTAGGCGCGCTCGGCGGACTCGTCGTAGATGTTGGTGACGCCCGGCAGCATGCCGTGGGCCACCACTTCGAAGCCGTAGGATTCCAGGTGCGCGCGGCCCTGCAGGGTGGTCTTTTCATTGTAGGGCGTGGCGTAGGCGACGCGCTTGATGCCGAGGTGATGCAGCGCCGTCACCACGCTTTCGAAAGCAGTGGTGAAGGGGATTTTGTATTTCGCCTCCAGCTTTGCCTTCAGGTCCGCTTCACCCTGGCGGCCCAGCGTGTAGCTGGTGGCGGTGTGGCCCATCACCACCACGTTGGGCTTGACGTGGGCCAGCAGCTCGATGTTTTCGTCGAGGTGCGCGATCTGCGCGCGATTGCGTTCTTCCTGGCCGTCGAGCGAACCGGTGGTGCCGTGCGCCGTCATGCGGGTGAAGTAGAGGCCGACGCCCTTAGGGCAGAGTTGCATCAGTTCCGGCTCCATGGTCGGGTTGCCGGGGGGAACCAGGAAGCCTAGGCGTCCGCGCCATCCCATCATGATCGTGTTTTCTCCAGGGGTTTTCGTGACTACTCGGGTTTGATGTTGGCGGCCTTGGTGAGGTCGCGCCACTTGATGACCTCATTATGGATCAGGCTGCCCAAGTCTTTTGCCGGCAGGCCGCGCGAGTAGATGTTTTGCTCGGCTAGGTTCTTGACCACCTCGGGGTCGTGCGCGGCCTTGACGAAGGCGGCCTGCAGCTTGGCGACCACATCGGCCGGCATGCCAGCGGGGCCTAGCACGCCCATCCAGATCGAGGAGTCGAAGCCCTTGAAGCCGGATTCGGCGATGGTCGGGATGTTCGGCAGATCGGGAATGCGCTCGCGGCCGGTGACGGCCAGGGCGCGCAATTGCCCGTTCTTGATGAATTGCGCGCTGGAGACGAAGGCCTCGACCTTCACGTCCACGCGGCCTTCGATCAGGTCGACGCGCGAGGGCGCCGCGCCCTTGTAGGGCACGTGGACCATGTCGAGGCTGTCGCGCTGCGCCAGCAGTTCCATCGTCAGGTGCGGCCAGGTGCCGCGCCCCGGCGAGGCGTAGATCACCTTGCCCGGGTTGGCCTTGGCGTAGGTGATGAATTCGGCGAAGGTCTTGTAGGGCTTGGAGGGATGCGAGAGCAGCACGCCAGGGTGGTCGGCCAGCAGGGCCACCGGGGTGAAGTCCTTTTCGGTGTTGTAGGGCAGCGAGACCATCAGCGAGGGGTTGGAGGCGTGCGATGTCTGGGCGAACAACAGGGTGTAGCCGTCGGGCACCGACTTGGCGACCGCGTCGGTGGCGATCACCCCGCCGGCGCCGCCGCGGTTGTCGATGATCAAGGGCTGGCCGAGAATGGCTTGGGCCTTGTTGGCCATCAGGCGCGCGACCAGGTCGGTCGAGCCGCCGGGGACGAAGGGGAGGATGAACTTGATCGGATGGTCGGGGTAGGCGGCTTGCGCGGGCGCGGCGCAAACCAGCAGCGCGGCGGTGGCGATGGCGGCGGCGCGGCGCATGAAACCGCGGATGGTGATGGCAGATTGCATTGAGGTCTCCCCTGTCGCTTGTAAGTGGGGCGTATTGTGGATTGTGTCGACAATCTTGCAAACCACATTCCGCCTCTAGCTGTCATGCTCAATCCGCATATCTGATATCGTGGCCCGGCGCTTGCCGCTGGCGGGTGCTTGCACGATCATCCAGCGCCTACGATATCGCCATTGCCCCTGGAGGCTTCGTCATGAACGAAGAAATGCCGCGTTACCCCGACCCCGCGGTGAAGGTGCTGGACCCGCGCTTCGCCAAATACGTCAACCCGTTTTCCGCCGTCGAGCGCCTGTCCACCGGCTGCCGCTGGTCGGAGGGGCCGGTGTGGTTCGGCGACGGACGCTTTTTGCTGTGGAGCGACATTCCGAACGACCGCATCATGCGCTGGAACGAAGAGAGCGGCGAGAGCAGCGTTTTCCGCAGTGGCGGTCTGCCGAATGGCAACACGCGCGACCGCCAGGGCAGGCTCATCACCTGCGAGCACGTCGGGCGACGTGTTACCCGTACGGAATACGACGGCAGCATCACCGTGCTGGCCGAATCCTACGAGGGCAAGAAACTCAATTCGCCGAACGACGTGGTGGTGAAGTCGGACCACTCGATCTGGTTTACCGACCCGCCCTTCGGCCTGAATAATTTCTACACCGGGCGCGCCGGTACGCAGGAACTGCCGCAGCGCGTCTACCGCATCGACGGCAAGAGCGGCGCGATGTCCGTGGTGGCCGACGACATCGAAGGGCCGAACGGCCTGGCATTCTCACCTGATGAGAAAAAGCTTTACCTCATCGAGTCGCGGACCAAGCCGCGGCGCTTTCGGGTGTTCGACGTGGTCGATGGCGTGAAGCTGGCCAACAGCAAGGTATTGATCGATGCCGGCGAGGGCACGCCCGATGGGTTTCGCGTTGATGTGGACGGCAATCTGTGGTGCGGCTGGGGCATGGGCCGCGACGATCTCGATGGCGTGCGCATCTTTACCGCGCAGGGCGAGGCGATCGGCCATATCTCGCTGCCGGAACGCTGCGCCAACCTGTGTTTCGGTGGGCTGAATCGTAACCGCCTGTTCATGGCGGCGAGCCGTTCGCTGTATTCGGTGTTTGTCCATACCCAGGGCGCGCTGGGCGGCTAGGACAAGGCGGCAAAAAAACGCCGCCCTCGTAGGCGGCGTTGCCGGTTTGGCTGTGGCCTATTCCCAATACGGCGGAAACCCGGATTGCGCCGACTCCGCCATCAGCAGGCGCATCATCGCGTGCCATTCCAGCACTCCATACGGCCGGCGCACGCCGGGCTGGTACAGCTTGGCGGTTTTTTCCAGCACTTCCTTCGAGGGCAGGTCGAGTTCGGTGTTCGCCGCCATCGCGTCCACCTGGGTGCGGCAGGCCAGCTCCAGGTTGTACATCAGGTTGAAGGCTTCGCCGGGGGAGGGGCCGCAGGTGAGCAGGCCGTGGTTGCGCATCATCATGGCATTGTGCTCGCCCAAGTCGCGCACCAGGCGCTTTTGCTCTTCGAGGTCGATCGCCGGGCCTTCGTATTCGTGGTAACCCATGTGGCCGACGAAGCGGATGCCGGTTTGCGTCAGCGGCAGCAGGCCGCATTTCATCGCGCACACCGCCATGCCGGCGCGGGTGTGGGTGTGGATGATGCACTTCACGTCCGGCCGCGCCTTGTGGATCGCGCCGTGGATGACGAAGCCGGAGCGGTTGATGCCGTAGTCCGTTTCGGGCTGCCACAGGATGTTGCCGTCGAGGTCGATCTTTGCCAGGCTCGACGCCGTGATTTCCTTGTAAAGCAGTCCGTACAAGTTGATCAGCAGGTGCTCCGTGCCGGGAATGCGCAGGGTGATGTGGTTGTAGATCAGGTCGGTCATTTCGTAACGATCGACCAGGCGGTAGCAGGCCGCCAGTTCCAGGCGCGCCTGCCACTCCTCGGCACTGCATTGCTCGCGTACGGATTTGAATTCGGTTATGTAACCCATAATGTGCCCTCTTTTACCTTTACTCAGCAGCCCGACTGTCCGATGCTATCGCCCGGAGCGAAATATTCGCCGGCTGGTGACGCAGGCCCGCCGGCGGCGATAGAGGTGATCTAGAGGGCTGCGCCGGTTGCCGATGGCGCGCCTCAGCCTCATTGCACCGCCATGATCCCGCGTTTCGGGGTCAAAAATCAAGCCTGACCCGTGCATAAGCATTCGCGGGGAAAGGCCGGAGACATCTCATGGAAATCATCGTGATCACCCAATCATATAACCGCGGAGCGCAATCATGAGCCGCAAACAAAGCGTGCGCATCGGCGCCGGCGCCGGAACCTCGGATGACCGCATGACCCCCGCGCTGGAACTGGCCGAGCGCGGCGAGATCGACTACCTGGTGTTCGAGTGCCTGGCCGAGCGCACCGTGGCGCGTGAAAACCAGTCGCGCACCAAGGACGCCAACAAGGGCTACTCGCCTTCGCTGCACGAGCGCGCGCAAATGGTGTTGCCCACCTGCATCAAGAAGGGCATACGCATTGTCAGCAACATGGGCGCGGCCAACCCGGTCGGCGGCGCCAAGGCAATGCGCATGGAGGCGAAGAACCTCGGCCTGGGCGACGTGCCGATCGCCGTGGTGCTGGGCGACGATGTCAGCGAAATCGTCCGCACCATGCCGCAGCTCACCTTGATGGAAAACGGCGAGCCGCTGGAAAGCATCCTCCCCACCTTCGCTTCGGCCAATGCCTATCTCGGCGCCGACCTGGTGGCCAAGGCGCTGGACACCGGCGCGCCGATCGTGCTCACCGGGCGCGTGGCGGACCCTTCCCTTTTCGTCGGGCCGATGATGCATGAGTTCGGCTGGTCCTATGACGACTACGCCAAGCTGGCGCAGGGCACCGCCGCCGGCCATTTGCTCGAGTGCACGGCTTCCGTCACCGGCGGCTGCTTCGGCTGGCCCGGCGTGAAGGACGTGCCGGACCTGGCCAACAACGGCTATCCCTTTGCCGACGTCACGCCGGACGGCAAGATCGTGCTCGGGAAAACGCCCGGCACCGGCGGGCGCCTCGACGTAATGACCTGCACCGAGCAGCTGATCTACGAAATGCACGACCCCAAGGCCTACATCACGCCGGACTGCGTGCTCGACATCACCGGCATCAGCCTGACCGAGACGGGCAAGGACCGCGTCGAGGTGAAAGGCGCCGTTGCCCGCCCGCGCACCGATACCTACAAGGTGGTAGTGGGCTACACCGCCGGCTATATCGGCGAGGGCGAAGTTTCCTACGGCGGCATCGACGCGGTGGCGCGCGCTCGCTGGGCGGCTGAGATCGTCAAGGAGCGCCTGAAGCGGCGCGGCTTCACCTATGAAGACTTCCGCGTCGACCTGATCGGCATGTCGAGTTTGCACGGTGAACCCAATGGAAGACCCGAGCCTTATGAAGTGCGCCTGCGCATGGCCGGCCGCACGACGGACAAGAAGGCCGCGCATGCCGTCGGCTTCGAAGTGCGCGCGATGCACATGCACGGCCCCGGCGGGGCAGGCGGCGCCTGCGAGCCGCGGGTGCGCGACGTGCTGGCGGTCAAGTCCGTGCTGCTGCCGCGGCACCTGGTAAAAACCCAACTGGTGGTGGAGGGCTCGCTATGAGCACCCGCGTTTACGATCTGGCCCACAGCCGCACCGGCGATAAGGGCAACACGTCCAACATCTCGGTGATTTGCTACGACGAGAAGAACTGGGACTTCCTCAAGGAACACCTGACCGAAGCCGTGGTGATGAAGGCCTTCGCGCACATCGCGCAGGGCCCGGTCAAGCGCTACGAAATCCGCAACCTCAAGGCCTTCAACTTCGTCATCGAGCGCGCGCTCGGCGGCGGCGTCACCATTTCGCTGGCGCAAGACATCCACGGCAAGAGCCTGTGCAATGTGATGCTGGCGATCGAACTGCCAAGTGTCGGCAACGAGCAAAAGCAATAAGGCGAAAGACGGCACAATAGCGAAACCGCGGCGCCGGGTAAAAAGCATCGGCGCCGCGCGCAGCCAAAACCACAAGCGGGGATGGAGACAATGAAACGACTCAGCAGATTTGCCGGCGCCGCCCTTTGCGGCGCCTTCCTAGGTCCCGGCGCCGCGCAGGCGCAAGGCGTCAAAGACTATCCGAACCACCCGGTGCGCCTGATCGTCGCCTTCCCGGCCGGCGGCGGCACCGACATCGTCGCGCGCATCGTCGCGCCCGAGTTGACCAAGCTGTGGGGCCAGCAGGTGGTGATCGACAACCGCGCCGGCGCCGCCGGCGCCATCGGCACCGAAATGGCCGCGGTGGCGCCGCCTGACGGCTACACCCTGTTCATCGGCACCTTGGGCAACCTGGCGGTGAACCAGCACCTGTACAAGATGAGCATCAACCCGCAGACGGCCTTCGCGCCGATCACCCAGGTGGTCGATGTGTTCTTCGTGCTGGAGTCCTACCCGCCGCTGCCGGTGAAAAACGTGAAGGACCTGATTGCCCTGGCCAAGACCGAGGCGGGCAAGGTCACCTTCTCCTCCTCCGGCGCCGGCGGCGCGCCGCACCTGGCGGGTGAGCTGTTCAACCGCATGGCCGGCGTGAAAATGGTCCACGTACCCTACAAGGGCAGCGCCCCGAGTTTCCAGGACCTGATGGGCGGTCAGGTGTCCGTCACCTTCGACAGCCTGGTGCAATCGCTGCCTTTCATCCGCGACAATCGCTTGCGGCCTCTCGCCGTGCTGGGCAAGAACCGTTCGCCGCAACTGCCCGATGTGCCCACGGTTTCCGAATCCGGCCTGCCCGGCTATGAACTCACCAACTGGTTCGGCATGGTGATGCCGGCGGCGGTACCGAAGGACCTGCAGGCGAAGATTTCCAACGACATCATCAAGGTGTTGGCCAACCCCGATTTGCGCGCCAAGATCGCCGGCATGTCCGCCGCTGTCGTCGGCAATACGCCGGAACAGTTCGGCGCCACCATGGCGGCGGACTCGGCGAAGTGGGCCAAGGTCATCAAAGAAACCGGCATGAAAGCCGACTAAGCAGGCTCCAAGAAAATGAAAGCATCGATCCGAACCGCGCTCTGCAACCCACTTCGCGCCGCGCTTGCCGCGCTGGCGCTCGTCTCCTCCCACGCCGCGCTGGCACAGGCGGGCTATCCCGACCATCCGATCCGTCTGATCATTCCCTTCCCACCGGGCGGCAGCAACGACATCGTTGGCCGCCTGATTGCCGAGCAGCTTTCCAAGCGTCTTGGCCAGTCGGTGGTGGTGGACAATCGCGGCGGGGCCGGCGGCACCATCGGCACCGAGATGGCGGCCACGGCGATTCCCGACGGCTACACGCTGCTGTTCATCTCTTCGGCCTTCGCCTCCAACCCCTCGATGTACAAGCTGACGTACAACCCGGAAAAGGCCTTCGCGCCGGTGGCGATGATCGCCGCCGGGCCCAACGTCCTGGCTGTCGCGCCTTCCGTGCCGGCGAAAAGCGTTACCGAACTGATTGCCCTGGCGAAAGCCAAGCCGGGGTCGCTGTACTACGCCTCCGCCGGCATCGGCAGCTTCCAGCACCTGGGCGGCGCGCTGTTTGCGAACATGGCCGGCATCGACATCGTGCACGTGCCCTTCAAGGGCGGCGGCCCGGCGATGGTGGACGTGATGGCGGGCAACACGCAGATGACGTTTTCCTCGCTGGTGCAGACTCTGGCTTTCATGCGCTCCGGCAAGTTGAGGGCCCTGGGCGTCGGCGGCCTGAAGCGCTCGCCCACAGCGCCCGAGGTGCCGACGATTTCCGAAGCCGGCCTGCCTGGCTACGAGGCGCTCAACTGGTGGGGCATGATCACCGCCACCGGCACGCCGGCGCCCGTGATCACCCGCCTGCATAACGACCTGCAGGCGATCGGCCAGACGCCGGAACTGAAAAAGCGCTTCGAGTCGGAGGCGGTCGAAGGCATCAACATCAGCGCTGCCGAGTTCAAGGCCTATATCGACCGCGACACCGCGAAGTGGGGCAAGGTGATCAAGGCAGCCGGCATCAAGGCCGAATAGGCCGGAGTAACTGAAAAGCAGCCGGCAGGCAGCCGCGCATAAACCGAGGAGACCTCCATGAAATCAATCCGACCGCTTGTATTGGCGCTTGCCGCCGTGCTGGCCGGCAACGCCCACGCGCAGTCCGACTATCCGAACAAGCCGGTGCGGGTGATCGTGCCGGTGGCCGCCGGCGGCAACGTCGACCTGGTGGCGCGCGCGGTGTTCGAGACCGTTTCCAGAAGCACCGGCCAGACTTTCGTGGTGGACAACCGCCCCGGGGCCAGCTCGCTGCTCGGCACCCAGATGGTCGCCAAGGCGGCGCCTGACGGCTATACGATCCTCGCGACTTCGACGACCTTCCTTTCCGCGCCCGCGGTGCTCAAGAACACCGGCTACGACACGGTCACCGACTTTGCCCACGTCAGCCTCACCTGCAGCATCCCGATGGTGATGGAAGTACACCCCAGCGTGCCGGCGCACACGGTGAAGGAATTCATTGCGCTGGCGAAGGCGCAGCCGGGCAAGATTTCGTACGCCAGTTCCGGCATCGGCTCCACCGGCCACATCGCCACCGAACTTTTTTCGCAAAAGGCCGACGTCAAGCTGCTGCACGTGCCCTACAAGGGCAACGGCCAGTCCATCATCGACGTCGTCGGCGGACAGGTGAACATGATGTTCGACCAGGTCAGCACCTCGGTGCAGCAGATCGCCAGCGGCAAACTGCGCCCGCTGGGTGTTTCCACCAAGGTGCGCTCGCAGATTCTGCCGCAGGTGCCGACGATCGACGAGGCCGGCGTGCCGGGCTATGAAGACGCCACCATCAACGCCGTGTTCGCCCCGGCCGGCACGCCGCCGGCCATCGTGAAAAAGCTGCACGCCGAGGTGGTGAAAGCGGTGCACAACCCGGAAACCGTCAAGCGCTTCGGCGAGCGCGGCATCGTCATGGTGTCGAGCCCCTCGCCGGAGGAGTTCACCGCCTACGTCAAGCGCGAGTCGGCGCGCTACATCAAGCTGGTGAAGGATGCGGGCATCACCGCCGAGTAAGCCCGCGCCGATGCGATAATAGGCTCAGTAGGCAACAAGCCGGCCGGGTTGGGCCGGCAGCGAACAACAAAGCCGGCCGCGCGGGGCGCGACGCCGTTCGATGGATCTTTCCGAGGCGTTCACGCCTGACTCATGACCGCAAAATCCAGCAGGTCCGCAACCCCCAAGCGTGGCACCACCCGCCACGGCGAACTGGCCGCGCTGCTCAAGCAGCGCGTCTATGCCGGCGAGTGGAAGCCGGGCGCGCTGATCCCGGCCGAATCCGAGCTGGCGCTGGTCTACGGCGTGGCTCTCGGCACCATGCGCCAGGCGATCCAGACCCTGGTCGAGGAAAAGCTGCTGCTGCGCCACCACGGTCGCGGCACCATGGTCAGCCGAGGCTTGACCGGCAACACCATCTTCCGCTTTTTCCGCTTCGGCGCCGCCCTGATCAGCGAGGACATGCCGACAGCGCGCATATTGGTGAAGGAAACCATTGCTACGCCGGAAGAGCTGGTCACCATTTTCGAAAACCGCCCGCGCAAGCTGCTGCTGGTCGAGCGCTGCCGGATGATCGAGGGACTGCCGCGCCTGCTGGAAAAAATCTGGGTACCGCTGCCTGCTTTCTCGGCGCTCACGCGCCTGCCCGGCACCGCCTGGGCCGACCGCCTCTACCCGATGTACGCGCAGCGCTGCAACGTGGTGGTGCTCAAAGCCAGCGACCACCTGCACGTGCGGCCGATGGCGGCGGCCGAGTCGGCCATGCTGGAACTCAAGCGCGGCAACCCAGGACTGGTGGTGCGGCGCCGCTCCTTCGACATCAAGGGGCATTGCGTCGAGGTGCGCGAGGCCCTGGCGGACGCCAACGAGTTCGAACTGGAAATGCCGGTCTACTAGGCTAACAGGCAGCACCTCAGACCAGGCTGAGGATCCAGGCGGCGAATTCGCTGTACGGGTAAGTCTGCGCCTTGGCCGGGTCCCACACCAGGTAGTAGCCCTCGTCGCTGCGCGCGATCTGGTCGAGCGGATTGACCAGGGTGCCGGCGGCGAAGTCTTCCGACAAGTAGGCTTCCTGGGTCAGCGCCACGCCCAGGCCCTGGGCCGCCGCCTGCAGGCACAGCGCGGCATTGGCCAGGGGCACGAAGCGGGTCGAGGGCCGGGGCGTGACGCCGGCGGCGCGCAGCCAGGTGTCCCAGCTGGTGGGCGCGATCATCGAACTGAGCAGCTTTTCCTTCAGCACGTCGGCCGGCTTGCGCAGGGTCGCGGCCATTGCGGGAGAGCAGGCCAATACGAGCGCGTCGCGAAACAACAGGTCGGCGCGCACGTCGGGCCAGTGGCCGTCGCCACGGCGCACCACGAAGTCGGCGTTATCGAGGCTGACGTCGTCGGTCTTGGCGACGGTGGCGATCTCCACATCGATGTCCGCATGGTCGGCGTAAAAGCCGGCCAAGCGCGGCATCAGCCACTTGATCGCGAAACTCGGGATCACCTTGACGCGGATGGCGCGCGGCTTCGGCGTCTCCGTCGCCTTGTCCACCACCGCCTCCAGCCGGTCGAACAGGTCGGCCACGCGCAGCGCCAGTTGCAGGCCGCTGTCGGTGAGTTCCACCTCGCGCCCGGCGCGGCGCAGCACCCGGGTGCCCAGTTCCGCCTCGAGCTTGCGGATCTGGTGGCTTACCGCGGACGGCGTGATGTGCAGGCGCTCTGCGGCGCGCGCCACCCCGCCGGCGCGATGCACCGCGTCGAGCACGCGTAGGGGGCCAAGAACATTGCGCAGGCGATGCATGGGAGGCGGAATCCAAAAGCCATAATCCAAAGCATGATTTTAATTCAGTAATTGAAAAAACGATTCAAATGACTTTCCACTGCGCCTGCCCTACAGTAAGGTCTCGAACCAGGCAGGCAATTCACGCCCAATTCTCAATAAATTCTCAATTATTGAGAAACCATAAACGAGGGGACATCGAATGAAATTCCACCATGGCGCCAGGGCGTTGCTGGCCTGCGCCGCCACGCTTGGCCTTTGCGGCGCGGCCGGCGCGCAGGCGCAGGCGGGCTATCCGGTGCGGCCGATCAAATTCATCGTGCCTTACGCCGCCGGCAGCGCCGGCGACGTGCTCGGGCGCATCATCGCCAACCAACTGGGCGAGCAGCTTGGCAAGGGTATGGTGGTGGACAACCGCGGCGGCGCCGGCGGCACCATCGGCACCGCCGAGGTGGCGCATGCGCAGCCGGACGGCTACACCCTCGGCCTGGGCTCGCAGGGCACGCTGATCAACAACCAGGTGCTCTATGCCAAGCCGGGTTACGACTCGCTCAAGGATTACACCCACATCACCGAAGTGGCGGACGTGCAAAACGTGCTGGTGGTCGCGCCCGGCTCGAAGTACAACGCCGTCGGTGAACTGCTGGCCGACATCCGCGCCAAGCCGGCCGAAAGCTTCAAATATTCCTCCAGCGGCGTCGGCACCAGCCACCACATGGCTGGTGCGGTGCTGGCGCAATTCCTCGACAAGCCGCTGCTGCACGTGCCCTACACCGGCGCGCCCCAGGGTTTGTCGGCGATCGTCGGCGGCGACGTCGATATGGGCTTGTACAACATCCCGGCAGCCATCGGCCTGTTGCGCGGCGCCAAGCTCAAGCCGCTCGCCGTCACCGGCCTGACGCGCTCGGCCCTGCTGCCGAACATTCCCACGCTCGACGAGAGCGGCCTCAAGGGCTACGAGGTCACACTGTGGTTCGGCGTGATGGCGCCGGCCGGCCTGCCGCCCGAGTTGCTGGGCCGACTGCACGCGGAGCTCAGCAAGGTGATGAGCAAGCCCGAGGTGCGCGCCCGCATGACGGAGCAGGGCTACACCGTCGCCCCGCTGCCGCTGCGCTCGCCGGCGGAATACACCAAACTGGTGTCGCGCGAACTCGACAAGTGGCCGCCGATCATCCGCAAGCTCGGCGCCGCCGCGAATTGAGCGCGACGTGGCTGCATCAATGACTTCGACCATGACCATCGCCCGCACCCTGGCGCAATTCGCCGTCTCCACCCGCGCCGACGCCATTCCCCCGCTGGCGCGCGAGCGTGCCGCCATCAGCCTGGCCAGCACCATCGCCAGCGCGGCGATGGGCTACGGCATTCCGACAGCGCGCATGGTGCGCGAGCTGGAGCTGGAAGACGGCGGGGCCGCGCGCGCCAGCGTTTGGTTCGACGGCCGCAAGCTGCCGCTGGTGCGCGCCGCGCGGGCCAATGCCATCGCCAGTGATGCGGCGGCCTCCGACGACAGCGACTTGCGCAGCATCGCCCACATCGGCACCATCGTCTCGGCCGTCGGCGTCGCCTTCGGTGAGCAGCTTGGCTGCTCCGGCCGCGAGGTGGCCGATGCGATGGTGCTGGGCTATGAAGTGGCCGGGCGCATCGACGAGTCGCTCACGCCCGGGCGCATGCAGCGAGGCTTTCACGGCTCGGTATCCACCGTGTTCGGCGCTGCGGTGACGGCAGGGCGCCTGCTGCGCCTCGATGTCGAGCAGATGACCTACGCGCTGGCGCTGGCTGCCACTTCCATCGGCGGCATGGCCCTGGCAGCCGACACCAGTTGCGCGCGCGAATACCATGCCGCCATGTCGGCGCAGGCCGGCGTGCAGGCGGCATTGGCGGCGCAGCGCGGCTTCACCGCAGATTCGGAGATTTTCGAGGCGCCGCGCGGTTTTCTCAAAGCGATGGGCGGGCAGGAGATCGAGGCGATCACCAAGGACTTCGGCTTGTCGTGGGACATCGTTACCGACATGGCGGTGAAGCTGATGCCGGGCGCGCATCCGTTTCACGCTACCGCCGAGGCCGCCGCCGACGCCGCGCGCGCCGGCAACGTTAAGCCGGAAGAGATCGAAAGCGTGATGATCTCGGCGGCCGTGCAGTGGACCAATTTTCGCGGCGACCCGCACCCGCGCAACCTTACCGACGCGGCGCACAGCCTGCACTACTTTGTCGCCGCCTCGATTGTCGACCGCGGCTTCGGCTGGGACGCGATGAGCGACGCCAAGATGGCCGACCCTGTCATCGGCGCGCTGCAGGACAAGGTGCTGTTCGACCCCAACCCGCCGCCGCTGCCGGACCGCTTCGTCCATCGCCACGGCGGCAGCGTCACCATCCGGCTGAAAAACGGCAGCGAGATCATCCGTACGTGCACCGCGCCGCGCGGCTCCGGCCCACGCGGTATCGAGTGGGCCGACATCGAGGCCAAGTACCGGCACCTGGCGCCGCTGTGCGGCCTGCCAGCGGCAAAGGTCGAGACCAGCCTGCGCATGGTGCGGCAACTGGAAGAACTGCCTGATATGGCGAGCCTGACGCGAGTGCTGGTGGTGAACTGATTTGTTTTATCCGGGTCGTGTGCGGCAACGCGCATCAGCCCGGCCAATAACTAAAGGAGCGGCTTGCCGCCCAAGGAGACAAAATCATGTGGCGTTCGATAGCGGGCCTGGCTGCGGCCCTGTTGGTTTGCGCTGAGGCGATGGCGCAGGCTTATCCGTCCAAGCCGATCACGGTGATCGTCAGTGTCGCCCCCGGCGGCACGCTGGACGCGCTGGCGCGTCTTACGGGCGCGGGCATGACCACCATTCTCAAGCAGCCGGTGATTGTGGAAAACGTCGCCGGCGCCGGCGGCCTGGTGGGCTTTCAGCGCCTGACCAAGTCCGAGCCCGACGGTTACACGCTGATGTTTTCCAACCTGTCGATGCCGCTGATCCCGCTGCTTTATCCGAAGTCCGGCATAAACGCGGTGACTGATGCGGCGGCAGTGGGGCAGGTCGCTACTGTGCCGATGGTGCTGGGGGTGAGCAACAAGAGCGGCATAACTGATCTCGCCTCCATGCTCAAGCGCATGCGCGAGGGCAGCCTGAAGCCTGACATGGGTTCCGGCGGTCCCGGCACCACCGCGCACCTGGCCGAAGCGATCTTCCTGCAACTGGCCAAGGGCAAGGGCGAGCTGGTGCAATATCGCGGCTCCGGCCCCGCCATCACCGACCTGATGGCCGGCACCATCGACGCGGTGATCGACCAGACCGTGACCATGATGCCCCTGCACCAGGACCGCCGCATCAAGGCCATCGCCGTTTCCTCGGCCAAGCGGCTGTCGCAAATGCCGGACGTGCCGACGTTTATTGAAGGCGGGCTGCCCGAGTTCGACTACGTGATCTGGAACGCCTACTTCGCGCCCAAGGGAACGCCCAAGGCGGTGATCGCGACGATTGCCGACGCGATCTCCAAGACACTCGACAGCGCCGACTACAAAACGCAGATGGACCGCATGGCCTCGCAGGCGCCGACCCCCGCCGAACGCGGCCCGGATGCGCTGGCGAATCTCGTGCAAAACGATTCCAAGCGCCTGGCCGCCATCGCGCAGTCTGCCGGGCTGCAAGCGCGCTGAACTTATTTTTCTAACCAAATGGAAACATCATGAGTCAAGAAACCTACGGATTCATCGGTCTGGGCAACATGGGCGGGCCCATGTCCGGCCGCCTGCTGGCTGCCGGCTACAAGGTTGCGGTCTATGACCGCGACGAGGCCGCGCTGGCGCGCGTGGTGGGCAAGGGCGGCATCCGCTGCGCCAGCGCGCTGGAAGTAGCGAACACCGCGACCACCATCTTCCTGAGCCTGCCCGATGGGCCGATCGTGCAACATGTGGTCGCCGGCCCCGAGGGCGTGGCAGGCGGCAAGGCGGTCACGTGCGTGGTCGACCTCTCCACCATCGGCCCGCGCGCGGCCATCGCCGCTTTCAAGTCGCTGGCCGAGCGCAACATCGCCTATGTCGATTGCCCTGTAAGCGGCGGTGTCGGCGGCGCCGAGCGCGGCACGGTGGCAGTGATGGTGGCCTGCCCGCGCGAGCGCTATGAGACGCTTTCGCCGGTGCTGAAAAACTTCGGCCCCCTGTTCTACATGGGCGTCGAGGCCGGCCTGGGCCAGACCATGAAGCTGGCGAACAACCTGCTCTCCGCCGCCGCCGTGGCCATCACCTCGGAGGCGATGGCGATGGGCGTGAAGGCGGGGCTGGACCCCGAGGTGATGCTCGACGTGATCAACGCCGGCTCCGGGCGCAACTCCGCCACCATGGAAAAATTTCCCAAGGCGGTGATCACCGGCACCTTCAACATCGGCTTCGCCGCCAAGCTGGCCTACAAGGACGTGCGCCTGTGCGTGGAGGAGTCCGAGTCGCTGGGCGTGCCGATGATGGTCGGCTCCGCAGTGCGCGAAATGCTGGTGGTGACCAACGCCGTCTATGGCAAGGACGCGGACTACACCGACGTGGCGCGCTTGCTCGAAACCTGGGGCGGGGTGCCGATCCGCAAGCGCGTGAAGTAAGACGCACGCACCAAACCGCCGGCCGCGTGAAGCTAAGCGGCCGGATGCGCCTCGCAGAACGCGCCCACCTTTTGCGCGCAGGCTTCCGGGCAGATCAGGTGGATCATGTGATACTCGGTGGGCAGGTGCTCCACCGTTACGTTGGCGATCTTCTCACCGATCAGGCGTTCCTGCTCGGGGTCGGTGATCGGCCCGTTGGTGGGGAATAGCGCCAGGGTAGGGGCCTGGATTTTCGACAGGTACTGCTCGGCGCTGGCGCTGTTCACCAGTTCGGAATAGCGCACCAGTGTCTCGGGATTGCCCTTGCTGAACTCCGCGACATACCAATCGATCAGCCCGGTGGCCTGGGGTGGAAAGCGCGTGTTGACGCTGGTGGCGCGTACCCATTTCTCGATGCCCATTTCACGCATCGCCGCCAGGCGCGACGAAGCGCCCATCGAGTAGCGCTTTTTCATCGCCTCGCTGATGTACACCGGCGTGGCGATCAGCGACAGCGTCGAGACAAGTTCCGGATGCTCGGCCGCCAGCACCATGCCGAGGATACCGCCCATCGACTCGCCGCAAAAGTGCACCGGCGCGCCGCCGTTTAACTCCCTGATCAGCGCAGCAAGGTCGGCGACGCAGGTGGGAATGTCGATCTGCTTCGCCGGGTCGGCGATCGGGCTGGAGGCGCCGACGCCGCGCGCGTCCGGGCGGATGATGCGAAAGCGACGCGCCAGTTCCGGAATCCAGGCGTACCAGAAGGCGGCGCTGCGGCCGTTGCCGTGCTGCAGGAAGAGGAGGGGGCGCTTGTCCCACGGGTCGGTAAAGTCATCGACGTGATAGGCGATGGAGGCGCCATCGGGGCGTTGCAGTTGCGGCACGGGTTGCAGCATATCTAGTCCAGCGTGACGTTGGCTTTTTTCGCGACCGCTGCCCATTTGGTCAGCTCGGCGCGAAAAAAGCGGTTGAACTCGGGGCCGCTGCTGCCGACCGGAATGGCGCCGTCGCCGCCGATGCGCGCCACCACGCCGGGAGAGGAAGCGCTTTTCGCTGCCGCCTCCGACAGCTTCGCCACCACCTCAGGCGGAGTGCCGGCGGTGACGAACATGCCATACCAGCCCAGCACTTCGAGGCCGGGATAGCCGGACTCGGCCAGCGTCGGCAGATCAGGCATGGCGGTGGAGCGCTTGGCGCTGGTGACGGCCAGCGCGCGCAATTGGCCACCCTTGATCAGCGTAATGCCGGCGAGAAAATTGTTCAGCATCGCCTGCACCTGGCCGCCGATCAGGTCGCCGTTGGCATTGGCCGCGCCCTTGTAGGGCACGTGGACCATCTGCATGCCGGTGGCGCCCTCGATCAGTTCCATGCCGAGGTGCGGGCCGCTGCCGTTGCCGGAGGAGGCGTAGCTCAGTTGTCCCGGTTTTGTCTTGGCGTAGGCGACGAACTCGCGAAAGGTTTTCGGCGGCAGGTTCGGCGGCGTGACGAATACATAGGGGTAGGTGGCGATCAGCGAGACCGGGATGAAATCCTTCAGGCTGTCGTAGGGCAGTTTCTTGTACACCGCCGGCGCGATCGATTGCGAGGCGATGGTGAGCAATACGGTATAGCCGTCCGGCGCCGCGCGCGCCACGGCTTCGGCGCCGATGATGCCGTTGGCCCCCGGGCGGTTGTCCACCACGACGGGCTGACCGAGCAGCTCGGCCATTTTCTGCCCGGCTTCGCGCGCCACCACGTCGGTGCCGCCGCCGGCGGAAAACGGCACCACCATGCGAATCGGACGGGAGGGAAAGGGCGCGTCGGCAGCGGCGCACAGGCCGGTCCCGCTGCACAGGCAAAAAGCGGCGGCGAGTTTTGAAATCAGGTGATGCACGTAAGCTCCTTGCAAGGGCGCCGATTATCGCACGCTGTCCTCTAGAGGTGCTTGCATCGGCCGGATTCTCCTGGGGAACCATCTTCCCGGAAGCCCGGCCGTTTCCTTATTTGCCGCCGTCTTCGGTCAGCTCTTTCGCCAGGCCCTTGAACACCTGCGCGGTCTCGCCGCGCGCGTACAGCGCGAACAGCAGCACCGAACGCCCGGTGACCTGGTAAACGTCGCCGGAGGAAAACGCCTGCAGCTCGGTGCGCACCGGCGCGTTGGTGTCAATCAGGCAACTCCACTGATCGTTGCCGGGAATCTCCGGCAACTGGAACTCGACCATGTCGTGGTGCGCGTTGAGCACCAGCAGCAGGGTGGCATCCGAAGCGGGACGGCGGATGCCGGTGGCGCGGGCGCGGCCGTCGATCAGCAGGCCGAAACAGCGCATCGAGCCGTCGGCCCATTGTTCTTCGTTAAGGTCGACCCCGGCGGGGCTGAGCCAGCGCACCTCGGTCACCTGCAACTCTTCGTCGTAGGCGCCGGTGAGAAAGCGGCCGCGCCGCAGTACCGGCAGGGCGTGGCGCAGGGTGGTCAGCTTGCGCGTGAAGTCGGCCAGGGCGCGGCCCTCGTCGTTCAATTCCCAGTCGACCCAGCTGATTTCGTTGTCCTGGCAATAGGCGTTGTTGTTGCCGTGTTGCGTACGGCCGAATTCGTCGCCGGCGACGAGCATCGGCGTGCCTTGCGAGAAAAGCAGCGTGGCCAGCATGTTGCGTTTCTGGCGCTCGCGCAGGGCGCGGATCTCCGGGTCGTCGGTCGGTCCTTCGGCGCCGCAGTTCCAGGAGCGGTTATCCGATGACCCGTCGCGGTTGCCTTCGCCGTTGGCGTCGTTGTGTTTGTCGTTGTACGAGACCAGGTCGTTGAGCGTAAAGCCGTCGTGCGCGGTGAGGAAGTTGACGCTGGCCCACGGGCGGCGTCCGCCGTGATTGAACTTGTCGCCGGAGCCGGTCAGGCGGGTGGCAAGGTCGGGCGCGGTGTTGTCGCCGCCCTTCCAGAACTCGCGCACGGTGTCGCGGTATTTGTCGTGCCACTCGGCCCAGCCGGGCGGAAAGCCGCCCACCTGGTAGCCGCCGGGGCCGCAGTCCCAAGGCTCGGCGATCATTTTCACGCTCGCCAGGATCGGGTCTTGCCGGCATACCTTGAGAAAGCCGCTGCCGTAGTCGAAGCCTTCCGGCTCGCGACCGAGGATGGTGGCAAGGTCGAAGCGAAAGCCGTCGACATTCATCTCGGTGACCCAGTAGCGCAGGCTGTCGGTGACCATCTGCAGCGCACGCGGGTGCGACAGGTTGAGCGTGTTGCCGGTGCCGGTGTCGTTGATGTAGTAGCGCTGCTGGTCCGGCAACAGGCGGTAGTAGGAGGCGTTGTCGATGCCGCGGAACGACAGCGTCGGGCCGCGCTCGCTGCCCTCGGCGGTGTGGTTGTAGACCACATCGAGGATCACTTCGAGGCCGGCTTGGTGAAAGCGGTCGATCATCTGTTTGAGCTCGTCGAGCGCACCGGGGCCCCGGGCGAAGAATCGCGAGTCCGGCGAGAAAAAGCCGATGGTGTTGTAGCCCCAGTAGTTGGTCAGGCCTTGTTCCAGCAGGTGGCTGTCGTTGACGAAGGCGTGGATCGGCAGCAGTTCCACCGAGGTCACGCCGAGACCTTTGATGTAATCGATCACCGCCTGCTGGCCCAGGCCCTCGAAGGTGCCGCGTAAATGCTCGGGCACGCCGGGATGGCGCTTGGTGAAGCCGCGCACATGGGTCTCGTAGAAAATGGTGCTTTCCCACGGCACCCGCTGGCCCTTGGTGTGCTCCCACTTGAAGGTCTGGTCGACCACCTGGCACTTCGGCATGAAGGGCGCGCTGTCGCGCTCGTCGAAACTCAGGTCGTCGCCCTCGGCGCCGATGGTGTAGCCGAACAGCGCGTGGTCCCACTTCAGTTCGCCGACGTAGGCCTTGGCATAAGGGTCGAGCAGCAATTTGTTGTGGTTGAAGCGGTGGCCGTTTTCCGGTTCGTACGGGCCGTGCACGCGGTAGCCGTACACCGCGCCCGCCTTCAGGCCTTCGATGTGGACATGCCACACTTCGTCGGTGTATTCGGGCAATTCTATGCGGTCGATTTCCTTCTCGCCGCTTGCATCGAACAGACAGAGCTCCACTTTTGTGGCATTGGCGGAGAACAACGCGAAGTTGATCCCGGTTTCATCAGGCGTGGCGCCGCGGGGAAAAGGACTGCCTTCGCTGATGCGTTTGTCGTCTGCCAAAATTCTGAGACCTTTCAACAATGGTTTTATGGGAAGCGGCAGGCGTGGCCCGTTGCGCTGGCATAGCGTAGCCAGAGCAAGTCAATACGCCTGTCGGCAACTTCCCACGGGGCTGTAGGTGCCGGCCTACGCCATAGTGACGATACCGCTGGGCCTGTGTGCTGGTGGCGACCGGAATCGCCGCGTCGGCACAGGCCTATTTTTTTGCGCGGCTTGCCGCGATCGCCGCCAGGCCGCCGAGAGCGTAGATCTTCATGTGCCGCGCCAGGTCGGCCGACGGCTGCTTGAAGATCGCCTGCACTGGGCTTTCCATGTTGCGCTTGACGATCAGTAGCACCATGCACGGCGCCATGATGTTGACGATGCAGCGCACCAGCGCCGGGTCGCGCAGGGGGATGCCGCTGATCTCGCTGACGATGCGCGCCAGCACCAAAAACTTCGGCATGGTCTGCTCGCGCATCACCTTGGGTAGCAGCGGCGAGGGCGAGACCAATTCGCGCGCCCACAGGCGGGTGTGCCAGCCCTGGTTGTCGATCAGCATGGGTACCAGGCCGTCAAGCAGGTGGCCCAACTTGTCGCCCGGGGGCAGGGCGCTTTCGGCCAGGCGGCTCAGGTAATCCAGGTTCACCAAGCGCTTGTGTACTTCTTCCAGCACGGCGAGGTAAAGGCCGTCGCGGCTGCCGAAGTGATAGTTCACCGCCGCGATATTGGTTTGTGCCTGCTCGCAAATCGCCTTGCTGGTGGTGTCGGCGTAGCCATGTTCAGCAAACAATCGCCCTGCCGCTTCGATGATGCGCGCGCGGGTAGCTTCGCCATCGGTGCGCGGGCCGCGCGTGGATTTGGCGGAGCTTTTTTGCTTTGGGGCTGTCATTCCAAAAGTCTACTCCCGATTTACTTGTAATTCAAATTTGAATTACATATACAATAGCGGCATTGCTTTCAAGCTGCGGTCCGGCCGCAAGGAAAGAAAATGAAAAAATCGATCGTCGCGGTACTGGTGGTGGTGCTTCTCGCCGCCGGCACCTTCTGGTATTTCACCCGGCCGAAGGCGGACGCCGACCAGTTCACGCTCTACGGCAACGTCGATATCCGCCAGGTCTCGCTGGCCTTCGAGAGCAGCGACCGCGTCGCCGAGATGCGCGTGCAGGAGGGCGACCCGGTCAAGGCCGGCCAGGTGCTGGCGCTGCTCGACACACGCGTGCTGGCGCTGCAGGCGGCGCAGTCCGAAGCGCAGATCGGCGTGCAGGAACAGGCCTTGCTAAAACTGCGCAACGGCTCGCGGCCGGAGGAGATCGGCCAGGCGCGCGCGCAAGTGGCCTCCGCCCAAGCCGACGCCGATCTCGCCGCTCAGCAACTGACGCGCCTGAACGGCATCGCCGCCAGCACCGGCGGCAAGGGCGTGAGCCAGCAGGACATGGACAGCGCCCTCTCGAAGGCGCGCAGCACCCAGGCGCAACTGGACAATCGCCGCAAGGCCCTGCAGCTCGAACAGGTCGGCCCGCGCAAGGAAGACATCGGCCAGGCCGAGGCGCAGCTCAACGTTTCGCGCGCCGAGTTGGCGCTGCTCAAGCATCGCATTGCGCAAGCCGAGCTGAAGTCGCCGCAGGACGCGGTAGTGCGCGCGCGCCTGCTCGAGCCCGGCGACATGGCTTCGCCGCAGCGCCCGGCCTATACCTTGGCGATCACCGACCCGAAGTGGGTGCGCGTCTACATCACCGAACCCCAACTCGGCCTGCTCAAGCCGGGGCAGAGGGCCAAGGTGACCACCGACAGCCACCCGGACCAGGCGATCGACGGCCAGGTCGGCTACATCTCCTCGGTCGCCGAGTTCACGCCGAAGAATGTCGAGACCAAGGAGCTGCGCACCAGCCTGGTCTATGAAGTGCGCGTGCTGGTGAAGGACCCGCAAAACCGCCTGCGCTTAGGGATGCCCGCCACCGTGCAGATCGACGCGCGCGGCGCTGCCAATCCGCCGACGGCAGCACAGTAAATGACCGAGGTCCGGGCGGCGATCGCCGCCGCCGGCATCCGCAAGAGCTTCCAGGTGAAAGAGACCGGACAGACGGTGCACGCCCTCGACGATGTTTCGCTCGAAGTGCCGGTCGGCACGCTTACCGCGCTGGTCGGCCCAGACGGCGCCGGCAAGACCACCTTCCTGCGCCTGGTCACCGGCCTGATGACGGCGCAGGAGGGCAGCTTGACTGTGCTCGGCATCGACGTGGCGAAGGACCCGCAGGCGGTGCAGGACCGCATCAGCTACATGCCGCAGCGCTTCGGCCTGTATGAAGATCTGAGCGTGCAGGAAAATCTCGACCTCTACGCCGACCTGCACGGCGTCACGGCGGAACAGCGCAAGCAACGCTACGGCCGCCTGCTGGAGATGACCGACCTGGCGCGCTTTACCGATCGCCTCGCCGGCAAGCTCTCCGGCGGCATGAAACAAAAGCTGGGACTGGCCTGCACCCTGGTGCGCTCGCCCGCGCTACTGCTGCTCGATGAGCCCACCGCCGGCGTCGACCCGCTCTCGCGCCGCGAGCTGTGGGACATCGTCAACCAGCTGATCAAGGAAGAAAACATCTCGGTGCTGGTGAGCACCGCCTACCTGGACGAGGCCGATCTCTGCGCCCGCGTCTTCGTGCTCGACCAGGGCAAGCTGCTGGCGCAGGGCTCGCCTGCGGACATTGCCGCCAATGCACGCGGCCTCTGCTTTGTCGCCACCCCGCCGCCGGGCGAGCCGCCGCGCCTGTTGCAGGCGCGCCTGCTCGGCGAGACCGACGCGGTGACGGATGCGGTGCCGCACGGCGGCGAGGTGCGGGTGGTGCGCAAGAATGACATCGACCCCGCGCGCCTTGATGCGCTGCTGCATGAAGTGCCGACCCGGCCGGTGGAAGCGGGTATCGAAGACGGCTTCATGGTGCTGCTGCGCGCGAAAAAGGAAGTGCACCTGAGCGAAACCGAAGCCTCCGCGCCGGAACGCAAGGACGGCGAGGCCGGCGAAACCATGATCGAGGTGCACGACCTGGTGCGCAAGTTCGGCGACTTCACCGCCGTGGACCGCACCAGCTTCTCGGTGCATCGCGGCGAGATTTTCGGCCTGCTCGGGCCCAACGGCGCCGGCAAGACCACCACCTTTCGCATGCTCTGCGGCCTCCTGCCGGCCAGCGGCGGCACCCTGAAGGTGGCCGGGGTCAACCTGCGCAACGCGCGGGCGCAGGCGCGGCGGCGCATCGGCTATGTGTCGCAGAAGTTCGCGCTCTACGGCAATCTCTCGGTGATGGAAAACCTCGAATTCTTCGGCGGCGCCTACGGCCTGCGGGGCACGCAACTGCGCGAGCGCATCGGCATGATGCTGCGCCAGTTCGAACTCGAAGGCCAGGAGAAGACGCGCAGCGGCCAGTTGCCCGGCGGCTACAAGCAGCGCCTGGCGATGGCGGTGGGCCTGCTGCATGGTCCCGAAATCCTGTTCCTCGATGAGCCCACCAGCGGCACCGACCCGCTGGCGCGGCGCGAGTTCTGGCGCCGCATCACCGCGCTGGCCGAGGCCGGCACCACGGTGGTCATCACCACCCACTTCATGGAAGAGGCGGAGTATTGTGACCGCATCGTGATCCAGGACGCCGGCAAGCTGCTGGCCATCGGCACCCCGGCCGAGGTGCGCAAGCAGGCGGGGGAGACTGACGGGCATCGGCTGAACATGGAGCAGGCCTTCATCGGCATCGTCGAGCAGGCACGCGGCAAACCGGAGGCCAAAACGTGAACCCCGACGTGAACCCCGTGAATCCGGACGCGAACCCGCCGGAGCATTTGGCCGAGCACCGCTCCGCTTCCGGTGGCGCCGCCGGCTTTCGCCGCCGCGTGCGCTCGCTGGTGCGCAAGGAGTTCCGCCAGTTGCTGCGCGACCGCGCCAACCTGATGATCGGCATCGGCCTGCCGATCGTGCTGATCCTGATCTTCGGCTACGGCTTGTCGCTCGATGTGAAGGAGGCGCCGGTGGCGGTGGTACTGGAAGACGCTTCCCCCACCGCCTTCGACGTCATCGCAGGACTCCAGCTCTCGCCTTACGTTGGTCCGCGCCTGGTGAAGTCGATGGCGGAGGCGGAGACGCTGATGAACGCACGCGAGGTCGACGGCATCGTCCAGGTGCCGGCCGATTTCTCGCGCCGCTTCGCCGCCGGCGACGGCCGTATCCAGCTGTTGCTGCAGGGCGCGGATCCCACCCGCGCCAACATCATCCGCGGGTATGTGAGCGGCGCGCTGGCCTTGTGGGCGCAAAAGCAGGCGGACCGCGACCCTTCGCGCAATGCCGGCGGCGCCGGCACCGTGGTGGTGGTGCAGCGCATGTGGTTCAACGCCGCCAACACCAGCACCTGGTATCTCGTCCCCGGCCTGGTGGTGCTGATCATGACTTTGGTCGGCGCCTTTCTCACGGCTCTCGTGATGGCCCGCGAGTGGGAGCGCGGCACGCTCGAGGCCCTGTTCGTCACCCCGGTGCATCCGGTCGAGGTGCTGCTGTCGAAGACCATTCCGTATTTTTGCGTCGGCATGCTCGGCTTGCTGCTGTGCCTTCTCGCGGCCAAGTTCCTGTTCGCCGTGCCGCTGTACGGCTCGCTGATCGTGCTCACCTTCAGTTGCATGCTCTACATGCTGGTGGCGCTGGGCATCGGCCTGGTGATTTCCTCCACCACGAAGAACCAGTTCGTCGCCAGCCAGGTCGCGCTGCTCGCCAGCTTCATGCCGGCGATGATGCTCTCCGGTTTCATGTTCGACCTGCGCAACGTGCCGCTGGTGGTGCGCCTGATCGGCAACGCCTTGCCCGCCACTTATTTCATGGAGCTGATCAAGACGCTTTTTCTCGCAGGCGACAACTGGCCGCTGATCTTCAAGGACTGCGCCATCCTCGCCGGCTACGCCGCCGTGCTACTGGGTCTTGCGCATGCCGTCACGCGCAAGAAACTGGACTGATGCCATGAGTGATTTCCGTGAAATGCTGTTTCGCCTGCTGGTGCTGATCCGCAAGGAACTGCTGGCCGTGCTGAAGGACCCGGGCAGCCGCTCCATCCTCATCACGCCTGCCTTGATGCAGGGCCTGCTGTTCGGCTACGCCGCCACCTACGACCTGACCAACGTGCCTTATGCGCTGCTCGACCAGAGCCATGGCGCCAATTCCATCGCGCTGATCGCCAAGCTCGACGGCACCGGCGTGTTCCACCGCGTCGCCACGCTTGAAACCCAGCGCGACATCGCCGAGGTGGTCGATCAGGGAAAAGCCCTGGTGGTGATCCAGATCGCTTCCGACTTCGAGCGCGAACTCAGCGCCGGGCGCGATGGCAACATCCAGGTGATCCTCGACGGCCGCAACTCCACCACCGCGGGCTCGGCCAGCGCCTACCTCTCCTCGGTGGTGGCGGAGTTCAACGCACAATTGCGCGGCGCCGCCAAGCCGCCGCTCACCGTCGAAATGCGCGCCTGGTACAACCCGAACCTGGAGACGCGCTGGAACTTCATGCCGGGGATGATCGCCTCGCTCTCCATGATGCAGGTGCTGATGCTTACCGCGCTTTCGGTGGCGCGCGAGCGCGAGCAGGGCACCTTCGACCAGCTGCTGGTGACGCCGATGTCGCCGGCCGAGATCATGGTCGGCAAGGCAGTGCCCTCGATCATCATCGGCCTGTTCCAGTCCACCCTGGTGCTGTGCCTGTCGCTATTCTGGTTCCGCATCCCGATGGCGGGGAGCCTGATCACCCTCTACTCGGGCCTTCTGATCTTCACCATCGCCAGTGTCGGCATCGGCCTGTCGATCTCGGCGGTGTCGGCCAACATGCAGCAGGCGATGCTCTATTCCTTCGTGCTGATCATGCCGCTGATGCTGCTCTCGGGCCTTACCACGCCGGTGCGCAACATGCCGCAGGCCCTGCAGATCGCCACCATGATCAACCCGCTGCGCTTCGCCATCGACCTGGTGCAGCGGGTCTACCTCGAAGGGGTGGGCCTCTTCACGGTATGGCACAACTTCATTCCGCTGGTGCTGATTTCGGCGGTTACGCTGCCGCTGGCGGCCTGGCTTTTTCGCAACCGGCTTTCCTGAACCGGAGAAATCATGTCCGTTCAAAATTGTCCTGCTACACGCGTCCTCCTTCTCGCCGTGCTTGTCGCGCTCGGCGGTTGCACGCTGCTCGGCCCCGACTTCAAGCCGCCGCAGGTGCAGGCGCCGGAAGACTGGACCACCTGGCACAGCGGCGCGGCCGAATTGCGCGACGGCCTGCCGATCAGCGCGGCCACCTTACCCGAGCAATGGTGGACCGTGTTCAACGACGCCACGCTGAACGACCTGCAGGCGCGCGCCTTGCAGGCCAGCCCGGACCTGCAAACCGCCGCCCTGCGCTTCGCCCAGAGCCGCACCCAGCGCCTGAGCGTCGCCGCGCAGCGCGGCCCCGAAGTCAACGCCAGCGGCAGTGCCAGGCGCCAGCGCGAAAGCGAGACGGGTGCCAGCACGCGCCTGATCAGCGCCATCGCGCCCGGCGGCGCCGGCAGCCAGCAGATCATCTCGCTGCTCAGCAGCCCCTACAACCTGTACCAGGCCGGCTTCGACGCTTCGTGGGAACTCGACCTTTGGGGTCGCGTACGGCGCAATATCGAGGCCGCCGATGCCGACCTCGCCGCCTCCGGCGAGATGCTGGCGCAGACCCGGCTATCGATCTCCAGCGAAGTCGCGCGCAACTACTTCGAGTTGCGCGCCACCCAGCGCCAGTTGCGCATCGCCCGCGCCGACATCGCCACCGCTGAAGAAACCCTGGGCCTGATCGACGCGCGCACCCGCGGCGGCCTGATCGACCATGTGGACTCGACACGGCAAAACGCGCAACTCGCCGACCTGCGCGCGCGCCTGCCGCAACTGCTGGGGCAGGAGGCAGCGACGATGAACCAGATCAGCCTGCTCGTCGGCGCGCGCCCCGGCGAATTGCAGCAGGCCCTGGCCCCCACCGACGCCGCGCTGGCCGCGTTGCCCGACCTGACCCTGGGCGTACCCTCCGACCTGACGCGGCGCCGCCCCGACATCCGCCAGGCCGAACAAAAACTGCACTCCGCCACCGCCACTATCGGCGCGGCCAAGGCCGATTTGTTGCCGCGCCTGACCCTGGGCGCCAGCTTCGGCTTCGAGTCCCTGCTCGGCGACAAGTTCGGCGACTGGGGCAGCCGCCGCTGGTCGCTTGGGCCCAGCCTGAGCCTGCCGATTTTCGACAACGGCCGCCGCCGCGCCACCGTCGAGCTTCGCGAATTGCAGCAGCAGGAAGCCGCAGTCTCCTTCCAGCAAACCGTGCTCAAGGCCTGGCAGGAAGTCGACGGCTCGCTCAACGCCTACGACGCCGAGCGCAAGCGCAACACCCAGCTCATCGCCAAGCAGGGCAGCTCCAGGGAGGCCTACGATCTCGCGCGCGCCAAATACAACGGCGGCCTCACCGATTTCCTCGGCCAGCTCGACGCCCAGCGCACCCTGCTGCAAGCCGACCGAGATCTGGCCGATAGCGACAGCCTGCTGCGTGAGCGCCTGGTTGCCGTGTACAAGGCTGTGGGTGGGGGCGGGCCGGTGCTGGCGGTGCCGGAGCAGAAGGCGGCAGCCCGCTGAAGTGCGGCGGCACCGAGGGGCAGGGGCACATGTCCTGCCTCAGGGGCCTTCCTGCGGGCGTCCCCCAAGGGGACTTCCTGCGGGCGTCGACAGGCTCAGGACGAACGGAGGATGGCGGTGGAGCGGTCGGGGTGGATAGCTGGTGGCGCGGATTGTTCTCAGCCGGCCACCGGCGCCAAGGCCGCGGACTGGCGCGCGCTGGTCTGCATCGGCAGCGGCAGGATCAGTGCGAAGCAGGTGCCCGCGGTCGCGCTGCTGTAGACCAGGCTGATGTCGCCGCCGTGGCGCTGCGCCAGTTCGCGCGCCAGATAGAGGCCGAGGCCAGCGCCGGAGACGCGCTGCGCGGCGGCGGCACGGTAGAATTTTTCGAAAATCCGCGCCTGCTCTTCCGCGGGGATGCCGCCGCCCTGGTCGGCCACCCGGATTTCCGCGTGTCCGTGCGTGAGCGTCAGGGTGACCTCGACCTGGCGTTGCGGCGAGGAATATTTGAGGGCGTTGTCGACCAGGTTGAAAATCGCCGTGCCGATCAGGCTGGCGTCGGCATGCACGATGACCGGTGTGTCCGGCATGCTCAGGCGCACGCGTTCGCCGATGCCGATACCCAGGCCTTTGCCGGTGGCGAAATAGGTGGTGAGCAGGAGGTTGAGATCCACCGGGCTGACGCGTGGCAGCATGTAGGGGCTGCTGAGGCGGTCCTCGGTCAGGCAGTTTTCGATCAGCGCCAGCAGGCGCGTCACCGAGCGGCGCATGCGCCCGGCGGAGGCCACCAGGTCGGGATGGCGGTCGGTCAGGGTTTCTTCCATGCGCTGGGCGACGGTGTCTATCACCGCCAGCGGATTGCGAAACTCGTGCGACACCATGGAGACGAATTCCTTTTGCGCGGCATGGCCGGCCTGCTCGGCTGCCAGCGCCTGTTGCAGCTCGCCCTGCAGCAGCTGGCGCGCGACGATTTCGCGTTCCAGCGACTGGTTGGCTTGCGATAGTGCGGCGGTGCGCTCGACCACCCGCGCCTCCAGTTCGCGTTCGGCGGCGCGCGCGTTGCTCAGCGCGGCGCCCTGGGCGCGCTTGTCGGCGGCCTCAGCCTGCTGCGCGCCGCGCCCCAGCGCCACCGTCAGCAGGATGTTGTGGATGATGGCCGCGACGATCGCTCCATCGGCGAAAAACCAGGCCGACGGCAGCAGTTCGAGATCGCGTGCGCAGATCAGCAGTACGTTGATCTGCACCGGCAGGAAGGCCACCACGTAGAAACGGAGTTCGGCGCGGCGGATGAACAGCACGACTCCCAGCGCCAGGGCGCCGGTCTGCACCACGCCGATCACCACGCGGCCGGGCGCGGCGATCGCTGCCCAGCCGGTGAGAAAGACCAGCGGTATCGCCAGCAGGTAGCAGAGCGAGAGGCCGAGCGCGACCAGGCGCAGGCGCGGATGGTGTTCGCGCAGGCGGTATAGATGAGCCAGGAAGGCCGTGCTGTAGGCATGGACCAGCAGGATCGACAGTCCCAGGCTGAGGTCGGCATGGCCGCCTTCCAGCGCCGGCCAGAAGCGGTAGGCGAATCCGCTGGCCAGCAGCACCGTCCAGCTCGCTACTGCTACGTTGCCGGCGTAGTACAGGCTGGTGCGCGCGCGCAGCCACAGCCAGAGGGACAGGTTGAGGATGACCGCAAGCACGGCGATGCCGAGGAAAATGCCGTAATGCAGGTAGTCGTCGCTGGTGACGTTGGCCTGCGCCGCGGCGGCCAGCGTTTGCGCGGCGGCGGCGTGCGGCAGCAGCGCCGGCAGCAGCATGGCCGCGGCGCGGGCGGGCCACTTGCCGCGCGTGCGGCCGGAAGCCGGGTTCGCGCGCCGGCCGCGGATTGATGCGGACACTGTTGCCTTCAGTTCGCCGCCGCCGCGGCTTCGCTGTCGGTCGCGCTGAACACGTAGCCGGTGTTGCGCACCGAGCGCAGCGGCAGGTTGATGCCGACCTCGGCGGCCTTGCGGCGCAGGCGGCTGGCGAGAGAGTCGAGGCGGTGCGGGTCGAAGTCGAAGGTGTTGCCGCCGAGCGCGCCGATCAGCTGGTCGCGCTTGACCGCCTGGCCGCGATTTTCGAACAGGCAGTTGAGAAAGGCGCGCTCGGCGGTGGTGAGCGAAAGCTCGCGCCGCTCGGGGTCGCGCAGCACCCAGCCGCCCTCGACCAGTTCCCAGCCGGAGGCCGGCTTGAGCGGCACCGAATTGTTGCCCAGGCGGCGCCCGACCGCGCGCAAGGTGGCGGCGAGTTCGCGCACATCGACCGGTTTCACCAGGTAGGCGTCGGCGCCGTCATGCAGGCCGCGCAGGCGGTCGTCGATGGCGCGGCGCGCGGTCAGCATGACCACGCCGATGCCGCCGGCGGTGTGCAGGTGCCGCGCCACCGAGAAGCCGTCTTCGCCGGGCAGGCCGACGTCGATCACCGCGATGTCGCAGCGGCGCGCGACGAGGGCGCGATAGAACTCGGTGGCGTCGCCGAAGCCCTCGACGTCGAAGCCCATGCCGCCCAGGCTCAACACCAGTTCTTCGCGCAGGTCAGCTTCGTCTTCGACCAGGTAGATGCATGGTCGGCTTGTGGTTTCGGCGAGCATGGCCGTGTGATGCGCCCCTGTTTGCAAGCCGCAATCTTATCCGAACATCGGGCGGATGCGCATCATTGTCGGGTGTATGCAACAGCATTCGTATTTTTTATTTGACTGGTGCATGCAACAGTGTCCGCATTTTCGGAATGTCGGATTTTCGACAGCGTATTTTCATTCGCAAGGCGCATGCGATTGTCAAAATTTCGACATCGCACAAGCGCGCGCCGCAAGTAATTGTGAGGAATGGAGAGAAAGACGACATGTACTTTTAATTGAATGCCGGTAGCATCGATTTGCTGCCTGATCCGCATGTTTTCGCTCTGGTGGGACCGGGGCGTCATAGTTCTGGAAATACTTCCCGCGATCGGGATTGGGAAGAATCTCCAGGTTCGCGGCGTTACGGGTTCGCGCTGGTTTCCTGCGGTGCGGACTCAAGCGGTGCAGAGAAGCAGCAGGTCCGGCCGAAACCGCAATACACGGTGCAGGCTGGGCGCAGTGTTGAACACAGTTGCCACTGGCCGTGCGAGCGCCCAAGGACATCCGGGTTCGGGGAAATGAAGAAAGGCGCCGATACGCGCAACCGTGGAACCAGCGGACGGGTGATCGGCAAGGGGTAGCAGTTCAATGCGTAGGGGGGCGGCTGCGTGATCCACGCAGCAGGTCCGCGCAGGGGGAATCACCGTGGGGCTATCTTCGAGTTTTCGAGGAGTGGGGGAGGCGTTGTGCGCTGTGTTCGAGCGCTCGCGCTTGAAGGGGAAGTCGCCAGTCGAAAGGGCGCCGCTGCAACGGGTTGCGATATTGCCGGTGCTGTTTACGCTGTGCGCAGGGCTGGCGTGGCAAAGCGCCGCGCAAGCCGCGGTGGCGCTGTCGGCCGATTTCACGCCGACCACCATCATCCAGGGCGATCGCACCCGGCTGACCATCACGATCCAGAACAACGGCCAATCGGTGCTGACCGGCGCCACTCTGGTCGACGACCTGCCTACGCAGATCCGCTTTTATCCTCCGAGCAGCCCTGGCTATGTGGCGCCTGCCACTACCTGCCCAGCCGGAACGGTGACGCCAGTTTCCGGCGCTATCGATGAATTGCAATTTTCCGGCGGGCAAATTCCAGCGGCTCCGCTCAACGGCGTGATCCAGTGCACGGTGTCGGTCGACGTGACTTCCACCGTCAATGTCGGCGCCGGCAACACTGCCACCTACACCAACCAGATCGCCGCCAACCAGTACAGCGACGACACGCCGCAAAACGCCACCAGCCCGCTGTCGAACAGCCTGAACGTCACCGGCCTGGCGGCGCCTACCGTCAGCAAGACCTTCGGCACCAGCCCGCTGACCCAGGGCAACAACAGCACCGTCGCCATCACGCTCTCCAATCTTAGCGCGTCGGTGCTCGGTCTCACCACCTTCACCGATACCCTGCCGGCCAACCTGACGGTGGCTTCGGTCACCGCCGCCGCTTGCAGCGGGGGCGTGGTGACCAATACCGCCGGCAGCGTCACGCTGACCGGCGGCAGCATTCCGGCCAATGGCTCGTGCGCCGTCAACTTCGTCGTCACCGGCGTGCTGCCGGCGGCCACCACCTCGCAGAACGGCACCAACACGTTCGCCGCCGGTGCCGTCGGCAACACGCGCGGCCTGACCAGCCCGGCCGCCTCCACCAATATCCGCGTCGACAGCCCGATCGTGTTGACCAAGGGCTTTTCGCCCTCGCCTCTGTCCAGCGGCCTGAACGCGACCTTCACCGCGCACATCCAGAACAACAGCAGTGCTGGCCTGACCAACGTAGGCCTGTCGGATATCGTCGGCGGTGCCTGGCCCACCCAGGTTGCCAACGTGCCGGCGTCCCTGGGTGCCGGCAACCTCGGCGCCGGCTGCGTCGGCGGCAGCATCGTCGCCGGTCCGGGCAACAAGGGCTTCACACTCAGCGGCGCCAGCATCGCCGCCAGCGCCACATGCGACATCACCTTTGCCGTCACCTCCAGCACCGTCGGCGTCTGGCACAACGATATTCCGAACGGCGCGGTCACCAGCACCCAGAATTTCTATTCGCCCGCCGCCAGCGCCACCCTCGACGTGCGCGACACCTCGCTGGCGGTCTCCAAGTCGGTTTCGCCCACCAGCGTCAGCGCCGGCGACATCGTCACCTTCACCGTCAACATCGAAAGCTTCAGCACCAGCCCGCAGAGCAACGTCACCTTCATCGACACGCTGCCCGGCGGCATGCTGCTGGTTGACGGCAGCGTCACCAACGGCATCAACCCGGTGTTGAGCGGTGCCGGCTGTACCGGCCTGGCGCAGGCCGGCAGCGCGGCCGCGCCGCAGTTCACCCTGAACATCCCGGCCGCCGACGCCGACGGCCTGACCTGCACGGTGAAGTTCACCGCGCGGGTGCCGGCGTCCGCCACCCCCGGCGTCACTACCTTCATCAACTCGCTGCCGGTCGGTTCGGTGGGCAACGGCGGCGTCTCCAATACGGCAGCCGCCGCAGCCGGCACCCTCAGCGTGCTGCAGCCGCTCACCGTTTCCAAGACCTTCGACGGCGTCACCAACCAGGCGCTGTCGCAGGGCAGCCCGAGCGTGCTGGAGATCATTCTCACCAACAACAACTACAGCGCGCTGACGGGCGTCGCCTTCACCGACACCCTGCCGACGGCGCCGGGGCAGATTCGCGTCGCCAACCCGCCGAACGCCACTTCCACCTGCGGCGGCACGCTGACCGCCAACGCCGGCGACACCGCTATCGTGCTGGCTGGCGGCAATATCGGCGGGCGCTCGGCGGCCGGCCCCTCCTTTGCGCCCGGCACCTGTTCGATACGCGTCAGCGTCGTCGGCGGCGCGGTCGGTACGCATACCAACACCATCCCGGTAGGCGCCATCACCGCCCAGGGCACCATCGCCGGCACCGCCGGCGTGGCTGTGGCCAACACCAACCAGGCGCAGGCGACCCTGAAGTACGACGCCGCCCTGACAGTAGCCAAGTCTTTCCTCACCGACCCGGTCACCAGCGGCGGCAGCAGCCGTGTGCGCATCGTGCTGGGCAACACCGGCAACGGCGTGCTCAACAACGTTGCGGTCACCGACCCGCTGCCCGCCGGCCTGCTGGTGGCCACGCCGCCCAACGCCTCGTCCACCTGCGCCGGGCCGATCGCCATCACCGCCGCGGCCGGCGCTAACAGCGCGCAGTTGACCGGCGCCAGCGTGCCTTCCGGGGCGAATTGCGAATTCCTGTTCGACGTCGTCACCAGCACCGGCGTCGACAGCATCAACACCATTCCGATCGGCGGTGCCACCGCCGATGGCGGGGTCGCCAGCACCAACGCCGCTTCCGCCACCCTGCACAAGTCGATCTCAGGCCTGGTGCTGTCGAAGGCCTTCAATCCCACCACCCTGAGCAGCCCCGGCCAGCCCTCGGTGATGACCATCACCATCACCAACAACGGCGGCGTCGGACTGACCAACCTGGGCATCATCGATAACATGCCGGCCGGCATGCAGGTGGCCGCAGTACCCAACGCCAGCACCACCTGCCCCGGCGGCATCGTCGGCGGCGCTGCCGCGGCTACCTCGGTGGCGCTGTCCAACGGCACCCTCGCCGGCGGCGGGGCCAGCTGTACGGTGCAGATCGAAGTCACCTCGCTCGTCGTAGGCACGCTCACAAACACTCTGCCCGCGGGCATCGTCACCGACAACCAGGGCGTCAGCAACGCGGCACCGTTCTCCGCCAACCTGTCGGCGCTGGCCGCCCTCGGCGTGCAAAAGAGTTTCAACCCGCCCTCGGTTCCGCCCAATACGCGCTCGCGCCTGACCGTGCAGGTGAACAACTCGCTGGTGATTCCGCTCACCGGCGTCAGCGGCACCGATAATCTTCCCGCAGGCCTCACCGTGGCAGTGCCGCCCAACACCAGCACCACCTGCACCGGCGCCACCGTCAGCACCACCGCCACCGCCGTCAGCTTCATCGGCGCCAGCGTGGCCGCCGGGGCCAACTGCCAGGTGCAGGTCGACGTCATCGCAACCGCCGTCGGCGCCTACGACAACTTCATCCCCGGCGGCAGCCTGGTCGCCAATGGCGGCACGGTGACCAATCCGAACCCCGGTGTGCACGCGATCCTCAATGTGCTGACGCCGCCGACGATAAGCAAGGCCTTTACCGCCGCGGTGGTCAACCCGGGTCAGCCGAACCGCCTGACCGTGACCATCAACAATCCCAACGCCACCCGGCCGCTGACCAATTTGTCGCTGAAAGACACCCTGCCGGCCGGCCTGTTCGTCGCGCCCGTGCCCAACGCCTCCACCACCTGCGCGGGCGGCTCGGTCAGCGCAATCTCTTCGGCCACCAGCGCACAAATGGCCGGCGCCACCATCGCCGCCGGCGCCTCCTGCACTTTCCAGTTCGACACCATTTCCAACGTGGCCGGCCTGTACACCAACACCATTCCCGCCGGCAGCATCACCACCAGCGAAGGCGTGACCAATCCCGACCCGGCCATCGCCCAGGTACAGGTGCTGACCCCGCCGGGCGTCACCAAGAGCTTCTCGCCGCCGTCGATCACCTCCGGCGGCACCTCGCGGCTGACCATCACCCTGAGCAACCCGACCAGCAGCGCGCAAACGCTGACGGCCGACCTGAACGACACCTTGCCCACCAACGTGACCGTCGCCGGTGCACCGGCCATCGGCGGCAGCTGCACCACGGCCAGCATTTCGATCCAGTCCGCTTCCACCGTGGTCCGCTACGCCAACGGCGCGAGCATTCCGGCCGGCGGCTGCACCATCCAGGTCAACGTCACCGGCACCGTTGCCGGCACCTATAACAACACCATCCCGGCCGGCGCGCTGCACACCAACGTCGGCGTCAATCCGGACCCGGCGGTCGCGCCGCTGGTGATCAGCGACCTCGGCGCCATTTCCGGCCTGGTCTACCGCGACGACAACAACAACGGCTTGCATGCAACCGCCGAGCCGCCCATCGCCGGCGTCACCGTGACCCTGAGCGGCCCGGTCAGCCTGACCACCACCACCGACGCGGCCGGCAACTACCTGTTCTCAGGCCTGCCCGCCGGCGTCTACACCGTGACCGAAACCCAGCCCGCGGCTTACCTCAACGGCAAGACCACGGCGGGCACCATCACCGGCGCCGGTGGCGGCACCGCCGGCACGGCCTCGGGCCCGGGCGTGGCGCCTTCGGCCATCAGTACCATCACCCTGGGGAGCAGCGGCGGTCCCACGCCGGTGATTGGCAGCTCGATCGACAACAACTTCGGCGAGCTGGTCGGCTCCGACATTTCCGGCTTCGTCTACCGCGACGACGACAACAATGGCATCAAGGGCGGCAGCGAACCGGCCCTGGCCGGCGTCGCCATCGCGCTCACCGGCAACGACGACCTCGGCAATGCCGTCAACCTGACGACCAACACGGCGGCCGACGGCAGCTACAGCTTCAACGGCCTGCGGCCCAGCGGAGCAGGGGGCTACCTGATCACCGAAGGTGCGCAGCCCGCCGGCACCGACAACGGCATGATCACCCCCGGCACGGTGGTCGATAAAACCCTCAATACCAATACCGGCACCCCCGGCACCCGCGTCATTGCCCCGGGCGTCGGCACCAGCGCCATCACCGGGCTTGGCCTGCCGGCGAACGCCCGCTCGCCAAACAACAACTTCGGCGAGATCTCCAACAGCCGCACCATCTCCGGCCGCATCTTCACCGACAACAACGCCGACGGCGCCGCCAACGGCGCCGACGCCGGTGTCGGCGCGGGCGCTACCGGGGCCAACAACGTCGCGCAAAGCCTGACCCTGACCGGCACCGATCTCAACGGCAACCCGGTGACCGCTACCACCACCAGCGACGCCAGCGGCAACTACAGTTTCGCCAACCTGCCGCCCAGCAACCCGGCCGGCTACACCATCACCTGCACCACGTGCAACCCGCCGGCCGGCTTCGTCAACAGTGCCGGTCCGCTGGCCTACCCTGGCAGCACCGGCGGCACCGCGGCCGGCACCCAGGCCGCGCCGGCGATCACCGGCATCAACCTGGCCGGCGCCAGCATCATTTCGGTGAACAACAACTTCACCAAGGTGCCGCCAGGGCAGCAAATTTCCGGGCGCATGTTCTTCGACGCCAACAACAACGGCCTGTTCGACACGCCGGCCGATATCGGCCTCTCCGGCCAGACGGTGGAACTGCGCGACAACACGACCAGTGCGCTGGTGAAAACCACCACCACCGACGCCAATGGCTTCTACGCCTTCACCGGCGTGGCTCCCGGCACCTACAAGATTGTCGAGCCGACCCAGCCCGCCGGCACCGCCGATGGCAAGACCCAGGCCGGTACCGTCAACGGCGTCGCCACCGGCACGGCGACGGCGCAGAACACGACGCCTTCGACCATCACTGGCGTGCTGGTCGGCGCCGGGCAGTCGGGCGCCAACTACAACTTCCCCGAGATCGCCACCGTCAGCCTGGGCGGCCGCGTCTTCGCCGATACCAACCTGAACGGCAACTTCGATGGTGGCGACGTCGCGTTGCAGGGTGTGGTGATGCAACTGACCGGCACCGACAACTTCGGCAACGCCGTCAGCCGCTTCATCGGCACCGACGTCAACGGCCAGTACAGCTTCACCGGCCTTCTGCCTGGCACCTACACCGTCACCGAGAACCAGCCTTCCGGCTACACCTCGACGCAAAACGTGCCCGGCACCATCACCAACGGCACTGCCGGCGCCATCAGCCCGCTGGGTGCTGCGCAGGAAACCGTCACGGTCACCCTCAACGGACCGACCAGCAGCGCGCCCAACATCAACTTCCTCGAGCAGACCGGGACCGCGGCGATTCGCGGCTTTAAATCAGTGATCAACAGTACGCGCCCGGGCCAGCAGCCGGCTGTGGGCGAGACCGTGGTCTGGACCATCAGCTACAAAAACGAGTCAGCCACCACCCAGCCGCTGCAGATCGCCGATGCGCTGCCGGCGGGCTTGAGTCGCATCGGCGCCCCGGCGCTGACCGTCTCCAGCTCCGGCGTCGTGACAGGCCTGGCGGTGAACGGCGCCTACGCCGGCACTGGCAACCTGCTGGCCGGCGGGGTCACCTTCGGCGCCGGCGCGGTGGTTACGGTCAACGTGCCGGCGGTTGTGCAGCCTGGCGCCAGCGGCATCCTGAAGAACCAGGGCAATCCGCCGGGCAGCGCGGTGGCGGTCCCGACCAACCAGGTCGACAACACCACGCCCGGCCTGCCGGCCGGGGTGGTGGTACCGCCGAACAGCCTGCCGCAGCCTTCGCCGACCAATGCAAATGCAAACAACGGCGTGCCAACGCAGATCCAGATCGGTAGCAATCCGAACACCACCGCGGCTGTTTCCGGCACGGTCTGGCTGGACAACAACAGCAACCGTTCGCGCGACGGCGGCGACCAGCTGCTCGGCGGCTGGGGCGTGGCGATCTACAACTCCGCCGGCCAGTTGGTGCCTTGCGTGAAAAGCGGCGGCACCGGCATACCCAACACCACCACCGATTGCGTGGTCCTGCCCAACGGCCAGTCGCTGTTCAAGACCGACGCCAGCGGCAACTACGGCGCCAACGGCCTGGTGCCGGGCAACTACACCATCAAGTTCTACGATGCCACCAACACCACCAATCCGACCATCGTCTACGGCACGCCGCTCAACGGCGCGAATAACCCGAACTCTAGGGTCGCCACCACCCGAGACGCGCTGAACATCACCCTGGCGCCGGGGCAGAACATTCCCGAGCAGGATCTGCCGCTGGACCCCTCGGGCGTGGTCTATGACTCCGGCAGCCGCTCGCCGATTCCCGGCTCCACGGTGCAACTGTGCGGCCCGGCCGGTTTCAACCCCGCCGTCATGCTGGTCGGCGGCGGCGGCTACACCGTCACCGGCAACTGCGCTTCGATGGTCACCGGCGCCACCGGCCTGTATCAGTTCCTGCTGACCTCAACCGCACCGGCCGGCACCTACACGCTCAACGCCACCGCGGCCGGCCACCTGCCCACGGCTTCCACGGCGATCCCGCCATCGCCAGGCCCGCACACGCCGGCAGGCCCCTCGCCGGTGCGCATACAGGCGCAGGCCGGCCCGCCCACGGGCGGCGCGCCGACCACCTACTACCTGGCGTTCAACCTCGCCCCCGGCATGCCGGACGTGATCCATAACCACATCCCGCTAGACCCGTCCGGCGGCGGCGCGCTGTTCCTGCAAAAGGCGGTGGACCGCGACACGGTGGAACTCGGCGACTCGCTGCAATACACCCTGCGCATCAGCGCGCCCAACGGCGGCGCCACCAATGGGCACATCACCGACCATCTGCCGGCGGGTTTCCGCCTGATTCCCGGCACGGTGATCATCAACAGCACCAAGGCGCCGGACCCTGTCGGCGCGCCCGGGCCGAATCTCGATTTCAATGTCGGCAGCCTGACGGTGGCGGGAACCATCACCACCGTTACCTACCGCGTGCGGGTCGGCGTCGGCGCGCAACAGGGCGACGGCATCAACCGCGCCAGCGCCACCGCGACCATCGGCGGGGTGACGGTACGTTCGAACAATGCGCAGGCCAGGGTGAAGATCACCAGCGGCGTATTCTTCCAGGAAGCCTGCGTGGTCGGCAAGATCTTCATCGATTGCAACAACAACGGCATCCAGGACCGCGAAGAACTGGGCATCCCCGGCGTGCGCTTCTACCTGCAGGACGGCACCTACCTGATCTCCGATGTCGAGGGCAAGTACAGCTACTGCGGCCTGCCGGCGCGCACCGCGGTGATGAAGGTCGACGGCAGCACCTTGCCGCTGGGCTCGCAACTGGTGACCTCGAGCAACCGCAACGCGCTCGACCCCAACAGCCTGTTCCTCGACCTGCAGATGGGCGAGCTGCACCGCGCCGACTTCATCGAAGGCTCCTGCGGCCCCGGCATTGTCGAGCAGACCAAGGCGCGCCAGTCCAAGGGCATGGTGGTCTCGCCGATCCCGGAGAAAAAGCCGCAGCCCAAACTGATCTTCGAGTCCGGCTCGATCCGCGATTCGGTACCGGGGGAGCGCGACGACATCATGCGCTCGTGCAGCGGAGGGCAGTGCACCGCGCCTGCGTCCGGCGTGACGGGAGGTGCGAAATGAGCGCCCTCGTGATGAAACGGATTGCCGCCGCCATGCTCGCGGTAACCCTGGCGGCCCAGGGGCTGCCGGCCTACGCGCAGAACAGCAGCGATGCCGCTGCCGCCGGTGCGCCGGCCAGCGCGGCGCCCGACGCCACCCCCGGCGTGGCCATGCCGCAGGCGCCCGCGCCGTTGCCCGCGCCCGCCGCCGTGCCGGTTCCGACGCCTGCGGTGCCCAACGCCACCGTGCCTTATGGCGGCGAGCCGCAGCCGCCGCTGTTCGACAAAGGGGCCTCGCCCGACCAAGCGCCATCGCCCGTTAAGGTGCCGGCCGCGCAGCCGAACGACCCCTGTCCCTGCGACGCCAACGGCAAGCCCGGCAGTGGCCGCTTCGATGCGCTCGACTCGCGTCCGGCGCTGACCTCCGGCAATTCCAACTTGCCGGCGCCGGTCACCTCCAGCCGCCTGCCCGACCTGCTGCGCTCGGTGTCGCTGCCTGATACCGGCAAGATCGTGATGGAAATCGAGCGCGACAACATCCCGGCCGACGGCCAGACCATGGTGCCGATGACCATCCGCCTGTACGGCGCCGACGGCAAGCCCTACACCGCCGCCACCGAGGTGCTGCTGAAGACCACCCGGGGCCGTCTGCGCCGCCCCGACGCCTCGCCGATCGAGGCGCCGCGCAACGACCTGCGCCTGTCGGTCAAGGGCGGGGAGGCGGTGGTCTACATCATCACCACGCACGAGCCGGGCGATGCGCAACTGATCGCGCAATCCGGCAACGTGGTGGTGCAGGGCAAGATGACGATGTTGCCGGACCTGCGGCCGATGCTCGCCGTCGGCGTGGTCGAGGGCGCCTTCAACCTGCGCTCGATCGATGCCAGCAAGCTGGCGCAGCCGCGCAGCAACGACGCCTTCGAACTGGAAATCAAGCGCATGCACCCGTTCGGCGCCGGCGACGGCAAGGCCGAGCTGGGCGCGCGCAGCGCTTTCTTCCTCAAGGGCATGGTCAAGGGCGACTACCTGCTGACCCTGGCCTACGATTCGGAGAAGGACGTGCGCAACGTGCAGTTCCGCGACATCAACCCGGACCAGTTCTACCCGATCTACGGCGACTCCTCGATCAAGGGTTTCGACGCGCAAAGCAGCCAGCGCCTCTATGTGCGGGTCGACAAGGGCAAGTCCTTTTTCCTCTACGGCGACTTCAGCACGGCTTCGACCACGCCGGCGCGCCAGCTCGGCAGCTACAGCCGCACCATCACCGGGGCGAAGGAGCATTACGAGAACGAGGTGATTTCCGCCAACGTCTGGGCGACGCGCGACAACGCCACCCGCATCGTGGACGAGCAGCCGGCGCGCGGCACCTCGGGCCCGTATGCGCTCACCAGCAACCAGGGCATTTCCGGTTCCGAGCGGGTCGAGATATTGACGCGCGACCGCAACCAGCCGGCGATCATCCTCACCTCGGTGGACATGGTGCGCTTCTCCGACTACGAGTTCGAGCCCTTCTCCGGCAGCATCATCTTCAAGGCGCCGGTGCCTTCGGTGGACGCCAACCTGAACCCGATCTCCATCCGCGTCACCTATGAGGTGGACCAGGGCGGGCCGAAGTTCTGGCTCGGCGGCGTCGACGGGCAGTGGAAGATTTTCCCCGGTGTGGAAATCGGCGGCAGCGTGGTCGAGGACCGCAACCCCACCGACCTGTACCGCCTGGCCAGCGTCAACTCGACCGTGCGCCTGGGCAGCAACACCTATGTCGTCGGCGAGTACGCGCGCTCCAACCATGAACTGCTGGGTGAGCTGGGCCGCGGCGACGGCAAGCGCATCGAGCTGCGCCACAAAAGCGAGAACCTGGAAGGGCGCCTGTACTACGGCATGACCGACAAGACCTTCGACAACATCGCCTCGCAACTCAACGGCGGTCGTGCCGAGGGCGGCGCCGTCGGCAGCTACAAGATCACCAACAGCTTGTCGGCGCGCGTCGACGCCTACACCACCGAAGACAAGGTCAGCGAAGCCAAGCAGGAGTCCGGCTATTTCGGCCTGCGCTGGAAGGCCACCGAGCGCTGGGGCTTCGGCCTGGGCTACCGCCATGTGAATAACAGCGGCGGCCCGGTCAACGCCGCCTCGGTGCCTGGCTACTCCACGTTGCCGAACCAGCCCGGTTTCACGCCGACGCAGATCAGCGCGCCGCTGTTCGCCGCCCAGCCGGGCCAGGTGATCAGCTTCAATGCGGTCTCGCTTTCCGCCGACGTGCAGGTGACTGACCGGCTCAAGCTGCTGGGCGAGTTCGAGCAGGACGTCGAGCAAAGCAGCCGCAAGCGCTATACCTTCGGCGGCGACTATCGCCTGAACGACCAGTACCGCGCCTACGGCCGCGCCGAGATCGCCGATGGACTCGGCGGGATCAACGGCCTGGGCGTGCCGGACTCGCGCCAGCGCGCGGCGGTGGCGGGCATCTCGAGCAACTACATGAAGGGCGGCGAGATGTTCAACGAATACCGCCTGCGCGACGCCATCGACGGCCGTACCGCGATGAACGCCACCGGCCTGCGCAACACTTATATGGTGGCCGAAGGCATGCGGATCAACGTCGGCGCGGAGCATCAGGCGACCCTCTCCGGCATCAACGCCACCGCCAATGCGATCACCGGCGCGCTCGACCTCACCTACAACCCGCGCTGGCGCGCCTCGGCCCGCCTGGAGTTCCGCCAGGACCCGAACTTCAACAACTACCTGTCGACCACGGCCTTTACCGCCAAGGTGGACCGCGACTGGTCGCTGCTGACGCGCAACGAGTACCTGTACAACGCCTCGCGCGACCCGACCGTGGCCTCGACGCTGCAGGACCGCTTCCAGATCGGCGGCGCCTACCGTGATACGGACACCAACAAGGTCAACGCGCTGATGCTCTACGAGATGCGCTACCAGATGACCAACCCCCAGCCCGGCTACTACGAGCGCCTGTCGCACGTCATCTCGGGCAACATCGACTACCACCCGAGCCGGCCGCTGTGGCTCAACGGCCGCGTCGCGGCCAAGTGGGTGGGCGAGCATTTCGACGGCGACGTCTACTCCTCCTATACCGCCATGCTGGTCGGCGGTCGGGCGGTCTACGACCTCACCGAGAAGTGGGACATCGGCGCCCAGGCCAACGTGATGTACAGCCCGCAGGGCCACAGCACGCAGACCGCCATCGGCGTCGAGGCCGGTTACCTGCTGCGCCAGAATCTCTGGGTCACCGCCGGCTTCAACTTCACCGGCTTCTCCGACCGCGAGCTCGATGGCGCCGGCTACACCAATCGCGGCATCTATATCCGCCTGCGCTTTAAGTTCGACGAAAATCTGTTCCACGGCGACGACCCGGTGGTCAACCGGTCACTCACGCCGATGAACGCCAGCCCCGTGCCCGCCAGCGAAGTGCTGCCGTCTTCCAGGAAATAACCGCGATGCCAGTCAACCAGATCGACGAGACCCGCACATGAACCGCTTGAACCTCTCCCGCCCCCTCACGGCGCTGGGCGCCGCCTTGCTGCTCGGCGCCTGCACCCAGAGCGGCAGTCTGCGCCCCGGCGCACTGCCGCCCTATGCGGCGCCGGACCGCATCACCGAGCAGGCGATCAACACCGACTACGAGTCGATCGAGATGCTGCAGACACGCCTGGCGCTGCTCAACCGCAACGGCGCGGTGCCGACCTCGAACTACAACTGGGCGAAGGCGCAATGCTGGCTCGACATGGCGCGCCACAACTATCACGAGAACGACCGCACCGGCACCATCGAGTCGGCGCTGCAGCAGTCGGCCACGCTGGTCAAGGGCCTCGAATCCAAGATAAAAATCCCCAGCGATACGCCGCTGATCCCCGAGAGCGTGAAAATCCGCGACGACCTGTGGGCGAAGGCGCAGAGCTACAAGACCAGCCCGCAGTTCGGCTGCGTCGAGCCGCAGGTGGCCTGCTACGAAGTGCAACTAGTGTGGATGGGGCAGGAATACAGCGAGGGTGGCTGGCGCCATGCGAACTCCTATATCGGCATCGCCGAGCAGATGTCGCAAAACATCGAGCAGCGCATGGCCTCCTGCGCGCCCCCGCCCGTGGCCGCCCCCAAGCCGGCGCCGCAACCGGTGGTGGAAAAGCTCGATCTCGGCGCCGACGCGCTGTTCGCCTTCGACAAGTTCGGCCGCGACAACATGCTGCCCGCCGGCCGCGCCAGGCTGGAAGTATTCGCCGAGAAAGTCAAGCTGCTTTCCAAGGTCGATTCGATCAGCGTTGTCGGCCACACCGACCGTCTGGGCAGCGAGTCGTACAACCAGGCGCTGTCGCAGCGCCGCGCCGATACCGTCAAGGCTTATCTGGTGTCGCTGGGTGTGCCCGCGTCCCTGATCACCGCGGAAGGCCAGGACGGCAAGAATCCGGTGCAGCAGTGCGACGACAAGCGACGTGCCGAGCTGATCGCCTGCCTGCAGCCGAACCGGCGCGTCGAGATCGAGCTCAAGGGCTGGCTCAAGCCGTAAGACTGCCTATATCGCCATCCTGGGCGAAAACATCCTTTCAGCGGTTTGGCTTCTTGTATGCGAAACTGACGTTGCCGCACGTCCCTCTGTCCGGAAATGGAGGGAGTGCCAAGCGAAAGCGATGTCAAGGGGATGCCGATGCAATCCGCGATTCAGAGTTATCACGCACACGTCTACTACGATCCGAACACCGATTCGAAAGCCGAGGCTACGCGTTTGCGCGACGCCATCGCGGAACAGTTCGCGACCCGGCTTGGGCGCTGGCACGATGTTCCGGTCGGGCCGCACACCCAGGCGATGTATCAGGTCGCATTTGCCGTGGACGTGTTTCCCGGCATCGTGCCGTGGATGATGCTCAATCGCGGGCCGTTGACCATTCTGGTTCATCCCAATACCGGCCGTCCCAAAGCGGACCACCTGCATCACGCCCTATGGATGGGGGCCGTCCTCCCCATCAAGGAAGATGTTTTGCCGGAAATCGAGGAGAGCAGCGCTCCTTGATGCGGCATGATCGTCAATGAAGTGCAAGGCCTGCGCGGCCACCGGCGGCGGAGCCAGGCATGGCGTGGCGATCAAAGGGTAGGCGTGGTCTTGGTCGACGGGCCATCATGCACTTGACGATTCCGCGTATTCGCGTATCTTGGGAACCAGCAGCCGTGTCTTTTGTTTGCATCCAATGACGTCCCGCGCGGCCGCTTTCTTTTAACATCGTCAAATGTGCCGGGTGGTCAACGTATTACCATGACACCGGGCCAATACGACACGGGGCCAATACAAATGTGGTCGGATGGAACACTTCCCCGACCACAGTTGTAGTTGAAGATTTTCTTTTTTTATCAGGTTTTATCAGGTCGGCGAAAATGCAGCGGTGCAATTTTCGATTTAAGCCCGTTATTTACCGTTGTTTGCCACGCAACCAACGCCGGGATACGTGCATCGGCCGGTTCTTTGTGTTGGTTAATGGTCCCGCCGACAGGAATCGAACCTGTATTTGTCGCTTAGGAGGCAACCGTTCTATCCATTGAACTACGGCGAGCGGGCCGCGGACCAATGCGGCAGGCGCGATTCTAGCGGAATCCGCCGGCTTGGCGGGGCGCTGGGCTGGTATGATGCCGCCCTTCCGTTCGCTGGACGCGTTTTGCCATGATCAAGAGCCTGGACCACGTTGTGATTACCGCCAGCAATATGGAGGCGACCATCGACTTCTATACGCGCGGCCTGGGGATGACGCTGGAGACCTTCGGCGCGGGACGCCGCGCACTGCGCTTCGGCGACCAGAAGTTCAACCTGCACCAGGCGGGCGACAAGAAGATTACGGATGTGTATGCGCGCAACCCGACGCCGGGTTCGCTGGATTTGTGTTTGCTGGCGGCCATTCCGCTGGATGAAGTGATTGCGAAGCTGGAAGCCGAGAACATTCCGATCGAGCTGCCGCCGAGCAAGCGCACCGGCGCACGCTGGCCGATACGCTCGATCTACCTGCGTGATCCCGACAACAACCTGATCGAGATTTCGGAGCAGTGGGTCGATTAGTTTTGTAGCAGGCCGGCCGGCGCGCGGCTGGTTCACCGAAAGCGCGCGCTACGCCGTGCACGTGCCCGCTTTGATGCGGGTTCCCTTTTGTTTTCTCCGCTTGGTTTTTGAGCGGAGCTACCCGATATTGATGCAATGCCTTTAGTCACTCTAGATAACGCTTCCCTGGCCTATGGCCACGTGCCACTGCTGGACCGCGCCGAGTTCAATCTCGACGCCGGCGAGCGGGTGGCGCTGATCGGCCGCAACGGCGCCGGCAAGTCCAGCCTGATCCAGGTGATGTCGGGCCGGCGCATCCTCGACGACGGCACTCTGTGGAAAAAGCCCGGACTGAAGTTCGCCGTGGTGGACCAGGAGCCGGCGCTGGAACCGACCGACACCGCTTACGAAGCGGTGGCGCGCGGCCTGGCCGAGCAATACGCGCTGCTCGACGAGTACGACCGCCTGCTGGAGAGCGGCGCGGAGGACGACGCCACCATGAACCGGCTGCACGACGTGCAGCACCAACTGACCGAGACCGGCGGCTGGGAGGTGAAGCGGCATATCGACATGGCGCTGGAACGCCTGAGCCTGGCGCCGGATGTGCTGGTGTCGGCCTGCTCGGGCGGGATGAAAAAGCGCATCGCGCTGGCGCAGGCGCTGGTGAGCAACCCGGAACTGCTGGTGCTAGACGAGCCGACCAACCACCTGGACATCGATGCGATTGCCTGGCTGGAAAACCTGCTGCTGGAGTTTCGCGGCGCGGTGCTGTTCGTGACGCATGACCGCGCGTTCCTCGACCGCGTGGCGACGCGCGTGATCGAGCTGGATCGCGGCCGCCTGCTTTCCTTCCCCGGCAATTACGCGGCTTACCAATTGCGCAAGGCCGAGCAGGTGGAAGTCGAGAAGGTGGTCAACGCCAAGTTCGACAAATTCCTGGCGCAGGAAGAGGTATGGATACGCAAGGGCGTGCAGGCGCGGCGTACGCGCAACGAAGGGCGCGTGTTGCGCCTGGAGAGCCTGCGCCGTGAACGCACGGCGCGGCGCGAGCGCCAGGGGCGCGTGACGATTGCGGTGGATGATGGCCTGCGCTCGGGCAAGCTGGTGGCGGAGTTCACCAATGTGAGCAAGGCGTTTGGCGGCAAAACCGTGGTGCGGGACCTGAACCTGCGGATTTTGCGCGGCGACAAGATCGGCATCATCGGGCCGAACGGCGCGGGGAAGTCGACGCTGATCAAGATGATGCTGGGCGAGCTGGAGCAGGACGGCGGCGAGATCAAGCGCGGCACCAAACTGGAGATCGCCTACTTCGACCAGTTCCGTGTCGCGCTAAATGATGAAGCAACGCTGGCCGATACCATTAGTCCCGGTTCGGAATGGGTGGAGGTCAATGGCGCGCGCAAGCACATCATGACCTACCTGTCCGACTTCCTGTTCCCGCCCGAGCGCGCGAATGCGAAGGTAGGCGCCTTGTCGGGCGGCGAGCGCAACCGGCTGCTGCTGGCGCGCCTGTTCGCCCGTCCCGCCAACATATTGGTGCTCGACGAGCCGACCAACGACCTGGACATCGATACGCTGGAACTGCTGGAGACGCTGCTGCAGGATTACGCCGGCACCGTCATCCTGGTCAGCCACGACCGTGCCTTTCTGGACAACGTGGTGACCCAGGTGCTGGCTTACGATGGCGACGGGCGCTGGGTGGAGAACCCCGGCGGGCACAGCGAGTGGCAGGCCTACCTGGCGCGGCGCGCGGGCGCGCGGACCAGCGAGCGGGTGGAGAGCGTCGCCAAGGCGCCCACTGCCGCGGAAACGCCGGCCCCGGACAAGCGCAAGGGAAAGATGTCCTACAAGGACGCGCGCGAACTGGAGGCGCTGCCGGGGCAGATCGCAGCGCTGGAAGAGGAGCAGCGCCTGCTGACCGCGCGCCTGGCCAATCCGCAGACCTACAATGAGACGGGCGTGAACATCAATGCGCTCAATGCCCGTGTCGGTGAGATAGAAAACGAGTTGCTGGTGGCGCTGGAGCGCTGGGAAGTGCTGGAGCAGAAGCGCTAGCCGGGGCGCATTTATGCCGGGCGTATAATTGTCATCGCGCAATCATGCAAATCGACAAGCCCCCCGAATCCGGCACCGAAGATAAAAAAGACGGTGCCCCGCCAGCAGCGGAATCTTTTCGCTGGTTGCCGCGCTCGCCTGTCAAGCGCGTGCTGCTTGGCGTGGCGGCGGCGTTGTTTTCGGTGCTGGTGTTCGGCGCTTATCTTGCGCCGAACATGGTATTTGACCTTGCCAACATGGTGTTTTGCGGCTAGCCGGATTGCGTCCGCTGCGGCTGCTTACTACAATTGCGCGCGCAGTAAAAGTGGATTCACGAGGCAAGTCAGTCAACACTGCCAGACAATACCCACACGATATTTTTGGGCTGCACAAATTTTCGGCGCGGAACCGAAGCCCTTGTGCTGCATGGTTTTTTTCCGAATGCACAGGCAGCTTGTCCACGTCTTCTGTGGATAACTGCCGCGTGAAAACTTGATCCCGGCGTCTTGACAATGGCTAAGAATTCCTACAACGAAAGTTCGATCCGCGTCCTCAAGGGCCTGGAGCCGGTGCGCGAGCGGCCGGGCATGTACACCCGTACCGACAATCCGCTGCACGTGATCCAGGAAGTGCTTGACAACGCATCGGACGAGGCGCTCGCGAATTACGCCAAGCGCATCGACGTGATTCTGCACACCGATGGGTCGGTGTCGGTGAAGGACGACGGCCGCGGCATTCCAGTGGGATTACACCCGGAAGAAAAAGTGCCGGTGGTGGAGATTGTTTTCACGCGTTTGCACGCGGGCGGCAAGTTCGACAAGAAGTCGGGCGGGGCATATACGTTCTCCGGCGGCTTGCATGGCGTGGGCGTGTCGGTGACCAATGCGTTGTCGACCAAGCTGGCGGTGACGGTGTGGCGCGACGGCGGCGAATACCAGATCGTGTTCGAGCATGGCGGCGACGTTACGCAGCCGTTGAAGAAGACCGGCAAGGCCACCGGCAGCGGCACCCTGGTGCGCGCCTGGCCAGACCCGAAATATTTCGACGCACCGGCAGTGCCGCTGGAAGAACTCAAGCGCCTGCTGCGCTCCAAGGCGGTGCTGCTCTCCGGCGTGACCGTGACGCTGACCATCGAAAAGAGCGGCGAAGTCATCAACTGGCTGTACCAGGATGGCCTGCGCGGCTATCTGCAGGAGACGCTGGACGGCGCCGAGCCGCTGATCCCTTATTTCGAGGGCGAGCGCTATGTGGAAGAAGGCGGCACCGGTGACAACTTCGCCGCCGGCGAGGGCGCGCAGTGGGTGGTGGCGTGGACTGAAGAAGGCGCGATCGTGCGCGAGAGTTACGTCAACCTGATTCCGACCTCCGCGGGCGGCACGCATGAGTCCGGCCTGCGCGAAGGCTTGTTCGGCGCGGTGAAGGGTTTCGTCGAGTTGCACTCGCTGTTGCCCAAGGGAGTGAAGCTGCTGCCGGAAGACGTGTTCGCGCGCGCTTCCTTCGTGCTCTCGGCCAAGGTGCTGGACCCGCAATTCCAGGGCCAGGTGAAGGAGCGCCTGAACAGCCGCGACGCGGTGCGCCTGGTGGGCTCGATGAGCCGGCCGCTGCTCGAGCTTTGGCTCAACTCGCACGTCGAATATGGCAAGAAGCTGGCCGAGCTGGTGGTCAGGCAGGCGCAAAGCCGCATGAAGGCCGGGCAGAAGGTGGAAAAGAAAAAGGGCTCGGGCGTGGCAGTGCTGCCGGGCAAGCTGACGGATTGCGAGTCCACCGATGTCAGCCGCACCGAAGTGTTCCTGGTCGAGGGCGACTCGGCCGGCGGCAGCGCGAAGATGGGGCGCGACAAGGAGTTCCAGGCGATCCTTCCCTTGCGCGGCAAGGTGCTCAACACCTGGGAGACCGAGCGCGACCGGCTGTTTGCCAACAACGAAATTCACGATATCGCAGTGGCAATCGGCGTCGACCCGCATGGCGCGAGCGACAGCCCGGACCTCTCGGGGCTGCGCTACGGCAAGATCTGCATTCTGTCAGACGCGGACGTGGACGGCTCGCACATCCAGGTTCTGCTGCTCACCCTGTTCTTCAAGCATTTCCCCAAGCTGATCGATGCCGGCAATGTGTATGTCGCGCGTCCGCCGCTGTTTCGTGTCGATGTGCCTGCGGCGGGCAAGCGGCCGATGCGCAAGCTCTATTGCCTGGACGAAGGTGAACTGGAAGCCACCGAAGACAAGCTGTCGAAAGAAGGCGTGCGCGAAGGCTCATGGCAGATTTCGCGCTTCAAGGGTCTCGGCGAGATGAACGCCGAGCAGTTGTGGGATACCACCATGAACCCGAACACCAGGCGCCTGCTGCCGGTGGCCTTCGGCGCGCTCGACGTAATCGGCACCGGCGAAAAATTCAACATGCTGATGGGCAAGGGCGAGGCCGCGCAGCGCCGGGCCTGGCTGGAGCTGCATGGCAATGAGGCGGAAGCGGACATATAACCATCGCTCAAAAGTACACACCTACTTTTGAGCGGCCTGAACAGGCAAAATCGCCGGCAGAGCCGGACGATTTTTTGGCACGGAAAAGCTACGAAAAGAAACCACGCTGACGCGCGGTTTCTTTTTTGGTGCCTAGCGGGCCTTGACTACTTCGGCTCCAGCGAAGGATTGCGCAGCGCCGCCGCACCGGTAAGCAACAGTACCCCAGGCGGCAGGCTGAGCATGAACAGGGCCCAGAGCGAGGCGCTGCTGCCGGGAGGCAGCATGCCGATGGCTTTGGCAAGCGCCGCGCCGCCGGCGATCAGGCCGAGCAAGATTGCCAAGGTACCGGGCGCCTGCATCGCCAGGGGCGTGCTGGCCTGGCGCGAAAAGGCCAGCAGCAGCAGCACGCCGGCGCCGAAGCACAGGACATAGATGATCCAGGTCTGGGTTTCGTTGACCCCGAGGTCGGGGTGGATGCCTTGCGCGACCAGCGCGGCGCCGGCGATGGCGCCGAACAGGGTGACTACACCGCCTACCAGAGTGCCTGCAGACATGATGCGCTCCTTGAAAGTTGGAACGTTCGACTTCTAGAAACAAGCTTCTTGCACTCTAGCGCAAATCCGCAGCTGCCGCAGCCCGGCCGGGCTGCGTTTTCCGACGGGCGGCGCTTTACTCCGGCTGGATGCCGGCGTCCTTCACGGCTTTTGCCATGCGCACGATGTCGGCCTGCATGTAATCGGCCATCTGTTTGGGAGCGGTGATGAACGGGTCCAGGCCCTGGTCGGCGAAGCGCGCGGCCATCTCCGGGGTCTTCAGCGCCTTGACCATCTCGCTGTTGAGCAGCATGACGATCTCGTCGGGCGTGCCCGCCGGCGCGGTGACGCCGATCCAGGAGGCGTAGTCGTAGCCGGGCACGCCGGACTCCTGCATCGTCGGCACCTCGGGGAAGGATTGGGCGCGGGTAGCGCCGGCGGAGGCGATGGGGCGCAGTTTGCCGGCCCTAATCAGCGGCAGAACGGTGCCGATGGCGTTGAACATGCTCTGCACCTCGCCGCCGGCCAGGCCCACCGCCGCCTGGCTCGCGCCCTTGTAGGGCACGTGGACCATCTTGATGCCGGCGATGGACTCGAACATCGCCATCGCGATGTGCTGCGGGCTGCCGACGCCGCCGGTGCCGTAGGGCGTTTCCGGGTGCGCCTTGGCGAGTGCGATCAGGTCCTTCACCGACTTGACCGGTGAACTGGCCTGCACCACCAGCACGGTGGGCAGCACGGCCAGCATGCCGACCGGCTTGAAGCTCTTGATCGAGTCGTAGCCGACCTTGCGAATGTGCGGCAGCACCGAGAGGATGGCGTTGTTGCAGCCGCAAAGGGTGTAACCGTCCGGCGTGGCGCGCGCGACTTTTTCGGTGCCGATGGCGCCGGAGGCGCCGGGCTGGTTGTCGATCACCACCGGCTGCTTCAGCGCCATGCCCAATTTCTCGGCGAGCAGGCGCAGTGCGACGTCGGAGGCGCTGCCGGCGGCCAGGGGTGTGATGATGGTGATGCTGCGGTTGGGATAGGGCGCTTGCGCCGCGGCGTGGCCGGCGCACAGCAGGGCTGCCGCGCAGGCGAGTGCTGCGCGCAGGCGGCGTGCGGGTAGGTTGCTCATGTTTGTCTCCCTGTCTTTGTTATCGGGCCGATCGACTGCGTTGACTACATCATGACACGGCCGCCGTTGGTGTCCAGCGTGGCGCCGTTGATGAAGCCGGCGCCGTCGGAGGCCAGGAACAGCATGGTGGCGACATGGTCTTCGGAAGTGGCCAGGCGCCGCAGCGGCACCTGGGCGGCGATTTTCTCCACCTGCTCCGGCGTGCGCAGCGCAGCCACACGCGGGGTGAGCGTGGTAAGCGGCGAGATGCTGTTGGAGGTGATGCCGTGGGGACCGAGTTCATGCGCCAGGAAACGGGTGAACTGGATCACCCCGGCCTTGGCCGAGCCGTAGGCGGGCGAGGAGGAGGCGTGCACGGTGCGCCCGGAGATCGAGGCGATGTTGATGACGCGCCCGGCCTTGGACTTTTTCAGCAGGGGAATCGCCGCACGCGAGCAGAGGAACACGCTGCGCAGGTTCAGCGCCACGGTGCGGTCCCATTCGCCGATGTCCATGTCTTCGATGGTGGCCAGGCGCCCGTAGCCGCCGGCGCAGTTGATCAGCACGTCAAGGCCGCCGCCGGTTTCGATGGCGGCGAAAGCCTGTTTCACCGAGGCTTCGTCGGTGATGTCCAACTGGACCGCTTGCGCCTTCTGGCCCGCGCCGCGCAGGCCGGCGGAAATGCGCTCCACGCCGGCGCCGTCGATGTCCAGCAGGTAGACCGTCGCGCCCTGCGCCGCGAACGACTGCGCGGCGACTTCGCCGATGCCATTGGCCGCGCCGGTGATGGCCACGCTGCGGCCCTTGAGTTCTGGATAGATCGCCAAGTGGAGTCCCTTTAAGTGGAGCAAAACGGTGAGGCAAATCGGTGAAGCGGGCCAATCTAGGGGCGGCGCCGTTTGCCGTCAAGCAATGGGACTGATAAGGCTCTCCCGTAGAATCACGCCATGCCGTCAATCTATCAGCTCAAACCCGCGTTCCAGAACCTGCTGCGGCCCATCGTGCGCGGCCTGGCGGGGGCGGGCGTCACGCCCAACCAGGTGACCCTGGCCGCCTTTGCCCTTTCCTGCGTCGTCGGCGCGGCCGTCGCTCTCTGGCCCGCCTATCATGCGGTGCTGCTGCTGGTGCCGCTGACCATGTTCGTGCGCATGGCGCTCAACGCGGTCGACGGCATGCTGGCGCGAGAGCACGGCATGCAGACGGTGCTGGGCGGTTTTTTGAACGAATTGACCGACGTGCTGGCCGATTGCGCGCTCTACCTGCCGTTCGCCCTGGTGCTGCCGGCCTATGGCTGGCTGGTGGTGGCGGTGGTGCTGGCGGCGGTGGTGGGTGAATATGCCGGGGTGATCGCCCAGGCACTGGGCGGCTCGCGGCGCTACGACGGGCCGATGGGCAAGAGCGACCGCGCCTTTGTCTTCGGGCTGATCGCGCTGTTGCTGGGTGCCGGGCTGGAAGCGGGACGCTGGTGCGGTATGCTGCTGCTCGTCACTCTGTTGCTCGCGGCGTTCACGGTGTTCAACCGGGTGCGCCATGGGGTGACCGAAATCGCACAAAACAAAAAAGCATAGAGGGAGCAGGCAGCCGCATGGATGCACACGAGGGGCCAGTGGCGCAGGGCGCCAGGATGGTCAGCCACACGATACAGGCGATGCCGGACGCCATCCCGAAACCGCATTTTCCCGAAGCCGTCGGCTACGCTTTTCTCGGCGCCTACGCCCTGCTGATTCTCGCCACCCTGATCACCTTCGTGATGAGCCGGGTGCGGCCGCAGCGCAACTACGACGAGTTGCGCCTGCGCATCAAGACCTGGTGGATCATCGTCACCCTGGTGACCCTGGCGCTGGGCTTCAACACCTATTTTTCGATTGTTTGCATCGCCTTCGTCAGCTTCCTGGCGTTCAAGGAATACCTGTCGATGATTCCCACCCGGCGCGCCGACCATCGCGTGCTGTTCTGGGCCTACATGGCGATTCCCGCGCAGTACGTGCTGGTGGGGGTGCACTGGTACGGCGTGTTCATCATTTTTATCCCGGTCTACTGGTTCCTGATCATGCCGATGCGCATGGTGCTGATCGGCGAGACCAAGGGTTTTTTGCGCGCCGTCGGCACTTTGCAGTTCGGCCTGATGACCTGCGTGTTCTCGCTGTCGCACGCCGCCTACCTGCTGGTGCTGCCACCCGAGGGCAACCCGAACGGCGGCGGGGTGGCGTTGCTGTTCTACCTGGTGTTCCTGACGCAGTTGAACGACGTCGCGCAATACGTCTGGGGAAAGATGTTCGGCCGCCACAAGGTGACGCCGACGGTGAGCCCGAACAAGACCATCGAGGGGCTGATGGGCGGGGTGGCGACCACCACCTTCCTGGCCTTCGTGCTGGCGCCCTGGCTGACGCCGCTGAACCATGTGCAGGCGCTGGCCGTCGGCGTGCTGATCGGCTTCGGCGGCTTCATTGGCGACGTCACCATCTCGGCGATCAAGCGCGACATGGGCATCAAGGACACCGGCTCGTTTTTACCCGGGCATGGCGGTATCCTCGACCGGCTCGACAGCCTCACCTTCACCGCGCCGATGTTCTTCCATGTCGTCTACTTCCTGTATTACTAGGGCACGGCCATGATGAATTTCTTCCGTCCCCTGTGCCGCTGGCTGTTCGTCACCTTCGTCGCCTATCCGATCTGCCTGGTGGTGCTAGGGATGAACGTGCGCCACCGCGGCCGCCTGCCGCTGAAGGGCCCGGCGATCGTCACGCCGAACCACAACAGCCACCTCGACACCCTGGCGATGCTGACGCTGTTTCCGCTGAACGTCATCTCCAAGGTGCGGCCGGTGGCGGCGGCGGACTACTTCATGAAGACCGGGCTGATGGGCTGGTTCTCGCTCAACTTCGTCGGCATCATCCCGATCGTGCGCAAGCGCGAGAATCCGGACGATGATCCGCTGGCGCCTTGCTATGAAGCGCTGGAGCGCGGCGAAATACTGGTGATCTTCCCCGAGGGCACGCGCGGCGAGCCGGAGCGCATGCAGCAGCTAAAATCCGGCGTGGCAGTGCTGGCCTCGAAGTACCCGGAAGTGCCGGTGGTGCCGATTTTCATGCACGGCCTGGGCAAGGCGATGCCCAAGGGTGCTTTCGTGCCGGTGCCGTTCTTCGTCGACGTCTACATCGGCCAGGCGCTGACCTGGACCGACGATTCGCAGGGCGGCGACAAGAAGGTGTTCATGAGCGCGATCGAGTCCACCCTGAAGGTGCTGAGCGAAAAGCACGAGCGGCCGGAGTACGAGTAGGCCGGTCCCCGTCCTGAACGCCCGTCGGTAGCGTCCTGCGCTACCTGCCGGTACGCCCGGTGCGACGCCGGCGGCGGCGCGTGCTTTCGCAGCCCCGCCCCCGCAACATTGCCTCACCCAATCCAAAGCGGGAGAGACCATGTGCGATCCGAACACCCCCCATCTTGCCGGCGCCGCCGCCCGCGTCGCCCGCGAGGCGCGCTTCACTACCCATGACGGCGCTGCATTGTTCTACCGCCACTGGCCGGCGCAGGACAAGAGCTACGGCGCGATCCTCATTTTGCATCGCGGCCATGAACATTCTGGCCGGCTGCAGCACATCGTCGACGGCCTCGGGCTGCCTGAATTCGACGTCTTCGCCTGGGATGCGCGCGGCCACGGCCGCTCCCCCGGCGTGCGCGGTTACGCGCCGGACTGCGGCGCGCTGATCCGCGATCTCGATTGCTTCTCCAGTCATATTGCCGACGTGCACCACGTAACCCGCGCCGACCAGGCGGTTTTGGCGATGAGCGTGGCCAGCGTGCTCGCCGCCGCATGGGTGCACGACTACGCACCAAATATCCGCGCCATGGTCCTGGCGAGCCCGGCGTTTTCGATCAAGCTCTACGTGCCACTCGCGCTGCCCGGCCTGCGCCTGCTCGAAAAAATCAAGCCGAACAGCTTCATCAGCTCCTACGTGAAGGGCGGCCTGCTGACCCATGACGCGGCGCGCGCCGCTTCCTACGACAGCGACCCGCTGGTGACCAAACGCATCGCGGTGAACATTCTTACCGGCCTGTTCGACACCGCGCGGCGCGTGGCCGATGACGCTGCCGCCATCCACACGCCGACACTGCTGCTCACCTCGGGCAGCGACCACGTCGTGCGCGGCGCGCCGCAGCGGCGCTTTTTCGAGCGCCTCGGCTCGGTGCTAAAGCAGCATGAAACTTATCCCGGCTTTTATCACGACACCTTCGGCGAGCGCGATGCGCACTTGCCGATCACCCGCGCGCGCGGCTTTTTGCTCGAGGTGTTCGGCCGCCCCGCGAGCGTTCCCGACTTGCGCCATGCCGACCTGCGTGGTCATACGAAGGATGAGTTCGACGCGCTGTCACGGCCTCTGCAGGCCCTGTCGCCCGCGAACCTGCAGTTCGGCATGACGCGCCTGTCGATGCGCACCCTGGGCCGCGCCTCGGCCGGCATCCGCCTGGGCCTGGCTACCGGTTTCGACTCGGGCAGCACGCTGGACTATGTTTATCGCAACCAGGCCGAGGGCGCTTTCGGTTTCGGCAAGCTGATCGATCGCAATTACCTGGACAGCATCGGCTGGCGCGGTATCCGCATTCGCCGCCAGCATTTGCAGCAGTTGCTGGGCGAGGCGATCACCGAGCAGGCCGCGCGCGGGCAGGTGCCGCACATCGTCGACATCGCCACCGGCCATGGCCGCTATGTGCTGGAGGTGCTTAAGCAGATGCCCGAGGTACGCGCCACCGCGCTGTTGCGCGACTACAGCGCGCTCAATATCGCGGAGGGTCGCAAGCTTGCGGAATCACTAGATATAAGCGGTGTCGTTTACCAGCAGGGTGACGGGTTCGACGGCGCGGCATTGGCGCAACTCACGCCGCGCCCGAGCATCGCCATCGTCTCCGGCCTGTACGAACTGTTTCCGGAAAATGCCGGGGTGCGCGCCTCGCTCGCGGGTTTGGCGCAGGCTGTTCCCGTTGGCGGCTTGCTGATCTACACCAGCCAGCCCTGGCATCCGCAGGTCGAGCTGATCGCGCGGGCGCTTTCGAGCCACCGCAACGGCAGGCCATGGATCATGCGCCGGCGCAGCCAGACGGAGATGGACCAGCTGGTGGCCGAGGCCGGCTTCGTCAAGGAGCGCCAGTTGATGGACGCCCGGGGCATTTTCGGCGTGTCGATTGCGCGTCGCGCGGCTTAGGCGAAGCAGCATGTTGTCGCCGGTGCCCAGTCAGACGATGCGAGCGACCGCGTTGCCTCATACGGCACGGCCGTGGAAGCGCGCGCTGTGCTGGCTGGCCTTTCTCGGCCCCTGGTTCTTCCTCACCTATGGCTTGTGCAACCAATACGCTGCGCGGCTCGATTTCGTGCCGAGCTATTACGGCCAATGGGAGCGTGCGATTCCTTTCATGGCGTGGATGCTCATGCCCTACTGGACCATCGACGGCTTTTACGCAGCTTCGCTGTTTTTCGCGTGCAATCGGGAAGGGCTTGATGTGCTGGGGCGCCGCCTGGCGCTGGCGACGCTGATTTCCTGCATCGGCTTTTTGCTGTTTCCGTTGCGCTTCGCCTTCGAGCGGCCGGAGCTGCATGGCTTCAACGGCTGCCTGCTGGCGCGTCTGACCGCGTTCGATAAGCCTTTCAACCAAGCGCCTTCGCTGCACATCAGCCTGCTGGTGATTCTCTGGGTCCACTACCTGGGCCTGCTGCGCGGCAAGTGGCGCTGGCTGCTCTCCGCCTGGTTCGCGCTGATCGGTGTGTCGGTGATCGGCACTTTTCAGCATCACTTGATCGACGTCGCCGGCGGCATCGTCGCTGGCGTACTTTGTCTATATTTGGTGCCGGCGCATGGCTTGGCCGACGAACGGCAGGGCGTGGATGCCGGGAGCAGGCGTATCGGCGTCTACTATCTTGGCGGCGCTCTTGCTGCGTTGCTTGTCTGGGCCGGGCTGCTGCATGCCGGCTGGCCGTGGGCTGGGCTGCTGTTTGCCTGGACCTCCTTGGCGCTGGCCTGCGTGGCCCTGGGCTACCTGCGCATCGGAGCGGCGGTGCTGCGCAAGCGCGAGGGCGTGATCGACTGGCCGGCGCGCTGGGTGCTGGCGCCGTACCTGATCGGGGCGCGGGTTTCGGCCTGGCTGCAAAATCGCGGGCGTCCCGCGCTGGTGGGCGTGGCCGATAGGCTGTACCTGGGCCATTTACCGGGCCGAGGCGACGGCCCGGCCCTGCGCGAGGCGGGGATCACGGCGGTGCTGGACATGAGCGCCGAGTTCTCCCGCGGCAGCGCGGTGGCAGGCCGGCGCTATCTGAACCTGCCAGTGCTCGACCTGGTGGCACCCACCGCTGCGCAATTGCAGCAAGCCGCCGCCTTTATCAACGCGGAGCGCGCCGCCGGCGGACGGGTGCTGGTGCATTGCGCGCTAGGGCTGTCGCGCAGCGCCTGTGCGACAGCTGCGGCGGAAGTCATGGCCGGCAGATCCGTCGCCGGGGCGCTGCAGCAGTTGCGCGCCGCGCAGCCGCGGGCGGTGCTGCGCGAGGCCCACGAATCGGCGCTGCGGCGCCTGGTGCGATAGGCGCGGCGTGCGATGGGAGAATCCGCAAATCGTATGACGCAGGCGGCATGCGTGCGATTGTTTCGGGTATCCCGTGGATGGAGCACTTTTGCGGCGTTGGCTTTCCTGGTGGCAGTCAGTCTGTTGTGGGCTTGGGCCGCCTGGCTGGCGCCGCGCTTGGGCCTGGGCGCGGGCTTGCTCGCAGCCTCGATGATCGCGGGAATCGCCGCGCTTTATTATGGGCTGCGCGTCGGGCTCGACGCCGAGCTGTTCACGCTGCTGGGTGGGGCAGAGCCGGCCAATGAGGCCGATTTTGCCGCCGGGATCGACGCTTTTCGTGCCTGTTTGCGCAGCGACCGGGTAGCGCAGACCGTGCTGGGGCCGCGCTACGCCGGCGCCTTGCGCTTGTGGGCGTCGCTGGGCGATTGCCCTGGCCTTGCAGGCGGCGCTGCTTGCGGCGGCCACCGGGGCGGCTTGTCTGGTTACGCTTAAGCTCATGTAAATCAATCGCTTACCTTGCGTTACAAAGCCCCGCTGCCGGGCTGCGGCGGCGGCTAGTAAAATAGCGGGGTGAACAAGTTTTTCCCCGCTCTGGTTCTGGGCCTGGGGCTGGGAGCGTTGCTGCCAGCCACTGCCCGGGCCGATCTTTTTGCCTTCGTCGACGACGGCGGCCAGGTGCATTTCGCCCGCGAAATGCTGGACGACCGCTACCAGGTGTTCGTCAAGTGCGAGCCGTCGCCGCCGGCGCAGCTATCGACCGAGCTGAAGTACCTGGCGCCGACCGGACGCCTGGAAGACCACATCATCTACAAGCGGATCCAGAAGTCGCCGAACGTAAAGAAGTTCGAGACGCTGATCGCCGCCGAGGCGAAGCGCCAGAAGCTCGACCCGGCGCTGGTGAAAGCGGTGATCGCGGTGGAATCGGCGTATGATCCGGCCGCGATTTCCTCCAAGGGCGCCGTCGGGCTGATGCAGCTGATCCCGGGCACCGCGGAACGCTACGGCGTAAAAACAATCGCCGACCCGTTGGGCAATGTCGGCGGCGGCACCCACTATCTCAAAGACCTGCTGACCATGTTCAACGGCAACCTGCAACTGGCGCTTGCGGCCTATAACGCGGGAGAGGGCGCGGTGCGCCAGTACAGCAATGCCATACCGCCTTACCCGGAGACCCAGCAGTACGTGCGCCTGGTGCTGCAGTTTTATGATTATTTCGGCGGCCATATCAACCAGGTGAAGCACCTGGCGGGCGGGCGCATCCGCGTCACCCTGCGTCCGCGCACAGATACGGCGGCGATTGCCGAGCAGCTTTGCGTGGCCCAACTGGAGCGCGACCCGCGCGTGCGCGCGATGAGCGCGCCGGCGCTGCAGGCGACGCCTTCGCTGCAGACGGCAGGGCCTTCGCCCGCCTTGGGCGGGACGCCGGAGGCGGCGCCGGCGCCCGAGGCGCCCACCGCGCGAGCGGCGGTGCCGGCGAGCGCGGTGGTGGAGGCGGTGCCGTGAATCCGCCGCGCACAAAGGCCATGACGATAGTTCAGGATGATTTGTTTGCAACAAGCCAAGAAGAAGAGAACGAGTTGGAAGATACGCAAGTGATAGACGAAGATATTTCCGCTGCCGGCCCGGCCGACGAGGCGAGTCCTGAAATAAGCGCCGAGGCCGAGGCGCCCGCCATTGGCGGCGCCGGCGGCAGCGAGCCGCCCGCCGGCGGTGGCTCATTGCCGCCGATTCCCGGCGACGCCGAATTCCTGCCCCTGGCGCTTTACGCCGAGCGGGCCTATCTTGACTACGCCGTGTCGGTGGTCAAGGGCCGCGCGATTCCGGATGTGACCGACGGGCAAAAGCCGGTGCAGCGCCGCATCATCTACGCGATGAACGAAATGGGCCTGGCGTCCAACGCCAAGCCGGTTAAGTCGGCGCGCGTGGTGGGCGACGTGATCGGTAAATACCATCCGCACGGCGACCAGTCGGCCTACGACGCGATGGTGCGCATGGCGCAGGATTTTTCGATGCGCTACCCGCTGGTCGACGGCCAGGGCAACTTCGGCTCGCGCGACGGCGACAATGCCGCCGCCTACCGCTACACGGAAGCGCGCCTGACGCCGATGGCCCGGCTGCTGCTCGACGAAATCGACATGGGCACGGTCGATTTCATTCCCAACTACGACGGTGAGTTCAAGGAGCCGAGGCAGATGCCGGCGCGCCTGCCGATGGTGCTGCTCAACGGCGCCTCCGGCATCGCGGTCGGCATGGCCACGGAAATTCCGCCGCACAATTTGCGTGAGGTGGCGAAGGCGGCGGTGGCGCTGATCCGCAAGCCGAAAATCACGGTGGCGGAGTTGATGGAGCACATCGCCGGGCCGGACTTTCCCGGTGGCGGACAGCTGATTTCCTCGCAAAAGGAAATCCAGGAAGCCTACGAGAGCGGGCGCGGCTCGCTCAAGCTGCGCGCACGCTGGAAGATCGAAGAGCTGGCGCGTGGCCAGTGGCAGGTGGTGGTGTATGAGCTGCCGCCGGGCGCCTCCACGCAGCGCGTGCTGGAAGAAATCGAGGAACTGACCAACCCCAAGCTGCGCCCGGGCAAGAAGTCGCTTTCCACTGAGCAGCAGAACCTCAAGGCGCTGGTGCTGTCCGTGCTCGACCGCGTCACCGACGAGTCCGGCAAGGACGCGCCGGTGCGCCTGGTGCTGGAGCCGAAGACCTCGAAGATCGACCAGCAGGAATTCATGACCACCTTGCTGGCGCACACCAGCATGGAGTCTTCCTCGTCGCTCAATATGGTGATGATCGGCCTGGATGGCCGGCCGCGGCAAAAGTCGCTGAAAGATGTGCTGGCCGAGTGGGCGGATTTCCGCTTTATCACGGTGCGGCGGCGTACCGAGTTCCGCTTGGCGAAGGTGGATGCGCGCATCCACATCCTCGACGGGCGGATGATCGCCTACCTGAGCATTGACCGCGTGATCAAGGTGATTCGCGAGTCGGACGAACCCAAGCCGGCGCTGATGGAAAAATTCAATCTCAGCGAAATTCAGGCTGAAGATATTCTCGAGTTGCGCCTGCGGCAACTTGCGCGCCTCGAAGGCTTCAAGCTGGAAAAAGAGCTTGATGAGTTGCGTATCGAGAAAAAGGATCTCGAACATCTGCTCGGCGACGAGGGCGTGATGAAAAAGCTGGTGATCAAGGAGATCGAGGCCGATACCAAGACCTACGGCGACGATCGCCGCACCCTGATCGAGGAGGCCGGCCGCTCGGTGGTGACGCAGACCGTGGTCGATGAACCGGTGACGGTGATCTTTTCCGAAAAGGGCTGGGTGCGCGCGCGCAGCGGCCACGGCCACGACGCCAGCCTGTTCAATTTCAAAGAGGGCGACGGGTTCTACGGCACCTTCGAGTGCCGCACGGTGGACAACGCGATTCTGTTCGGCTCGAACGGCCGGGTCTACTCGGTGCCGGTGGCGCAGCTGCCGGGCGCGCGCGGTGACGGCGTGCCGGTGACGACGCTGGTCGACCTCGAGTCCGGCACACGCATCGTCCAGATGCTGGCCGGCAGCGCGGAGCAGGGCGTGCTGGTGGCATCCAGCGCCAGCTACGGCTTTGTCTGCAAGATCGCCGACATGCTGTCGCGCGTGAAGGGCGGCAAGTCCTTCATGAAGCTGGGCGAGAAGGACGAGCCGCTGCGGCCGGCGCTGATCGGCGCTGATATGAAACGCGTGGTCACCATTACCGAAAAGAAACGCCTGCTTGCCTTCGCCCTGGAAGAGGTCAACACCTTGTCCGGCGGCCGCGGCGTGATTCTGCAAGAGCTGGAATTGAAGGACCGCTTGCAGGCCATAGCGGTGATTGGTCAGCCCGGCGTGGTCGTCGAGGGGGCGGGGCGCGGCGGCAAGGAATTCAACATCACGCTGGCGGGACGCGACCTTGCGACCTACGTTGCCAAGCGTGCCCGCAAGGGCAAGCTGCTGTTGGGCATCAACCAGGTGGCGGGGCTCTCGGCGGTGAAACCCGCGGCGTGATCGAGGTGCGCGCTGTCGGCAAAAGCGCCTTGTGCGCCCTGGCGGCTTGCCTGCTCTCCGGCGGCGCCGCCGCGATGCCGGCGGCCGAGGAGCAGAAGGCACGCGCGCTGCTGGCGCGCGTGGAGTCTGCCAGGGGCGTGGTGTTCATTCGTAACGGCAGCGAATACACCGGCGCCAACGCCGCCGAGTTCCTCCGGCGAAAATGCGTGAAGGACTGGGGCAAGATTGCCGGCGCGCGCGAGTTCATTGCGTCCTGCGCGAGCCAATCCTCGACCAGCGGCAAGCCTTACCTGATCCGCCTTGAGGGCAGCGCGCCGCAGCCCAGCGCGCAGGTGCTGGGGCAATGGCTGGAAGAGATCGAACGCGCGGGCAAATAAGCGAACGGCATGCGAAGCCGGCCGGGGCCTCGCATATAATCGACCGCGTTCGTTTAATCGCATTGGCCGGAGAAAAGCATGGCGCGCAAACAACCACCCAAGGCCCTGGTATTCGACGTGTTCGGCACCTGCGTCGACTGGCACGGTTCGATCATCCGCGATGGCCGCTTGCTGAACCAGGAACGCGGCTGGGACATCGACTGGGAAGGACTGGTCAACGCCTGGCGCGCCGCCTACCGGCCGAGCATGGACCGGGTGCGTTCCCGCGAAGTGCCCTGGACCAGCCTGGACGAGTTGCACCTGGCTTCGCTGAAAGAGCTGCTGCCGCGCTTCATCGGTAAAACGCCGAAACGCGCCATCAAGGCGGAAGACCTCGAATACATCTCCAAAGCCTGGCACCGCCTGAAGGGTTGGCCCGACACGGTGCGCGGCCTCAAGCAGTTGAAATCGAAGTTCATCATCGGCACGCTGTCCAATGGCAACGTCGGCCTGCTCACGCGCATGGCCAAGCATGCCGGACTGCCGTGGGACGTGATTTTTTCCTCCGACTGGGTGCACCACTACAAGCCGGACCCCGAGATGTACCTGTCGCCGGTGAATATGCTGAGCCTGAAGCCCGAAGAGGTGATGCTGGTGGCCGCGCACAAGCACGACCTCGACGGCGCCGCCAAATGCGGCCTGAAGACGGCCTTCATCATCCGTCCGCTGGAATACGGCAAGCCGCATTTCGACGCCGGCAAGTACGACAGCAAGTTCGAAAAGCGTTTCGACTACAACGCCAAGAGCTTCATCGAACTGGCGGACCAGCTCGGCTGCTGAGGCGCACGGCCGCGTTCAGTCGATCTTCACGTTGAACTGGCGGATCAGTTTCGACCAGCGCGCGTTCTCGCGCGCGATCAGCTCGCCGAATTCCTTCGGCCCGGCGCCGACCGGCTCGGTCATCGCCGCCTGCAGCTTTTCGGCAACGTCCGGGACTTTGAGCCCGGCGGCAGTGGCCTGGTAGATGCGGTCCACTGCCTCTTGCGGCGAGCCCTTGGGCAGCATCAGGCCCATCCAGGAAGTGAACTCGTAGTCCTTTACGCCGCTCTCGGCCACGGTGGGCACGTTGGGCAGGGCGGAAGCGCGTTTCGCGCCCGTCACCGCCAGTGCCTTCAGCTTGCCGGCCTTGATCTGCGGCAGGGCGGCCAGCGGAAAGGCAACCACGCTGCTGATGTCGCCGCCGATGGTGGCGATGATTGCCGGGCCGCCGCCGCGGAAGGGCACGTGGGTGATGTCTACCTTGGCCATGGTCTTGAGCATTTCGCCGGCGAGATGATTGGCGCTGCCGTTGCCGGCGGTGCCGTAGGTGTACTTGCCCGGCTCCTTGCGTGCCAAGGCGAGGAATTCGGCCAGGTTGTTTGCCGGAACGGCCGTGTTGCAGGCGATCACCAGGTTGATCGAGGTCATCCAGCACACCGGCACGAAGTCTTCGACCTTGTAGCCGGGGTTGGGGTAGAGATGCGGGTTGAAGGCCATCGTCCCCTGGTTGACGAAGCCGACGCTGTAGCCGTCCGGCGCGGCCTTGGCGGCCAGCGCGGTGCCGATGTTACCGCCGGCGCCGCCGCGGTTGTCGATGATCACGCTCTGGCCCAGCACTTCCTGCATTTTCGGCTGCAGCGAGCGGCACAAGGCATCGGCATCGCCGCCTGCGGGCTGGGAGACGATGATGGTGACCGGCTTTACCGGGTAGCGCGCTTGCGCGCGGGCGAAGAGCGGCAAGCCGGCGGCGCCGCCACCCAGGGCCTGCAGCAACCTTCTCCTGCGGATTTCGTCGGGCTGCATTTGTCTCTCCTGATTGGACCGGGTTGTTTGCCGCATATTTCCCATAATCATAATTGCAAACCGTTGCGCCTAGAATGGCGCCTTTCGCATCAGCCGGATCACCTTATGAACGCACCAACAACAACCCTGGCCTATGTCGGCTGCTACACCACGCCGAAGCGCAATGGCCGCGGCAAGGGCATCAATGTCTACCGCATCTCCGCCGCCGGCGAGTGGACCCACGAGCAACTGGCGAACGCGCCCGACAATCCTTCCTTCCTGTACATGGACGCGGTGCGCGGCAAGCTCTATGCGGTGCATGGTGATGGCGACGTAATCAGCACCTACGCCGTGGACGGCGCCGGCCATATCGCCCACCTCAACGACCGCTCCACCCAGGGGACCAACCCCGTGCACCTGACGCCGACGCCGGACGGGCGCTGGATGGTGGTGCCCAACTACGCCAGCGGCAACGTCGTGTCGCTGCCGATCGGCGCCGATGGCGCGCTGGGTGAAGTCGCCGGCAACCTGGCGCTGCCCGGCGAGCGCGGCCCGCACCCGACGCAGCAAAAAGGCTCGCACCCGCACATGACGCGCTACGACCCCAGCGGGCGCTGGCTGCTGGTGCCGGACAAGGGGGTCGACCGTGTGTTCACGCTGGCGGTGGATGCGGCCAGCGGCGCGCTATCGATTGTCTCGACCATGGTGGCGCGGCCCGGCGCCGGCCCGCGGCACCTGGCGCTTCACCCTTCGCAGCCCTGGGTCTACGTGGTGGGCGAGCTCGATGCGACGCTGATCTTTTGCCGCTTTGATCCGAACACAGGCGCGCTCGATGCGCAACAGGTCGCTTCCTGCATGCCCGAGGGCTACGACGGCGAGAAGAGCAGTGCCGGCATCGCCGTCGCGCCGGACGGCAAGCGCGTTTATGTGTCCAATCGTGCCGACGATACCGTGGCGGTGTTCGCCATCGATGCCGCCAGCGGCCGGGTGACGCTTGAAGCGCGTCGGCCAAGCATCGGCGCCAAGCCGCGCTTCGTCACATTGGGCGCCGCCGGGCAGTCGCTGCTGGTAGCCAATGAGGGTGGCGACAATGTTTACGAATTCCCGCTGGCCGGGTCGGCCGCGCCGGTATTGCGCGCGCAGATCGCCAGCCCGGTATGCATTGTGTTCAAGGAGATCTGATGAGCAAGTTCGCCAAACAAATCGCGGTGCGCGCCACCTATATGCGCGGCGGCACCAGCAAGGGCGTGTTCTTCACGCCGGAAGACATGCCCGAAGCGGCGCGGGTGCCGGGCACGGCCCGCGACGCCTTTTTGCGCCGGGTGATGGGCAGCCCCGACCCCTACGGCAAGCAGATCGACGGCATGGGCGCGGCCACTTCCAGTACCAGCAAAACGGTGATCATCAGCAAGAGCACGCGGCCGGACTGCGATGTCGATTACCTGTTCGGCCAGGTGGCGATCGACGTGCCGCTGGTGGACTGGGGCGGCAATTGCGGCAACCTGACTTCGGCCGTCGGCCCCTTCGCGATCCGCCGCGGCCTGGTGGCCGCGCCGCGCGACGGTGAAGCGGTGGTGCGTATCTGGCAGGCGAACATCGGCAAGAAAATCATTGCCTACGTGCCGATGGAAGACGGCGAGGTGGTCGAGTTGGGCGACTTCGAACTCGACGGCGTCACCTTCCCGGCGGCCGAAGTCAAACTCGAATTCCTCGACCCCGGCGCGGATGAAGACAGCACCGGCGGCGCCATGTTCGCCACCGGCAACACCATCGACCGCCTGCAGGTGCCGGGCGTGGGCGAGGTGGAGGCGACGCTGATCAATGCCGGCAACCCCACCGTGTTCATCGACGCCGCGCGCCTCGGCCTCAAAGGCACCGAGACGCAGGACGAGGTCAACGGCAATGCCGAATTGCTGAAGACGCTGGAAACCATCCGCGCCCACGCCACCGTCGCCATGGGCTTGGCCGCCACCGCACGGGAGGCAAGCGAAAAGCATCAGCACGTGCCGAAGATCGCCTTTGCCGCCGCGCCTGCGAGCTACCAGGTCTCCAGCGGCAAGACGCTTGGGGCTGGCGACATGGACATCATCGTGCGCATCATCTCGATGGGCAAGATGCACCATGCAATGACCGGCACGGGCGCCGTGGCCATCGCGGTGGCCTGCGCCATTCCCGGCACCATCCTGCGCCGCATCCTCGGCGACAAGCAGCCGGAGCGGGTGCGCTTCGGCCATACCGCCGGCACGCTCTCCGTGGGCGCGGAGGCCGAGCAGATCGACGGCGAGTGGAAGGTCACCAAGGCGCTGATGAGCCGCAGCGCGCGGCGCCTGATGGAGGGCGTGGTGCTGGTGCCGGAGAACCGCTAGGCAGGCGGGCTGCGGTAAACTTCACGCAGCCCGTCCCTTTCATTCTCTCCAGGAGCGCAAGCATGGCAACCAAGGCAAAGAAGGCCCCGGCAAAAAAGCCGGCCGCGAAAAAGGCAGCGGCCAGGAAGGTGTCGGCCAAAAAGGCCGCGCCCAGGCGCATCCAGGAAAACCACTATCTGCCGCCGTGGGTGGTGATCGGCAAGACCATCAAGGCCGCGATCGTCGGCGTCGATCCGGAGTTCAAGCTTTACACCGTGGCCTACTTCGACGCGCCTTCAGGCTGGGTGCAACTCGGCTTCAACAGCGAAGGCATGGCGGCGAACCGCCGCACCCATTACAACAATATCGTGATCGAATCGGCCGGCAACTGACCCCGTCCGGTCCCTGGCCTCAGGCCGAGGACCAGTTGAGCCGCAGGGTCATGCAAAACGCGCCGCCGCCGGAGAGCACGAAGGGGGCGAGGTCGACTTCGCTCACGGTGTAGCCGCGTTGCGTCAGCGCGGTGCGCAGGTGGTCGGTGGTGCGGTTCATCACGATGTGCCGGCCGGCGCAGACCGCGTTGACGCTGAAGTGGCGCAGATCGTCCTCACTGGCCTCGATGCGCTGTTCGGGCGGCACGCGCTGGTGCAGGGTTTGCAGCGCGGCCGGGCTTAAGGCCGGCGGGAAGTAGAGTATCTCGCCGCCGCTCAGAGGGCAAAAGCCGACGTCGAGGTGATAGCAGCGGTCCGACACCAGTTCCAGCGGCACGATCTCGCGGCCGAAAAACGCGGCCATCTCGTCGATCGCCTCGCGCTTCGAGCGCGGGCCATAGCCGCCCCAGAAGTGGCCGCGCACCGGGTCCCAGATGCAGTCGCCCGCGCCTTCCTGGAAACAGCCGGGCGGCAATTGCGCCACTTCGGTGAGGACGCCGCGCTCGCGCAGGTCTTCGAAAATGCCGAGGAAGTGCGCCTCTTCCCCCTGGCGCTGCGGGTGGTGGAAGCGTGCCACGATGGCGCGACCGTCCAGCACCACGGCGGCATTCGCCGGAAACACCATGTCCGGCAGGCCGGGCGTGCCCGGCGCCACTTCGAGGTCGCAGCCGGCGGCTTGAAGCGCCGCGCACAGGGCTTCGAAGGAGCGGCGCGCCGCGCGGCGCATGCCGTGCGGGTCGCGCGCCCATTCGCCGGGCTGCATCCAGGGATTGATCGTGTAGGAGACGGCGAAATGCGCGGGATCGACGAGCAGCAGCGTGGGCGGCACGGGCATGGGCGGGTTCCTGGCGAAGGCTGCTGGCGAAGACTCTGACCCGCTGAGCTTAGCGCAAGGGCGCCAGTGTGTGTGCCTCTGATGCTTTTTTGCCGCATTGCTGAACTTTTTGGCGGCGGTGGCGTTCGCTTTGTGGGAAAATCCGCCCCCCGGCTTTGGCGGTGCCCGCGCACCGCTCTCCGTTTCCGCCGGCGCCGCTACGCGCGCCATTCTTTCGGCTTATCTACACATCGCTCGGCTCGCGCATGTTTATCGGCATCGACTTTGGTACTTCTAATTCGGCGGTAAGCGCCTCCGACGGTGCGGCCGTGTCGCTGGTGCCGCTGGAACACGGCGAGGCCACCATACCCACCGCGCTGTTTTTCAACGCGGAGGAGCATCGCACCGCCTTCGGGCGTCAGGCGGTGCGCGAATATACCGAAGGCACCGAAGGGCGCCTGCTGCGTTCGATCAAGAGCGTGCTGGGCGGCCCGCTGATGGAAGAAAAAACCATGGTGGCCGGCCGCGCCACCGGCTTCGACGAGATCATTTCGTTTTTTCTCGGACACTTGCGCGGCCTGGCGCAGCAGCATCTGGACAGCGAACTGACGCAGGTGGTGCTGGGGCGGCCGGTGCATTTTGTCGATGACGACGCCAAGCGTGACGCCGCCGCGCAGGCGGCGCTCAAGCGCGCGGCATTGGGCGCGGGTTTTCGCGACGTCGCCTTCCAGTTCGAGCCGATTGCCGCGGCACTGGACTACGAACTCGGCCTGCGCGAAGAGGAAGTGGTGCTGGTGGTGGATATCGGCGGGGGCACCTCGGACTTTTCGGTGATCCGCCTGGGGCCGGCGCGCAGCACGCGCGCGGACCGCCAGGAGGACATTCTCGCCAGCGGTGGTGTGCATCTGGGGGGCACCGACTTCGATCGCCAGTTGAGCCTGGCCGCCGCGATGCCGGCGCTGGGTTACGGCAGTGCGGCCACCGGTGGGCGCATCGTGCCATCATCGATTTATTTCGACCTCGCCACCTGGCACAAGATCAACCTTCTCTATTCAAACAAGGAGATGTTCGCCGCCGAGCAACTGCGCTTCTACTACACGGAAGCGGCAATGCATGCGCGCCTGATGCAGGTACTGAAGCACCGCCACGGGCACCAGATTGCCGGGCGCGTGGAGACAGCCAAAATTGCCGTGGCCGATGGCGGCGACACGTCGCTGGACCTCGACATTGTGGAGGGCGGGTTGCTGGTGCCGGTGGGCGAGGCCATGCTGACAACGGCGACCGACGAAGACATCGAGCGCATCGTCGATACCGCGCATGAAACGCTGAAGGCCGCCGGCATCGCGCCGGATGCGCCCCTGACCCTGTATTTCACCGGCGGCTCGACTGGCGTGCGGCAATTGCGCCAGGCTTTTCATGCGCGCTTCGCCCGCGCCAAGATGGTCAACGGCGACATGTTCAGCAGTGTGGCGCGCGGCCTCGGCGTGCATGCGGCGCGGGTGTTCGGCGAGAAAAAGAAAAAGCGCTGAGCCGGCTGTTGCCGGCGGGACTCAGAGCTTCGCCGCCTCGAAGATCAGGCAAGTGGTGCTGCCATGCGCGAGTACCCGACCCTGCGCGTCGGTGATCTTGCCTTCGGCGGTGCCGATGCGCTTGCCCACTTGAAGGATTTTTCCTTCGGCGCGGATGCGCCCGGTCTTGTCGCTCATACCGCGGGTCAGGTTGATCTTGTATTCGAGGGTGGTATAGGCGCAGCCGGCGGCAAGGGTCGTGTGCACGGCGCAGCTCATGGCGGAGTCGAGCAGGGCGGCGGCGTAGCTGCCGTGGATCGAGCCGATCGGGTTGTAGAAGTCGCGCGTCGGTTCGCCCTCGAATACGGCGCGGCCATGCTCGAACTCGGCCGGCCAGAAGTTCAGGGTCTTGCCGATCGGCGGCGGCGGGATTTTGCCGTCGACAATCGCCTGGAAAAACTCCAGGCCGCTCAAGTGGACGGTCTCGCGCGGGTCGATGGTGCCGTGGGGCGCGAAGGCGCCGGTGTTGCGGACGATGGGTGCGGTCATGGCTTGCAAGCCTCTTGGAGGGTTTTGTCGTTTAACGGCGTGTTGACGCCTGCCGGTTAATCATGTGTAATTGCACATGTGCAATTACACATGTTGTAAATCTTAGGTGAGCCGAGTCGTGAAATCAAGCCTTGTCGCCGAATCCGAGTACGCCCTCGGCTGCACCTGTTTTTACCTGCGCAGTGCGACGCGGCGGGCGACGCAGGTGTATGACGAGCACTTGCAGGCTGCCGGCCTGACGGTGAACCAGTATTCGCTGCTGTCCAAGCTTTCGCGCAATGCCGGCGTATCGGTGTCGCGTTTTGCCGAGGTCATGTCGATGGACCGCACCACGCTGACGCGCAACCTGCAGCCGCTGCAGGCGGCCGGCTGGTTGACGGCGGTGGCGGCGGGTCGTTCGCGCGCCCTGGCGTTGACGGCGGCGGGCGAGGTCAAGCTGGCGGAGGCGATTCCGCTGTGGCAGGCGGCGCAGGAAAAGGTGAATCAAGTCCTGGGCCCGCAGACCCAGCGCGAACTGCATCGCTCGCTGAAGGCGTCGATCAAAAGCCTTGAGGCTGAGCACGTGGCCTAGGCCGTGCATCCGGGTCAAGAGAACCCGAGTAAAAAAATACGAATCAAACAAGACAACAAGAGACCAACCCAATGAGTGCAACAACGACATCGACGACAATTGGCGCGCGCGGCTGGCGCACGCCCCTGATGGTATTGCTGGCCGGCGCGATGGTGGTCAACATGACCATGGGCGTGCGCCACGGCATGGGGCTGTTCCTCAACCCGGTGACGCAGGAGCTGGGGGTGTCGCGCGAGGCCTATTCCTTCGCCATCGCCTTGCAGAATCTTTGCTGGGGCCTGTTCACGCCGATCCTCGGCGGCATCGCCGACCGTTACGGCGCGGCGCGGGTGATGGTGGTGTCGCTGGTGGTCTATGCACTCGGCCTGTGGGGCATGAGTGAATCCCATTCCTCGCTGATGCTGACGCTGACCGCGGGCGTGGCCGTCGGCTTTGCCCAGGGCGGCGCCACCGTCGGTATCATCACCGGAGTGGTGGGTCGTTCCTACCCGCCGGAGCAGCGCGCGCAGGCGCTGGCCGTGTCCGGGGCGCTGGGCGCCTTCGGCCAGTTCTACATGATGCCGCTGCTGCAGGGGCTGATCGCCGGCGCTTCCTGGCATGCGGCGCTGTTGGTGTCGGCGCTGCTGATGCTGATCGTGATTCCGCTGTCGCTGGCGATGACCGAGCCTTACATCGACCGTTCCACCCTGAAAAAGGGCGGCCTGAAGCAGGCGTTGAATGAGGCGGTGCGCGACCCCAGCTTCCTGCTCTTGTCGATGGGCTATTTCGTCTGCGGCTTCCAGGTGGTGTTCATCGCCGTGCACCTGCCGGTCTACCTGCGCGACATCGGCATGAATGCCAATGTCGGCGCACGTGCGCTGGCGGTGATCGCCATCGGCAACATCGTCGGCACCTACGCCTGGGGCATGCAGGGCGGCAAGTATCCGAAGCGCCTGCTGCTGTCGTCGATCTACTTCCTGCGCGCCGCGGTCATCCTGACCTTCCTGTTGGCGCCGAAGACGGAGGCCACCGTCTATATCTTCGCCGGCGCCATCGGTGCGCTCTGGCTGGCCACCGTTCCGCTGACCAACGGCCTGGTGGCGGCGCGCTTCGGCGTCGCCTATCTGTCGATGCTCTCGGGCGTGGTGTTCCTCGGCCACCAGGTCGGCTCGTTCGCAGGCGTGTGGATGGGCGGCTACCTGTTCGACAAGACCGGTTCTTACTTCTGGGCCTGGATCACGGCGGCGGCGCTGGGGGTGTTCGCCGGGCTGGTGCATCTGCCGATCAACGAGCGGCCCCTGCGCGGGCCAGCGCCGGCTTGAGCGGGTTTGCAATGCGGCCGGGCGCGGTATGTTATCTTCGGCGCATCGCGCAACAAACCGCGCAACACACCCGCATCGCCAATGAATCGCCAGATTGTTCTCGACACCGAAACCACGGGCCTGGAGCCCGCCCAGGGCCATCGCATTGTTGAAATCGGCTGCGTCGAACTGTTCAACCGTCGCCTGTCGGGCAACAACTTTCACTGTTACCTGAACCCCGGGCGCGAAAGCGATGATGCGGCGCTGGAAGTGCATGGCCTGACCACCGAGTTCCTGGCCGACAAGCCGCGCTTCGCCGACATTGCCGAAGAACTGCTCGCCTTCGTCGGCGGCGCCGAGATCATCATCCACAACGCGCCCTTCGACCTGGCCTTTCTCAACGCCGAACTGGCGCGGATGAAGCGCCCGGCCTTCGCCAAGCACGTCGGCGGCGTGGTCGATTCGCTGTTGATGGCCAAGGAGCTGCATCCGGGCAAGCGCAACAACCTGGACGCGCTGTGCGAGCGCTATGCGGTGTCCAACGCCCATCGCACCCTGCACGGCGCGCTGCTCGACGGCCAGTTGCTGGCGGAGGTGTATCTGGCGATGACCCGCGGCCAGGACGCGCTGGGCATGGACCTCGATGCGGACGATGACGGCGCCGGCGGCGACCTCGACAATGCCGTGCCCCTCACCACCTTTGTTCTCATTGCCTCGGCGGATGAAGAGGCCGAGCACGCGAAAGTACTGGCCGCGGTGGCCAAGGAAGCCAAGGGCACGCCGGTCTGGTCCGCCTAGCCGGGAGCCGGGCTGCACCGGCTACAATGGGTTCCCGCACGCAGAGGCGGCAACCAAACCCAATGGCAGCGACACAGGAGTAAATAATGAACACGAAAAATATCCGCTTGAGCCTGGCCTGCGCGGTCGCGCTGCTGGCCGCCGGCGTGGCCCACGCCGGCAAGGTCAGCGCAGTGCGCGCCGATACGCCGAGCATTGTTGCCGGCACCCAGGCGAAGATCACGGTCGATGGCGATGACGAGGCGATCTGCGGCCTGCGCCTGGAATACGGCAACGGCGATGTCGACGTCACCAAGATGAGCGCCGGCCGCGACATGTTCCCGCGCGTTTTTGTGCACACCTATGCCCAGCCCGGCACCTTTACCATCGTCGCCAAGGGCGGGCGCGATGGCAACACGCTGGGCTGCAGCGGCAATGCGAGCACCACCATTACCGTGGTGGCGCCGCCGCCGGGCGCCATCTCGACTGCCTGGCCGTCCTGCCCGGACGGCTACAAGCTCGACCGCCGCTCAGTCAGCAAGCGTAGCGGCGCCTTCAACTGCACCGGCATGAAGGGCGCGCAATTGCCGCCCAGCGGCATCGCCTGCCCAGCCGGCACGGCCTATTTCACCAACACCCGCGGCACCCTGCTGGGTTGCAAGCCGCAGCGTTGAGGAATCAGGTTTGAAAGCCGGCGCCGCGCACGTTTTCCTGGTCCTGGGCGTTCTCGCGGGCGCTGCCGGGCCGGTGGCGCGTGCTCATGCCCAGGGCGTTGCCGCCAGCGCCGGCGCGCAGGCCTCTGCTCCGGCATTGCCCTCTGACCTGCCGGCCACGGTTCCACCTATAGCCAGGGCTGCGGCCGGCGCTGCCGCGGCCCGGGAGCGGTCCTTTCCCGATCCCTTGCCCGCTTATCCCGCGGGATCGATTCGCAATGTGGAGCAGAGCAAGGCCGCGGCGGATGCGGCGCTGGCGGCGCGCAAGCAGCAGGAGGCCCGCTTCATCGCGCAGAAAAAGGAATGCTACGGGAAATTCCTGGCCGAGCAATGCCTGGTGAAAGCGCGGGAAGAAGACTACAAGATCAACAGCCGCATCAAGTCCGTCGAACTGGAGGCGCACGCCTTCGAGCGCAGCAATCAGGCGGAGGTGCATGAGAAGGAGCGCCTCGACCGCGAGGCCAAACGCCAGGCGAAAGAGACGCAACAGCAGCCGGAGCGCGAGGAGAAGAACGCAGGCCGCCAGCACAAGCAGGAAGAAAAGGAGCGCCAGAACGCTGACTTCCAGGCGCAGGCGGGGGAGCGCGCCCAGCGCGCGGCGACGACCACCAAGCGCGAACAGGAGCGCCGCGCCGAACTGGCGAAAAAGGCCGCGCAGGCCAAGGCCGAGGCAGGCCAGCGCGCGCAGCGCGAGATTGACGAGAAGGCGCGGGTCGACGACGCCCGCAAGTATGCGGCCGAGCGCGAGGCCAAGCAGAAGGAAAAGGAAAAAGCCCGGGCCGAACGGGCGCGCAAGGGAGATGTCCCGAAAACACCTGATCTGCCGGGCCCACCCAGCGCCGATGCGAAGGCTGCCGTCAGCGCCGCACCCTGATACCGTCCACGGTATGCCTGGACCGGCTTCTTCAAGATCAAAGGCGCCGGCTGCCGCCCCCCAGAGACAAGAAGCGCGCAGCAGCTTAGTAGGCCGCGCAAAAAGTCCGCGCTAGCGGCTGGGTCTTACGAGAACAAAAAAGCCCGCACTAGGCGGGCTTTTGGATCTGACGGCGGCGCCGGAGCGCCAGGGTCAGACGTTGCGCATGTAGGAATCGACGCATTCCTTGCGCGGATTGCCGACGACCGGCGCGGCGCGCTTGGCGCGGCGCTTGCCGTTGGACAGGTCGGCGCAGGCGACTTCCGCCTTTTTCTGGATCGTGCAGAGGTTGTCCCAGGGGTCGTCAAGCTGGACGCAACCCATCCGCGGGCGACGCGCGACGCGGCGCTTTTTCGGCGCGTCGGCGGCAACTGCCGCCGGAGTAGCGGTAGCCGGCGCGGCCATCGGAGCCGCTGGCGCGGGGGCCGCAGCAGGCGCAGGGGCGGGCGCAGCCATCGGAGCCGGAGCGGCCGCGGGTGCGTCAGCCGGAGCGGCCTTGGATTGGGCGAATGCGCTTTGCATGCAAAGCGCGGCAATGATGGTCAAACCGGCGCGATGCCAAGGTTTGAGTTGCAGAGTGGCCATGCGTCTTCCTCCCTGAAGCGATGCTGGCAATCCAACCCTAAGGCCTGTCTCGGCCGCCGGGCTGGGCTTGGGCGGCAGTCCCTGTGTCACTTGAGGTGTCACTTGAGGTTTGCCGCTGCAAGCCATTGTACCTGTTTTATTTTTTCCCGAAAAGCTTACCGAGCAGGCCTTTTTTCGGCTCCGGCTCTGGTTCCGGCGGGGGCGCGACCACTTTTGGCGGCGGCGCGGCGACCTTGGGTTTAGGGGGCGGCGGGGGCGGCGGCTTGGCCTTTTCGTCTTCGAAATAGGATAGCTTGATGATCGCCAGCGAGACGTTGTCGCCATGCCCGGCGCCGCGCTCGCGGGCCAGGGCAATTAGTTGTTCCGACGCAACACGGGGTGCGCAACTCGAAAGGATGGCGCCCAGTTCGATTTCGCTGAAATAGGCCCAGAGACCATCGCTGCACAGGATGAAGCAGTCGTTCGGCTCGAGCTTGTCGGTACTGCCGAAGTCGATCAGCGGCGGGTTCTGGCCGCCCAGGCAGTGCACCAGGATGTTCTTGTTCGGGTGAGTTTCCTTTTCCGCGGCGGTGATCTTGCCCTCTTTGAACAGCTGCTCGACGTAGGAATGGTCGATGGTGCGCTGGATCAGCGGCTGGCCGCGGAAATGGTACAGCCGGCTGTCGCCCACATAGGCCCAGTCGGCGCGGTCTTTCTGCAGCAGCATCGCCACCACGGTGCTGTGCGGCTCCTGTTCGCTGGTGTAGCTCGACAGGGTGATGATCAGGTGCGATTCATGGACGATGCTGGTGAGCAGCTTTTGCGGCGACTCGTCCTTGGTGCTGTAGTTGTCGAAGATCTGCTGCGCTGTGGAAACCACCTGCTGCGCGGCCATCGCCCCGCCGGTATGGCCGCCCATGCCGTCGGCGACGACGGCCAGGACCACGCCGGGCTCCTTCTTGCTCGGAATGATGATGAGGCGGTCTTGTTGTTCGGATCGGTCACCGATGTGTTGACCGGTGCCAGCTTCAATTCTGATCGGCATAGCGGCAGATTATACCGGCTAAAACATCGCGCATTGTCATATCTAGAGGAGTTCGCATCAGCTTTGCGCACGGCGGCGGCAAATGCTTAGGCGGCGTGTATCATCTCCCTTGCCGCGCAAGCGGCGGCGCGGCGCGAGCGCGCCGGCAGGGGACCAATGAAAAAGCAGTGAAGGAGCAGGGGCGTCATGCTGACGGCGGATGATATCGAAGCGATCCAGACCCGCATCATCGAGTTGCAGACCGAGCACCGCGACCTCGATGCGGTGATCGAGCGCGTCAGCGACACGGTCGGCCGCGACGAGCTGCTGCTGCGGCGCCTGAAAAAGCGCAAGTTGCAATTGAAGGACAGCATCACCCTGATGCAGATGCGCCTGATTCCGGACATTCCGGCGTAGCGGGAAGCGGCGACGCCCGGCGCGCCCGCGTGAAATCCGCATAACCCGGTAAAATCGGCGCATACAGCCGCCTTGCGCACTCCCGCCGATGCGCGGTTGTATGGCGACAGGGCGAGGCCGGCCCGTCGCGATCCGGTGTTTGCGCGGAGTATCCCGGCTCCGGATGTTTGCCACACTCCATGAAAATCAATATTCCCAACGTCCTCACCTGGCTGCGCATCCTCGCCATTCCGCTCGTGGTGGGCGTGTTCTACCTGCCGGACACCTGGCTGGAAGCCTACGAGAAAAACCAGGCCGCGACCTTCCTCTTCGTTCTAGCGGCGATCACCGACTGGCTCGATGGCTGGCTGGCGCGCAAGCTGAACCAGCAGTCGGCCTTCGGCGCCTTTCTCGATCCGGTGGCCGACAAGCTGATGGTCGCCGCCGCGCTGATCGTGCTGGTGCAACTGGGGCGCTGCGACGCGGCCATCGCGCTGATCATCATCGGCCGCGAGATCGCCATCTCGGCGCTGCGCGAATGGATGGCGCAACTGGGCAAGGCGAAAAGCGTGGCGGTCAATGCGCTTGGAAAGATCAAGACCATCGTGCAGATGATCGCCATTCCGCTGCTGCTGTTCCACGACAGCTTCCTTGGCCTGTTTGTGGCCCAGACCCTGGGCGACTGGTTCATCTGGGCCGCTGCCGTGCTGACCCTGGTGTCGATGGGCTATTACCTGAAGGCGGCGCTGCCGATGTTGCGCGGTTGAAGCGGCTGGTCACGCGCTATGCAACATCGGCGTTGACCATGTTCCAAAATTTGCTATAATTCGGGTCTGTTGTGACGCATAACGCGGGAGTAGCTCAGTTGGTAGAGCTCAACCTTGCCATGGTTGAGGTCGAGAGTTCGAGACTCTTCTCCCGCTCCAAATTTCCGCTCCGGGCGTCGTAAACCTGGGGCGCCAAAAGGGAAAGCTGAAGCCGGCTTTCCCTTTTTAGTCTGACCAGCATTTGCAGTAAACCGCCATTGAAGCAGCGGCGGTGGAATGAATCTGGCGCGATAGCAAAGCGGTTATGCAGAGGACTGCAAATCCTTCCAGGGCGGTTCGACTCCGCCTCGCGCCTCCAGACAAATGCAAAAGCCGCCCTCGGGCGGCTTTTGCATTTGCTGCCGTGGTTTGATCAGCGGGCCGCGACTGCCGGTGCCGCGGCGACGCGCCAGATCGCGTTGCCGACATCGTCGGCTACCAGCAGCGCACCACGCGCGTCGAAGGCCACGCCTACCGGCCGGCCCTGGGCTTTACCGTCGGGCGTGAGGAAGCCGGTCAGCACATCTACCGGCGCGCCCGCCGGCTTGCCGCCGGCGAAAGGCACGAAAATCACCTTGTAGCCGCTGGCGGGCTTGCGGTTCCACGAGCCGTGCTGGCCGATGAACACGCCTTGCGCGTAGGCCGGGGGCAGGGCGCTGTTAGCCGGCGCGAAGGCCAGGCCGAGCGAGGCGGTGTGGGGGCCAAGCGCGTAGTCGGGCTTGAGCGCGCGCGCCACCATGTCCGGCTTCTGCGGTTTGACGCGGGTGTCGACGTGGTTGCCGTAATAGCTGTAGGGCCAGCCATAGAAGGCGCCATCCTGCACCGTCGTCATGTAGTCGGGCACCAGGTCGCTGCCCAGCTCATCCCGTTCATTCACCACCGTCCACAAGGCGCCGCTGGCGGGCTCCCAGCCCAGGCCATTGGGGTTGCGCAGGCCGGCGGCATAGACGCGGTGCTGACCACTTTGCGTATCGACTTCCCAGATGGCGGCGCGGCCTTCTTCCTTGTCGATGCCGTTTTCGCCTGCGTTGCTGTTCGAGCCGACAGTGACGTAGAGCTTGGAGCCGTCGCGATTGGCGATCAGGTTCTTGGTCCAGTGATGGTTGATCGGGCCGGCAGGCAGGCGCACCACTTCCGTACCGCCCTGGCCGATATGCGTATCGCCGGGCCGATAGGAGAAGCGCAGCACGGCGTCGGTGTCCGCCACATACAGGTTGTTGCCGACCAGGGTCATGCCGAAGGGCGAGTGCAGGCCGTCGATGAACACCGTGCGGGTCTCGGCCACGCCGTCGCCGTCGGCGTCGCGCAGCAGGATGATGCGATTGGCGCTGGGGGTGCCGGCGCCGGCGCGGCGCATCACCTTTTTCATCACCCAGCCCTTCACGCCCTTGCCGTCCTCCGGCTTGGGCGGCGCATTGGTTTCCGCCACCAGCACATCGCCGTTGGGGAGCACGCAGAGCCAGCGCGGGTGATCCAGGCCGCTGGCAAAAGCGGCGACGGCGGTACCGGCGGCGGCTATCGGCTTGAGGCCCTCGGCCCAGCCTTTGGCGGGCGCTATGTTGACCGTCGGCACCAGCGATTTGGTCGGCGCCGGCAGGGTCGGGTCCGGGCCGGTCCCGGCGCTCACCGGTAGTTTCGCGGTGTCGCTGTAGGCGCTTGCGCTGGCGGCCAATATGGCCAGGGTTAGCAGCGTCGCAATGGAAAACGGGATGGCAGGGGTACGCATGATCTTTGCTCCGTGTTTGTTGGGGCCCTCTTTGTCCGGATGTCGAGCAAGAGACGCGCCCATGGGTGCAACCGGCCGTTTTATTTAAACCGATCACGGGGCTGCCATGAAAACCTTGTTTCAGTTCAGGCAGGATGTGATGGACGATTTGAGCTGGGGCATGCCGCAGGAGGCAGCGGACGCAGTTTCCCACCAAGGAGAAGCGGATGAGCAACTATCTTCGACAGCGGCAACTACGTGCGCGCAGACCACCTTCACCGGCAGCGAGGAGCGGGGCCCGGAGCGACTGGGAAGATTCGGAACCGCGCCTGCCGCATGAACACGATGAGTCCAGCGACAGCCAGGCTGGCGGGCCGCGCGACGTGATGGAACGCGCCCGTCGCGATGTCGAGGGAGGGCAGCAGGACACCGATCTGCGCGGCATGCCGGGCCTGGAAGAGTCCAAAAAACGCCGCGACGCCAGTTGAAATGCCGGTAAGCCCTACCGCCTGGCTGTAGGGCTTACGCGCAATCTGAAGCGGCAGAGGCACGCATGCGGCGGCGACGCACGGGCACGGGGACTGCTCTTTTCTTGCTGCAGGGTTTGCGGCGGTCCATCGATTGCCGCCCGATGGCAAAGGAGTTGCCCATGAAATTATTCGCCCGTCATCTGCTTGCCCCCGCCGCGCTAGCGCTCGCGTCTTCTGCCGCACTGGCCCAGGATTCAGGGCAATATTGGGCGGAGGTCGCAGTGGCAGACGGCAACTACCAAGCCGCGCTGCAGGAATGCAATGTTCTCTATGGGGAGCAGCGCATGCAATGCATGAACAACGCGCGCATTGCACGCGTCAATGCGGTCGATAACGCGCGTGCGCGGGCCACTACGGTGGTGATCATTCATCCGCAGCCGATGCCCGGTACCACGCCGGCTGATCGCGCCGATGCGATGGTTTCGGCGCAGCAGGACGTTTACGGCAAGCCTTGATCGCATAAATACCGCACGCCTCGTGCGACAACAGGGCCACCCACCCAAAGGAGAATGAAAATGAAAGTCAGATATGTGTTGGCTGTTCCGTTCGTCGGCCTGATGATGTCGGCGGGTGCTTATGCCGCTACCGGTGCGGCCACCGCTGCGGGCCAGGGTACGGCGAGCATGCCGCCTGTGCCGGGCTCGCCCACTTCCGCGCCGCAGCCTGAAGTGCGCTCCAATGCCGGGGCTGCAACCAGCGCCGACACCTCGGCGCGTGCACGCCGTTCGTCCCGGGAAAATGGCGCCATGGGGTCGGCCAATACCGGCGCCGGCGGCGGCGCGGCCGTGGGTGGCGGTTCGGCAGGCGTGGGGGCGGGCGTTGGCTTGAATGGCGGTGCTTCGGGCAACGGCGCCGGCGTGGGCGTTGGTGTCGGTGCCGGCGGAAAATCGTAACCACGCGACACCACATCAGCGGCGCTCCCGCAGTCCGGCGTAGTCCTACGCCGGACTTTTTTTTGTATTTCTCATTGCGTAACTTTTTCCGCGGCAGCCTGTCAAAACTGCCGGATCAGATCTTCCGCGGGGCGCTTCGCGTGGCCCGGAGATTGTTTTTGCTGGTTTTTTTATTTTGTGCTGCCTGGTATGTAAGTTGCGGTAGCCAGCGAGCTTGCCAATTTGGCGAAGTGATTCGGGGCGGCATGACGTGTGCTCGCTGCAACGACGTTTCAATTGACCGGGCGGGGCCGCGATGATGAACAGAAAGTCCGCAACAAGCTCGGCCCGGGATGTAGGGCGCCCGTTTCGCTGGGGGCGCTGGCTGTTTGGGTTGGCCGTGGTACTCGGCGTCGGCACGGCGGCGATGGGCGCCTATGTAGTCTGGCTCTGGCCTTCGCTGCCGACGGTGGAAGACTTGAAGCAAGTACGCCTGCCGCAACCCAGTGTGTTGCTGGCCAGCGACGGCAGCACGCTTGCTACCTTTCGACAGGCGCGGCAGGAAAAAGTCACCCTGGACAAGATCTCGCCCGAGGTGCTCAAAGCGCTGATCGCCACCGAAGACTCGCGCTTTTACGAGCATCACGGCATCGACTTCAAGCGTACCTTTTCCGCCGTGTTCCATACCTTGCGCGGCAACCCCCAGGGCGGCTCGACGATCACCCAGCAATTGGTGCGCAATCTGTTTCCGGACGAGATCGGCCGCTCGCGCAACATCAACCGCAAAGCGCGGGAAATGATCACCGCCTTGCGCATCGAGCAGATCTATTCCAAGCAGCAGATTCTCGAAACCTACCTGAACACGGTGCCGTTCCCGTACAACAACTACGGCATCGAGACGGCCGCGCGGACTTACTACGACAAGCCGGCGGCGCAACTCGACGCGCTGGAAAGCGCGACCCTGGTGGGTATGCTGAAAGGGCCGCAGTTCTACAATCCCACTGCTTATCCCGAACGCGTGCGCAGGCGCCGCAACGTCGTGCTGCATCAGATGCTTTTGCATCACGACCTGGCTGCCGATGACTATCGCCATTTGCGCCAGCAGCCGATGCGCGTCGGTCTCAACCTGCCGTCGGAGCCAGCCGGGCCGGCGCCGCACTTCACGGCCTTCTTGCGCAAGTGGCTGGTGGACTGGGCGGAAAAAAACGACCATGACGTCTACACCGACGGCCTGGTGGTCGAGACCACGCTGGATCCCCGCTTGCAGGCGCTGGCCACCGATGCGGTGGAACGCCAGGCGGCGGCGCTGCAGAACATCGCCGATGTCGAATGGGGCCAGAGCGGCGGCGGCACCATGTCGTATGCCACCGAATCCTATGCGCAGGCGCGCAAGCGCGCCGAGCCCTTCGGCTATTTCTGGAAGTCGCATGGCGACTTGCTTGATTCGTTCGTGCGCGAATCGCCGCAATACAAAAAGCTGCTTGCCAGGGGCGCCAGCGGAGGCATCGCCCTGGCGCGCCTGAAGGAGTCGCCGGAGTTCATGCAGACCTTGAAGGATTCCAAGAGCCGGCTGGAAGCAGGTTTCATCGCCATGGACCCGGTGACCGGTGAGATCAAGGCCTGGGTCGGCAGCCGTGATTTCGAGCGCGACCAGTACGACCATGTCGGCCAAGCCGAGCGCCAGCCCGGCTCCACATTCAAGCCCATCGTCTATGGCGCCGCGCTGGAGCAGGGGCGCGGGCCGAACACCGTTTATTACGACAAGCCGGTGGAGTTCAAGCTTGACGACGGCAGCGTCTGGCGGCCTACCGACATGGAGGGCTTTACCGGCGCGGCAATGACCTTGCGCCAGGGCCTGGCGCAATCGAAAAACACCATCACCGCCCAGGTGATGCGCGATGTCGGCGTGCCGACCGTGCTCAACCTGGCGCGGGCGGTGGGTGTCAACCAGAGCAAGCTGAGCGCCGTGCCTTCGCTGGCGCTGGGCACCAGTTCGGTCACGCTGCTGGAAATGGCCTCTGCTTATTCCACCATTGCGCGCCTGGGCGAATACCGGCAGCCGGTACTGGTCCGGCGCATCACCGACCGCTCAGGCAAGGTGCTGGTCGAGTTCAACTCGCCGCTGAAACGCGCGATGTCGGCCGACTCCGCGGCCACCCTGGTGGATATGATGCGCGACGTCATCGGCTCGGGCACCGGCTGGGCGATTCGCGGGCGCTTCGGCATCATGGCCGATGTTGCCGGCAAGACCGGCACCACGCAAAACAATACCGACGGCTGGTTCTTGCTGATGCATCCGCGGCTGGTGGCCGGCGCCTGGGTGGGTTTCAACGATGCACGGGTGACCATGCGCAGCAATTATTGGGGGCAGGGCGGCCACAACGCGATTCTCCTGGTCGGCGACTTTTTCCGCGCCGCGCTGAAAGACAGGCTGATCGACGACAAGGCGGAGTTTCCGCGCCGCGCGCCGCCTTCGATCATGGCGACCGCGGCACCCGGCCAGTTCGGGGAAGCGCAGGATGACGAGCAGCAGGATGAGACACAGCCGCGCGAACGCGGCGGCGTGGTCGTTATCGAGCACCCCGGAAGCAACAGCACCGCGGTACTGGGCAGCGTGAGCCGCGGCAATCCGCTCGACGCCTGGCAGCGGGTGGATGCAGTGCCGCGCTCGGACACCGAAGAGCCGCGCAACTGAGGGGTGCAAGCCGCAACGGGCGTATATCAGGCCCTAGGGGGAACCCGGGCCCTGGCTTTGCTGTCCTATTTTATGTGTCCCAATCGGGAGAATGAACATGACAGCGACCAAAAAGCCTTTTCTGACGATGCTGGGCGCGGCGGGCCTGGTGATGTTTTCGTCCGCTAGCCTGGCGAATGACGCGAACGGCGAGCGTGATGCCAGCATCTATGACCAAAATCCAGACTGCATGAATCGCGGGCAGGTACAGCAAGGACAACCGGCACCCTGCGAGCTGCCCGTCGCCGGCAGCACTCGCAGGCCGCGTGCGCCCCTGGGCAGCAATGTAGCGCCCGCAGGTTCAGCGGCAGGTGCTGGAACGGCCACGACCGGCGTAGGAGGCGTGACCGTCGGGGCATCGGCTGCCGCAGCCCAGACCAGCAATCGTTTGCGTTCGACGCGCTAGCGTCCCTGGTTCATACGGCAGCCGTCGTGCGCGGGTAAGAATTGCAAGCGCCGGTAAGAACGATTCACGCGACGGGAAATAATTCGCGGTGACTGCGGGAAGTGACTTTCGTCCGGTATGGCAGCGCACCGCGCTTCCTGTCCGCATCACTCGGAAGGGGCCGGATTTCCGGGCATGTTCCGGGGATATCCATATAAGTCGATGGTGCGGCACGGAACGTGCGAACCGCCTGTCTACGCGGTTGCGTTTTGACCATCAACTTCAAGAACAAAGGGAGTTCGCATGAGCCCGGCGGAAAATCAGCAGATCGATTACGGGTCGTACAAGCAGTACCAAAAAGATGTGCCGACGATGACCCACCTGGCCAAGCAGACCCTGGCCTTGATACTGGCAGGCGGGCGCGGTACGCGGCTGGGGCCGCTGACCGATTGGCGCGCCAAGCCGGCGGTGCCGTTCGGCGGCAAGTTCCGCATCATCGATTTCGCGCTTTCCAATTGCGTCAATTCCGGCATTCGCCGCATCGGCATCGCCACCCAATACAAGGCGCAGAGCCTGATCCGCCACGTGCAGCGCGGCTGGTCATTTCTCGACGGGCGTTTCAATGAGTTCGTCGAACTGCTGCCGGCGCAGCAGCGCATGGGGGACGACTGGTACAAGGGCACCGCCGACGCAGTGCTGCAGAACCTCGACATCATCCGTCGCCACGACCCGCGCTTCGTGCTGATCCTGGCCGGCGACCATGTCTACAAGATGGACTATGCGCGGATGATCGACGAGCATGTCGCCCGCCGGGCCGATATGACGGTTGGCTGTGTCGAGGCACCGATCGCCGATGCCACGCAACTGGGTGTGATGGCGGTCGACCGCGAATACCGGGTGGTCGGCTTCGATGAAAAGCCGAAGCAGCCGAAGTGCATTCCCGGTCGGCCGGATGTCGCGCTGGGCAGCATGGGCATCTATGTGTTCTCCGCCAGCTTTCTCTACGAGCAATTGCTGCGCGATGCCGAAGATAGCCAATCGGCGCACGACTTCGGGCACAACATCATTCCGCATCTGGTGGAGCGCGGCTACCGTGTCTACGCGCATCGCTTCGCCGACAGTTGCATGCAGTCCGATGGCGGCGAGGCCTATTGGCGCGACGCCGGCACGGTGGACGCCTACTGGGAGGCCAACATGGAACTGGTGCGGGTCAACCCTGCGCTTGACCTCTACGACCAGACTTGGCCGATCTGGACCTATCAGGAGCAGTTGCCGCCGGCGAAATTCGTCTTCGATGACGATGGTCGGCGCGGCGCGGCGGTCGATTCGATGGTGTCGGGCGGCTGCCTGATCAGCGGCTCGACCCTGCGGCGCTCGCTGCTGTTTTCCAGCGTGCACGTGCACAGCTATTGCACCATCGAAGATGCCGTGATCCTGCCGAACGTGGAAATCGGGCGCAACGCCGTGCTCAAGCGCGTGGTGATCGACAAGGGCGCGAAGATTCCCCCCGGCATGCAGATTGGTATCGATTCTGAAGAGGACCGCAAGCATTTTCACGTCAGCGAAAAGGGCGTGACACTGGTTACGCCGGAAATGCTTGGGCAGCGTATCCACCAAATGCGATGAATGGCCTAGGCCGGTCGCATCGAACAGCATAGCGAGGTCAACGTGAGTGATTCGACCATCATGGAAGCGCCGCCCGCCGTATTGGGCGAGCAGGACATCTACCTGTTTCGCGAGGGCAGCCACGCCCGTCTTTACGACAAGATGGGCTGCCATATTGAGAAGGGCCAAGGCGGGGCACACTTCGCCGTCTGGGCGCCGAATGCGCGCCGCGTCTCGGTGGTCGGCGAATGGAACGGCTGGAACGCGGAGGCCGACGTGCTGCAGCCGCGCTGGGACAGTTCCGGCATCTGGGAAGGCTGGGTAAAGGGCGCGCGGCATGGGCAGACCTACAAGTACCGCATCGAAGCCAACGGCGGCTATACGGTGGAGAAGGCGGACCCCTATGCCTTTTTCGCCGAGTTGCCGCCGGCGCGCGCCTCGCGCGTGTGGAATCTCGATCATGAGTGGCAGGACGGCGACTGGATGGCCGCGCGCCGCGCGCGCAACGCCCTGGACGCACCGGCGTCGATTTACGAAATGCATCTGGGTTCGTGGCGCCGCGGCGAGGGCAATGCCATGCCGTCGTATCGCGATATCGCGCAGCCGCTCGCCGACTACGTGGCGGAAATGGGATTCACCCACGTCGAGCTGATGCCGCTGACCGAACACCCTTTCTACGGTTCCTGGGGCTACCAGACCACCGGCTATTTCGCCGCTACTTCGCGCTATGGCTCGCCGCAGGACCTGATGTTCCTGATCGACACGCTGCACCGCCGCGGCATCGGCGTGATCCTCGACTGGGTGCCTTCGCATTTTCCAAGCGACGAGCATGGACTGACCTATTTCGACGGCACCCACCTGTTCGAACACGCCGACCCGCGCCAGGGCTTTCATCCGGAATGGAACAGCTGCATATTCAACTACGGCCGCAACGAGGTGCGTTCCTTCCTGCTCTCTAGCGCCATGTTCTGGCTGGACAAATACCACGTCGATGGCTTGCGGGTCGATGGCGTCGCGTCCATGCTCTACCTGGACTATGGACGCAAAGCTGGGGAGTGGATACCCAACTCCCGGGGCGGTCGGGAAAATCTTGAGGCGGTCAGCTTTTTGCAAAAACTGAACCAGTCCGTGTACGGCGAATACCCGGATGTGCAGGTGACCGCCGAGGAATCGACCGCCTGGCCGCAGGTCACCCATCCGGTCGATACCGGCGGCCTGGGCTTCGGCATGAAGTGGAACATGGGCTGGATGCACGACACGCTGGCCTACATGCAGGACGACCCGCTGTACCGGCGCTATCACCAGGACCGCCTGACCTTCTCGCTCTGGTATGCCTTCGCGGAAAACTTCGTGCTGCCGCTCTCGCATGATGAAGTGGTGTACGGCAAACGTTCCCTGCTGGAAAAAATGCCGGGCGACGACTGGCAGAAATTCGCCAATCTACGCCTGCTGTTCGGCTACATGTGGTCGCACCCGGGCAAGAAGCTGCTGTTCATGGGCGGCGAGTTCGGCCAGCGCCGCGAATGGGCGCACGACGAGCAACTCGACTGGGCCGCGCTGGGTGAGGACAAGCACGGCGGCGCGCGCCGCTGGGTGGGCGATTTGAACCGGCTTTACCGTGGCGAGCCGGCACTCTACGAGATGGACTTCTCCGCTTCCGGCTTCGAGTGGATCGACTGCCAGGATACCGATGCAAGCGTGGTCAGTTTCATGCGCCGCGCGCGCAGCGGGCAGGCGGTGCTGGTGGTGTGCAATTTCACGCCGGTGCCGCGCCTGAACTACGCTGTCGGCGTACCGCATGGCGGTCGTTTCCGCGAACTGCTCAACAGCGACGCCGCGATTTACGGCGGCAGCGGCATGGGCAATTTCGGGGTAGTCGAGTCCGGGCCGGTGCACGCGCACGGACGGCCGCACTCGCTGACGCTGACGCTTCCGCCGCTCTCGATCGTGCTGTTCAAGAGCGAGGGCGCATGAACGCACCCGAGCGCATGCCGCCGGACGGGCGGGTTCGTGCCGTCGTCGAAGGCATCGCGCCGATGGTCGACGGCGGGCGTTTCGCGGTCAAGCGGGTGATTGGCGACGAAATGGTGGTGGAGGCCGATTGCTTCACCGACGGCCACGATCAGTTGGTGTGCAGCCTGCACTATCGCTATGACGAAGATAACGCCTGGAGCGAGCAGCGCATGCAGCCGCTGGGCAACGACCGCTGGCGCGCCGGGTTCGTCTGTGCGCGCCTGGGCACCTGGCATTACCGCGTCAGCGCGCGGGTGGACAGTTTTCTATCATGGCGCGCCGAGTTCGCGCGTCGCGTCGATGGTGAAGACATGCGCATTGCGGCGCGCGTAGGCGCCGACCTGATCAGCGCGGCGGCCGAGCGCGCCGGTGGTGTGCACAGCGTGCAACTGGGCGAATGGGTGCTGCGCCTGCTTGGCGCCGGCGACCTGGAGGCGCTGCGCCGCGAGGGCATGGATGAGAACCTGGCGGCGCTGGTGTTGCGCTATCCGGATGCGGACATTGCCCCGGCGATATCGGTGGAGTTGCGCGTGACGGTGGAACGCGAGCGAGCCCGTTACAGCGCCTGGTATGAATTGTTTCCGCGTTCGGCCGGGCGGCCGGGAGAGCACGGAAGCTTCGACGACGTGATCCGCCTGTTGCCGGAAATCGCCGGCATGGGCTTCGACGTGCTTTACCTGCCGCCGATTCATCCGATCGGCCGCGAGCAGCGCAAGGGCGTGAACAACACCTTGATCGCTCGGGCCGAAGATGTCGGCAGCCCCTGGGCGATCGGCGCCGCCGAAGGCGGGCACAAGGCCATACATCCGCAACTCGGCGCGCCTGCGGATTTTCGGCGCCTGGTGGAGGCGGCGCGCAGCCATGGAATGGAGGTCGCGCTGGACATCGCCTACCAGTGCGCGCCGGACCATCCGTATGTGCGCGACTACCCGGCGTGGTTCCGCTGGCGGCCAGATGGGAAAGTGCAGTACGCGGAGAATCCGCCGAAAAAGTACCAGGACATCTATCCCTTCGATTTCACCAGCAGTGATTGGCAGAACCTCTGGTTCGAACTCGGCAGCGTACTGGAATTCTGGATCGGCGAGGGTGTGCGCATCTTCCGCATCGACAATCCACACACCAAGCCGTTCCCCTTCTGGGAGTGGGTGATCGCCGCGATCAAGCGCCAGTATCCGGAGGTGATCTTCCTCGCCGAAGCCTTCACCCGGCCGCGCATCATGCACCGCCTGGCCAAGGCCGGGTTCACGCAGTCGTATACCTATTTTGCCTGGCGCAACACCAAGCAGGAGCTGACCGAGTATTTCACCGAACTGTGCAGCGGGCCGGGGCGTGAATACTTCCGCCCCAATTGCTGGCCGAACACGCCGGACATCCTCACCGAACACCTGCAGTATGGCGGCACTGCCGCATTCATGGCGCGCGCCGCGCTGGCGGCGACGCTGTCGGCGAACTACGGCATCTACGGCCCGGCCTTCGAGCTAATGGAGAGCGCGCCGCGCGAACACGGTAGCGAAGAATACCTGGACTCCGAGAAATACCAGTTGCGCAACTGGGACCGTGCGCGCAGCGACAGCCTGGCGCCTTTCCTCGGCCGGCTCAACCGCATCCGCCGCGAAAACCCGGCCCTGCATCATGACTGGCGCCTGCGATTTCATCCGATCGACAACGACTCGATGATCTGCTACTCCAAGAGCACGGCGGACATGGAGAACGTCATCATCACCGTGGTCAACCTCGACCCGCACAACGTGCAGTCGGGCTGGGTCACGCTGGACCTCGACTGGCTGCGCGTCGATCCCGCCCATAGTTACCAGATGCACGAGCTGCTCTCCGGCGCGCGCTACCTGTGGAACGGGCCGCGCAATTTCGTGCGCCTCGAGCCGGCCCGTGCGCCGGTGCATATCTTCCATCTCGGCCGCCACCTGCGCACCGAGCGCGATTTCGACTACTTCCTCTGACCGCCATGGACCTGATGCCGCCGCTGCCCGATGATACGCCCGTCGCGAATGGAGACGATGGCCTTTGGTACAAGGACGCCGTCATCTACGAATTGCACGTCAAGGCCTTCTATGATTCCAACGGCGACGGTATCGGCGACTTTCGCGGCCTGACGCAAAAGCTGGACTACATCCAGGACCTCGGCGTCAACACCATCTGGCTGCTGCCGTTCTATCCCTCGCCGATGCGCGACGACGGCTACGACGTCTCCGACTACAGCAATGTCCACCCGGCCTACGGCACCCGCCAGGATTTCCGCAATTTCGTGCGCGAGGCGCATCGCCGCGGCCTGCGGGTGATCACCGAGCTGATCGTCAATCACACCTCCGACCAGCACCCCTGGTTCCAGGCTGCCCGGCGCGCGCCGCCCGGTTCGCCCAAGCGCGACTACTACGTCTGGTCCGACGACCCCAACAAATATGCCGGCACGCGCGTCATCTTCACCGATACCGAAAGCTCGAACTGGTCGTGGGACGCGGTCGCCAAGCAACACTATTGGCACCGCTTCTTCAGCCATCAGCCGGACCTGAACTTCGACAACCCCAAGGTGCTCAAGGCCGTGCTACGGGTGATGAACCACTGGCTCGACATGGGCGTCGATGGCTTCCGGCTGGACGCGATTCCCTACCTGATCGAGCGCGAGGGCACCAACAACGAGAATCTGACCGAGACCCACAGCGTCATCAAGAAGATTCGCGCGGCCCTCGATAGCCGCTACAAGGACAAGGTGCTGCTGGCCGAAGCCAACCAGTGGCCGGAGGACGTGCGCGAGTATTTCGGCAACGATGACGAGTGCCACATGGCCTACCACTTCCCGCTGATGCCGCGCTTGTTCATGGCCATCGCGATGGAGGACCGCTATCCCGTCATCGAGATCATGCAGCAGACACCGGAGATCCCGGCCAACTGCCAATGGGCGATCTTCCTGCGCAACCATGACGAACTGACGCTCGAAATGGTCACCGACCGCGAGCGCGACTACATGTACCAGCGCTTCGCCAACGATCCGCAGATGCGCATCAACGTCGGCATCCGCCGCCGCCTGGCGCCGCTGATGGAAAACAGCCGCGAGCAGATCGAGCTGATCTCGTTTTTGCTGATGACCATGCCCGGCACGCCCGTGCTCTATTACGGCGACGAGATCGGCATGGGCGACAACATCTACCTCGGCGACCGCAACGGCGTGCGCACGCCGATGCAATGGAGCCCGGACCGCAACGCCGGCTTTTCGCGCGCCGACCCGCAGCGCCTATATATGCCGCCGATCATGGACGCGGTCTACGGTTACGAGGCGGTGAACGTCGAGGCGCAGTCGCGCAGCCCCTCGTCGATGCTCAACTGGACCAAGCGCCTGATCGCCGTGCGCCGCAGCTTCAAGGCCTTCGGCCGCGGCACCCTGGTGTTTCTCGACTTGGGCAACCACAAAGTATTGGCCTATTTGCGCGAGTACGACGGTGAAAGCCTGCTCTGCGTGATCAACTTGTCGCGCCACGCGCAGGCGGCCGAGCTTGACCTGTCGAAGTTCGAAGGACGTGTTCCGGTGGAGATCTTTGGAAAGGAGGCCTTCCCGCCGGTAACCAAGTTGCCTTACGTACTGACCCTGCCGGGCCACGGCTACCTCGCCTTCCGCCTCGCCACCGACGTGGCGCCGCCGGTCTGGCACGAGAAGCGTATGGCCACCAGCGAGTTGCCGGTGCTGGTGATGTCGGAAAGCCTCTCCACCTACTTCGCGCGCGATGAGGCCGCGCGCGGCGCGCGCCAATTGATCGTCAACATGACGCGCGAGCGCATGCGCGACGACATCCTGCTGCCCTACATGGCGAACCGCCGCTGGTTCGCCGCCAAGGGCAAGAAGATCCTCGACATGCGCTTTCGTGAGGCGATGGAGTGGAACACGCCCGAAGGCAGCTGGCTGCTGGGTTTCCTGCAGGTGGACATCGAAGGCGAGGAAGCGCACCTCTATTTTCTGCCCCTGGCCATCGCCTGGGAGAGCAAGGGCAACGATCCGCTGCAGACCTTGGGCCCCTGGGTAATCGCCAAGGTGCGGCAGAAGGAGCGCATGGGCGTGCTCTACGGCGCCTTCGGCAACCCGGATTTCTCGCGTGCCTTGGCGCGGGCGATGGCGCGCAACGAAGAAATACCCTTCGGCAGCGGCAAGCTGCGCCTGTCGTCCACCTCGGTCTACCCGCAACTGGCGGATGCGATTGGCCAGGACGTGCGCATCCCGCCGCTGGAGCAGAGCAATACCGGCGTGTTTCTCGGCAACCAGCTCTACCTCAAGGGCTACCGGCGCATGCATTTCGGCGTCAACCCGGAAGTGGAGATCGGGCGTTTTCTCACCGACACTTCGCCCTATCCGAACATCGCGCCGATGGCCGGCGCCGTCGAGTACATCGACGCCCAAGGCAAGCTGCGCACGCTCGCGACGCTGGCGAAATTCGTCGAAAACCAGGGCGACGTGTGGACTTATACGCAGGAATACCTGGATCGCTTCCTTGCCACGCGCGGCATGCCGATCGAGGCGCCCGCCCCGGCGCAGGAAACCGAGCCGCACGCCTTTTTCAGGGCGCAGGCCGTGGTGTTGGGACGGCGCATCGGTGAGTTGCACTGGGCGTTTTTTCGCGCCGGTGGCGATCCCGCCTTCGAACCGGAGCAGACCACAGCTGACGACCTCGCCGCCTGGAAGGGCGCGATCCTGCGCGAAGCGGCGCAGACCATGGACGACCTCACGCAGCGGCTGCCGCATCTATCGGAAGCGGTGCGGGCGCAGGCCGAGGACCTGCTGACAGCCGCGCCGCTCCTGCGCGAGCGCATCAGCGCTTTCACGGTCAACACCGAAGGCCTGATGAAGACGCGCTACCACGGCGACCTGCATTTCGGCCAGTTGCTGCTGGCGCAAAACGACTTCATCGTGCTCGACTTCGAAGGCGAGCCGACCCGGCCGATCGAGGAGCGTCGCCGCAAGCACAGCCCCCTGCGCGACGTCGCCGGGTTGCTGCGCTCCTGCAGTTACGCCGCTTATTCCGCCCTGCAACGTTCCATTGCGGACCACGCGGAACGTCAGGACGGGGTGCGTGAGGCCCTGCGCGATTGGGAAAGCACGATCGTCGCCGCGGCGATGGAAGGCTATCGCGAAAGCGTGCGCGGCCTGCCCTCGGTGCCGGCCGACGCCGCAGAAATGCAGGCTTTTATCGACCTGCTGGTGGTCGAAAAAGCGCTTTACGAAATGCGCTACGAAATGAACAACCGCCCGGACTGGCTGCCCATACCGATGGCCGGGCTGAAGGGGATTCTGCAGAAATGAGCACCGAGATCGCGCAACAGGTTACCGCCGTCTGGCCCGGCAGGCCCTATCCGCGCGGCGCCACCTGGGACGGCGAGGGCGTCAACTTCGCCCTGTTTTCCGAGCACGCCGAGCGGGTCGAGCTGTGCGTATTCGACGCCAATGGGCGGCGCGAGATCCAGCGTATCGCCGTGAAGGAGCGCACCGACGAAGTCTGGCATTGCTATCTGCCCGAGGCGCGGCCCGGCATGCTCTACGGCTACCGGGTGCATGGCCCCTACAAACCGGAAGAAGGCCACCGCTTCAACGCCCACAAGCTGCTGCTTGACCCCTACGCCAACACCATCGTCGGCGGCCTGCGCTGGAGCGACGCGCATTTCGCCTACGGCATCGGCAACAAGCGCGAAGACCTCTCCTTCGACCGGCGCGACAACGCCGCCGGCATGCCCAAGTGCAAGGTGATCGACCGCGCTTTCACCTGGGGCGACGACCGCCGCCCGAACGTGCCCTGGCATGAGATGGTGGTCTACGAAATGCACGTCGGCGGCTTCACGATGCAGCACACCGGCGTGCCCACCGCCCTGCGCGGCACCTACGCCGGCCTGGCCTGCCCGGCGGTAATCGACTACCTGCGGCGCCTCGGCATCACGACGGTGGAACTGATGCCGGTGCATGCCTTCGTCGACGACCGCTACCTGGTGGAAAAGGGCCTGCGCAACTACTGGGGCTACAACACCATCGGCTTTTTCGCCCCGGACATGCGCTACAGCGCCTCCGGCAAGATCGCCGAGTTCAAGACCATGGTCAAGTCCTTCCACTCGGCCGGCATCGAGGTGATCCTCGACGTGGTCTACAACCACAGCGCCGAAGGCAACCACTGCGGCCCGACCCTGTGCTTTCGCGGCGTCGACAACGCCGCCTACTACCGACTCACCGCCGATAACCCGCGCTATTACATGGACTACACCGGCTGCGGCAACACCTTCAACATGCAGCAGCCGCGCGTGCTGCAGATGATCATGGATTCCCTGCGCTACTGGGTTACCGAAATGCATGTGGATGGCTTTCGCTTCGACCTCGCCGCAACTCTTGCGCGTGAGTTGCACGAAGTCGACCGCCTCGGCGCGTTCTTCGACATCCTGCGCCAGGACCCGGTGCTCTCCCAGGTCAAGCTGATCGCCGAACCCTGGGACCTGGGCGAGGGCGGCTACCAGGTCGGCAAGTTTCCGGTCGGCTGGGCCGAGTGGAACGACAAATACCGCGACGCCATGCGCGGCTACTGGAAAGGTGACGGCGGCAAGATGGGCGAATTCGCCTGGCGCTTCACCGGCTCTTCCGACCTCTACGGCCGCAGCGGCCGGCGGCCCTACGCCAGCATCAACTTTATTACCGCGCACGATGGCTTCACCCTGCACGACCTGGTGTCGTACAACGACAAGCACAATGAGGCCAACGGCGAGGAAAACCGCGATGGCAGCAACAACAACGTGTCGTGGAACTGCGGCGCCGAAGGGCCGACCGACGATGCCGAGATCAACAAGCTGCGCGAGCGCCAGAAGCGCAACATGCTCGCTACGCTGCTGCTCTCCCAGGGCATCCCGATGATCGTTGCCGGCGATGAGATCGGCCGCACGCAGAACGGCAACAACAACGCCTATTGCCAGGACAACCCGACCTCGTGGATCGACTGGAAGCTGGACGAGTCGCGCAAGTCGCTGCTCAAGTTCACCCAGCGCCTGATCGCCTTTCGCCGCGCCCACCCGGGTTTTCGCCGCCGCGATTTCTTCCAGGGCCGCTCGCTGCGCGGCAGCGACGTCAAGGACATCATGTGGCTCAAGCCCGATGGCACCGAGATGACCGACGAGGAGTGGAACAACGAGTTCGCCCGCTGCCTCGGCGTCTATCTGTCGGGCCGCGACCTGCGCGAAACCGATGAGCGCGCCCACCCGGTGCAGGACGACACCTTCCTGGTGCTGTTCAACGCCCACCACGACGCCATCGAATTCATGCTGCCTTCCTTCGACGGCTCCAACACCTGGATGCGCCAGATCGACACCGCCTATGACGACGGCGGCGCGCCCTATCAGCACCACGCCGCCGGAAGCAGCTATCCGCTGCAGGGGCGCTCCCTGGTCGTGCTGCTGCAGGGAGGGCAGGCATTTTGAAACTGCTACATTCAATGCCCTTTGGCGCGGAGTTGCGCGAAGACGGAAATACGCGGTTCCGGTTATGGGCGCCCGGCGCGAGGACGGTTGAGCTGAAACTGGGTCTGGGGGCGAGCCCGCGTTTATTGCCGATGCAGGCATCGACGGACGGCTGGTTCGAGGTGATCTCGCCGCACGCACGCGCCGGCACGCGCTACGCATTTCGTATCGACGAAAAAGCCAGCGTGCCCGACCCGGCCTCGCGCTATAACCCGGACGACATCCACGCGCCCTCGATGGTGGTCGATCCGCGCGCCTTCGACTGGCCGGACGCGGGCTGGCGCGGCCGCCCGTGGCACGAGGCGGTGATTTATGAATTGCACATCGGCACGTTCACCGGCACCGGCGATTTTGCCGGGGTTGAATCGCGCCTCGACTACCTTGTCAACCTGGGCGTCACGGCGCTGGAATTGATGCCTGTGGCCGATTTTCCCGGCAAGCGCAACTGGGGCTACGACGGCGTACTGCCTTTTGCCCCGGACGCCAGCTACGGCACGCCGGACCAACTGAAGCGCCTGATCGCCGCCGCGCATGCCCGAGGCCTGATGGTGATCATGGACGTTGTGTACAACCACTTCGGGCCGGACGGCAACTACCTGCACGTCTACGCGCCGCAATTCTTCAATCCGGAACTGCACACGCCCTGGGGCGCGGCGCTCAATTTCGACGCAGAGCATGGCGAAAAGGTGCGCAGCTTTTTTCTCCATAATGCGCTTTACTGGATCGAGGAATTCCATCTCGACGGCCTGCGCCTGGACGCGGTGCATGCGATCATCGACCGCTCCAAGCCCGGTTTCATCGCCGAACTCGGGGCGGCCGTGCGCCGCGGGCCCGGTGCGCGGCGCCAGGTGCACCTGATCCTGGAAAACGACAAGAACGAGGCGCATCACCTGGAGCGCGGGATCGACAGCCTGCCCTTGCGCGCCACTGGGCAATGGAATGACGACCTGCACCACGCCGTTCATGTGCTGACTACCAAGGAGCGCGACGGCTACTACATCGATTACGCCGAGCGCCCGCTTTGGTTCCTCGGCCGCAGCCTGGCCGAGGGTTTCGGCTTCCAGGGGGAGGCTTCCACCACCCGCGACGGTGAATTGCGCGGCGAGCCCAGTGGCCACCTCCCGGCGAGCGCCTTCATTTCCTTCCTGCAGACCCACGACCAGGTCGGCAATCGCGCCCTGGGCGAGCGCATCGGCATGCTCTCGCCTCCCGCGCCGCTGCGGGCGATGACGGCCGCGCTGCTGCTGTCGCCGCACATCCCGATGCTGTTCATGGGGGAAGAATTCAACGCTTCCTCGCCATTCCTGTTTTTCTGCGACTTCCACGACGAGCTTGCCGATGCGGTGCGCGAAGGCCGGCGCGCCGAGTTCGGCCGCTTCGAGAAATTCCGCGATCCCGCAGTGCGCGAGGCGATTCCCGATCCGAATGCGCTGCGGACCTTCGAGCGCTCGCGGCTGGTCTGGTCGGAAACCGGCGAGCCCGGCCACAAGGACTGGCTGGAGTTGTATCGGGAGCTATTGCAGTTGAGGGCTACCCATCTGATGCCGCGGCTGGCCGGCGTGCTGGGCAACGCGGCTTTCGACGTGACGGCCGAAGACGGCCTGCGGGTGAGCTGGGGCTTCCACGACGGCGCGAAACTTCATCTGGTCGGCAACTTCTCGGACGCCGCGATCGACGGCCTGGTGCGCCCTGCCGGCCGGGTGATCTACGCCAGCCACGCCGAGGAGCAGGGCGGGCACGCGCCGCCGTGGTCGGTGGTCTGGCTGCTGGAAGAACGCGCATGAGCGTACCCGTGCCTCCGCTGAGCAGCGCGCGCATCCCGCGCGCCACTTATCGACTGCAGTTGAACCGCGATTTCGACTTTCGCGCCGCTGCCGCCGCCGTTCCCTACCTGGCCGAACTGGGCGTGAGCGACGTTTATTGCTCTCCCTATTTGCGCGCGCGGCCGGGCAGCATGCATGGCTACGACATCATCGATCACGGCAGCTTCAACCCCGAGATCGGCACCCCGGAAGACTTCGCCGTCTTTTGCGCCGCCCTCAAGGCCCATGGCATGGGACAGATCGCCGACGTCGTGCCCAACCACATGGGCGTGCTCGGCGGCGACAACGCCTGGTGGCTCGACGTGCTGGAGAACGGCCAGGCCTCGGCCTACGCGGAGTTTTTCGATATCGACTGGCAGCCCGCCAGCCCGGATCTGCAAAACCGCGTGCTGCTGCCGGCACTGGGCGACCATTATGGCCTGGTGCTGGAACGCGGCGAGATCACCCTGAGTTTCGACGCCGCCCTGGGCGCGTTTCGCGTCGATTACTATGACCATCGTTTTCCGGTCGATCCGCGCACCTATGTCTCCATTCTCGACCAGGCGGCGGACGACCGGGCTCTTTCGGAACTGCCGCCGGCCGCGGTGGCTGAGTTGGGCGGCCTGGGGCTGCTGTTTCTCAACCTGCCGCGGCGCGACGAGCGCGATGCCATGCAGGCCGCGCGCCGCAACAGCGAAAAGGAGGCGTTGAAGCAGCGCCTGGCGCTGCTGGTGGCGCAACATCGGCCGCTGGCCGACGCGATTGCACGCGCGGTGAAAACGTTCAATGGCGGCGACGGCAGGTTCGACGTCTTGCACGAATTGCTCGAAGCGCAGGGCTATCGCCTTTCGTATTGGCGGGTGGCGGCCGACGAGATCAACTACCGGCGCTTTTTCGACGTCAACCACCTGGCCGCCCTGCGGATGGAAAACCATTCCGCCTTCGAGGCCACGCATCGCTTCATTTTCGAGCTGATCGAGCGCGGCGACGTGCAGGGTTTGCGCATCGACCATCCGGACGGCCTGCGCGACCCGGCGGCGTATTTCCATGCGCTGCAGGAGCGTTACGCGCGCCTGCCGGGCAAGGTATCTGCGGATGCGCCCGCCTCCACCCGGCCGCTCTATGTGGTGATCGAGAAAATCATCGCGCCTTTCGAGCGCCTGCCCGATACTTGGGCAGTGCACGGCGACACCGGCTATCGCTACGCCAACCTGCTCAACGGCGTGTTCATCGACGCCGATTCCGAATCCAAGATGACGCGGGCCTATCAAGCCTTCGCCGGCGAAGTGCCGGAGTTCGCCGAGGTAGCCTATCGCTCGCGGCGCCTGGTTCTGCGCGACCTGCTGGCAAGCGAACTGACGGTGCTGGCCAACCAGTTGCGGCGTATCGCCCGCGCAGACCGCCGCACCCGCGACTATACCTTTACCTCCCTGCGCCAGGCATTGGCCGAGGTGATTGCCTGCTTCCCGGTCTATCGCACCTACATTGCCGAGGCGGTTTCGGAAGTCGACCGGCGCTACATCGAATGGGCGGTGGCCGGCGCCCGGCGGCGCAGCAATGCCGCCGACGGCACCGTGTTCGACTTCGTCCGTTCCATGCTTCTGTGCGAAGGGCCGGCCGGCTGCACCCCCGAGTTGGCCGCGGCGATCCGCGTCTTCGCCAGCAAGGTGCAGCAGGTGACGTCGCCGGTGATGGCCAAGGGCATCGAGGACACCAGCTTCTATGTCTATAACCGGCTGGCTTCGCTCAACGACGTCGGCGCCGACCCGGTGGTCTACGGCGTGCCGGTGAAGAGCTTTCACAACGCCAACGTCGAGCGTGCGCGCGACTGGCCGCACGCCATGCTGGCCAGCTCCACCCACGACAACAAGCGCTCGGAAGACGTGCGCGCGCGCATCGACGTGCTTTCCGAAATGCCGGCGCTATGGCGCCTGCAACTGCGGCGCTGGAGCCGCACCAATCGCAGCAAGAAACGCGAACTCGACGGCCTGGTGGCGCCGACGCGCAATGACGAATACTTGCTGTACCAGGTGCTGCTGGGCAGCTTCCCCGACGGAGAGATCAGCCGCACGGAACTTGAAACCTATTGCACGCGCATCGAGCAATACATGATCAAGGCGCTGCGCGAGGCCAAGGCGGAAACCAGCTGGATCAGCCCGAACCAGGCCTATGAAGATGCGATGGTGGATTTCGTCCGCGCCCTGTTGTCATCGCGCAAGCGCAATCTGTTCCTCGACAAGTTCCGCACCGTGCTGAGTCCCCTGGCGCGCCTGGGTTTGTACAACAGCCTGTCGATGGTGGCCCTAAAATTGAGTTCGCCGGGTATGCCGGACATCTACCAGGGCAATGAGGTATGGGATTTCTCCCTCGTCGACCCGGACAATCGCCGCCAGGTGGACTATGAAGCCAGAAGGGCCGCGCTGGCGCGACTGCGCGCGATGGCGCCAGCGGGGCATCTCGACGCCGGGCAACTGCACCAGTTGCTGGAGACTCCCGCCGACGGCCTCGCCAAGCTTTACGTAACCTGGCGCCTGCTGACCTTGCGCCGCGAATACGAAGCCTTGTTTCGGGATGGGCGCTACACCGCGCTGGCGCTCGAAGGCGCGCGGGTGGACCACGTGGTGGCTTACGCGCGCCGCCACGAAGGACGCGGCGTGGTGGTGATCGTGCCACGGCTGTACGCGGCGCTTACCGGCAACGGCACCAAGACACCTTGCGGTGCGGCGCCGTGGAACAACACCCGAGTGCTGCTGCCGTTTCTCGCGCCCGGCACGGTCCTGCGCCATGCATTCACCGGCGCGCCGCTGGAGTTGCAGGAGGGCGCCCTGCCGATGGCGCTGGCCTGCGCGGATTTTCCGCTGGCCGTCCTCGTATATGATGAGGGAGATCTGGGTACCGAGTGACGCCTGCGCAGTGAATCCTGTGAAACTTAGCCCCTTGCCGGACGCCGCGCTGATAGAAGAATGCCGCCGCCGCTCGGTGGCGTTGCTACGCGAAAACCAGAGCCCGCACGGCGTCCTGGCCGCGCGCGCCAACCCGCAGTCGCGCGAGCGCGGCTACACGGCGATCTTCGGCCGCGACGCGGCGATCTGCGCCATCGGCATGGCGCTCTCCGGCGATGCGGAGCTTGAACGCCTCGCGCCCCTCAGCCTGGAAACCCTGGCAGCCTACCAGGCGCCGAACGGGCAGATTCCGAAGTTCGTCGATATGGAACGCCAGGAGGCCGATTTCTGGTACCTCGGCTGCATTGATGCCACGCTGTGGTGGCTGCTGGCGCTGGATTTTCTTGACCGAAGATATCCAGCGCTCGGCCTGCGCGCGGGTCATGCACAGCAAATCGCACTCGGCCTGGCCTGGCTAAACGCGCAGGAACACCAGCGTTTTTTCCTGTTGCAGCAAAACGAGGCCAGTGATTGGGCCGACATCATGCCGCGCTCGGGCTTCGTGCTTTACTCCAACGCCCTCTGGTATGACGTCAAACGCCGCTACGGACAGCCGCAACTGGCGGAAACCCTGGCCAACTTCAGCCAGTTGTTTTTCCCATTCTCCGGCGACAACGCCGAGTACCGGCGCGCGCGCCTGCTGGCCGGTTATGCGATCGACCAGGCGAACCACCGCGACCTCTATTTGTCCTTCGTCAATTTTTCATTTTTCGGCGACGAAGGCGATGTATTCGGCAACCTGCTGACGGTGCTGCTGGGGCTCACGGACGCCGCCGCGACTTCACGGGTGCTCGATGCGCTCGCCGCGCGCGGCGTGGCCGACCCCTTTCCGGTGCGGGTGGTGTGCGAGCCGATTCTGCAGGCGAGCTTTTTGTGGCGTCCGTATATGTCGCGGCATGAGCAGAACTTTGCCTGGCAATATCACAATGGCGGCATCTGGCCCTTTGTCGGGGGCTTCTGGGTTTGCGCGCTTGCCGCGGCCGGGCGCACGGAAGAGGGCTGGGCGGCATTGGCCGCGGTGGCGCGCGCCAATGCGCTGGATCAATGGCGCTTCACCGAATGGCTGCATGGACAAAGCCACGCCGCCAGCGGCATGGAAGGACAGAGCTGGAATGCCGCTGCCTTCCTGATCGCGCATCGGGCGCTGCAGGTTGGCGTCGCGCCCTTTGCAGCGCCATTACCGCCTTAAATCCCGCGCTTAAATGCGGGAGAGTTTCACGCCGCGCAATTGCGGGCGCGCCGTGTTGCGTTTGCCCGCAGGGCCGGCCGGATCGCGCCTCTTTGTCTCCACCTGATGCAGTGACTCGCTCAGGGCCTCCTGCGCTGCGCGCAAATCGGCGGCGTAGGCGTGATTGAGGCGGCGTTCCGGCGTGGCGGCGGCGATGGCGAAATCCCACAGTCCGCTGCCATGCCAGTGTGAAGGGTTGTTCCAGTCCGGCCGGTCCACCACCGCGTAGAGGCAGATACCTTGTACCGGCACACCCGCGGCAAGTGCCGTGCGCACCTGGTCGGCGACTTCACGGATCCAGGCGCCGCGGCCGACGCCAGTGTGGCCGGTCTCGGCAATCAGCAGCGGGCGGTTGTAGCGCTGGTGCACTTCCGCCAGCAGATCGGAAAGGTCGGCACGGCGCGCGTCGCGCAGGTGCCAGTCCAGCGGGCGGCCGCTGCCCAACTCCCATTGGTTGCCGGGGAAATAATTGAGGCCGACCAGATCGAGGTAGCGCGGGGCACCGCCAAGCTCCGGCGCCAGACGGCCGCTCAGCATGTCCCAGGCTTCGAATTGCAGTTCGCGCTGATTGGCGGCGAGAGCTTCGAGTTGCGCATCGCCGGCGGGCGCGGCAATGTGGACCAGCGGGTCGGAATGCAGGATGCGCGCGCGCGGGTCGACCGCCCAGATGGCGTCGCAGGCGGCCAGCGCGGCGCGCACCAATTGGCGCTTGATGGCGGCACTTTGCCCGCGCAGGTTGCGCCGGCCCGGCTGGGTCAGGTCGCTTTCGCACAAGGCCCAGGCGAGATAGGAAATTTCGTGGATCGGCGCGTACACCGGCGCGACGGCGCTGTAGCGCGCGAGGTGCATGGCCGTGGCGGCGGCGTAGCGGGCGAAGCGGCGTACAAAAGCTTCGGAGAGGATGTCGATCTCGGCCGGCCAGCCATAGTGCAGCAGGGTCCAGATCACCTGCACGCCGCCGGTGGCGGCGGCGCGAGCGCGCGGCTCGAGGTGGGAGAAATCGAACTGGCCGTCGCGTTCGGTCAAGCGCCAACCGACGCTCTCGCGCACCGTACGCATCTGGAATTGCGCGGCTCGTTCGTAGTCAGCGCTTGCCAGGGTTTGATGACCGGTGAGCTCGTTCAGCGCCAAGGCCTCGCCGTGATGATTGATATGGTCGCTGCCTTCAAAGGCGGCCATCCAGAACGAATTGAAACTGATGGGGCGCATTGGGGACGCGGCGGGCAGCGATACCGGTTGGCTGTCGTTGCTGCGGGCGGAAGGCCAGGGAGCGTCGTGATCGGGGCGCGGGCCGGCGCCCGGGCGTGCTGCGTCAAGATTGAAGTTCATGCCGTTACCTTGCTTGCGTGTTGCAGTGCGCGGGACCGCACCAATGCACCTAAGGGAGCAATTGCCGTGCCCCGCTGCCCCGCTGCACAAATACCGATTTTTTTCATCTGGCCGCCGATTTCCCGATGCTTTGTCCCATCAGCGGGCGGAAGTCGGCAAGGCCCGAGGGAAAAAATTACATGAGCCGTAGGACTTACATCTCTCTCATCACGCTTCCAGCAGCGTGGCCAGCGGCCGCAGGTCCTTGACGTGCTGGGCGATGACATTGACGATGACAATGATGGGAATGCTCAGCAGCATGCCCCACACGCCCCACAGCCAGGCCCAGAACAACAGGCCGATGAAGACGGCGGCGGTGTTCATCTTGGCGATCTTGCCGGTCATCCACGTGGTGACGATGGCGCCTACCAAGGTGGCGACGGCGGCCGAGGCGCCGGCCACCGCCAGGCCGATGGAAAAGCTGTCGAACTGCATGAAGGCCGCCAGGCCGACGGCCAGTGCTGTCAGCGCCGGCCCGAGGTAGGGCACGATGTGCAGCAGGCCGGCGACCGCGGCCCAGGCTCCCGCGTCTTCCAGCCCGAAGGCGCGGAACACGGCCCAGGAGCAACAGGCCAGCAGCAGGTTGCTGACCAGCAGCATCAGCATGTAGCGCTGGATCGAGACGTTCATCTCGCCCAGGATCTTGCGCGTGATCTGCCGGCTTTCCAGGGTCGGGCCGGCGAACATCAGGAGCTTGCGCTTGAAGGTTTTGGCCGAGAGCAGGAGAAAGTAGACCAGGAAGATCACCGTGGCCAACTGGGTGAAAAAGCCCATCAGGCCCATGGAGCTCTGCCAGATCAGGGCTCGCCAGTCCAGCCAGGGCGTCTGACCGGAAGCGGCCGGGGCGGCGCGGATGCTGGCGCGCGTGGGCGGAGGCGGCGGGCTAGTCGCCTTCTCCAGTTCGCGCGCCGCTTCCTGCACCTTCTGGATCGGGTTGGGCGTATCGCTGCCGGCGGCGCGCTGCCAGCTATCGGAAATGCGGCTCGATACCTCGGGCAGCTTTTCGGCGATGGAACTGACTTCGCCGCTCAGGAGATAGACCGAAGCCAGCAGGCCGGCGACCATCGCGCCCATCACCAGGGTGGCGCTGACCACCCGTGGAATGCGCCGCTCCTCAAGAAACGAGACCAGCGGGTTGAGCATGTAAGCCAGCAGCACGCCCAGGGTCAGGGGAATGAAAAAGGCCTGCGCCCATTTGAGCGCAAATACCAGCGCGATGATGGCGATGATCACCAGTGCGGCGCTACGCGGATTGCGCAGCGCGCGCGCGGCGCGGGCATGCGCCGGTGTCGGCGAGGTCAGTACAGGCTGGCCGTCGACTACCGCCGCCCCGATCAGGTAGGAATCCGCGACTTCGGGATTGACGGCGCTCATGTCGGATCGGGCAGGGTGGCGTGAACAGGCGGGCGCCTGTCCGCGCGCCTAGCGCGAATTGATCAGGCGCGAGAGCACAAAGCCCACCGCTGCCGCAATGCCGAGAGAAGCAAGCGGGTTTTCCCGCACGTAGGCGCCGCAATTGGCGCTCACGCGCTGGCGCGCGGCGTTCAACTGGTCGGCTTGTTTGCTCAGGCGGGCGGTGGTGGAGTCCGCCATTTCGGCCAGGCGATCCACCGCGCCATGGGCGCCGGCGGCCAGCCGGTCCACGACGGGATGGGCGTTGCCTGCCAGTTTATCCACGGTTTCGTGCGCGGCGGCGCTGTAGCGGCTGGCGGCCTGGTTGACGTTGCTGTTCAGGTTTTCCATGATGGGGCTCCTCTGCTGGTATCGCCGATATGGCCAAGCTGCTTCCGGAGGAATGCAGCAAGGCTTGTGCCACCGAAGATTTTGTCACATCAGGGCGGGGCGGCGGCGGCCGTGGTTGCCAGTCTGCGGTCTTGCGCACGTAGGTTTTACAGACGGTACACGCAAGATTCGAGCTGGCGAGGGCGGGTACGCCGATTGCATTGCGGTAAATGAGCGTGGCAGCGTGGTTGGCTGCCAAGCACTTTTTCTTCCCAAGCCAAGGAGTCCGCCATGCAGCGCCCCCTATTGTTGTTGGCATCGTCAGTTTTTGCCTTGTGCGCCGCATTCTCGGGCAGCGCCGCCCATGCGCAACAGGTGGTGGGTGTGGCGCCCGACGGCGTGATGGTGACGCAGGACAGCGCGGTGGGCTGGAGCGTGAAAAAAAGCCTGCTGGGCAAGATCGTGTACAACGAGAAGGACGAAAAGGTCGGCGTGATCACCGATCTGCTGATCGGGCCGGACAGCACGATCTCCCATGTCGTGGTCGCCGCCGGGGGCTTCGTCGGCAAGGGCCATCACGATGTGGCCATCGAGACCGGCGCTTTGGAAGTTCGCAACGGCAAGTTCTATGTCGAGGGTGCCACGCGCGAGAACGTCAAGGCCACGCCGGGCTTCGAGTACGCGAGCCGTTTATAGTGATCGGAGTGGCCATCGGATATTTGGATGGCACGCCTGATGCAAGTGTCAACCAGACCGTCCGCTTTGGAGCCCTGGTGCATTCGCGATTTCCATTCCTAAAAGGAGAAACCCATGAGCGATAAAGATAAGGTCCAGGGCGAAGGCGACTACAAGTCGGCGAAGAAATTCGACGAGGAAGAGCGCGAGTTCGTGAAATCTGGCGCGGTCGAGAGGGCGGCGCACGAGGCGGAACCGAAGTCCGACGAGGAAGCCCGCGAAATGCTGCGCGCGGAAAAGATCGGCCGTAGCCACTCCAAGGGTGAAGACAAGGCCAAGAGCCCGACCGCCAATGCCGATGGTACCCTCGATCTGGACGATGGCGAGTAACCCTGACCATCAAGTTCCGGGCGCCGGACCTTGGTCCGGCATTTTTTTGTGCCTTTTACATGCCCGACTGGTTTATGGATGAACGATTTGGCGACACTTGCTGTCAGAAATGGCGTCTGCCGGCGTTTCCGGCGTATTTTCTCTGAGGTAAGCGCATGGCCGGCTGGAAAACGCAGCCCGCCGCGACAATAGCGCAGCCCGAACCCGGCACTTTCGCGCTTAGCGGCAACTGGACGGTATACGGCATCGGCCGGGTGGAAAAGCGCGTCGACGCGCTGGCGTCGACGCACGGCACCCAGGCGGTGGTAGTCGACGGTGCCGGCGTCGCCGCGCTTGATACCGCCGGCAGCTGTCTGGTGCAGCAACTGCTCGCACAATTGCGCAAGTTCGGCGCCAATCCCGAGTTGCGCGGCTGGAAGCAGGACTTTCTCGATCTGCTCGAACTGGGTGAACGCCCGGCGCCGCAGCCCGCTGCGAAGCCGCCGCGCTTTGCCCGGCTCGATGCGCTTGGGCACGGCATGGTCGCCGGCGGCTTGCAACTTTTTGAGGGCCTGAGCTTTGTCGGCGATGTGGTGCTGACGCTGGGGCGCGGCCTGGCGCAACCGTCCAGGCTGCGCTTTCGCCCCATCCTTTACAACATCCAGAGCGGCGGCACCGGCGCCTTGCCGATTGTCGGGCTGCTGGCCTTTTTGCTCGGCGTGGTGGTGGCCTACCAGGGCGCGGACCAATTGCGGCGCTATGGCGCCAGCATCTTTATCGTTGACCTGGTCGGCATTTCGATGGTCCGCGAGTTTGCGCCCCTGGTGACGGCGATCATCGTCGCCGGCCGCTCCGGCGCCGCCTATGCCGCGCAAATCGGGGCGATGAAAACCAGCGAGGAGATCGACGCCATGCGCACCCTTGGCATCTCGCCGCTGGAAATGCTCACCCTGCCCAAGCTGCTTGCGCTGGTCATCGCCATGCCCCTGCTGACGGTGTTCGCCGACGTCACCGGCATTCTCGGCGGCATGGTGATGGCCAGCACCAGCCTGGGCGTGAGTTTCGCCGATTTCTTCGACCGCCTCGGCCTGGCGGTGTCGCCTACTTCCTTCATGGTCGGCATCGCCAAGGCGCCGGTGTTCGCCGCCATCATCGCGCTCACCGGCTGCTTCCAGGGCTTTCGCGCCGAAGGCGGGGCCGACAGCGTCGGGCGCCAGACCACGCGCAGCGTGGTGCAGGCGATCTTCCTGGTGATCGTCGCCGACGCCTTGTTCTCCATCCTCTTCAGCATGCTCAACCTGTGAACATGCAACAGGCCAAAACTGAAAACGTCATCGAAATGCGCGGCGTGACCACGCGCTTCGGCGAACACGTCGTGCATGAAAACCTCGACTTCGACGTGCGGCGCGGCGAGATCATGGCGGTGGTCGGCGGCAGCGGCTCGGGCAAGTCGACCCTGCTGCGCGAGATCATCCTGCTGCAAAAGCCGGCGGCGGGCAGCATCCATGTGCTCGGCGAAGACATCACCAAAATGAGCGAGGAAGCGGCGCTCGACCTGCGCCGGCGCTGGGGCGTGATGTTCCAGAGCGGCGGCCTGTTCGGCTCGCTCAACGTGCTGGAAAACATCGGCCTGCCGCTGCGCGAACATACCGACCTCAGCGATACCCTGATCGACCGGATCGCCGCCCTCAAGCTCTCGCTCACCGGGCTGGAGGCCGACGCCGCGAAGAAATTGCCCTCCGAACTGAGCGGTGGCATGCTCAAGCGCGCGGCCCTGGCGCGCGCATTGGCGCTCGACCCCGAGTTGCTGTTTCTCGACGAGCCCACCGCGGGCCTGGATCCCGCCAGCGCCGACGGCGTCGACCAGCTGGTGCTGCAGATGCGCGATACCTTCGGCCTCACGGTGGTGGTGATCACGCACGATCTCGACTTGCTGTGGAGCATCGCCGACCGTGTCGCCATGCTGGGGGAGCACAGGGTGCTGGCGGTGGGCACGATGGAGGAACTGACGCAAAGCGAACTGCCGGCGGTACGTGAATATTTCGAAGGCGCGCGCACCGCTGCCGCGCGGCGGCGGGCCGAACATCAGCCGGAAGCGGCAAACGCGCAAGAACGGAAAGTGGAAAAGCGGGAAGTGGAGAGCACATGGAAACAAAAGTAAATTACGCGGCCGTCGGCTTGTTCACGCTGGTGCTGAGCGCGGCGCTGATCGCCGGGCTGCTCTGGCTGGCGGCAGGCGGGCATTTCGGCAAGCAGTACGACGTCTACCTCGCCTACGTCAACGAATCGGTGGCGGGCCTGAACCTGAACGCGCCGGTGAAATACCGCGGCGTCGACGTCGGCCGGGTCAGCGATATCCGCCTCGACCCGAACAACTCGGAAGCCGTCAAGCTGACTTTCCAGATCACCCGCGGCACACCGGTCAAAGTCGATACCGACGCCGTGCTGAAGTCGCAGGGCCTGACCGGCATCGCCTACGTGGAGCTGGACGGCGGCGGCAAGGACGCGGCGTTGCTGGTCAATACGCCAGGGTCTGATTACCCGGTGATCAACACCAAGCCCTCGCTCTCCGCGCGCCTGGAAAACGTCGCCACCCAGGTGCTCTCAAGCCTGGACCGCACCTCCAACAACCTCAACGCGCTGCTCAGCGACGAAAACCGCGCCGCCCTGCAGCGCACCCTGGCCGATGTCTCGGCCATCGCTCACACCATCGCCGAGCGCAAGGACAGCATCGATTCGACGCTGAAAAATGCCGACAAGCTGTTCCAGCAGGGCAATCTCGCGATGGCCCAGGTGGGCCCGGCGATCCAGCGGATCGACCGCAGCGCCGACGCACTGCGCCAGATGGCCGACAACGTCTCGGGCGCCAGCGTGGAAGCGGGCAAGACCGTGCATGCCGTCGGCGGCGACGTCAAGCGGCTGACCTCGGAAACCCTGCCCGAGTTCGAACGCCTGATTCGCGAGATGAACGACCTCGCCGGCTCGCTGCGGCGCCTGAGCGACAACTACGAACGCAATCCCAACAGCCTGTTGTTGGGCCGCACGCCGCAGCCCAAGGGACCAGGGGAATGAAAATGAATCTTTGGCTGATCATGATGAAAAATCCGCTGAACCGCGCGCGCCATCTGGCTCGCATCGCCGCCTTGCTGGCGCCGCTGGCCCTGGCGGCGGGCTGCTCCTCGCTGCTGCCGCCCGGCCAGCCATCGCCCAACCTCTATTCCCTGGACTACGAAGCGAAAGGCGGGGCGGCGGCGCCGGTCTCCAGGCCCGAGGGTGGCGCAATCGTGCTGGTCACATCGCCGCGCGCCACCGCCGGCTTCGACCGCCCGCGCATGGTCTACCTGAAGCAGGCGCACCAGATCGAATATTTCGCCCAAAGCCAGTGGGTGGACACGCCCGCGCGCATGCTTGGGCCCTTGCTGGTGGCGGCACTCGAACGAAAGGGCGCGTTTCGCGCCGTGATGCAGACCCCCAGCACGGCGGCCGGACAAGTGCGCCTGGATACGGAAGTCGTGCGCCTGCAGCAGGAGTTTTTTCGTACGCCCAGCCAGTTGCGCTTCACCTTGCGCGCGCGCCTGATCAATGACGACACGCGCGAAGTCATTGCCATCCGCGAATTCGAGGGCTTGGTCGATGCGCCCAGCGAAAATCCCTATGGCGGCGTGCAGGCTGCGAACCAGGCGGTGAGCCGGGTACTCGACCAGGTGGCCGATTTTTGCGCCGACAATACCCGCGGCATGATCAACACATCCGTGGTCGCGCCGGCAGCCAGCCAGGCAAAACCACGGTAAATCGCGGTGGTTTTCGAATTTATTTTCACCTTGCCCTATCCCGAACCTGAGAAAACGCTCCGAAGGAAGTCTCCTTGGAGGAGCTGAGGTTTTTCTGCCATCACGGAGCCGGGCAGTCACGCAGATTCTGACCCGGTTCTCACATTTGTTGTTGCTTGATCCGGCGAGCAGCCGGAGGCGCCTGGTGCGGAATGCCACGGACAGGATGAATTGTTAAAGAGGCTCACTGCCAGGCGGAGAGCCCTGCGCATGATCCAAAGATACGCGAAATCAATCGCTAAGTGTGGTTGATTTCAAGCGCGTGCAAGCGCCTAAACCGGCGCCCGCGGCAAGGCGCTACCGCTGCCGCCGGAGCGACCGCGCGGAGGCGGCCGGTTTGCCGGCAGACCGGGGGGCAAGCGAAGGCTACGCCGCCTTGCGCTGCGGCTTGGGCGCGCGGTCGCGCACTTCCGGCGGCAGGTCGACCAGCAGGTCGGCCATGTCGTCGGCGTGCTCTTCCTCGACCGCGAGGATGCCTTCCATCATGCGGCGGGTGGTGGAGTCCTTGGTGCCCAGGTACTGCACGATCTCGCGATAGCTGTCGATGGCGACACGCTCGGCCACCAGGTTTTCCTTGATCATGTCGACCAGCGAATTACCTTCGATATATTCGGCGTGGCTGCGCGACAGGATGCCGTCGGGCGAAAAGTTCGGCTCGCCGCCAAGCTGCACGATGCGGTCCGCGATCTGGTCGGCATGGCCCTGTTCTTCGTTCGAGTGGGCCAGGAATTCGTCGGCGATGCTTTTCGCCTGCAGGCCCTTTGCCATGAAGTAGTGGCGGCGATAGCGCAGCACGCAAACGATCTCCGTGGCCAGCGAATCGTTGAGCAACTTGAGCACCGTTTCGCGGTCGGCGGCGTAAGAGGCGGTGACGGCGCCTTCGTCGATGTGCTGGCGCGCGCGTTCACGCAGGGTTTTTATGTCGGTCAAAAAGGAGGTGTCGGCCATTTTGTATTCTCCAGAGCGATATTGTTGATGGGACAAAAACCCACCGGCCGTTGCGGCGCGGAACAGGATGAAATTCAAGGGCTGCATGAACTGTGCCCGCGCAAAACGGCGGTTTACGTGCTTATAAAGGTAAGAATTGCCGGGCGGCTTACCGATCGAATAACATTTTCCCTTCGCGCCGGGCGGAGGATCGGTGGACAAAAAAGCTGGAGCGCGGGCACGCCGCCTGCTGCATCTGCAGCATGAGCAATCTTGCTCCGCATATGGAGGTGCAGTCATGTCCCTGGGATTGATATTGCTGATCGTGCTGGTGGTCGCGCTGGTCGGTGCGGTACCGGCCTGGCCCTATAGCTCCAGTTGGGGTTATGCCCCGAGCGGTGTTACCGGCCTGGTGCTGCTGGTGGTGGTCGTATTATTGGTCACCGGGCGCATCTAGCTTCTTCCGAACGCCGGCATCTATCGCCGCTTTGCCCCCGTCATGCCGTGGGGCGACGGGGATGCGGCGCTCGTTCCGCGGGTTGCGATGAATAGCGCCCTGTGGTTTTTGCTGGTCGGCGCGCTGCTGGTGCTGATGGCCCTGGCCGGCTCGGTGGTCAGACGCCTGCCGATGAGCATGGACATGCTGTACCTGTTCATCGGCGTGGCACTGGGACCCGCGGGCCTGGCGCTGATTCAGCTCGACCCGGTGAAGGACGCTGGCGCGCTGGAAATCGCCACCGAAGCGGTGGTGCTGTTCTCGCTGTTTTCCGCCGGCCTGAAACTGCGTGCGGCGGCGCGCGACACGCGCTGGCGCCTGCCGCTGCGCTTGGGGCTGGGCGTCACCGCGCTGACGGTGGCGGGGGTGGCGCTGGCGGGATATTTCCTGCTCGATCTGCCGCCCGGCATGGCGATCCTGACCGGCGCGATCCTGGCGCCGACCGACCCGGTGCTGGCCTCTTCGGTACAAGTGGAGAATGCCGGCGACCGCGACCGCGTACGATTCGGCCTGACAGGCGATGCGGGTCTGAACGACGGGGCGGCCTTTCCTTTCGTGATGCTCGGGCTGGGCCTGATGGGTCTGCACGAACTGGGCGGCAACGGCTTGCGCTGGGTTTCGTTCGACTTTCTTTGGGGCATCGGCGCGGGCCTGGGTTGCGGCTGGGCACTGGGCAAGCTGGTCGGCGAGGTGGTGCTCTATTTGCGCCGCGAGCACCAGGAGGCGGTGGGGCTGGACGAGTTCCTTTCGCTCGGCCTGGTGGCGATATCGTACGGCGCGGCCCTGTACATCCACGCCTACGGTTTTCTCGCGGTGTTCGCCGCCGGCCTGGCGCTGCGCCGCATCGAGCATGTGTCCAGCGGCGCGCAGGCGCCGGATGCGGTAATGGGAGCGAACCGTCACGGCAGCGAAGAAATGGCTACGCATCCGCAAAAGGCGCCGGTCTACATGGCGCAGGCGATGTTGTCGTTCAACGAGCAGATGGAGCGCATTGCCGAGGTGGGCATCGTGCTGCAGGTGGGCGCAATGCTTAGCTGGCAGCGCATTTCGCTTGCCGCCATTTTGATGACGGCGCTGCTGTTCCTGTTCATCCGGCCGCTGGCGGTGCGCCTGATGCTGCAGGGTTCGGATGCGTCGCGGCTGCACAAGCGGATGATGGCGTGGTTCGGAATCCGCGGTATCGGCTCGGTGTATTACCTGGTGTACGCGGTCAACCATGGCCTGCCGGCGCAACCGGCGCAACTGGCGGCCGACCTGGTGCTGACGGTGGTCAGCGCCTCCATTGTCCTGCATGGCATTTCCGCCGTGCCGCTGATGCGTGTATACGGACGGGTGCAAAGCCGGCGCCTGGCGCGCGTGTCACCAGCCGGCGACAGGCGGTCCTGAGCCTGCTGGTCCTAGGTGCTTTGTTCCAGGGCCTCGGGGATGCACAAGGCATGGCCGCACTGGCAGGGCTCCCATTCATCGGCACTTTTGCAGTAATCGCTGCAATACTCCTGTTCAATCGCGATAAGGCACATGCAAAGCGCGTGGGCGCATTTATGTGTCGAGGAATCCAGGGAACTGTTGTCGCTCATGGGGCCTCCAATAAGGGTCTCGGGCTGGTGCTCAATTGCAAGCAATGTGCCAATCAGCATGGATGCGGGAGCGCGGATTGCTCAGGTGTTGGTCTGACTAAAGAGGAGCCATCATGTCGAACGTTGAAACCAGGCGCAGTGAATCGGGCCGGTCGCATGCGGACCGCCACCCCGGTCTGGTCGAAAATCTGGACAATCCCCACCCCGGCAACCGGCGGGCGGCGGCTATGCGCAGCGCGTCGCCCCCCTGTTCCTCCAAGAGCGCGGCCGCGCGTTCCGCGGCGCCGCGCTAGCGGCGTGACCACGGCAGCACCGCCGATGTGAATGGCTGCCGGTGTGTAGCCCGGCGGCGGTCCCGATGCCCGCGCTAGGGAGATCACCATGCAGCATGAGTATCGACAGCGTTTGATGCAGTCCCTGCGCTGGGCGATGTAGTGGCCGGCGGCGCCGCCGCCTGCGACCGCGTCGCGCATGAACCCCAGGCCGATTCCTGGGTCAGTCGGCCACGCCGGCGCCGGCCAAGGCAACTCCCCGCAGCAACCTGCGCAACGTGATGCCGCCCGGCGGGCCTTATGCGATCGCGAAGACAGCGATACGCCTGCCGGGGTAAGCACCGCGTTGAAGGCCCAGGGCGCTGTGGACGGCGACGACATTTCGGTGTCCACGGTGGCTGGAAAGGTCACTTCGTCCGGTGCCCTGCCGCAGCGACAAATTCCCCGCGCCCTGCAGGTGGCGCCTGCGATAGGCGGTGTCACGGACCTGAACGGCCGGCTGCGGGCGACCGGCTGATTGGTGGGCAACTGCGCGATCGGTAACGCCGCGACCGGCCACGGCGCTGTTGCTGGCGCCTGCCTAGTGCTGCTCTTCCACCGCCTGCACGGCGCGTGGGTCGAAGTCTTTCCAGTCGCCATCTTCCCAGCGGCCATCGACCCGCTCGATGGCGCGCGCGCCGTGGCGATGCAGGGCCGCGCGGGCGATCTGTTCGGTGCCGGGGCGGTCGACGCAGATCGCCACCATCGGGCCGGCGCCAGCTTCGGTCGGCACCTCGGGCACTTCGCTGCCGTCTTCGAGCTTGTTGAGCGCGCCCAGGAGGGAGCCGACATAGGCGCCGACGCTGCCGGCGGCAAGCGCGGCCACCGCGCCGGCTTCCGGGGCGATGGTGGCGGCCACCCCGCCGATGGCCAGCCCTGCCGCGCCGCCCAGCGTGGCGCCGGAGACGGTGCCGCCGCCCGCCTTGGTGGCGTGGCTGTCGGCGAATTCGTCGCCGCCCAGGGGGTAGAGCCCGTGCTGGCCGGGCGGGTTGACGTAGTAGCTGGCGAACTCCTCGTGGTTGAAATGCGCGGCGTCCAGCTCGGTCAACACCGCCAATACTTGCGCGGTGGTCTCGAAACGGCCTGCGACGATGTGGGACATGGCCTGCTCCTTTCTCTTTTCAGGATATGGCCGTGGCGGCCGTATTTTTCATCACCCGGCGCAACTCGACGCTGGGTAGTTTCATCAGGTTGCGGTATTTGGTGACGGTGCGCCGCGCCACCCGCAGGCCCTGCTCGTGCAGGGTCTGCGCGATCTGCGCGTCCGACATCGGCTCGGCCGGGTTCTCGGCCTTGATCAGTTCCTTGATCAGGGCGCGCACCGCTGTGGCGGAGGAGGGGCCGTGCTCGGTGTCGAGCTGGCGCGAGAAGAAATGCTTGAACTCGAACAGGCCGCGCGGGGTCGCCATGTACTTGCCGTTGGTAACGCGGCAGATGGTCGACTCGTGCAGGTCGAGCTCCTCGGCTATCTGCTTGAGCACCAGCGGCTTCATCGACAGCTCGCCGTTGTCGAAAAAGCCGCGCTGCCGCGTGAGGATGGCGTCGGCCACGCGCTGGATGGTGGTGAAGCGCTGCTCGACGTTCTTGATCAGCCAGCGCGCTTCCTGCAGCTGGCCCATCAGGGGCGCGTTGTCGCTCTTGCCGCTTTTATGCCCACCTCCGGCGGCGCCGGCATAGGCCTGGTTGATGTGCAGGCGCGGCTGCGCCGCCGGGTTGATCACCGCCTGCCACTGGCCGCGGATTTTGCTCACCAGCACGTCGGGGACGACGTAGCGGGTGTGGTCGGTGCCGAACTGGTTGCCCGGGCGCGGGTCGAGGGAGCGGATCAGCACGCGCGCGGCGTGCAGCTCCGGCTCGCTGCAGCCGGTGAGTTCCTGCAGCTTGGAGAACTGGCGGTGCGCCAGCAGGTCGAGGTGGTTGGCGAGGATGTCGCGCGCCAGCGCGCGGCCCGGCACTTCGGCGGCGGCGCGCTCGAGCTGCAGCAGCAGGCATTCCTGCAGGCAGCGGGCGCCGACGCCGGCCGGCTCCAGGGTCTGCAGCAGGCGCAGCATGGCGCACAGCTCGCCGGCTTCGACGTTGTGTTCTTCCGGGATCATCTGCGCCAGCTCTTCGAGCTCGACGCGCAGGTAGCCGTCTTCGTCGAGCGCTTCGAGGACGAACTGCGCCAGGGCGCGGTCGCGCTCGTGCATTTGCGACAGCAGCAACTGGCCGCGCAGGTGGTCGTGCAGGCTGACAGGGGCTTCGGAGCGTCCGGTCCAGTCGCCGTCGTCGGTGTCGTCGCCGCGCGAGGCGCGGGAGCCGCCGCTGTCTTCCATCGGCCAGCTGTCGGCTTCGGGGGCGCCGGGGGGTTCCACTTCCTGCGGGGCCTGCTCCGGGGCGGCGGCGGATTCGCTCGAGGCAGCGGGGGCGAAGTCGTTGGATTCCGATTCGGCCGATTCGAGGAAGGGATTGCTTACCAGCGCCTGCTCGATTTCCTGCGTCAGTTCCAGCGAGGACAATTGCAGCAGGCGCAGGGCCTGCTGCATTCTCGGGGTCAGCACCATGTGCTGGCGCATTCCCAGTTCCATTCCGGCTTTCATGAAATATCCTCGACGTTGTGTTCTGCTTGCGGCGCGTGCATTAAAGGGAATCGCTGAATTCAGAGGCCCATAAAACGCGGGCGGGTATCTGCATATCTGCAAGCACTGTGCCGTTTTGCCGCCGGCGAAGAGGGTTGAAAAACTTACCGTCACCGGGAAGAATTACCCGCCTTTACGAAAATAAAAAGGCCATAAGGATAACTGCCGGCACCGCCGGTTTTCTTTTTGTTTGCGGTGCAAAAAGAATGTCTTGCACTTGGAATGGCAGGTATTTACAGAGGGGAATCGAACCCGGGCATGATAGTTGCCATACTAGCCATGCGACGTGCTGGAGGCACTCGCAAAATTCAAACAAGGGGGTTCGCCATGAATCTGGAAGCCGTCGAGCTTGCCCACGTGACGCAAGAGATTTCACGTCCGGGGTTTCGCTGGAGTAGCGTTTTTGCCGGTACCTGCGTAGGAATTGCCGTCTATGTGCTGGCGATGCTGGTGGGTGTTTGCGTCGGCCTGACCAATGGGCTGTTCGACGGCGCCAATGTGTCGGTAGGCGCGCTGGCGTGGAACCTGATGAGCGCGCTGGGGGCGGCTTTACTCGGCGCATTTGTCGCCGCGCGCAGCGCCGACCTGCGTCGCGCCGCCGACGGCGCCATGCATGGCCTTGTGGTGTGGGCCTGCGCGGTGATGCTGGTGATGCTGGTGGCGCTGGTGCTGTTGCGCGATGTCGCCGGCAATGCGATGCAATTGATGGCGCAAAGCGGCGAACGCGAAACGGCGATGGCGCAACTCGGGAGTAATGGTCTGCGCAACGGCATGCGCACCACGGCGTTCGCGCCGGTGCGTAGCGATACGCCGGCGCTTGCGCGCGCCGATCGCGGCGGCTGGCTGGAGATGTCGGCAGCGCCGGAGAAGACGCCGCAGGCGCAACCGCGAACAGAAATGCGCGGTATCGATATTTCGGCCTTCGCGGCGCTGATGGCTTGCGCGGCCCTGGCGATTTCCCTGTTCGGCGGGATTGCCGGCGGTCTGCTGGGTACCCGGGCAACGCGCCGCGACGACCCATTAGATGCCGCCGACTGGCGCGCGGTGCTGGACGATTTCTAGACCGGCCGGGTATGTAAGACGCCGGAAGGGATGAAAAAAGAGGGAGCCGCGGCTCCCTCTTTTTAATTTGGCGTTATGTGGATCAGTCGTTATGCGGATCAGTCGTTGTAGCGCGAATCGAAACGGCTCAACTGCTTTTCGGCCTCGTCTTTCGATACGCCGTAGGCGTGCTGAATCTTGCCGGCGAGTTGCTGGCGTTTGCCGTCGATCACTTTGAGGTCGTCGTCGGTGAGTTTGCCCCATTGTTCGCGAATCCTGCCCTTGGTTTGTTTCCAGTTGCCTTCTATGCGGTCCCAATTCATCGTCGATCTCCTTGTGGCTCCGCGCGAACGGCGCGGTCGTCCTTTGGCCTGCAGGATGCAACGCATGTGCCCATGGATGCCGGCACGTTTTTACGCGTGATCACGTGCTGGAGGCGGGTATGTGGCTTGCAGCAGTCGATATGCGGGCGACCCGTCCGCGTCCAACCGGTAGTTTTGAGGAAGTATCAGGAGTGCGATCATGCGTAAAACCAATTGTTTGTTCGGGATTCTGCTGGCCACAGGGGTCTTGAGCGTCGGCGCTTTGCAAACTCAGGCCGCCGAGCTCTCCTATGCGCGCGCTGGCGCCTGCAAAGCCGGCGAAGGCCAGCAGCGAGCGGGCGCCTGTGCCGCGGCGAAACGCGTACGCGCTACCCAGGCTGTTGTGGTGCCGCCGACGCAAATGACCAAGACGACGCTGGACCGCAGTGTGTGCAGCCGTCTGCAAGGCCAGGTAGAGCGTGACACCTGTTTGAATCACGTAGAAGCGAACGCGTAAGCGCGGGTTGTTCAGCCGGGCCATGCGCGCCCGCCCTGCTGTCGGAAATTCTTACCGATTGCAGGCAAAAACTGCAATTGCTTCAGGAACTGTGGTCCTGAAATTGTGTCCTAGAAGAAGCTGCCGCCTCTTTGGTCCATGTCGAATTTTCCCTATAAAAACATGGGCTTGCGAGGAGAAAATGCAGCGCCTCCCGGTGCCGCGAACGATCTTGGAGCGTTAGGAACAGAAATTGCTGCCAGCGCTTTCCTGTAGGCGATCTTATTTGTCCTCCCGACGCCCGCTGGCGTGCCGTAGAGTATCCGGCCGGGTAACCGGATTGATCTTATAATCCGGTCGCGCCCGTAAATTCCAGTCGATGGGGTGTGGATAGGTAGGCCTGCTATTCGCCGAAGCCATAACTTGAGGAATTGTGCATGCCGCTGGCCCTGATAGTCGACGACGATCCGATCGCTTGCGAGGCATTGGCCGAGCTGGTGGCCCAGCAGAGGTTTTCGACCATCACCGCGGGTTCGCTGGCCGAGGCGCGCGAGGCGCTGGCCCGCTCGCCGGACGTGATCCTGCTTGACCTGGTGCTGCCGGACGGCAACGGCATGGACCTGGTCGGGGACGTCACCAATACCAGCACGGAAATCATCCTGATCACCGGGCACGCGAGCATCCAGACTTCGATCGAGGCGCTGCGCCGCGGGGTCACCGATTACCTGATCAAGCCGGTCGACCTGGAGCAGTTGCGCGGCGTGCTGTCGCGCGTGGCGCGCCCCGAGGCGCTGAAGACCGAGGTCAATTCGCTGCGCAACGAGTTGCGCTCGCTGGGGCGCTTCGGCCGCCTGGTGGGCAGCTCGCCCGGCATGCAAAAGCTGTACGACGAGATCGGCCGTGTCGCGCCTACCGGCGCCACCGTGCTGATCACCGGCGAGAGCGGTACCGGCAAGGAAGTGGTGGCCGAGACCATTCACGAGGTATCGCGGCGCAAGGACAAGCCTTTCATCGCCGTCAACTGCGGCGCGATTTCACCGCAGCTGATGGAGAGCGAACTGTTCGGCCACGAGAAGGGCAGCTTTACCGGGGCGCATCGCCAGCATCGCGGCTTTTTCGAGCGCGCGCACGGCGGCACTTTGCTGCTCGACGAAGTGACGGAAATGCCGCTGGACCTGCAGGTGAAGCTGCTGCGCGTGCTGGAAACGCGCACGGTGACGCGGGTCGGCTCGGACCAGCCGATCGTCACCGACGTGCGCGTGGTGGCGGCGACCAACCGCGACCCGGCCAATGCGGTGGCCGCCGGCAAGCTGCGCCAGGACTTGCTGTACCGCCTGCAGGTGTTTCCGCTGGTGATTCCGCCCTTGCGCGACCGCGGCGAAGACGTGGCGCATCTGGCCAAGCATTTTCTCGGTGAGCTGAACAAGGCTTCGGCGCTGAAAAAGGAATTCATGCCGGCGACGCTGGATCGCATGCGCAGCCACAACTGGCCGGGCAATGTGCGCGAACTGTGGAACGCGGTGCAGCACGCTTTCATCATGACCGACGACGGCTGGATCGAGCCGGGCGCGCTGCCGCTGCAGCTGGGCAAGCCGGCGGTGGCGCAGATGATGATGCAGATGGAGGACGAGACGGTAATCCGCGTGTCCGTGGGCAACAAGATTGCCGATGTCGAGGAGAAGCTGATCATCGCCACACTGCGCCAGTGCGAGACCAAGGAAAAGGCGGCGCAGCTTCTGGGCATCAGCCTGAAGACCCTGTACAACCGCCTGCGCGCCTACTCGGAGCGCGAGCCCGCCGGCGCCGCTAGGGCCGCCGAGGATCAGCAGACGCCACTCGGCGGATAGCCTCAAGCAGGGCATCGAGTTCGGCGGGCTTGGTCAGCACTTCGTTGTAGCCGGCGCCGATTGCGCGCTGCTGGTCCTGCGCGCGGGTATAGCCGGTGAGAGCGATGGCGGGCATGCTCGCTTCGCCGTCCAGCGGGTGGTTGCGGATCTCGCGGATCAGGTCGTAGCCGTCTTCGTCGGGCATGCCGAGGTCGGACACCAGAACGTCGGCGTGCCAGGCGGCCAGCATCTTGCGCGCTTGCGCCACGCTGGAAACGCAGCGCGCCTCGGCGCCGAACAGTTGGAGCGCCTCGAAGAGTATTTCGCGCGTGTTCCGGTCGTCGTCGACGACAAGGATGCGCAGGGCCAGGCCGGCGCCCGGCTGCACAAGAAATTTTCCGCTGACCGCGTTCATTGCATTGTTCCGTCGAGACTCTTGTCTGCTGGCTCAGCAACTTACAAGCCCAAGAACGCCGGCGGGGAAGCGGCTGCCGGCCGGCACATTGATGCGAGGCTCCAACGCACGTGGAGATACCAGAAGGGCCGCTTTGCGGCCGCCGGGAAAATTGGGCATAGCTATTGCTTTTTATGCCCTGTGACGCATTTGCAAGCGACCTTTTTACCGTTTTTTCCGCCGGGAAACCGGGAAGGCAAGAGATGATGAGCAGCAGCGAACAACTGACTTCGGCGCCCACACACCTGCTGGCCGGCTTTGTCGCCGACGACGCGATCAGCATCCTGCGCGAAGACCACCGGCGCATCGACGGCCTGTTCCTGCAGTTCGACAAGGCACGTGGCGGCGAACTGAAGGCCGAGCTGGCCCACCGCATTTGCACCGAGTTGCTGATTCACGCCGATGTCGAGGATGGGATTTTCTACCCCGCGCTGCGCGAGGCGATGGACGTCGATGATCTGATGGACGAGGCCGATGTCGAGCACGCGGCGGCAGCCCACCTGATCGCCGAGATCATGGGCATGCGGCCCGGCGCCGGCCACTACGACGCCAAGGTCAAGGTGCTCGCCAGCTACGTGCGCCACCATGTGCAGGAAGAGCAGAACCGGATGTTTTCCAAGGCGCGCCAGGCGCGGCTCGACATGCGCGCTCTGGGCGAGCAGATTCTGCTGCGCAAGAAGGAGTTGCAGGGCCTCTCCAGCCATTACCGGCCTTTGGGCGTCCCTCCGGTTTTGTCCGGCGTGTTGCAGATGGCAAGCGTCCTGTAATTTTTACCTTGGGAGGTAAGTCTTCCCTGCCCCAAGCGCATCTCCATTCGCTGAAACAGCGCCAGGAATCGACGTAAATCATGACTCAAGAACAAAGCGCGGCCAACAGCGGGCAGGGCGAACCGGCGGCTGCGGAAGTGCTGGACTCAAGCCTGGCCGGCTCCTTGCGCGCCTGGTGGGCCAATGTGCACGGCATGGGCCGCGACTACGCGTTGCTCGCGGTGCTGGAGGTGCAGCGCGCCGGCATCGGCCTGGCGCTGATATTGGGGGCCTGCGTTGTCGCAGCCGTGCTGATTGTCACCGCGTGGACCGCGGTAGTGGCTGGGTTGATCGTCTGGGCGGTTAACGCCGGTGCGGCCTCCTGGCCCGCGGCGCTGGGTGCGGCCGCCGCCGTGAATATTCTGCTTGCAGTGGTAATGCTGATGCAGATGCGCAGCCATTTCACGCAAATCTATTTAGGCGCCACCTTGCGCCAGTTGCGCGGCGAAGGCCAAGGACATTGAGATGAGCCTGTTTTCCCCCTTGTTTCGTTCCATCGACCTGGAGATCGCCACGCTGGAGAGGCGCATCGAATTGCGGCGCAGCCTGATTCGCGCGCGCGAACACGAGTTGCATACGCAACTGGTCGATACCCTGACTTCGCCCGCCGCCTTTGCCGGTGCCGCCGCGCTCGGCTTCATGCTGGCGCGCGGCGGCAAGCGCGCGGGCGCCGGCGCTCGCAGGCGCGGCGGCCTGCTGGGGCGGCTGGGGACGATCGGGGTGACGTTGTTGCAACTGCGCTATGGCTCGCCGTTTCAATGGATCGCGCGCATCCTGGCCGGCGCGGCCGCGCAAGGCAGGCGCGCGGGCCGGCATGAACAATAGGGCAACGGCCCGGGCGGGGGCGTGATGACGCGCCTTGGCGAATGGGACTGATGCGATATGCGTGAAATCGCGACCGAGGCGATCGGCTGGGCAAGTTCGCTGATCCTGCTGGCGACTATCGTGCGCCAGGTTTACAAGCAATGGCGCGAGCGCTCCAGCGAGGGGGTGTCGCGCTGGCTGTTCATCGGGCAGACAGCGGCCTCGGTGGGTTTCTCGATCTACAGCTATCTGCTCGGCAGCTGGGTGTTCCTGTTCACCAACCTCGCCATGCTGGCCAGTGCGCTGGTGGGCGAGGCGATCTTCAAGCGCAACAAGGCGCGGGCAACCGCGCCGCCTTGAACAACCATTTTTCTACAATAAAGTTGGATCACGTGATAACCGCTTTGGGGAGGAAGCAACATGGCACAAACCGATAGCCAGGGGTTGGCGAAAATACTGATCGAGCAGGAGCAGCAACTGGTGGCCGAGTGGATGGCCAACCTGATGTCGACTTCGAGCAGTGCAGCCGGCGACGTGCGCCTGGCCGACCAGTGCACCCATCTTTTGCGCAGCCTGCGCCAGGCCGTGCTTACCGGGCAGACGCGCAACATCCAGGGCGGCGAATGGGCGGAGGTGCGCCAGCTCCTGACCGAGATTTGCTACACCCGCGCCAGGCAGGGCGCGACGCCGCGCGAGACGGCGATTTTCGTCTTCGCGCTCAAGCAGGCACTGTTTTCGCGCCTGCGCGAGTCCGTCGCCGATCCTGCGCTCCTGGCCGCGCAGACCCTGCTGGTCAGCAACGTGCTCGACGAACTGGGCCTGTTCACCATCGAGGTTTACCAGAAGGGCCGCGAAGAGGTGATCGCGCGCCAGCAACAGGAAATGCTCGAGCTTTCCACCCCGGTGGTGCAACTGTGGGACGACATTCTCGCGCTGCCGCTGATCGGCACGCTCGACAGCGCACGCACCCAGGTGGTGATGGAAAGCCTGCTGCAAAAGATCGTCGAGACCGGCGCTTCGATCGCCATCGTCGACATCACCGGCGTGCCGACGGTCGATACCCTGGTGGCGCAGCACCTGCTCAAGACGGTGGCGGCGGCGCGCCTGATGGGCGCCGACTGCATCATCAGCGGCATCCGCCCGCAGATCGCCCAGACCATCGTCCACCTGGGCGTTGATCTGGAAGACGTCGTCACCAAGGCGACCCTGGCCGACGCCTTCGCGGTGGCGCTGCGCAAGTCAGGCGCGGCCATCACGCGCGCCGCCACGGCGAGGTAGGCGGATGGAGCGCATCCCGATATTGCGGATGGGGCGCCTGCTGTTGGTGACCATCCAGGTGGACATGCACGACCAGCTGGCGCTGGCGTTGCAGGACGACCTGACCAACCGCATCGTCCGCGACCGCGCCAACGGGGTGCTGATCGACATCTCGGCGCTCGACGTGGTCGACTCCTTCATCGGCCGGATGATCAGCAACATCGCCGCCATGGCGCGCGTGCTCGACGCGCGCACCGTGGTGGTCGGCATGCGGCCGGCCGTGGCCATCACCCTGGTCGAGCTCGGCCTGGAATTGCCCGGCGTGCGCACCGCGCTCAACGTGGAGCGCGGCATGGCATTGCTCCAAAGCGAAAATGAGTAGGGCGCGCCGGCTCCCGGCAAGCCGGAGGGCGAAGGCGCGGAGCCTTCGCGCGTGGTCTTGAGCACCGGCGTGGTCTTGAGCACCGGCACCATCACCATTACCGAGGAGCGGGTGGTGCCGCTGCGCTCCAGCGAGGACGTGGTGCGCTTGCGCCAGGTGGTGCGCGAACAGGCCGTGGCACTCAAGTTCAGCCTGGTGGACCAGACCAAGGTCGTCACCGCCGCCAGCGAGCTGGCGCGCAACACGGTGATCTACGGCAAGGGTGGCGACGCCCATGTCAGCCTGCTGCTCAACGGCGGCAAGCACGGCTTGCGACTGCGTTTCGTCGACCAGGGCCCGGGCATCGCCGACGTCGAGTTGGCGATGAAGGACGGGTATACCTCGGGCGGCGGCCTCGGGCTGGGCCTGGGCGGCGCCAAGCGCCTGAGCGACGATATCAAGATCGTCACCGGCCCCGCCGGGACCAGCATATCGATCACCAAGTGGAAGCCGTTCTAGGCAATGCATACCGACCAGCAGATGTTCCGCATCGCCGAGGCCAGCCAGGTCTCGTCCGTCAGGCGCTCCCTGGCGGAACTGACGCGTGCTGCCGTGCTCTCGGAGATCGAGGCCGGCAATGCGGCCATCGCGCTGACCGAGGTCGCCACCAACATGCTCAAGCACGCCGGCGGCGGGGAAATCATTATGCGTACCCTGGGCGAGCCGGCCAGCGGGGTCGAGGTGCTGGCGCTCGACGAGGGGCCGGGCATCGCCGACTGGGATTTGAGCGTGAGGGACGGCTATTCCACCGGCAGCAGTCCCGGCAACGGGTTGGGGGCGATGCGCAGGCTTTCCACCGAATTGGACGTCTATACCGGGCAGGCCCGCGGCAGCGTCTTTCGAATGGCGTTCCGGCGCGAGGGTGCCGGCGCTGCTTCAGGCTTCGAGATCGGCGCGGTCTGCCTGCCGATCGCCGGGGAGACCGAATGCGGCGATATCTGGACCGCGCGCGAGTCCGATACGGCGAGCCTGTTCATGGTGGCCGACGGCCTCGGCCACGGCCCCGAAGCCGCGAGGGCCGCGCGCGCGGCGGTGGTCACCGCGCATCGCGGCACGATCGGCAAACCGGCAGCGGCGCTGGACGAGATCCACGGCGCCCTGCGTTCCACCCGCGGCGCGGCGGTGGCGCTGGCGCATGTCGAGCACGGCGCGGGCGGCCCGGCGCGCATCACCTTTGCCGGCGTGGGCAACATCTCCGCCGGCCTGCACGCGGATGAAACCAGGCAGTTCGCCTCGCACGCCGGTATCGTCGGCCACAATATGCGCAAGGTCAGCGAAATTCCCCAGCCCTGGGAAGAGGAAGCGCTGCTGATCATGCATTCGGACGGCATGGCCACGCGCTGGAGCCTGGAAAAATATCCGGGGCTGCGCATGCGCCACCCCGGAGTGATTGCCGCGGTACTCTACCGCGACCTCGCGCGCGGGCGCGACGATGTGACGGTGCTGGTGGTCCGCCAGAAGAAAGAATGAAAATGGATTTGCACATACTCACCTTGCACCTGAACGGCGAGCAGGACGTGGTGCTGGCGCGCCAGCGCGCCCGGCAGATCGCGCAGATGACCGGCTTTGCGCCGCAGGACCAGACGCGCATCGCCACCGCCGTCTCGGAGATCGCGCGCAACGCCTTTCGCTACGGCGCCGGCGGCAGCGTCGAATTCGCCATCGCGGGCCTGGAGCCGCCGCAATTGCTGCTGGTCACCGTCATCGACCAGGGCGGCGGCATTGCCGACCTGCAAAGCGTGCTCGAGGGCCGCTACCGTTCTTCCACCGGCATGGGCATGGGCCTGATCGGCTCGCGCCGGCTGATGGACCAGTGCGACATCGATACCAGCCCGCGCGGCACCCGCGTCGTGCTGAAAAAACTGCTGCCCGAAGGCGCGCCGCCGGTGACCGCCGCCATCCTCGTGGCGATGGGCGCGCGCCTGGCCGCCAAGCCGATCCACGGCACCTTCGACGAAGTGCTGCAGCAAAACCGCGAACTCCTGCGCGCCCTGGGCGAGATGCGCCAGCAGCACGACGAGCTGCTGCGCCTGACCAACGAACTGGAAGACACCAACCGCGGCGTGGTGGCGCTGTATGCGGAACTCGACGAGACCGCCAATCACCTGCGCCGCGCCGACGAAATGAAGTCGCGCTTCCTGTCGAACATGAGCCACGAGTTCCGCACGCCCTTAAGCTCGATCCGCGCCCTGGCCAAGCTGCTGCTCAGCCATGTCGACGGGCCGCTGACGCCCGACCAGGAAACCCAGGTCGGCTTCATCAACAAGGGCGCCGAGGACCTGGCCGCGCTGGTCGACGACCTGCTCGACCTGGCGAAAATCGAGACCGGCAAGGTGGAGGTGCTGCCGGCCGAGTTCACCGTGGCGGACCTGTTCAGCGCCCTGCGCGGCATGCTGCGTCCGCTGCTGGTGACCGACACGGTCGAACTGGTATTCGACGAGGCGCTCCATCTTCCGCAGCTCTATACCGACGAAGCGAAGGTGTCGCAGATCCTGCGCAACTTCATCTCCAACGCGCTGAAGTTCACCAAGCTGGGGGAGATCCGCGTGACCGCCGCGCTGGCCGCCGACGATCCCTTGCTGATCGAATTCACCGTCAGCGACACCGGCATCGGCATCGCGCAGGACCACCAGGACCTGATCTTCGAGGAGTTCACGCAGATCCAGAGCGACATGCAAAAGTCGGTCAAGGGCACCGGCCTGGGCCTGCCGCTGTGCAAGAAGCTGGCGGAGCTGCTGGGCGGCAGCATCGCGCTGCACAGCGAGCCGGGGCGCGGCTCCGTCTTCACCGCGCGCCTGCCCTTGCGCTTTGCGCAGCCGGCCGATCATGGGCGGCCAGAAGCCGCCGTTGCCGCGCCGGCCACGGTAGTCGACCCTCTGCGCCTGCCGATCCTGATCGTCGAGGACGAGCCGCCCACCCGCCTGCTCTACGAAAACTACCTGCGCGGCACGATCTACCAGAGCGTGGCCGCCAGCAGCCTGCGCGAAGCGCGCGAGGTGCTGGCGCGGATGGCGCCGCGCGCCATCGTGCTGGACATCCTGCTGCCCGGCGAAGACGCCTGGAACTGGCTGGCGCGGTTCAAGAGCGAGATAAAACAAAAGCACATTCCGGTGATCGTCGCCACCCGCGTCGAAGACGCGCGCAAGGGCCTGGCGCTGGGCGCCGATGCCTATTTCGTCAAGCCGCTGGAGCGCGAAGACCTGATCGCCACGCTCAACAGCCTGGTACTGGCGCAGCCGGGCGCGGCCGGGGAGATGCGATGATGCGGCCATTGATTTGCAGGGGGGCGTCATGAACGAGACTCCGCGCGCGGTCATTCTCAACGTTGATGACAACGACGGCGCCCGCTACGCCAAGAGCCGGGTTTTGCGCCTGGCCGGCTTCGAGGTGCTCGACGCGCCCGACGGCGCCTCGGCGCTGGAACACGTCCGCACCGGCATGCCCGACCTGGTGCTGCTCGACGTCAAGCTGCCCGACATCAGCGGACTGGAGGTATGCAGGCGCATCAAGTCCGACCCGCAAACCTCCTCCGTGCTGGTGCTGCAGACCTCGGCCTCGGCCACCGCGCCCGCCGACAAGGTGCGCGCGCTCGACGGCGGCGCCGACAATTTCCTGGTGGCGCCGATCGAGCCGGCCGAACTGGTGGCCAACGTGCGCGCGCTGCTGCGCCTGCGTTATGTGGAAGACGCCTACCGCCGCGTCGAGACGGCGCTGAAGGAAAGCGAGGAACGCTTTCGCCAGATCGCCGAGAACATCACCGACGTGTTCTGGATCTACGGCTTCGGCGAGCAGCGCTTTCTTTACGTCAACGCCGCGTGCGAGCTGGTATGGGGGCGTTCGGCGGCGGATCTTTGCGCCGATCCGGCCAACTGGTTTTCCGCCATCCATCCGGAAGACCGCGAGGCCGCCGAGCGCGCTTTTACAGGGCTGCCGCGCATCGGCGAATACGATATCGAATACCGCATCTCCACCGGCGGCGCCCAGGCGGCAAAGCGGGCGGCCTGGCGCTGGGTGCGCGACCGCGGCTTCATTGTCAAAAACGATGCCGGCGCCCCTTATCGCGCCGCGGGCATCGCCTCCGACATCACCATCGCCAAGGCAGCGGCCGACTTCCTGCGCGAGTCCGACCGCCGCAAGGACGAGTTCCTCGCCACCCTGGCGCACGAATTGCGCAACCCGCTGGCGCCGATCCGCAGCGCCATCGACATGCTGCAGATGGTGCAGCCGGCACCGGAAAAGCCGGTTGCGCAGGCGCACGCGATGATCGCGCGCCAGGTCGGACACCTGACCCGGTTGGTCGACGACCTGCTCGACATCGCGCGCATCACCCGCGGCAAGGTGACGTTGCGCAGCGAAGAGGCGGACCTGAAGGCCGCCGTCACCGTGGCGCTGGAAACCATCCGCCCGCTGATCGACGAGCGCGGGCAGACGCTTACCGTGGCCTTGCCGGATACGCGGCCGATTGTCCACGGCGATTTCGTCCGGCTCTCGCAGGTGGTCGGCAACCTGCTGCACAACGCATCCAAATATAGCCCGCCGAAGGCCGCCATCGCGCTGACCCTGGTGATGCGCGGGGACACGGTGCAGGTATCGGTGCGCGACAACGGCATCGGCATCGCTGCCGGCCTGCTGGAAAAGGTGTTCGACCTGTTCGTCCAGGCCGGCTACTCGCCGGACTCGGCGCAGGACGGGCTGGGCATCGGCCTGTCGCTGGTCAAGCGGCTGGTGGAGATGCACGGCGGGCGGGTCGAGGCCTTCAGCGCCGGCGCCGGGCGGGGCAGCGAGTTCCTGGTCACCCTGCCGCTGTTGCGCGAAGAGCTGGACGCGGTGGCGCCGCCGCGGATCCCCGCGCCGCCTGGGCAGGGCCGCGCCAAGCGTATCCTGGTGGTCGACGACAATGCCGACGCCGCCGATGCGATTGCCATGCTGCTGGGCAGCGGCGGCCACGAGGTGCATACCGCCTATGAAGCCGTGTCGGCGATCGAGGAGGTCAAGCGGTTCGCGCCCGAGGTGGTATTGCTCGACATCGGCTTGCCGGGAATGAACGGCTACGAGCTGGCGCGGGAATTGCGGGGAATTACGAGCAATGTGCTGATGATCGCGCTGACCGGCTATGGCCAGGACCGCGACCGCAAGCAGGCGAAAGAAGCGGGGTTCGACCACCACCTGACCAAACCGGTCGATCTGGCTAATCTGAGTGCCTTGTTGGGCTGATCACGGCGCAAAAGAAAAACGGCTGCCGCAAACGGAGAGAGAGATGGAACTGGAAACCAAACCAATGGGCCACGCGATGAGTAAAGCAAACGATGCCGACACCGCCGGTTCGTCCGCGTCGCGCTGCATCCTGATCGTCGACGACAATCAGGATGCGGCCGACAGCCTGAGCGCATTGCTCGGCCTGATGGGCAACGAAGTCCATGTCGCCTACGATGGCCTGCAGGCGCTCGAGATGGCCACGGCGCTGGAACCCGATATCGTGCTGATGGACATCGGCCTGCCCAAACTCAATGGCTACGATGCGGCACGGCAGATGCGCGGCATCGCCGCGCTGCGCACCACCACGCTGGTGGCGCTCACCGGCTGGGGGCAGGGCGAGGACAAGCGACGCTCCCAGGAGGCCGGCTTTGATCATCACCTGGTCAAGCCGGTCGGACTGGACGATCTGCAGGCTGTGCTGGACCGCGCGCAGCGGCCGGCTTGCTAGCCGCTAGGGCATCGAGGTGACCGGCGGCGGCGAAGTGGGAATGTGGCCGGGTTCACCGGGCTGGTCGCCCGGCGGATATTGCGGCACGGGCTGGGTTACCGGTTCCTGCACCTTGGGATGCTCTTGCGCGGGGAAGCTTTCTCCCGGACGCTTGCGGTCGGGACGGTCGATGTCGGGGATTTCCGGGGCGGTGGCGGCGTAGGGTCGAATCAGGGTCATGGTCGCACGGCGCGGACAGGCCGCGTCCTTCTGGTTGTGTATGGTGCGGCGCAGGTTTCATGCCCGGAACAGGGATGACCGAAGCGGGTTCGGGCGGCGGCAAAATGCCGGGGCGCTGAAGTTCTTACCGGTTCGATCGGCAAAGCCTGCATGGCCATATCGCGGCATGGCGGCAGAAAGGGCACGTTCGGCCCAGTTTCGAGCCGGATAGGGGCTTTCGCGGCGCTGGCATAAATCTCGCATTTGGCACTGCGGCCTTTACGCAACCGGAACGTCAGCAATGCAAAACTCCTACGAATCCTTCATCGAAAATTGCCTGTATGCAGGCGCCGCGGCCGAAGCATCGCGGTCGCTGGATGAGGTCACGCGCCCCGCTGACGCCGCCATCCAGCCGGTTCAGGGGCTGCTCGACCGCCTGCAGCAGGCGCAGAGCGCCTTTTCCGACTCGCTGGAACGATACATCGAGTTGTAACGCGCCACCGGGTCGTCGTACCGGCGGCGGGTATCGGTAGGCTAGAATCAAGCGCCGGCCGGCAGCAGCCGCCGGCCCACGGGAGGGAGCACGAATGTTTCGCCGGGTGATCTGTTCCATATCGTTTCCCTGCGGCGCCGACGGGTTGTGGTGATGGACGGCTCGCGCCAGATCGGCCAGCATCTCGACGCCCTTGCCGGCCGCATAGAGAGCCGCAGCAGCGTGATTCTCGAGGCCTGGCGCCGCGCGGTGGAAGGCGACTCGCGCCTGACCAGCATCTCCAGTGTCTCGCGCGCGCAGTTCTACGACCACATTCCGTCGGTGTTGGCCTCCTTCGTGCGCACCCTGCGCGCGCATGGCGAGTCGGCGGAGTCGCGTGCCGCCGCGCGCCAGAAGGAAAGCGCCAGCGAACATGGCCTGGTGCGCTGGCAGCAGGGCTTCGGCCTGTACGAGGTGATGCTCGAATGGCGCCATTTGCACCTGGCCCTGCTCGACGAATTCGAGCGCGAAGCGGGCAACCATCCCGAACTCGACGAAGGCGCCATGCTGTTCGCGCGCCGCGCCTTGGGCGAGTTGTGCAACGACGGCGTGTGCGAAAGCGCCGACCAGTATGTACGCCTGCAGCAGGTGGACGCGGCAGGCCGGGTCGACGACCTGGAGCAGGCGCTGGCGCGCCTGGACGAACTGGAGCGGGCGCGTTCCGAAGTCTGGCGCGAGGCTGCGCACGATTTGCGCGGCAATCTCGGCGTGGTGAAGAACGCCACCGAGCTGCTGAATTTTCCCGAGGTGCCGGAACCCACCCGGCTGAAGTCCCTGGACATCCTGCAAAAGAGCGTGACCTCGCTGCAGGCGCTGCTCAGCGACATGACCAGCCTGGCGCGCCTGGAGGCCGGCCGGGAGATGCGCAGCCTGGAGAGCTTCGACGCCGCCGACCTGCTGCTGCAGGTGAGCGCCGATTTCCAGGCGATGGCCGACAAGCATGGCCTGTTCCTCAAGACCGGCGGCCCCGCCAGCCTGCCGGTGCAGGGCGACGCGGTGAAGGTGCGGCGCATCGCGCAAAACCTGGTGATGAACGCGCTGCAATACACCGGGCGCGGCGGCGTCAACCTGACCTGGGGCGAAGACGTGGCCGAGCGCTGGTTCCTTTGCGTGCAGGACAGCGGTCCCGGCCTGCAGCATGGCCGGGTGGTGCCGCTGGCCCACGAGATCAAGCAGGCGACCGACGAAGTGCGCGACATGGAACGCCTGGCCCAACTGGACGACCGGGCGGCGCAGCCGCAGGTGCGCATGCCGCCGCCGATGGTTTCCGGGGTTGCCTCCCGGGGTGAAACCGACGGTGCGGTGCATTCCGGCCGGCCCGCCGGCGAGGGCATCGGCCTGTCGATCATCAAGCGCTTGTGCGAACTGCTGGAGGCGAGCATCGAATTGCAGACGGCGCCGGGCCAGGGCAGCACCTTTCGCATCAGCCTGCCGCGTGCCTATGCAAGCTGAAATCCGTACGACCGCCGTGGCGGGATGGCGATGAGCGCGGGCATTGGCGCTCCCGATTCGCCGGATGCCGACGCCGGGCTGCGCCGCCAGCAGCGGGCCTCGGCCATTTTGATCGGTGCGGCGGCGCACGATATACGTACGCCCCTCAACACCATGGCCGGCTGGCTGCAGGTGTTGCAGGCCGGCCAGGACCTGCCGGCAGCCACCCGCGAGCGCGCTTTCAAGGGGCTGATGTCGGCCGTTGCGCAACAGGCGGCGCTGGCCGACGGCTTGTCGCAGATGGCGGCGATCAATGCAGACGAGACCGCCCTGGAGATCGGCAATACCGATATGGGCCAGGCCCTGGCGGCGGCGCTGAAAACGCTGGAGGCGGAGGCAGGCGCCAAACAGGTGGAGCTCGATTGCGCCGACGCCGGCCAGCCGGTGATCCTGGTCTCCGATGGCGCGATGGCGGCGGCGCTGTTGCGGCATTGCCTGGCCGGCGCGCTCAAATTCGCTGCGAAGAACAGCCGCCTGTCGGTTGCCTGCAGTGCGCAACAGGAAGGCCCGCCCGGCGGCTGCGAGGTGCGCGTCGACCTCGAAAAGTCCTTGCTGCCGGCCCCGGGCATCGCCGCCATCCTGCAATACACCCGGGGAGCCGACGAGGCCAAGCCCGGCGGCGCGGGCGCGGCTTTCGCTTTCGCCGTGGCGCAGGGTATCGCGCAATTTCTCGGCGGCTCGATGCGGGTCGAGGTGGGGGGAGAAGCGATAGGGGCGGCGGGGGTCCGCTTCATTCTGCGCCTGCCCTCGCGCGCGTAGGGATCGCGCGCAGAAAATTCCGTTTGCCCCAATCGGCGGTACCGGCGGCATGCGTATTTGCCGCCGGCAGGCTCCTGGCCGGGCGGCGCAGTCGCCATGCGGACTGTTACCGCGCGGCGCGGACCGGCGAAGTATGCAGAAAGACCAAGCCTCGTTTTTCCGTTGCAGGTCATGATCCTGGCATGTTGCTCGGATTTCAGTCCGGCGGCCAGGGGCGGGCGGCGGATCGCGTTCGAGCAACAAGCTAGTGAATTTTTGGTAATTTTTGCCGTCCTGCTTGTTTGCTATAGTGAGAATGGCGTGGTCTGCATTGTTTTGCTCGCAATTGAAGCTGGTTGGGTGTTTGCCCGGCTTGACCAGGTAAAACAGGGCTGAAAGCGCGATTGCCCGGTTGCCGGGACGGTTTGGCTTGATTTCCGGCTGTCTCCGGGCCTGACAAGCAGTGGCTGGCTTTGGTTTTTGCCGGTGCGCCGCGACCGGGTATGGCGCGACTGGCCTTGCTTTGTTCCATGCGATTCCCCGCTACCCCGCGCGATCGTGTAATGTTGCTTGTTTTTGCGAGCTTTGCCGATGTTTCTGCTGTCGAGCGACTTTGCTGTTCCGGATGGAAGTAAGCCATGAACATGGTCCAGCTGGCCTTGCGTCGCCCCTATACGTTCATCGTGATGGCGATGTTGATTGTTCTCGCAACGCCGTTTGCGCTGATGAACATGGCGACCGACATCTTCCCGGAAATCAATATTCCGGTCGTCTCGATCATCTGGAATTACAACGGCCTGCCGGCCCAGGAGATGGGCCAGCGCATCGCCGGATCGAGCGAGCGCGGCCTGACCACCACGGTGTCCGACATCGAGCACATCGAGTCGACCTCGCTTTCCGGCATCACGGTGATCAAGGTGTTTTTCCAGCCGACGGCGAACATCCAGACCGCCATCGCGCAGACTGTGGCTTCGATGCAGACCCAGGTGCGCCAGTTGCCGCCGGGCATCACGCCGCCGCTGGTGATCAAGTATTCGGCCTCCTCGATCCCGGTGATCCAGCTCGCGCTCTCCAGCCCGACGCTGCCGGAAAACGCGGTGTTCGACGCCGCCGTCAACCAGTTGCGCCCGCAGCTCATCACCATCCCCGGCGTGGCGATTCCCTTTCCCTACGGCGGCAAGATCCGCCTGATTTCGGTGGACCTCGATCCGCAGGCGCTGCAGGCGCGCGGCCTGGCGCCGGCCGACGTGGTCAACGCGGTGAACACGCAGAACCTGATCCTGCCCTCGGGCACGGCGAAGTTCGGCATGACCGAGTACAACATCAAGATGAACGGCTCGCCGGACGTGCTGGGCGGCCTGAACGACCTGCCGGTGCGCACCTCCGGCAGCGCCACCACCTACCTGAAGGACGTGGCGCAGGTGCGCGACGGTTTCTCGCCGCAGACCAACATCGTGCGCCAGGACGGGGCGCGCGGCGTTCTGCTGTCGATCCTGAAAAACGGCGGCGCCTCCACCGTCGACATCGTCAAGAACCTGCGCGCGTTGCTGCCGCGCGCCACCCAGATCATGCCGGCCGACATCAAGGTGACGCCGCTGTTCGATCAGTCGGTATTCGTCGTCGCGGCGATCCAGGGCGTGGTCATCGAGGCGTTGATCGCCGCCGGCCTCACCGCCGCCATGGTGCTGCTGTTCCTCGGTAATTGGCGCAGCACTTTGATCATCGCGCTGACCATTCCGCTGTCCATCCTCGCCGCCATCCTGGTGCTGAAGGCGCTGGGCGAGACGCTCAACCTGATGACGCTCGGCGGCCTGGCGCTCTCGGTGGGCATATTGGTCGACCAGGCGATCGTGACGATCGAAAACATCGAGCGGCACATCCACATGGGCAAGCCGCTGAACGACGCCATCGAGGTCGGCGCCGGCGAGATCGGCGTGGCGGCCTTTGTCTCCACCCTGTGCATCTGCATCGTGTTCGTGCCGATGTTCTTTCTTTCCGGCGTGGCGCGCTTTTTGTTCGTGCCGCTGGCCGAGGCGGTGGTGTTTGCGATGATCGCCTCCTACTTCCTCTCGCGTACCCTGGTGCCCACCCTGGTGATGTTGCTGATGAAGGGACAGGTACATGGCGAGGCGGCGCAGGGCAAACCCAGCCTGCTGCAGCGCCTGTACAAGAGCTTCGACCAGCAGTTCGAGCGGGTGCGCCGCGCCTATACGCTGACCTTGTCGTCGCTGCTGGCCAAGCGCAAGACCTTCGCCGGCATGTTCATTGGTTTCTGCCTGCTGTCCTGCTTGTTGTTCCCGGTGCTGGGCCGCGACTTCTTCCCCAGCGTCGATGCCGGCCAGATCCGCCTGCACTTCCGCACGCCCACCGGCACGCGGATCGAAGAGACCGCGCGGGTGGCCGACGCTGTGGAGAACTCGATCCGCGAACTGGTGGGCGGTGATGAGATCGGCACCATCCTCGACAACCTCGGCGTGCCCAATTCCGGCATCAACCTTTCCTACAGCAACGGCGGTACCTTCGGTTCGCTCGACGGCGAAATCCTGATTTCGCTCAACGAGGACCATCGGCCTACCGAGCGCATCGTGGTGATGCTGCGCAACGAATTGCCGAAGCGTTTCCCCGGCGTCGAGTTCTTTTTCCAGCCTGCCGACATCGTCACGCAGATTCTCAACTTCGGCCTGCCGGCGGCGATCGACGTGCAATTCACCGGCAACGCGATGGAGAAGAATGCGGCGCTGGCCGCCGAGCTGGTGAAGTCGATCCGCCAGATCCCCGGGGCGGTCGACGTGCATGTGCACCAGCGTCTGGACAACCCGGCCGTCGACCTGCAGATGGACCGCAGCCGCCTGCAGCAAGTCGGGCTGACCGCCGCCAATGTCGGGCAGAACGTGCTGGTGAGCCTGTCCGGCAGTTCGCAGACGGCGCCGGCCTTCTGGCTCAACCCGCAAAACGGCGTGGTCTACAACATCGCGGTGCAGACGCCGCAATACAACGTCAGTTCGCTCGATGCGCTGCTCAACACGCCGGTGGGCATTCCGGTCGCCGGTGCCAATGCCACCGGCGGTGCGCCGCAGCTGCTCGGCAACCTGGTGGTGGCGCGGCCGAGCGTCAGCCAGGCCGTGGTCACGCACTACAACATCACGCCGTCGATCGACGCCTTTGTCAGCGTGCAGGGCACCGACCTGGCCAACGTGGCCAACCAGGTGCAGGAGAAGATCGATGCGATCAAGCCGAAGCTGCCGCGCGGCAGCCAGGTGGTGATGCGCGGCCAGGTGCAGACGATGCAGGCTTCCTTCATCGGCCTGCTGGTCGGCCTCGCCATGGCCATCGTGCTGGTCTACCTGCTGATCGTGGTCAACTTCCAGTCGTGGATCGACGCGGCCATCATCATCGCCGCGCTGCCGGCGGCGCTGGCCGGCATTGCCTGGATGCTGTTCCTCACCGGCACCACGCTGTCGGTGCCGGCGCTCACCGGCGCCATCATGACCATGGGCGTGGCCACCGCCAACTCGATTTTGCTGGTGTCGTTTTCGCGCGAACGCAGCGAGGCCGGGGTGCCGCCGCTGGCCGCCGCGCTGGAAGGCGGCGCCACCCGCATCCGCCCGGTGCTGATGACCGCGCTGGCGATGATCATCGGCATGATCCCGATGGCGCTGGGCCTGGGCGAGGGCGCCGAGCAGAACGCACCGCTGGGCCGCGCCGTCATCGGCGGGCTGCTGTTCGCAACCGTTTCCACCCTTTTCTTTGTACCGGTGGTGTATGCCGGCGTCCACCAGCGCCTCGCCCGGCGCCACGGGGCGCATGCACACGCCGCACCGCAGCCGCCTTCCGGCGGCGTGGTGCACCAGGAGGCCTGAAGTAATGTCCGAGCAACGTCATTCCGAACTGGGTATCCATTCTCTCGAGAATGTCGATCCCCACGAACTGGTCAAGCGAAAACAGGCGATGCGCCGCGCGCGCATGCTGGTATTTGCGGTAGTCGCGGTGCTGGCGGTGGGCGCGGGGCGCACCATTTTCAGCCGCATCAGCAATGCGAAGGCGCTGGAGGCCGGCACCGTCGAGCATGCCAAGCAGTATGTGCGCGTCACCCTGCCCAAGAGCAGCGACGTCGGCCAGAACCTGTCCCTGCCCGGCACCCTGCAGGGCTATGTGCAATCGCCGATCGCCGCGCGCGCCAGCGGCTACGTGAAGAAGTGGTACAAGGACATCGGCAGCCGCGTCGAGAAGGGCGAGCTGCTGGCGGAAATCGAAACGCCGGAAATCGACCAGCAGCTCACGCAGGCGGTAGCCGCGCGCGACCAGGCTTCCTCCAGCCTGGCCCTGGCGAAGAGCACGATGGAGCGCTGGGAAGCCCTGCGCAAGAAAGATGCGGTATCGCAACAGGAGCTCGACGAGCGGCGCAGCAATGATTCGCAGGCGCGCTCCAACCTCGCCGCGGCCGACGCCAACGTCGGCCGACTGAAACAACTCGAAGGCTTCAAGCGCGTCACGGCGCCGTTTGCCGGCGTCATCACCCGGCGCAATGTGGACACCGGCGACCTGATCGATGCCGGCGGCGGCCGCGTCATGTTCGTGCTGACCCAGACCGACCCGCTGCGCGTCTACGTCAACGTGCCGCAGTCCTATGCGCAACTGGTGAAGGAAGGCCAGGAAGTCACCGTCGGCCAGTCCGAACTCGCCGGCCAGGGCTTCAAGGGCAAGATCGCCCGTACCGCCGCCGCCATCGACATCGCCACCCGCACCATGCAGGTCGAAATCACCCTGCCCAATCCGGACGGCACGCTGCTGCCCGGCGCCTACGTGCAGGTGAAGCTGCCGCTGCTGGCGGGCAAGGGCTTTTCGATCCCGACCAATGCCCTGCTGATCCGCGCCGAAGGCGTGCGCGTGGCGGTGGTGGACGGCAACGGCCGCGTCACCCTCAAGACCATCAGGATCGGGCGCAACTACGGCGATAGCGTCGAGGTGCTCGACGGCATCGACGGCCGCGAACAACTGGTGCTCAACCCGCCGGACTCGATGGCCGAGGGTGACCAGGTGGCAGTCGCCGCCAATCCGCCCGGCAATGCCAAGCCGGCAGCAACTGTTCCGGGCAAGGACAAGTCGTGAATCGTGGTTTACCTTTAGGCGCCTGCCTGAGCGCGGCGCTGCTGGCCGGCTGCGCCGTTGGGCCGGATTACAAGCGGCCCGAGGTGGCGATGCCGGTGGACTGGAAGCTGGAGGCGCCCTGGCGCGTCAGCACGCCCAGCGACGATGCCCCGAAGGGCCCGTGGTGGCAGCGCTTCAACGACCCGGCGCTCAACGCCCTGGAGGAACAGGCGCTGGCCAACAGTCCCACGCTGGCCGCGGCCAATGCGCGCGTGGCGCAGGCGCGCGCCACGCTGGACGCCGTCGGCGCGGCCCGCTATCCGCAAGTCGGCGTCACCGCGCGCGACGCCCGCGCCCGTATTTCCTCGCTGCGGCCCTTGACCAACAACACCGCGCCCAATTTCACCACCACCCAGAACGACTATGTCGTCGCCGGCACCGTCAGCTACGAAATCGACCTCGCCGGCCGGATCCAGCGTACCGTCGAAGGCGCCAGCGCCACCGCACAGCAGGTGGCTGTCGATCTGGAGAACGTGCGCCTGATCCTCACGACCGATCTTGCCACCAACTACTTCAACCTGCGCGAGATCGACGTCGAGCTCGACGTGGTAACGCGCTCGATCGACCTGCAAAAGGCGGCGCTCGACCTCGCCACCTCGCGCCACGACCTCGGCGCCACTTCCGGCCTGGATGTGGCGCAGCAGCAGGCACTGCTCGACAGCACCCTGACGCAGATCGACGTGCTCAAGCGCCTGCGCGCGCAATACGAGCACGCCATCGCCGCGCTGTCAGGCACGCCGCCGCCGTTGTTCAAGCTCGATGCTGTCGCGTTGACGGCGGTGATTCCGCCCGCGGTGCCGCTGGGCGTGCCCTCCGACGTGCTGGAGCGCCGTCCCGACGTGGCTTCGGCCGAGCGCGCGATGGCGGCTGCCAATGCGCAGGTCGGTGTCGCCGAAGCGGCCTTTTATCCCAGCTTTAACCTCGGCGGACTGTACGGCAGCGAAAGCTACCGCCTGACCAGCCTGTTCAGCACGCCGGCGTTCATCTGGTCGCTGGGCGGGTCGCTGGTGCAGCCGATTTTCGACGGCGGCCGCATCCGCGCCAATTCAGCCTTCGCCAAGGCCGGCTACGACATCACGGTCGCCAACTATCGCCGCGTGGTGCTCACCGCGATGCAGGAAGTCGAAGACGGCATCACCGGCCTGGCCTCGCTGGAGCGCGCCTACAACCAGTCGCAGGCGGCGATTGCCAGTTCGCGCAAGGTGCTCGATGTGGCCACCGCGCGCTATGAAGGCGGCGTGGCGACCTACATCGATGTGATCACCGCGCAGCAATTGCTGCTGTCGAACGAGCGCCAGGCCGCGCAGCTTCTCGGCCAGCGTTTCGCCACTTCGGTGTTCCTGGTCAAGGCCCTGGGCGGCGGCTGGGAGGGCTTGCCCAGCAAGGTCGGCGCCAAGTAGCCGAGGCTGACTCGGTACCAGGCGAACCAGGCGAAAAAGCGCCGCTCAGGCGGCGCGCGCTTTGCGCGCGCGTTGTTCGCGCAAGGGGTAAATCATCAGGAAGGCATCGACCGCCCGCCGCACATGCAGGCGGCGGCTGGCGACGCTGATGCGCTCGGCGTTGCCGCAGCAGGCGACGAACATCTGCTGGCCCTGCACCAGGGTAAGAAAGCGCTCCGCTGCCAGCGCCGGATCGTCGATGCGAATGCCGCCGGCGGCGGTCAGGCCGGCGAAATAGCCCGACAGGTGATCCAGAAAGCCGCGCAGGCCGGACTGCAGCACCGTTTCGCGCAAGCCCGCAAAGCGCGGCGCCTCGGCCACCGCCAGCCGATAAATCGCCAGCCCGTCGGCGGAAAGAATTCGCGCCTGCATGCGCGTGGCCAATGCATGCAGCTCGGCCGCCACATCGGCAATATGCGCCGGTTCCTGCAGTCCTTCGGCGAAAATCGCCGCGGCGCGCTGGCTCAGCACGGCTTCGAACAGCGCTTCCTTGGTGCCGAACTCGGCATACAGCGTGGCCAGCGAACCGCCGGCAATGCGCACCACCTCGTTGACGCTGGCGCCGGCAAAGCCGCGCTCCAGGAACAGCTGCTCGGCGGCGGCGATGAACTTGCGCCGCCGCTCCGCCAGGCGTTGCGAGGGCGGGCAGGGCAGGGGACGGGCGGCCGCCGGCTTGGCTTTGAGCGCGGCCGGTTGACGCGTAACCGGCTGGCGCGCCGCCGGCTTCGATTCCCGTGCAACGGCAGCGCGCATCAGCGTGGCGCCTCGGGGTTCCAGCCGCCCCCCAGCGCCCGCATCAGGTCGACGCTGTAGGCCAGGCGCAGCTGACGGTTGCGGATCATCGCCAGCTCGGCATCGTTGGCGGTGCGCTGGGCATCGAGCACCTCCAGGTAGGCCGAGTAGCCGGCGTCATAACGAGTACGCGACAGCACCAGCGCCTGGCGCGCCGCCTCCACCTTCACCTTGTACTCGGCCTCGCTTTGCGTGCTCGCGTAGAGGTTGCTCACCGCGTCGGCGGTTTCGCGAAACGCCGTTTCGACCGAGCGCTGGTAGTTCGCCACCGACTGGCGCTGGCGCGCCTCCGCCTGCGCGGTGCGGGCGAAAATGCGGCCCTCGTCGAACAGCGGCAGGGTCATGGCGAAGCCGAGGTTCCAGATCCGCGCCGGCATGCTCAGCAGATTGCTGAAGTCGGTGCTTTCGCCGCCCAGATAACCGGTGAGCGAGATGGTCGGGAACATCGCCGCCTTGGCAATGCCGATGCGCGCGTTGGCGGCCACCAGGTTCTGTTCGGCTGAGCGCACATCGGGACGGCGCTCCAGCAGCGCCGAGGGCAGGCCGGTGGGCGGCACCGGCGGGGCCGGCAGGTTGTCGAGGTTGCCCGGCGCAATGCGCAAGGCGAGGTTGCCGGTGAGCACGCCTAACTGATGCTCGACGATCTTGCGCTGGCGTTCCAGTTCCTGCAACTGCAGGATGGCGTCGGAGCGTGCGCCGATCGCCTGCTGCACGTCAAGGTCGGAGGAGATGCCGGAGTTGGAGCGGTCGCGCGTTACTTCCAGCGAGTCCTCGCGCGCCTTCAGCGTCTCACGCGTGACGACGATCTGCGCATCGATGGCACGCAGCAGGAAGTAGGCCTGGCTGGTGGTCGCCGCCAGCGTAATGGTCACGGTGTCGCGCCCATACTGGCTGGACAAGGCGACCGCGCGCGCGGCTTCGGTGCCGCGGCGCAGCCGGCCCCAGAAGTCCAGTTCGAAGGCGGTGGAAATCGCCAGCCGCTTGTCCGGGCGCACCAGCGGAATGCCGGAGGGCACCGGCACTGCCGTGACCGTGGAGACGCGCGAGGAATTGTCGCTTACGCCGGCGTCGATTTCCGGAAACAGGCTGGCATTGGCCTCGCGCAACGCCGCGCGCGCCTCTTCGAGTTGCGCGGTAGCCAGGCGGATGTCGGCGCTGTTCTTTTGTGCCGACGCCACCAGATCGTTGAGCGTGGCGTCGCCATACAGGGTCCACCAGTCGGCTTGCAGTACGGTTGCCTCGCCCGCCTGCGGCTCGGGGTAGTCGGCCGGCACGTCGAGCGTCTCCAGCGATGGGCGCTTATAGTCGGGGCCGATCAGCATGCAGCCGCCGAGAGTGGCGGCGCCAGCCAGCAGCAGCGCGCTTGCCAGCGGCCGCAGCGTCAGGGAGGAACGCTTCATTGCGCGCCCTCCTCGGTGTGCTTGGTGTCGGCCGGCTGCGCCGCCTGGGCGCGCGAAGCGGCCTCGTCGATGTCGCGCTTGCGCAGGCTGGCCGTCAGTACGAAAAACAGCGGCACGAAAATCGTCGCGATGAAGGTCGAGGCCAACATGCCGCCGAACACGCCAGTGCCCATCGAGCGCCGCGCCGCCGCGCCCGCGCCGCTGGAAAAAGCCAGCGGCACCACGCCCAGCACGAAGGCCAGCGAAGTCATGACAATGGGGCGAAAGCGCAGGCGCGCCGCTTCCAGCGCGGCGTCCGCCGCCGACATGCCGTTCAGGTAACCCTGCTGCGCGAACTCGACGATCAGGATGGCGTTCTTCGCCGCCAGACCGATCAGCACCACCAGGCCGATCTGGAAGTAGATGTCGTTTTCCATCCCGCGCAACATCACGAAGGTGAGCGCGCCGCCCACCGCGAAGGGCACCGCCAGCAGCACCGCCGCCGGCAGCTTCCAGCGTTCATACAGCGCCGCCAGGATCAGGAACACCATCACCAGCGCCAGCCCGAAAGCCACCGCCGAGGCGTTGCCGGTGCGGCGTTCCTGGAAGGCCTGGCCGCTCCAGGTGATCTGGTAGCCCTGAGGCAGACTCTCTTTCGCCACCCGTTCCACCGCGGCGATCGCCTGCCCCGAGCTCACGCCGGGCTTGCCGTTGCCGAGGATTTTCGCGGCGATATAGCCGTTGAAACGCTCCAGGGTTTCAGCGCCGACGGTGTTGGTTACCGTCAGCAGGGTCTTGAGCGGAATCATCTCGCCGCTGGCGCCCGAGCGCACGAAGACGTTGCCGATGTCCTCCGGCTTGGCGCGGAAGGCGGCGTCGGCCTGCATCTGCACACGGTAGGTGTGGCCGAACTTGTTGAAGTCGTTGACGTAGAGCACGCCCATGGTCGATTGCAGGGCGTCGTAAATGTCAGCCACCGGCACGCCCAGGGCCAGCGCCTTTTCACGATTCACCTCGACCTTCAACTGCGGCGTGGTGGGGCGGAAAAAGGAGTTGATGCCGGTCAACTGCTGATCGGCGCGCAGGGCGGCGAGGAAGGTTTGCAGCACGTCGGAGAGGGCCTTGGGGTCGGCGTTGGTGCGCCCCTGCAGGTAAAGTTCGAAGCCGCCGGCGGAGCCTAAGCCACGGATCGCCGGCGGGCCGAAGGAAATCACCACGCCTTCGCGATAGCCGCTGCCCTTGCGCAGGATGTCGCCGGACACCTGTACCGCGGTGGCCTCGCGATCTTCCCAGGGCTTGAGCGGCACGAACATGGTCGCCGCGTTCGACTTGTTGGCACCGCCGATCAGGTCGAAGCCGTTGATGGTCAGCACGTTTTGCACCGCCGGGTTGGCCGAGATCACCTGTTGCGTCTTGTCGGCCAGCGCGCCGGTACGCTGCAGGCTGGCGCCGTCGGGCAGGCTGATGGCGGTGAACACATAGCCCTGGTCTTCGGCCGGCACGAAGCTGCCGGGAATGCGCATGAACATCACCACCACCAGGCCGAGCATGCCGAGGAACAGCACGAAGGAAACCAGGCGATGGCTAATCGCCAGACCGACCAGGCTCAGGAAGCGCTTGGTCATCCAGTCGAAGCCATGGTTGAAGGGGCGGAAGATCTTCGACTCGCTGTGCCCGCCGGCCTTCATCATGATGGCGCACAGGGCGGGCGTCAGGGTCAGCGCCGTGAAGCCGGAAATCACCACCGAGATCGCCACGGTGACGGCGAACTGACGGTACAGCGCGCCGGCGATGCCGCCGAGAAAGGCCACCGGCACGAACACCGCGCACAGCACCAGCACGATGGCCACCACCGCGCCCGACACTTCCTCCATTGCCTTCAGCGATGCCTCGAAGGGAGGCATGTGCTCCTCGCGCATCAGGCGCTCGACGTTCTCCAGCACCACGATGGCGTCGTCGACCACGATGCCGATGGCCAGCACCAGGGCGAAGAGCGTCAGGGTGTTGATCGAAAAGCCGAAGATCCACAGGCCTGCGAAGGTGCCGATCAAGGACACCGGCACCGCGACCATCGGGATCAGCGTGGCGCGCACGGTTTGCAGGAAGATGTAGACCACCAGCACCACCAGCACCGCCGCCTCGAAAATCGTCTTCACCACTTCCTTGATCGAGGCCTGGACGAAGAGCGTGGTGTCGAACGGGATCACGTAGTCCACATCCGACGGAAACTGCGTCTTCATCTCGTCCATCTTCGCCCGCACCAGGTCCGCCACCTGCAGCGCGTTGGCGCCCGGTTGCAGATAGGTGGCCATGGCAATGGTCGGCTTGCCGTTGAGGGTGTTGTAGGTGTCGTAGTTCTGCGCGTCGAGTTCGAGGCGGGCGACGTCCTTGAGTTTCAGCGCGCCGGCCGGGCCGTTGCCGCGCACCACGATCTCGCCGAACTCCTCGGGGTCGACCAGGCGGCCAGTGGCCGTGACGGTATAGACCAGGTCCTGCCCGGGCGGGGCCGGCTCGGCGCCGATCTTGCCGGCGGCGTACTGGTTGTTCTGCACCCGCAGGGCGGCAGCGACGTCGCTGGCGGTGACGCCAAGCAGCGCCATCTTGTCCGGCCGCAGCCAGACGCGCATCGAGAAATCGCGAGCGCCGAACACGGTGACGTCGGAAATCCCCGGCACGCGCTTTAACTCGTCCACCAGGTTCAGCGTCGCGTAGTTCGACAGGAACAGGGTGTTGTAGCTGCTCTTGGGCGACACCAGCGAGGCCACCAGCAGAATGTCGGTGGAACGCTTTTGCACTGTCACGCCGATGTTGCGCACGTCCGCCGGCAGGCGCGGCAGCGCCAGGTTGACCCGGTTGTTGACGTTGAACACCGCGGTATCGACGTTGGTGCCCGGCTCGAAGGTGGCGGTGATGGTCAGCGCGCCGGTGGAGGAGGAAGAGGAGTTGAAATAGCTGAGGCGCTCGACGCCGGAGAGCTGCTCCTCGATCGGCGCGGCGACGGTGCGCGCGATGGTGTCGGCGGAGGCGCCGAGGTAGGTGGTGGTGATGGTCACCGTCGGCGGCGCGATTTCCGGGTATTGCGCGATCGGCAGCACCTTGACGGCGACCAGGCCGGCGATGATCAGCAAAATCGCCAGCACGCCGGCGAACACCGGGCGGAAAATGAAGAATCTTGACATGTCGGTTCCGCTCAGCCGGCTTTCTTGGCGTCAGCCGCCGGAGCGGGCGCGGCGCCAGCAGCAGGTGCCGCGTTGGCCGGGGTGCCTGCATCCGCCTGCTGCGGCTTGACCAGCGCGCCCGGGCGGATTTTCAGCAGGTTGTCGAGGATCACCACGTCGCCATCGGCCAGGCCCTTGTTGATGATCCAGTCGCGGCCCAGCCAGCTGCCGGCCTCGATGCGCTTTTGCATCGCCTTGCTTTCCGGGCCGACCACCCAGACGAAGCGTCCCTGCTCGTTTTGCTGCACGGCGGTCTGCGGCACCAGGATGGCCTGCTGCTTGCCCGCCACCACCTGCGCCTTGACGAACTGGCCGGGCAGCAGGCTTAAGTCCGGATTGGAAAACTCGGCGCGCAATTGCACCGTGCCCAGCTTGCTGTCCACCGTCGAACCGGAGAAGTTCAGCTTGCCGGCCACCGGGTGCACCTTGCCGCTGGGCAGAATCAGCTTGACCACGTTTTCGCTGGACGCCTGCTGGGTTGCGCCACCGGCGCCGGCGCGCAGCACCTCGTATTCCGCGTCCGAAATGCCGAAGCGCACCCACATCGGGTTGGTCTGCGACAGGGTGGTGAGCAGCGCGGCGTCGGTGTTGGCGGTGACGAGTGTCCCTTCGGAGCGCAGGCTGCGGCTGGTGACGCCGGCCACCGGGGCGATCACGGTTGTATAGGAGAGATTGAGCTCGGCCTCGCGCACCTTCGCCTCGGCGGCGCTGATGGTGGCTTGCGAGGACTTGAGGTTGGTGCCGGCATCGTCGGACTCGCGCCGGCTGATCGCCTTCTTGTCGGCCAGTTCCTTCAGGCGCAGGTTTTCACGCCCGGCCTGCTCATGCTTTGCCTGCTCTTGCTGTAGGGCGGCGCGCGCTTCGGCCAGCGCGATCTCGAAGGGCGCGCGATCGATGCGGAACAGCGGCGTGCCGGCCTTGACCACCGTGCCTTCGGTGAAGTTGATCTTTTCGAGGATGCCGGAGACCCGCGCCCGCACCTCGACCTCCTTCGAGCCCTCGGTGCGGCCTACTGCCTCGATCAGTACGGGCACTTCGCGGGTCGCCACTCTCAGGGTGGAAACCGGCACGGCGGCCGGCGGCGGTGGTGGCGGCGCCGAGTTGCCGCAGGCGGCCAGCAACAGCGCCAGCGGCGCGGCAAGCAGGAGGGAAGGGAGGGCGTTGCCGGGGCGCGCACGCGGGGTGCGCGAAATGCGGGTGGAAAGCATGTTCACCTTGAAGGAACGGCGCGCGCGGCTAGGCGCCCGCGTGCGCGACAAAAAAACAGGAAATAGGAAAACGGCAAGCCGCAAAAAAGCGCCAAGTGTAGCATCGGCTACACTTGGCGCTCAAATCAAAGGCTGCTCCCCGGTACGCGAGGCCGAGCAGCAGTGCGCACCGGTTCGCCGCGGCATCAGTGCGCCGCGCCGGCGTCCACCTTGGGGCCGCCGCGGGCCGGCGGCTTGGCGAACCAGATTACCCCGATCATCGCGACGAAAATGAAGGCCGACACGTAAAACAGTTCGGCGGCCGAGAGCGTCAGCACCTGGCGGTCGATCATGTTGTTGATCGCGCCCAGCGCCTGTTCATGGCTCAGGCCCTGGGACATCAGCCCGCCGATCGCGCTGGTGGTGGCATTGCTGCCCTGGTTGACCGACTCCACCAGTTGCGCATGGTGCATGGCGGCGCGGTCTTCCCACAGGGTGGTGAAGATCGAGGTGCCGAAGGCGCCGGCGGTGATGCGCACGAAGTTGGTCAGTCCGGAGGCGGCGGGGATGCGGTCGGGCGACAGGCCGGACAGCGCCAGGTTGATCAGGGGGACGAAAAAGAAGGCCATCGCCACGCCCTGGATCAGCGTCGGGATCATGATCGACACCATGTCCACCTCGGTGAAAAAACGCGAGCGCATCCAGAACACCAGGGCGAAGACGAGGAAAGAGAAACTGGCGAAAATCCGCGGGTCGACGCGGTTGATGTTGCGGCCCACCAGCGGCATCAGGATGATGGCGAGCAGGCCTACCGGCGCAAGGGCCAGGCCGGCGGAGGTGGCGGTATAGCCCATGGTCTGCTGCAGCCACAGGGGCAGCAGCACCAGGTTGCCGAAAAATATGCCGTAGGCCAGCGATAGGGCGAGGGTGCCGGACCAGAAATTGCGCTGCAGGAACAAGGTGAGGTCGACCACCGGATGCTTGTCGGTCATTTCCCAGATCATGAACAGCACGAAGCCGAGCACCGCGACGATCGCCAGCAGCACCACCACGCCGGAGGCAAACCAGTCCAGTTCCTTGCCCTTGTCGAGCATGATCTGCAGCGCGCCCACCCACAGCACCAGCAGGCCCAGGCCGACGCCATCGACCGGCAGCTTTTTGATCGGCGTTTCGCGCTTTTTGTAGATCGCCCAGGTGACGCCGGCGGCGAACAGGCCGATCGGGATGTTGATGTAAAAAATCCACGGCCAGTTGATGTTGTCGGTGATCCAGCCGCCCAGTAGCGGCCCGACCACCGGCGCCACCAGGGTGGTCATCGACCACAGCGCCAGCGCCGTGCCGACCCGCGCCTTGGTGTAGCTGGCCATCAGCAGGGTCTGCGACAGCGGGATCATCGGGCCGGCCACCGCGCCCTGCACCACGCGAAAGAAGAGCAGCGTCGGCAGGTTCGGCGCCAGGCCGCACATCAGCGAGGCGACGACGAACAGCAGCGTGCTGATGGTAAACAGGCGCACTTGGCCCAGGCGCATGGTGAGCCAGCCGGTGAGCGGCAGCGAAATCGCATTGGCCACCGCGAAAGAGGTGATGACCCAGGTGCCCTGGCTGGTGGAAACGCCGAGGTCGCCCGACATCGCCGGGATCGACACGTTGGCGATCGAGGTGTCGAGCACGTTCATGAAGGTGGCGAGCGCTAGCGACAGGGTGCCCCAGAGCAGGGTGGCGCCGGTCAGCGGCTTCTGGTACTCGGGCACCTCCGCTTGCGCGGGCGCCTGCGGAGCCGGGCTCGCGGCGGCGCCTTGCGGCGCGCCGGGATTGGCGATGTCTGCCATGTCCGGTTGCTCAGTTGCGCGAGGCGCTCAGAGTCTGGCTGACGCGCAGGGCGCTGGGGCTGGCGCGGGCGAGAGTGGCGCTGGCCGGCACCGGCTCGCGGCCGGCGGCGTTGTTGCCTGCACCGCCCGCGCTGTTGCGGCCGTTGGCCGCCGGGCCCAGCGTGGCCACGTGGGTAACACCGGCATTGTCAGCGATGATGCGGGCGATGCGGCTGTCGGCCTCGGTCAGGGCAACATCGAACACCTGGGTCTGCACCACGGAAGCGGCGCGCGGGCCTTCGGCCAGGCTCTTGCCTTCCTGGTTGGCGATGTCTACCTCGGCTTCCATCGACAGGCCGATGCGCAAGGGGTGGTCCTGCAACTGCTTGGGGTCGAGCGCGATGCGCACCGGCACGCGCTGCACCACCTTGATCCAGTTGCCGGTGGCGTTTTGCGCCGGCAGCAACGCAAACGCCGCGCCGGTGCCGGCGCCCAGGCCGGCGACCTTGCCGTCGTACTCGATCTTGCCGCCGTAGACGTCGGCGGTGAGTTTCACCGGCTGGCCGATGCGGATGTTGCGCAACTGCACTTCCTTGAAGTTTGCATCCACCCACAACTGGTCCAGCGGGGCGATGGCCATCAGCGGCGCGCCGGCCTGCACGCGCTGGCCGACTTGCACGCTGCGGCGGGCCACATAGCCCGAGACCGGGGAGGGCAGCTCGGAGCGTTTCAGCGTCAGGTAGGCTTCGCGCACCTTGGCGGAGGCGGCCTGCACGTTCGGGTGCTGGTTGATGCTGGTGTTGTCGGTGTACGACTGGTTCGAGGTCAGCTCTTCACGCGCGGCGATCACCGAGGCCTTGGCGGCGGTGAGGGTGCTGCGGGCGCTTTGCAGGGCGGACTCGGCGTGCTTGATTTCCTCGCCGGAGACCGCGCCGGTGGAAGTCAGCGAGGCGCGGCGGCGCAGGTCGTCTTCCGCCTTGGCGACATCGGCGGCGGCGCGCGCCACGTCGGCTTCACGCAGGGCGACGGTGGCCGACAGCGAGCCGTTGCCGACGAACAGGGTGCGCACCTGGCGCACCACCTGCGCCAGCTGGGCCTCGGACTGGTCCAGCGCGACGCGCGCGTCGGCGCCGTCGAGTTCCACCAGCGGCTGGCCGGCGGTGACTTTGTCGGTATCGTCGGCGTTGATGGCGATCACGGTGCCGGCGATCTGCGGCGTCACCTGCACCATATTGCCCTGGACGTAGGCATTGTCGGTGCTCTCAAAGTGGCGCAGCACCAGCGCCCAGTAGGCGCCGTAGCCGATGGCGCCGGCCAGCACGACCACGCCGGTGATGGCCAGCCATTTGCGGCGCTTGCTGCTGGCGGCGGGCTTTTGTTCGATGGTTTGGGTATCGCTCATGATTTCTTCTTTCGCAACTAATCTAATGCTTTGAACTTGGCGGACTTCTGCTTACTGGATTATTTGATGGAACTGGTTTTTTGCGCGGCCGGCGCATCGGCGTGAAAGCCGCCGCCGAGGGCGCGCGCCAGTTCGACATCCAGCGCGTAGCGGCGTGCCTTCAGCCCGACCGCGCCCTTGCGCTGTTGCTCGAGATTGAGTTCGGCGGTCAGCACAGTGAGATAAGTGGAGAGGCCGGCGCGGTAACGCTGCTGCGCCAGGTCGTAGGCGGACTGCGCCGCGGCCAGCGCGTCCTGCTGCTCGCGCCACTGCGTTTCCACCGAATGGGTGGAGGTGAGCTGGTCGGCGACGTCGCGCAGGGCGTCGATCAGCTTGGCGTTGTAGTCTTCGACCGCGATGTCGTAGTCGGCGTCCTTGCCGCGCAGGTTGCCGCGCAGTTTGCCGCCTTCGAAAATCGGCAGGTGCACTGCCGGGCCGATGCCGATGACACGGCTGGCGGAACTGAGCCAGTTGGTGAAGCCCAGGCTCTGGAAGCCGATGAAGGCGCTCAGGTTGATGTCGGGGTAGAACTCGGCCTTGGCCACGGCGATATCGCGCGAGGCCGCCTCGACGCGCCAGCGCGCGGCGACGATGTCGGCGCGGCGGCCCAGCAGGTCGGCCGGCACGGTGGCCGGCAGTTGCAGGGCGGGGCGCTCGGTGATGCCGGGGGTGAGCGCGTCGTAGGCCTGCGGGCCGGCGCCGGCCAGCGCGGCCAGGGCGTGGCGGGCGATGCCGATCTGCTCGTCCAGCGTGGCGATCTCCTGGCGGGTCTGCGGTACGTTGCCTTGCGCCTGGCGCAATTCGACGTTGGTATCGAGCCCGGCGCCGACGCGCTGGGCCACCAGCTTTTCCAGCGCCATCCGGTCTTGCAGGGTGGCCTCGGCTACCTTGCGCTGTTCAAGCGTCTGCGCCAAGTTGAAATAGGCGCTGGCCACGCGGGCGGCCAGCAGTACGCGGGCGGCTTCGCGGTCCGCCTCGGCGGCATGGGCGGTGCCGATGGAAGCGTCGAGGGCCGCGCGGTTGCGGCCGAACAGGTCGAGCTCCCAGCTGCCGTTCAGGCGCGCGTCGTTCTGCGTGTACCAGCTGCCGCCGAAGGGCGGCGGGTAGATGAAGTTTTCGCTGAAGCGCTGACGCGAACTGCTGGCGTCGGCGGCGAGTTGCGGGGACAGCGCGGAACGCGAGACGTCGATGGTGGACTGGGCGCGCTCCAGGCGCGCCTGCGCGGTGCGCATGGTCGGGCTGCCGGCGACGGCGGCGGCGATCAGCTCGTTCAGCTTGGGGTCGTTATAGGCCGTCCACCAGTCGTCGGCGGGGTAGGTGATGCTGCCGGCGGCACCCAGCGCTTCCGGCGTGGTCAGTTTGGATTGCGGCTTGAGGCCGCTGAAGCTGGCGCAGCCGGCCAGGGCCGCGATCAGCAGGGCGCCGAAGGATTGCCGCAGCAAGAAAGGAATAGAGAGATTCATCATGTCAGATAGCCGGCGTGCTGCCGTTTTGCTCGAAGCGGCGCAGCAGCACTTTGAGGGTTTCGTACTCTTCGGTGCTGAAGCCGCGCAGGTGATGGTTCAGCACATGGGCAAGTTCGCGCGGGATGATGTCGGCCAGCTTGCGGCCGGACTCGGTCAGTTCAATATTGACCACGCGGCGGTCGGCGGCACTGCGGATGCGGCGGATCAGGCCCTTGGTCTCAAGCCGGTCGAGCATGCGGGTCATCGAACTGGCGTCGCTGTTCGACAGGCGCGCGCAGCCTGCAACGGTGTCATAGCCTTTGGCTACCAGGAACAGCGGACCCCATTGCATCGCGGTCAGGTCATAGGCCTGCATGCGCTCGTCGATGCTGCGCAGCAAGCTCTGATGCACGCGCTTGATGATCAGGCCAAGCGACTCTTCCATTTTGTAGTGGTCGGCGCTGTAGAGCTCGACAACGCGCTCAGCCACGGACGCCGCTGCCGACATGTCCGCTTCGTTTGGCGCTTCAACATTATCCATGCATGAATAATAGTTGTCTATGCATTAATTGTCAAGGACTTTAATGCATAGGCGCATTGGTCGTAGGGTTTTTCGGGGCTATGACACTTAAGGGGCGACTTGCTATAGTGCTTGCCGCTCAACGCCCGCTCTTTCTTCCCGCCCGTCATGCAAGCCCGTTCCATCAGCGCCCGCAGCGCCGTTTTTCTTGTCGTCGCCTTGGGCGTCGCGGTATTCGGCGGCATGTTCTTTTTTCACCATTTCTTCGCCACGACGCCGAGCGCCGAGTGCGAGGTCTATCCACTACAGTTGATGCTTTCCCCTTCCGGTCGCCGCCAGGCGCGGCAGGAGCAGGAGGCTTGCGGCGGCAGCGAAGAGGTGCGCACCCGCGTGCTGGTGGGCGACGGGAGCGCGGCGCCGGTGACTGCTTTTGAGGTCGTCAGCAGCAAGGCGCTGGGATCGATGTCAGTGGGCCAGCGCGCCTTGCCGCTGACCCTGCGCTGGCAGGGCGAGGACCGACTGCTGATCATCCATCCGGCGGGCGTGGCTTCGCAGTTGCCGGCCGGGTCCTACGGCGGGGTCGAGGTGCGCCTGCAGGCGGCCACGGCAGGTGGCCGCTAGCCGCCTATCGCCTGCCGCTTTCGCGGCAGGGCGGACATAAGCGTCAATTTGTGTGGAAGACCACGCAGAATTGCGCGTTTTGGCTACAATCAGTCCCATGCTCGACCAACGCGCCCGTACCCTGCTCAAAACCCTGGTGGAGCGCTATATCGCCGACGGTCAGCCGGTCGGCTCGCGCGCGCTGTCGAAATTCTCCGGCCTCGACCTGTCGCCGGCGACCATCCGCAACGTGATGGCCGACCTCGAAGACCTGGGCTTCATCGCCAGCCCGCACACCTCGGCCGGGCGTATTCCGACGCCGCGCGGCTACCGCATGTTTGTCGATACCCTGATCACCGTGCAGCCGCTGAACGAGGCGGCGCAGCAGGAGCTCAAGGGCCAGCTGATGCCGGACCAGCCGCAGCGCGTTATCAGCGCCGCTGCCTCCATGCTCTCGGACCTGTCGCAATTCGCCGGCGTGGTGATGGCGCCCAAGCGCCCCACGGCGTTTCGCCACATCGAATTCCTCAACCTCTCCGACAAGCGCGTGCTGCTGATCCTGGTCACGCCGGACGGCGACGTGCAAAACCGCATCCTGTTCACCGACCGCGCGCATACACAATCGCAACTGGTGGAGGCGGCCAACTTCCTCAACCAGCACTATGCCGGCGTCGACTTCGAGACCATCCGCGGCCGCTTGCATGAAGAGCTGAAAGAGCTGCGCGAAGACATCGTGCGCCTGACGGAGGCGGCGGTGCAGGCCGGCGGTGAGGCCCTGGCCGAGACCAACGAAAGCTACGTTATCTCGGGCGAGAAAAACCTGCTCGGCATTTCCGACCTGTCGGCTGACCGCGAAAGCCTGCGCAAGCTGTTCGACATGTTCGACCATAAAACGGCGCTGATGCAGTTGCTCGAAATGTCCAGCCGCGCCGATGGCGTGCAGATTTTCATCGGCGGCGAATCGCGCCTGGTGCCGCTGGACGAAATGAGCATTGTCACCGCACCCTATGCGGTGGACGGACGCGTGGTCGGCACCCTAGGGGTGATCGGCCCGACGCGCATGGCCTACGAGCGGGTGATTCCGATCGTCGACATCACCGCGCGCCTGTTGACCAACGCGCTCTCCCACAGCAACTCCTAAAGTCGCGCGGGGCTTCGCGGCGCGATTCGTGCCGCCGGCCATAACAACAAGACCCACATGTCACGTTTCCGATCCCCGCCCGCCTACCAGCACGGCAGCGCGCGCAAGACCGGCGTACTGCTGACCAATCTCGGCTCGCCCGACGCGCCCGACGCGCCGGCGGTGCGGCGCTATCTCAAGCAATTCCTCTCGGACCCGCGGGTGGTGGAGATTCCGCGTGCACTGTGGTGGCTGATCCTCAACGGCATCATCCTCAACGTGCGGCCGAAAAAGTCGGCGGCGAAGTATCAAAGCATCTGGCTGTCCGAGGGTTCGCCGCTGAAGGTGCATACCGAGCGCCAGGTCAAATACCTGCGCGGCTTTTTGCACCAGCGTGGCGTCGAGGGCGTGGAAGTGGCGGGAGCGCAGCGCTATGCCAATCCATCGATTGCCGCGAGTCTCGATGAACTCGTCGCCAAGGGCTGCGACCGCATCCTGGTGCTGCCGCTGTACCCGCAATACGCCGCCAGCACCACCGCCAGCACTTACGACGCGGTGGCCGCCTGGGGCGCCGGCGCGCGCAACCTGCCCGGCATCAACTTCGTGCGCAACTTCCACGACCACCCGGGCTACATCGCCGCGCTTGCCGCCTCGGTGCGCGAGCACTGGGAAAAGGAAGTAGGCCCGCCGGATGTGCTGCTGATGAGCTTTCATGGCCTACCGCGCCGCAGCCTGGACCTCGGCGACCCGTATCACTGCGAATGTCTGAAAACCGGTCGCCTGCTGGCCGAGGCGCTGGGGCTGGAGCAGGACAAATACCGCATCACCTTCCAGTCGCGCTTCGGCAAGGCCGAATGGCTACAGCCCTATACCGCGCCGACCCTGGCCGAACTCGGGCGCGCCGGCACCGGCCGGGTCGACGTGATCTGCCCAGGCTTCGTCTCCGATTGCCTGGAAACCCTGGAAGAAATCTCGATGGAAGGCCGCGACGAATTCATCACCGCCGGTGGCAAGAAATTCACCTACATCCCCTGCCTGAACGAGCGCGATGACTGGCTGCACGCGCTCACCGACCTGGTGCAATCGCACCTGCACGGCATGCTGCACGCGAAGGAATCGGTGTCGGAACTGGTGGCGGCGCGCGCCAATGCGCTGGAGCGCGGGGCGAAGCAATAGGGCTGGCCGTGCCGCTCAGGCGGCCAGGCGCTCGGGGTGCGCCACCCCGTCGCTGACGCGCACCAAGCCGAGAAAGCGCTGCTCGGGGTCGTAAGCGCGCACCAGGCCCGGCGCGGCTTCCAGCGGCAGGCGCTGGCCCAGGCGCAGGCGCGCCGCCAGCGTAGCGTCCAATGTTAGCGAGGGCAGGGCGGCGACCAGCGCATCGACCGGCCGCAGGGCGGCCATCCGCGCTTCGATGTCCATCTCCTGCAGTTGCGCCAGCGTAATCGCACCGGAGAGATCAAAGCCGCCCGTCGCTTCACGCCGCAGCGCGGTCAGGTGCGCGCCGCAGCCCAGGGTCTCGCCGATGTCTTCAGCCAGGGTGCGCACATAAGTGCCCTTGCTGCAGGCGACGCGAAAGCTCACGCTCTGGCCCTCGCGCGCCACCAGGTCCAGCACGCGTATCGTCACCTGGCGCGGCTCGCGCTCCAGGGTTTCGCCGGCGCGCGCGTATTCATACAGCGGCTTGCCGTCGCGCTTGAGCGCGGAATACATCGGCGGAATCTGGCTGATCGCGCCGGTATGGGCGGCGAGGGCGGCGGCGAGTTGCGCGTCGCTTACATCCACCGGCCGGGTCTGGCGCACTTCGCCTTCAAGGTCGGCGGTGGTGGTGGTCACCCCCAGGCGCATAGTGGCGAGGTAGGTCTTGTCGGCATCCAGCAGATGCCCGGAGAACTTGGTGGCTTCGCCCATGGCTACCGGCAAGAGGCCGGTGGCGAACGGGTCCAGCGTGCCGGTATGCCCGGCCTTGTCGGCGTTGTACAGGCGCTTGATCACGCCCAGCACGCCATTGGACGTCAGGCCCACCGGCTTGTCGATGAACAGCACGCCGTCGATGCGCTGGCGGGGAGGGCGTTTGGGCGTCTGGTTCAAGGCGGCGGGGCGCGAGAGAAAAAAGACGCAGGATGAAACAAGGCAAAAGCAATTCTTGCTTTGCCTGCTTCTTGCTTAGTCTTCCTTGGCGCGTACGGAGTTGGCCTGCTCGATCAATTGAGAGAGTTCGATGCCGCGCTCCAGGCTTTCGTCGAACTTGAAATGCAGTTCGGGAATCTGGTGGATCTTGATCCGCTTGCCCAGCATCAGGCGCAAAAAGCCGGAAGCCTTTTTCAGGCCGGCAAGAATGCTCGGCACCGCCGTGCGGTCCGTCATGGTGGTGAAGTAGACGTTGGCGTGCGCGTAGTCAGCCGTCACCTCCACCGCGGTCAGGCTGATCATGCCGATGCGCGGGTCTTTCAGTTCGGTACGGATCAGGTCCGCCAGGTCGCGGCGGATCTGCTCGTTGACGCGGTCGGCGCGGGCAAAGCCCTTGTTCTGGTGGCGCATAGGTTTTCCTTCGCCGCAACATCGGGGCCGGCGCAGGCCGGACCCGATGTCGTTTAGGCCAACGTTCTTGCCACTTCCTGGACTTCGAAGATCTCGAGCTGGTCGCCCACTTCGATGTCGTTGAAGTTCTTCAGCGACAGGCCGCACTCGAAGCCGGCCTTGACCTCGCGCACGTCGTCCTTGAAGCGCTTGAGAGAATCGAGCTCGCCGGTCCAGATCACCACGTTGGCGCGCAGCAGGCGTGCCGAGGAGCCGCGTTTCACCAGGCCATCGAGCACATAGCAGCCTGCCACCGTGCCGATCTTGGTGATCTTGAACACGTTGCGGATCTCCACCATGCCGAGGATCTGCTCGCGCTTTTCCGGCGACAGCATGCCGGACATCGCCGCCTTGATCTCGTCGACCGCGTCGTAAATGATGTTGTAGTAGCGGATGTCGACGCCGTTGTTCTCGGCCAGCTTCTTCGCCGAGGCATCGGCACGGGCGTTGAAGCCGATGATCACCGCCTTGGAGGCGATCGCCAGGTTGACGTCCGACTCCGAGATGCCGCCCACTGCCGCATGCACCACCTGCACCTTCACTTCGGAGGTGGAGAGCTTGGTCAGCGCCTGCACCAAAGCCTCCTGCGAACCCTGCACGTCGGTCTTGACGATCAGCGGCAGCACCTTCGCCTCTTCCTCGCCCATCGACTCCAGGATGTTTTCCAGCTTAGAGGCGGACTGGCGCGCCAGCTTGGTGTCGCGGAACTTGCCCTGGCGGAACATGGCGATTTCACGCGCCTTGCGCTCGTCGGGGATCATCGCGACTTCTTCACCGGCCGCCGGCACGTCCGACAGACCCTGGATTTCGACCGGGATGGAAGGACCGGCCTCGGTCAGGCTCCTGCCGGTTTCATCCAGCATCGCTCGCACCTTGCCGAAAGCGGCGCCCGCCAGCAGCATGTCGCCGCGCTTCAGCGTCCCGCTCAAGACCAGCACGGTGGAGACCGGGCCCTTGCCCTTGTCAAGGCGTGATTCGATTACCAGGCCACGGGCCGGCGCATCCTTGATCGCGGTCAACTGCAGCACTTCGGCCTGCAGCAGCACGGCGTCGAGCAACTCGTCGATGCCCTGGCCGGTACGCGCCGAGACTTCGACGAACTGCGTATCGCCGCCGAAGTTCTCGGGAATCACCGACTCGGCCACCAATTCCTGCGTGACGCGTTCCGGATTGGCGTCCGGCTTGTCGATCTTGTTGATCGCCACCACGATAGGCACGCCCGCCGCCTTGGCGTGGGCGATCGCTTCCTTGGTCTGCGGCATTACGCCGTCGTCGGCCGCCACCACCAGGATGACGATGTCCGTTGCCTTCGCGCCGCGCGCCCGCATGGCGGTAAACGCCTCGTGGCCCGGGGTGTCGAGGAAGGTGATCATCCCCTTGGCGGTTTCGACGTGATACGCGCCGATATGCTGGGTGATGCCGCCGGCTTCGCCATGGGCAACACGGGAGGAACGGATGTAGTCGAGCAGCGAGGTCTTGCCGTGGTCGACGTGGCCCATCACCGTCACCACCGGGGCGCGCGGCTCTGCCACGGCGTCGGGGTGGATTTCGGCCGGGTCGACCAGATAGGCTTCCGGATCGTCCAGCTTGGCGGCAACCGCCTCGTGGCCGAGTTCCTGCACCACGATCATCGCGGTGTCCTGGTCAAGCACCTGATTGATGGTCACCATCTGGCCCATCTTCATCAGCGACTTGATCACCTCAGCCGCCTTCACCGACATCTTGTGGGCGAGGTCGCCCACGGTGATGGTTTCCGGTACGTGCACTTCGCGCGTCTGCGGCTCGGTCGGTGCCTGGAAGGAGGAGGCCTCGTCGTGCGACGACTTGTGGTGGCGCTGCTTGGGGCCGCGCCAGCCGGAGGCGCCGCCGACATCGCCGCGCGTCTTGATAACTTTTTTCTTTGCCGCGTCGTCGCCCTGCCAGGCAACCGCGCCCAGCACGGCCTGCGTCTTCGCCGGCTTCTTGACTGCCTTCTTGTCGTCGCCCGGCTTGGCGGCGGGCTTGTGCAGGGTGCCGGTGGTCAGTGCGACACGAGCCTTCTCGGCGTCGATCTTCGCCTGCACGACGCGGGCTTCGCGCTCGGACTGCTCGCGGCGCTCACGCTCCTGCTTGGCAGCCACTTCGCTGGCCTGCCGCTCGCGCAGGGCAAGGGAGCGGCGCTCCTCTTCCTCGCGAATCTTGCGCTGGGCCTCGTCGATGACGGAAACACGCACGCGGGTCGGCCCGGCCGGGCGCGGCTGCGCGGCCGGGGCGCCGGCTGTGGCCGGCTCTGCCTTGATTTCCGGTTTGGCTTCGGGCTTCGCCTCGGCCACCACTTCGGGCTGCGGCGCGGGTTCCGGTTCGGGTTCGGGCTCCGGTGCGGCGGCGACAACGGGTTCGGGTTCCGGCTCCGGCACGACCACGGGGGCCTCGACCACAGGCTCGGGCTCAGGGGCCGGTTGTGCGGCGGCGGCTTCGGCGGCAGCAGCCTCGGCCACAGCGGCCTGGGCGGCGGCTGCGGCAGTAGCAGCTTCGGCCGCCTCGGCGGCAGCGGCGGCGGCCTCGGCCTGCGGGTCGCGCTGGATCAGCACGCGCTTCTTGCGCACTTCCACTTGAATAGTGCGCGCCTTGCCGCTGGAGTCGGCCTGCTTGATCTCGGAGGTCGACTTGCGCGTCAGGGTGATCTTTTTCTTGTCGGCGCCGGCGGCGCCGTGGCTCTTGCGCAGGTGGTCGAGCAACTTGGCCTTGTCCGCCTCGGCGAGCGTATCGGCGCCGCTTTGCTTGACAACGCCGGCGGCCGCCAACTGCTCGATGAGCGTTGCGACAGGCATTTTCAATTCATCAGCAAATTGGGCAACGGTATTAGTGGCCATGGATGTCTTTCATAAGGGTGAAAAGGAGAATTGCAAGCCCGAGGCTGCGCAAGGCAGCGTCAGCACTTACGCAGCTTTCTCCCCTTCACCGTCGAACCAATGGGCGCGCGCCTTCATGATCAGCGCCTTGGCGGCGTCGTCGCCCAATGCCGGTTCGATTTCCTGCAATTCGTCTACCGCCAGTTCAGCCAGGTCGTCGCGGGTCTTGATCGCGGCGCCGGCCAGTTTGGCAGCCAGGTCGCGGTTCATTCCCTCGAGCGAAAGCAGGTCTTCCTGCACGCCGGAGAGCGATTCCTCGGAGGCAATCGCCGCATTGAGCAGGGCGTTGCGGGCGCGGTCGCGCAGTTCGTTGACGGTGTCTTCGTCGAAGGATTCGATTTCCAGCATTTCGGTGATCGGCACGTAGGCCACTTCTTCCAGCGTGGAGAAGCCTTCCTCGATCAAGATGTTGGCGACTTCCTCGTCCACGTCCAGCTTTTCCATGAACAGGGCGCGGGTGGCGGCGGTCTCGATTTCCTGCTTTTTCTGCGACGCTTCCATCGTCATCAGGTTGATCTCCCAACCCGTGAGTTCAGACGCCAGGCGCACATTCTGCCCGCCGCGGCCGATCGCGATGGCGAGGTTTTCCTCGTCCACCACCACGTCCATGCTGTGCTTTTCCTCGTCCACCACGATGGAGGAGACCTGCGCCGGCGCCAAGGCGCCGATGACGAACTGCGCCGGGTCCGGCGACCAGATGATGATGTCGACGCGCTCGCCGGCCAGCTCATTGGTCACGGCCTGCACGCGCGAACCGCGCATGCCGACGCAGGTGCCGATCGGGTCGATGCGGCGGTCGCTGGTGAAGACGGCGATCTTCGCGCGCACGCCGGCGTCGCGGGCGGCCGACTTGATTTCCAGCAGGCCTTCCTCGATTTCCGGCACTTCCAGTTCGAACAGCGCCTTGATGAAGTCTGGCGTGGTGCGCGAGACGACGACAGCCGGCCCGCGCTGGGTACGGTCGATTTTATAAATGAACGCGCGGATGCGGTCGCCGACGCGGAACACTTCCTTCGGGATCATCTGGTCGCGCGGCAGCGCGGCTTCGACCCGGCCCGACTCGATCAGGATGCGGTGGTTTTCCACCCGCTTGACGGTGCCGTTGATCAGCTTCTCGTTGCGGTCGAGGAAGTCGTTGAGGATCTGGTCGCGCTCGGCGTCGCGGATCTTTTGCAGGATGGTCTGCTTCGCCGCTTGCGCGCCGATGCGGCCGAATTCGATCGGCTCCAACTGCTCTTCGATGAAGTCGCCGATCTGCACTTCCGGGTCTTCGTCGCGGGCGTCGGTGATGCCAATCTGGTTGTCTTCGCTTTCGAGATCGGGCTCGTAGACCACCTGCCAGCGGCGGAAGGCCTCATGGTCGCCGGTTTCACGGTCGATGGCCACGCGCACGTCGGCCTCGCCCTTGAAGCGCTTCTTGGTGGCGGAGGCGATCGCCTGCTCGAGCGCGGTGAACACCACGTCCTTGTCCACGCTCTTTTCGCGCGCCAGCGCGTCGGCCAACAGCAAAATATCCCGGCTCATACCAAACTCCTGAATTCTCGTCTTTGCGTAAGGTTTTTGCGAAAAACGCTCAACCCATCAAAACTCATAACGCGGCACCAGCCGCGCCCTGTCCAGCAGGGTGAAATCAATTTCCAACAACTGGCCTTCCACTTCCAGCGCCGCCTTGCCATCGGCGTACCGCGCAATGCCCTGGAAATTCTTGCGAATACCGAAAACGCCACCTGGGGCCTTGCGCATCTTCAACGCCACTTCCTCGCCGGCGAAACGCTCGAAATCGGCCGGTTTTTTCAGCGGGCGGTCCAGCCCCGGCGAAGACACTTCCAGGCGGTCGTACTCGATGTTTTCCACCGTGAAGGCATAAGTGAGCTGGCGGCTCACCTTTTCGCAGTCTTCGACACTGATCATCGCGCCCGTTTTTTTCTTGCCGGACCGCTTTTCCGCGGCCTGCGCGGCCTGCTCGGGCAGCAGGTCAATGAACACCCGCAGCAACTGGGACCGATTGCTCTGTTCGACGTCCACCAGTTCGTAGCCGAGGCCGGTGACCGTGGTTTCAATCAGTTCCGCCAAATCCATGTTTCACCGCCGGATGAGAAAATGCGTGTCCGGCGCCACAAACAAAAAATGGGCACACTTGCCCATTTAACAATCAAACTTCCGACCCGCAGGGCCGGAAAAACAAAGCCCGGCCTGGGGGCTGGGCAGCGGCAACCGAACAACGACTGTCGAAAATACAAACTAAAGCTACCTTTTAACTCTGCAAGTATAGCAGATTATTGCCAAACTTGCCAGCCGGGAAGCGGGCTTTTCCTAGGCAGGGCCGGGGTTGCGAAAACGCGCGCCACCCGCTGCGGATCAAACCCCTGGCACCAGCCGCAACAGGGTGATTTCCGAGGGCGCGCCGAAACGCTGCGGCGGACCCCAATAGCCGGTGCCGCGACTGGTATAGACCCACAGATCATGCAGGCGGTCCAGGCCGGCGGTAAACGGCTGCTGCAAGCGCACAAAGAAATTCCAGGGCAAAAACTGCCCGCCATGGGTGTGGCCGGACAATTGCAGGTTGAACCCGGCGGCGGCGGCGGCCGGCGCGCTGCGCGGCTGGTGCGCCAGCAGCAGCTTGAAGGCATCGGCCGGGGCGCCGGCGATCGCCGCCTGCGGGCTGCTGGCCTGTGCTGGATCAAAATGGCCGGCACCGAAATCGGTGACGCCGGCCACCGCCAGCGCCGCCGCGCCCTGTTCCAGCACCACGTGCTGGTTCATCAGCACGTTAAGACCCAGCCGCCGCAACTCGGCCACCCAGGCGGGGGCGCCGGAATAATATTCATGATTGCCGGTGACAAAAAAGGTACCGTGGCGCGAACTCAGATCCGCCAGCGGCGCCACATGCGCGCGCAACTGCGCCACCGTGCCGTCGACCAGATCGCCGGTGATGGCCACCATGTCGGCGCCGAGCGTGTTTACCGCTGCCACGATCGCCTCCACGTAGGGCGCCTTGATGGTCGGGCCGACGTGGATGTCGCTGATCTGCGCGATCGAAAAACCGTGCAGGCCGGCGGGCAGGCCGGCGATCGGCACGTCCACCCGCACCACCGCGGCGGTGCGCCGCGCGTTGAAAAAGCCGACCAGGCTCAAGGCCAGCGCAATCAGCGGCACCGCCAGTGCGGAGTCGGCCTGCCAGTTGCCCCAATCAAGGCTAGGCAGCAGCCACTGCAAGCTGACGTAGACCACGAACACGATGTCGCGCAGCACGGTGAGCACGAACAGCGACGAAAACAGGCCCATGCACAGCAGGCCGGCCCAGGCCAGCGCATCGCTGCCGCCGGCGCGCCGCATTTGCAGGCCCAGGGGCATCAGCAGGGCGGAGATCACCAGCCAGAGCAGCAGCACCAGGTTGGCCGGCGCCCAGGCGCCCAAGTCCGGAAACAGGCGCAGGCCGATATAGGCGTGGAACAGGGCCGAGACGGCGAACAGCGCAAAACGGCCCATTAGCGAGAATCCCCAAGCTTATGCATACGCCTGTAGTAGGGCTATTCCGCAGATTTTTCAAGAGCGGGCGTAAAAGCAGGCGACTCCGATCACGCACATAACCGGCGCGCAGGTTGCCGCTCCCGGTGGCGCGTGATAAAAGACCCCAGCAAAGCAATTCTTATAAAGACTCGGAGACCTTCCCCATGCAACGCAGAAACTTTCTCCAGGCCGCCGCCGGCCTCATCCTTACGCCGTGCCTGGCGCAAGCCGCCGAAACGGCGGCGGAATACCCTTCCAAGACGGTGACTATCATCGTGCCCTTCACGCCGGGCCAGGCGGGCGACGTGGTGGCGCGGGTGGTGGCCGAAGCCTTGACCAAGATATGGGGCAAATCGGTGGTGGTGGACAATCGCGGCGGCGCCGGCGGCACCCTGGGGGCGCGGGTGGCAGCGGCGGCGGCGGGCGACGGCTACACCTGGCTGCTCGGCTCCAGCGGGCCGATGTCGATCGCCCCGGTGGTGTACAAGAGCGCGGGCTATGACCCGCGTAAGGATTTCGTGCCGCTGATGGACGTGGCGTCAAACGCGCAAGCGCTGGTGGTATCGAGCAACTCGAAATTGACTTCGATGGCCGACTTCGTCGCCGCCGCCAAGGCGGCGCCCGGCAAGCTCAACTATGGCTCCTCGGGCACCGGCTCGACCCAGCACATGACCATGGAGCTGTTCAAGCAGCGTGCCGGCATCGACGTACTGCATACGCCCTACAAGGGCTCGGCGCCCGCCTATACCGACCTGTTCGGCGGGCAGATCGACGCCATGTTCGATTCCCTGCCGCCGGCGCTTAATTTCCAGCAATCCGGGCGCGCGCGCATCCTCGCCGTTTCCACCCCGCAGCGCGACCCGAAGGTGCCGAACATTCCGACCATCGCCGAGTCCGGCTACCCTGGCTTCGACGTGCTGGGCTGGCTCGGCCTGGTGGCGCCCAAGGGACTCGATCCCGCCATACAAGCGAAGATCATCGCCGACCTGAAAAAGGTGATCGCGATGGATAGCGTCAAGAGCCAGTTTGCCAACCAGGGCCTGATCCCGGTCGGCACGGCAGGCGCGGACTTCGGCAGATACATCGACGCCGAGATCAACAAGTGGATTCCGGTGGTGAAGGCCGGGCATATCGTGATCGATTGATCGCCTGAGATGCGCATCACCGAAATCCGCGAACTGGCGGTGCCGCTGGAGGGCAACGTCTCCAACGCCGTGGTGAGCTTTTCCGACCACGACGTTTCGCTGGTGGCTCTGTTTACCGACGTGGTGCGCAGTGCCCGGCCGGTAGTCGGCTTGGGCTTCAATTCCATCGGCCGCTTTGCGCAGGGCGGCATCATCCGCTCGCGCATGGCGCCGCGCGTGCTGGGCAGCGCGCCGGATTCCCTGCTGGCCGCCGACGGCAAGGGCTTCGACCCCGCGCGCGTGCTGGCAGCCGCGATGCGCAATGAAAAACCCGGCGGTCATGGCGACCGCGCCAGCGCGGCGGGGGCGATCGAACTGGCGGTATGGGACCTCAACGCCAAGCTGCGCGACGAGCCGGCGTACGCGGCTATCGCCCGCAGGCATGGCAAGCAGGGTGCGAGTACCGGCGCGGTCGACGTCTACGCCGCCGGCGGCTACTACTATGCGCGGGGCACCGGCCGCACCCTGGGCGACGAGTTGCGCGCCTACCGCGACATGGGCTTCACCGCCTACAAGATGAAAATCGGCGGGGCGCCGCTGGCCGAAGACATCAAGCGCATCGAGGAGGCGCTGGCGGTGGCGGGCGAGGGCAGCCGCCTGGCGGTCGATGCCAACGGCCGCTTCGATCTCGTTGCGGCTACGGCTTATGGAAAGGCAATGGCACCCTATGGCCTGCGCTGGTTCGAGGAAATTGGCGACCCGCTGGACTATCAGTTGAATGCCCAGGCCATCGCCGCCTATGGCGGCACAGTGGCCACCGGTGAGAACCTGTTTTCGCTGGTCGACACGCAAAACCTGCTGCGCTTTGGCGGCATGCGTCCGGGACGCGACATTTTCCAAATGGACCCGGGCTTAAGCTATGGCCTGACCGAATACGCGAAGATGATCGCGCTGCTCGAAGCCGGCGGCTACGACCGCAAGCAGGCCTACCCGCATGGCGGCCACCTGATCAACCTGCACATCGCGGTAGGCATGGGCCTGGGCGGCTGCGAGGCCTACCCCGGCGTGTTTCAGCCCTTCGGCGGCTACACCGCCGAATGCGCGCTCGGCGGCAGCACCGTGCGCCCAAGTGACGCACCCGGCTTCGGCCTGGAGCAAAAGGCCGAGCTGGCGCCGGTGATCGCGCGCCTGACCGGCTGACCGATTTACGCCGCGCAGCAGGTCCGAGCGGGCCGTCTCACGCAATTTACCGCCGAAGGCGTATGCTCGGGCACGGGCCTGATATCCAGCGCCTTCTGCTTAAAGCCTTCCCATGATCGAACCCCTGCCGCTGACCGCCGCGCGCTTGTGCACTTTTCTCGGCAAGGACCTGCTGACCAACGCCAGCAGCTTTTTTTTCCAGCGCGGCGAACGCCTGTTCCTGGTGACCAGCGGCCATGTGCTGAGCGACAAGAAGAGCAAGCACTACCCCGACCGCATCGAGATCGAACTGCACATCGACGCGGAAAACCTGGCGCGCTCCACCGGCTTTTCGATTCCCCTGTACCGCGACCGCAAGAGCATCTGGCGCGAAGGCCTGGACGCGGCGGGCAACATCGACGTCGCGGTGATCGAGATCGAGCGCGACGCACTGCCCAAGGGGGCGCTGTACCGCGCCTTCACCCCGGCGCATTTGCCCGGCGCGGACGATGCCATCGAGATCGGCACCTCGCTGCTGGTGGTCGGCTTTCCGCTCGGCTTTCACGACAACCTGCACCACATGCCGGTGGCGCGCCAGGCGATCGTCGCCTCCTCTTTCGGCCTGCGCTTTCAGGGCAACGGCTACTTTCTCACCGATGCGCGCACCCATCGCGGCACCAGCGGCGCGCCGGTGGTGTGCCGCATCGCCAAGCCGAAGCCGGCGCAGGAGGATTTGCCGTGGATGCTGCTGGGCGTACATTCCGGGCGCCTGGACGTCGGCTCGCGCGACCTTGAGCTCGACGAGGCGCTGGGCCTGAACTGCGCCTGGTACGCCGACATCCTGCTCAAGCTCACCGAATCCGAAGGCGGCGGCGCCAAGGAAGACAGCAAGGACGCCGAAGACGCCAAGGACGCCAAGGACGAAAAGGCGGCCGCGCCGGCAAATCAGCGTAGCATGCAGTCTCAATCACTCTGAAAGCATCACCATGGCGGCGACCCGTGTAAAAGAACTGGCCGAGCGTATCTACATCGACATGGTGTGCAAGATCACTATTGCGCCGGGCGACCCGTCGAAGACCAAGCCGAGCCCTGAGGCGATCGCCAAGCTCAGTTTCAAGCTGGCCGAGGCTTTCATGAAGGTCGACGACGACAGCGAAGCGAATGCCGAGGGACCGAAGGAGAAGTACGAAGTCCAGCTCTCGGACATCGGCGGCTGACCCACGGCAGAAAGCAATGACAAACCGGCGGCGCGTCGCTGATGCGCCGCCGGTTTTGCGTTCCGCTTAACGGTCGGTGACCGCGCCCTTGGTGGCGGGCGAGACCAGGCGGATGTACTTGCCCATCAGCCCGCGGGTGTACTTCGGCGCCGGCTGCTTCCAGGCGGCGCGGCGCTTGGCGATGACATCCTCCGGCACGTTCAGTTGGAGCAGCAACTTGTGCGCGTCGATGGTGATGGCGTCGCCTTCTTCCACCAGCGCGATCAGGCCGCCTTCATAGGCTTCCGGCGCGACGTGGCCGACCACCATGCCCCAGGTGCCGCCGGAGAAGCGGCCGTCGGTGATCAGGCCCACGGAGTCGCCCAGGCCCTGGCCGATCAGCGCGCCGGTGGGGGCCAGCATCTCCTGCATGCCGGGGCCGCCCTTCGGGCCTTCGTAGCGGATCACCACGACGTCGCCCGCCTTGATCTTGTTGGCGGTAATTGCCGCCATCACCTCGTTTTCCGAGTTAAACACGCGGGCCGGCCCGGTGATGCTGGGGTTCTTGAGACCCGTGATCTTCGCCACGCAGCCTTCCGGCGCCAGGTTGCCCTTGAGGATGGCCAGGTGGCCGTGGCTGTACATCGGGTTGTCCCACTGGCGCACCACGTCCTGCTCCTTGTCGGGGCGGGGCTTCCACTTTTTCAACTCATCAGCCAGGCTGTTGCCGGTGATGGTCAGGCAGTCGCCGTGGATCAGGCCGTGTTCGAGCAGCATGTTGAGCACCAGCGGCACGCCGCCGACGCGGTGCAGATCCGTCATCATGTACTTGCCCGAGGGCTTGAGGTCGCACAGCACCGGCGTGCGCTTGCGGATGAGCTCGAAGTCGTCCAGGGTCCATTCGACATCGGCCGCATCGGCGATCGCCATGTAGTGCAGCACCGCGTTGGTCGAGCCGCCGGTGGCCATGATCAGGGCAATGGCATTCTCGATCGACTTCCTGGTGATGATGTCGCGCGGACGGATGTTTTTGCGCACGGCGTTGAGCACCACGCGCGCGGACTCGGCGGCGGAGTCGGCCTTTTCGCCGTCCGGGTTGGCCATCGAGGAGGAGCCGAGCAGGCTCATGCCCATCGCCTCGAAGGAGGAGCTCATGGTGTTGGCGGTGTACATGCCGCCGCAGGCGCCGTGGGTCGGGCAGGCATTGCGCTCGATGCCGTCGTAGTCTTCCTGCGTCATTTTGCCGGCGGAGATCGCGCCGACGGCTTCGAAGGACGAGACCAGGTTGACCGGCTGGCCCTTCCACACGCCGGGCTTGATGGTGCCGCCGTAGACGTAAATGCCGGGCACGTTCATGCGGGCCAGGGCCATCATGCCGCCAGGCATGTTCTTGTCGCAGGCGCCGACCACCAGGGCGCCATCCATCATCTGGCCGTTGATCGAGGTCTCGATGGCGTCGGCAATCACTTCGCGTGAGATCAGCGAGTATTTCATGCCCTCGGTGCCCATGCCGATACCGTCGGTGACGGTGGGCACGCCGAATACCTGCGGCTTGGCGCCGGCTTCTTCCAGCGCCGCCATGGCGCTGGTGACCAGCGGCTGGATGCCGGCGTTGCACGGGTTCATGTTGGAGTAGCCATTGGCCACGCCGATGATCGCCTTGTCGAAGTCACCGTCCTTGAAACCGACGGCGCGCAGCATGGCGCGGTTGGGCGAGCGGTTGACGCCGCCGGTGATGAGTTTGGAACGCCAGTTATCGGCCATTTTCAAGAGTCTCCATTCTAGTGATCGAAAAGCGGTTGCGAAATAAGCGATGAAGCGTGGCGCGCGATTCTAGCGCACCGGTTGCGGCGCCACTGGCGCATGGCGGCCGTAATATGCCGCCAGCGCCAGACCGCCGAGAATCAGGACAAATCCGGTGAGGTGATACAAATGCAGCGGCTCGTCCAGCAATAGCGCCGCCAGCAGCACACCGAACACCGGCACCAGGTGCACCACCTGGCTGGCGCGCGCCGCGCCGAGCACGTCCACCGAGTGGTTGAACAGCGCGGTGGCGCAGATCGAATGGAAAATCACCAGGTAGGCGATGCCCGCCCATGCCGGCGCCGGCAGCCACCAGTCGGCGCCGCCTGCCACCGACAGCGCTGCCCAGGGCGTGAGCAGCACCAGGCCGATCGAGCCGGTCACCCAGAGGTAGGCGAAAGGGGAGAGCCCGGCCGGGCGCCGCCGCAGGCAGACGGAGTAGATGCCCCACATCATCATCGCGCCGATCATCAGCGCGTCGCCATGGTTCACCGACAGTTGCGCCAGCGCGGCGAAGTCGCCGTGGCTGATGATGGCGAACACGCCAAAGGAGATGGTCAGCGCCAGGGCCTGCGCTCGCGTCACACCCTCGCGGTAGATCGCCCAGGCGGCGATCACCGTCCACACCGGGATCGAGGAATTGAGCAGCGCCGCGTTGGTCGCGGTGGTGTAGCGCAGCGCCTCGTAGATCAACGCGTTGTAGATGCCGGTGGAGAGCAGGCCGAGCAATAGCATGCTTTTCCAAGCGCGCAGGATGTCCGGCGCGCGGCGCTTCAGTTCGCCAATGACGAAGGGCGTAAGCACTGTCAGCACCGCTACCCAGCGCCAGAAGGTCAGCACCGCCGGCACCGCCACCTCGTGCAGCGCGCGCCCGAGCAGCGCGTTGCCGGCCCAGAACAGGGCGGTCAGCGCGAGGGCAGGGTAGGCGTAAGCCGGGTTCACGATGGCGAGGAGACGAAAATGAGGGTGGGACAGAAGCGAGGAGCACAAGTTAAAACTTTGCCGATATATCTGTCCAATATATTTTTATTCGACTATTAATATAAAATTCATATTTATTGATACCCGTGCGCATTGCCGTGCAAAACCTGAAACGACTCCATGCCTTTGTCACCCTGGCCGAAGAACTGCACTTCGGCCACGCCGCCGAGCGCCTGAACCTGACGCAGCCGCCGCTGACCCTGGCGATCAAGGAGCTGGAGCTGGAGATGGGCGCGCAATTGTTCGAGCGCACCAAGCGCAGCGTGC
>JAQGMJ010000005.1 GCA_028292405.1 Betaproteobacteria bacterium
TGGAAAGCCTGCTGGCCCTGCTGCCGCCGTCGCACGCGGCAGCGCTGCAAGCCGTCGCCACCGCGCGCGCTGCCGCGCCGTACGGCGTGGCAGCGCGCGCGGCCATCGGTACTGCGGCCATCGGTACTGCGGCCATCGGTACTGCGGCCATCGGTACTGCGGCCATCGGTACTGCGGCCATCGGTACTGCGGCCATCGGTAGCGCGACTGTCGGTACGGACGCTCGCGGTAGCGCGGCCGGCGGTAACGCCGACTCCGGCGCGCAAACCCGCGCGCTGGGCGCCTCGCTGCTGCGCAGCTTCGAGCGCGGCGAGCTGGACGAGAGCGGACTGGCGCGTTTGCTGGCCGCGCTCGGCGACAAACCGGACCCGGCGCACCGTGCCGGCCTGAAGCAGGCACTGGACGACTTCGATTTCCCATTGGCAGGCAGGCGCTTGGAGGCCCTGCTCGCCGAATGCGGCCCCCGCCGCGCTGAAAGCACCCCATGAGCACCACCACGCAAGCCCCGCTGCCCTGCATCCTCGCGGTCGACGACGACCCGAGCAACCTGCACCTGCTCAAGCAGATCCTGCAGACCCACTACCGCATGCTGTTCGCCCGCGACGGCCTGCGCGCCATCGAGCTGGCGGTGCAGGAGCGGCCCGACCTGATCCTGCTCGACGTGATGATGCCGGGCATGACCGGCTTCGAAGTGTGCCGGCACTTGAAGAAGGACCCGCGGGTGGCCGCCATCCCGGTGATCTTCGTCACCGCGCTGTTCGACGCCGGCGCCGAGGAAGACGGCTTTTCCGCCGGTGGTGCCGACTTCGTCGCCAAGCCGGTGGGCGTCTCTGCGCTGCAGTCGCGGCTGCGCGCCCACCTGGCGCTGGCGCGCGCCCTGCGCGAGGAGGACGGCGGCGAGGTCGCGCTGCTGGAAGACGAGAACGATGAGCAGATGCAAAGCCTGCTGCGCGCGCTGCGCTTTCGCGACGAGGCCACCGCGATGCACGCGCTGCGCGTCGGCGAATACGCGCGCGTGCTTGCGCGCGCCGCCGGCCTCTCCGAAGATGACGCGCTCGACCTGGCGCAAGCCACCGCGCTGCACGACCTCGGGATGATCGGCGTGGCCGACGAGGTGCTGCGCAAGCCCGAACCGCTGGACGCCGCCGAGCGCGCTCTGGTGCGGCGCCACCCGGTGATCGGCGCTGACATCATCGGCGAGCACGCGCGCGGCGTGCTGGCGCTGTCGCGCAGCGTCTCGCTGACCCACCACGAGCGCTGGGACGGCACCGGCTATCCCGCCGGCCTGGCCGGCGAGCAGATTCCGCTGGCCGGGCGCATCGTCGCCCTGGCCGACGTGTTCGACGCGCTGATCTGCGGCCAGCGCTGGCGCCCGGGCTGGAGCCTGGAAGAAACCGTGGGCCACCTACACGCCGAAAGCGGCGGCTACTTCGACCCCGGGCTGGTGCGCCTGTTCATGGAGCAGTTGCCGGCGTTTCTCGAGGTAATGGCGCAGTCGCAGGGCGCCTAAGGCGCGCCGCGGGACGCATCGCGGAGGCGCACCGCGGGACGCATCGCGGAGGCGCGCCGTGGGACGCATCGCGGAGGCGCGCCGCGGGGACACGTCGCGGAGGCGCGCCGCGGCGGCATGCGGGAACCGGCGTCATCGCCACAGCGGCGCCAGGCATGCCGGCGCGATCATCAACAGCTAAGCGCCGCCGCAGAGGTAAGCGTAGAGCCGGTCAAAGCGCAACTGATAGGCGCGCACCGCCAGGCCCAGCGTGGCCACGATGACGGCCAGCGCGCCGGCCATGTCGCCCATCGGCATGAAGGCGTCCGGGCGGCGCACCGCCACGGCGGCGCTGACGCCGGCCCACAGCAGAAACGCGGCCACCAGCCCCGCATAAACGGCCAGCGCGCGGCACGACCGTATGCAAAGGGGCAGGGCGAGGGACAGGGTGATGAGCAGCACGAGCAGGAGGACCGGGAACATGCGCGGCGCCCGCTGCTGGTTCACAAAAGGCTGTTCCGGCACCCGCGCGCGGCTTGCCGCTACACGTGCTGCTCGACCCAGCGCGCGTAGGCGTCGATGAACTTCTGCAGGAAGGCGCGCGCCGCGTCGTCCTTCAGCTCGCCGGCTTCGTCGAACCAGGTGCCGACGCCGCCGAGATAGGCCTCCGGCTGCTGCATCACCGGCACGTCGAGGAACACCAGCGACTGCCGCAGGTGGTGATTGGCGCCGAAGCCGCCCAGCGCGCCGGGCGAGATGCTGACCACGCCGCCCGGCTTGCCGCTCCAGGCGCTTTGCCCGTAGGGCCGCGAGCCGACGTCGATGGCGTTTTTCAGCGGCGCCGGCACCGAGCGGTTGTATTCCGGGGTAACGAAGAGCACGCCCTTGGCCGCCTTCACGGCAATGCGAAAGGCCACCCAGGAGGCTGGCGGGGCAACATCAAGGTCCTGGTCATACAGCGGCAGGGCGCCGATCTCGACGATCTTCAGCTTCAGGCTGGCCGGCGCCAGTTTGGCCAGGGCCAGCGCGGTCTTGCGGCTCAAGGCCTCCTTGCGCAGGCTGCCGACCAGTACGGCAATTTCCAATGGCGTCGTCATATTTTTCTCCCATGATGCGGCATCAGGCCGTAACGCAAAGCATACTACCGATGCGGCGTGGCACGAGCCAAGGCGGCGCACCGTTCAGTGCACCGTTCAGTGCACAGATCGGCGTACCCTTCAGCGGACACAAGCGGCATACTGCGACGGATAAAAATATTTTCGCGCCGCTGTCGATTCGCCGCCGGCCCGCGCATCAATGGATCAGGAAGGGCGCTTTGCCGCTTCCGCCAACTTCCAGGAGTGCCTCATGAAATACATGATCAGCTTTTTCCAGCCGATGAGCGAATACCAGCGCCTCGAAGACCCGAAGCAGGTCGACGCCTACCGCGGCGCCTGGACCGCCTACGTCGAAGCGATGTTCGCCTCCGGCCTGGTGGTCGCCGGCGACGGCCTGCTGCCGCCTTCGGCCGGCGCCTCGGTGCGCATCCGCGACGGCAAGCGCCAGGTGCAGGACGGCCCCTTCGCCGACACCAAGGAACACCTCGGCGGCTACTTCGTGCTCGAAGCGCCCTCGATGGACGTGGTGCTCGAATGGGCCGCGCGCGCACCCTCCTCAAGCACCGGCACCACCGAGGTACGCCCGGTGATGGAACGCCAGGGCTAAGTACGGATGGCGAGCGCGCCCGCCCCGCCGGCGGCGGAGCCTGACCGCGCGTCCCGCGGGCGGCGCGCCGCCGAAGCCGCCGCCCGCGAAAGCTACGGGCGACTGCTGGCCTACCTCGCCTACCGCTGGCGCGACATCGCCGCCGCCGAAGACGCGCTCGCCGAGGCTTTCGCCAGCGCACTCACCGCCTGGCCGCGCGACGGCGTACCCGCCTCGCCCGACGCCTGGCTGATGACGGCCGCGAAACGCAACCTGCTGCAGGCCGCGCGCCACGCGAAGCTCGCCGCCGACCCCGCCGTCACCATCCTGATCGGCGAGCAAGAAGGCATGACCGCAGGCCCTCACGACCCGCCCGCGATTCCCGACGAACGCCTGAAGCTCCTTTTCGTCTGCGCCCATCCCGCGATCGACCCTTCCATCCACACCGCGCTGATGCTGCAGACCGTGCTCGGCCTGGAGGCCAAACAGATCGCCGCCGCCTTCCTCGTCAAGCCCGCCGCGCTGGCCCAGCGCCTGGTGCGCGCCAAGGCGAAAATCCGCGACGCCGCCCTGCGCTTCGAGGAGCCGGAGCCAAGCGAGCTGCCGCAGCGCGTGCACGCCGTGCTCGAAGCCATCTACGCCGCCTACACCCTCGGCCGCGACGGCGCGCTGGACACCCAAAGCGCGGACCTGGCCGATGAAGCGCTGTACCTCGCGCAACTGGCGCGGCGCCTCTTGCCGGAGCAAGCGCCCGCGAGCGCGGAAGCCGCCGGCCTGCTCTCGCTGCTGCTATTTTGCCAATCGCGCCATGCCACGCGGGCCGGCGATGCCGGCGAGTTCGTCCCCCTGCACGAGCAGGACGCCGCGCGCTGGGACCGCGCGATGATGCAGGCGGCCAACGAAACCCTCTGGCAAGCCGCCGCGCTGAAATGTGCCGGCCGCTTCCAGCTCGAAGCCGCCATCCAGTCCGCGCACTGCCAGCGCGCCTTTACGGGAGATGTGCCATGGCAAGGCATCGCCGCCCTCTACGCGCAACTCGCCGCGCGCGCCCCGACCGTGGGCGCGCTGGTGGGCCAGGCAGTGGCCGTGGGCGAAGCGCACTCGCCCGTGCAAGGCCTGGCCTTGCTTGAACAGATGGACGACGCGGCGATCGCCGCCTACCAGCCCTGGTGGGTGGCCAAAGGCTACCTGCTGGCCAGGCAAGGCGAGCGCGCCGCCGCCCGCGAATGCTACGTGCGCGCCATCGGCCTCACCGAGCTGCCCGCGACGCGCGACTACCTGCTGCGCCGCGCGCAGGCGCTGGAATAAGCCCCGCGCCCCGCCAATCTGTCATTCCCGCGCAGGCGGGAATCCAGTCAGTCATTCCAAGCCGGACGCTCCGCCCCCCTCTCCCGTTCGCCCTGAGCCTGTCGAAGGGTGTGTGCCCTACCTGCTCAACACACCGCGAAGCACACGTGGTTCGACCGGCTCACCACGAACGGAGGTGGTAATCGGCATCGCGCGCATCGGCGCAACGCAACCCTATCCATCAAGCCTTGCGGAAGATCAGCCGGTGGACCGTCTTGCCGGACGAAGCGCTGGCCGACTCGTCATCCAGCAGCATCTGCCCTTGCGGCAGCGCCCCGCGCACCACCCCCGCATCAAACCCCGCATACAGCCGCCCCGCCTTGTCCCGCTGCCCCTCACCCGCACTGACCCGCCAGCTCAAATACAGCGTCCCGCCGCTCTTGAGAATCCGCCCCAGCCCCGCCACCGCCCCCGGCACTTCAGCAGGCGGCAAATGCATGATCACCGTCTCGCACATCACGTTGTCGCAAGCCGCATCCGCAATGCCCGCCAGCCCCGGCAACCCAGCCACCTCGAACCGTATGCCCGGATAAGCCGCCCGCGCCTGCGCCAGCAACCCCGCCGAAGGGTCGTACCCGCTCGCCGCAAACCCCTGCGCCGCCAGCCACGCCGTATCGCGCCCCGCGCCGCACCCGATATCCGCCGTCACACCCTTGGGTTTGAAATACCTCGCCAGCAGCGCATACATATCCTCCGGCGCCGGCTGCGCCAGCCAGTCGCGCGCGTAATCGCCGGCAGCCGCGTCATAAGCCGCGACGGTCGCCGCATCCACGCTCACGCATATTCCTTCGCAACGCGCATCTCGCGCTCGCCGATGCCCTGGATGTAGCACGACATCACATCCCCCGGCACCACCGGCCCCACACCCGCCGGCGTGCCCGAGAAAATAATGTCCCCCGGGTGCAGCGTATACATCTCCGTCGCATACTCGATCAGCCGCGGAATGTTGTAGACCAGAAACTTCGTATTCGAATTCTGCCGCACCTCGCCATTCACCTTCAGCACCAGGTCCAGCGCGGTCGGGTCCGGCAACTCATCGGCCGTCACCATCCACGGCCCGCACACCGCATACGTATCCACCGACTTGCGCCAGCACGTCTGCTGCTTGCCGCGGATCGTCATGTCCAGCCCCATGCTATAGCCCGCCACATAAGAAAGCGCATCCGCCTGCGTCGCCTTATGGCACGTCTTGCCGATGATCACCGCCAGCTCCAGCTCATGATCGTTGCGCCGATCAGGAAAGCGCAGCTTCACCTCATCGCCAAACCCGATCAACGCCGAATTCGCCTTGAGGAACAGCCCCCAATCCGAAATATGCGTAATGTTCGTCCGCCCATGCGCAATGCCCGCATCCGCCTTCGACTCCGCAATGTGGTCGTCGTAATTGATCGGCGCATTCACAATCTTCGTCGGATTGCCCACCGGCGGCAAAAACTTCACCGCATCCAGAGGCAAACGCTGCCCCCCCGCCTTCAACCCCCCCGCCTTCGCGCGCACCGCCGCCAAGTTAGCAATCAACTGATCGCCCATCGGCGCGGGATAACGCATCGGCGGAATCAGATCGAGCGCGGGGGTGACGTCGATGACTTCGTTACCCTCGACGATGCCGAGGCGGTTGTCGTTGTAGCGGCAGAGTTTCATTTTGGCTCCATTAGCGGACGAAGATCTTTCGTCTCTACTTGAATATTCTGATTGCTGCACATTCCGTTTGAGCTCTAGCGATTTTGCTATTACACGTATCGTGTATTTATAGCGTTTCGCTAAACAAGATGTTTCATTACCTTTGGGTAATGTAAGTTTAGCTTACCTTTAATTCATTGGTGATTTAGCCGTATGTATTCGCTTGTTATCAAAGGAGATTTTTATTCAAGTTGTCAAGGCAACTTGCCAATACATAGCTTTTCTACAATTGTTGATTATGCGTAAACGCATAACCCCTGCGAGAGGACTTGCAAATACAAAAAAGTAAAAGTATCGTGTTGGGTAACTGCACGAAACTTGCAATCGTCTTAGATTTATTCTCAGGTTTAGGCACAGCGACGCAAGTTAACTCTTCAAAATTTAAAAGCCCCGAAACGCGCAAACGCTCGGGGCTTTATGGCACGGTGGTGAGGGCTTCCCCTCTGCCTCCTGCAGCCAGTCTTCGAGAGACGAAGGAAGTTTAGCACTTCCTAAACTGCAGGTAAGATATTTGCCCTCGTAACTCTTCCTTGGAGTGACGAGATGGAGCAATCTGCCTTCGCCCCCGGGAGTGTTCGTGTGCGCGCGTATGTTCGATATCGGCTTGGCCGGTTAGAGCAAGTGTGCGCGCATTGGCGCTCTTGGCCGCGACAACTTTCGCTTTTTACATAGCGCATAGGGAAGGCGGGCAAGCATTCTTGCCTCGCCTTTCCTTATAAACTTCAGCCTGTCACGTCCCAAATTTGGCGTACCTTTTTGATGTGTGGGGCCAAGAGCGCGATATCTCCTGCTACGGTAGCAGACAATGTTCCGATCTGGCTCGCCATGGCATAAGAGAGTTTGAGGAGCGCCAACATCAAAGAAATGCCAAAGTTATCGTCCTGTTGACGGAGCGAATCGAACAGCTCAGCCTCTGAACTTGGTTTACCAAAGTGAGGATCGGTTAGCGGAACGAAAAGATCGCCTCGCAACCATCCTGTTTGGTAAAAGACAGAATTCCGGCGGCGCGCAAATTCATGATCTGGCACGGCTGAAAGCGCATTTCCAAGAATCCTTGGGAGCGAATCAGCGTCGCAATTGCGGAGAACGCGCTGCAGTATGGCCCATTTGACATAGTGGTCCAAAGACTGAAATCCAATCAATTGAATCTCGTGTTCGTCTTTTGGCAACTCATTCTTCGTGGAGTTTTCCGCTGATGGGAATACGTCAACCAGGGCGTTGGGCGTCGGAAAAGATATTCCAAGAAATCCTAGTGTTGCACCCATTGCGAATAGCGACGATTGATACGCATCGATTTCCGCCCATGTATGGCATCCCGATTGAATATTGGTGGCGCATATAGCTCCCACATGCCAAGCCTTGTGCAACATATGCAGCGATTCATGCAAGATGCCTGCACGCACGCCAGAAACGCTATGGCGCTCTTCTCCCACCCTAGGAACCTTTTTTAGAACGGGTTCCATCGCCAAGTTATCCACAACCCGTTCCTTTGGCGCCGCCCCTGCTTCTGGTAAAACAAGGATGATGGAACTCCACCGTTCTAATGTCTCTAAAAACGGCTTCTTCGACACACGCTTGATCTTTGTATCGAGACTCGCCCACGCAGCCAGTTGCAGCGGCGCCTTAATGGCGGCGGGCTGTTCCTTTGCCTTCCCGCCATGTTTATTTTTGTTGTTCTTTCCCACGACACTAGTCTAGTTTGATTGCGCCGCTCGTAGAGGCCGTTGCCGTCGTTAACGACCGAAACTCTTCCTTCAGATCATTTCCTAATTGCAGTTCAGCTGCATTCCCTGAACCACCTTTGCGCCACGTTTCTACGTCAATATGATCTAAGCGCTTCAATAGTTTTGTCGCATTGGCGGCGGTAAAGGTTCCGGTCTCGGAAAGGCAAGTATTAAACAGAAGAGGGAAAAAATTGAAAAGCGCACCGAAGCCGACTGTCTGAAAAAACACAGAATCAACCTTATCGAAGGCTTTAGGAAACACGTTTCGCACCGCCGTGTAGTAATTCGCAACGATCTTCACTTGCTCTTCTGCAGTGAATGGGGCAAGGAGTCGCTCTTCAGCCACTAGGGGCGAAACCTTTCGTACGAAGTTGGTTAGAGACAACTGGCCGCTCTTTGGAGATGTCGTAGAAACAATTTTCCCCCCGAACGGGCCTTCGTCGTCCTGCTTTAATTGCTGCCCAATGTCGGCCGCCCTTTCCTTTGCGAGTTCCGCAGGCTTCATCTTTGGCGGCAGCTTCTTCAGCAACGAGTAATACAGCGAAGTCGGAACGCCTCGAGCTTCGCGATTGATAGTAACAAACTGATTAATTTGATCATCCACCGACAGACCGATAAACGCGATGACCGGTAGCGTTATTTCTTTCTTTGCGTTTTCCGCTGCAGCGGACAATCTATGTTGACCGTCAATTACCCAGCCGCTTGCTTTTTTTGCTGTGATTTCTATTTTTCCATTTGAAATGGTGACTGCACCATTCTTGAGACTAATCAGAATGCTTGTAGGTATGGGATTGTTCCCATCTATGAATTTCGCAATAGCTGCCAATCTGGATGCTGAAGTAGCACGCTGGTAACCACCGTCTTCGTCCTCTTTCTTTTCGTTAACTGAAACGCACTTCCACAATTCTTTTGCCGGTGCGAAAAACGCGACCAATTCAAACTTTCCTTGTTTAGCGGTAAGGCACTGATATCCGAACGAAGAGTTGCTCTTCGCGGCTTTGGCGGTCGACATAATTGTTCTTTCGAAGGGAGTTAACGTTTGATGTGGTCTGCACTAACTCACAGCGGTATTTACGGTATCGGCATAGCTAATGAAATGCGCTGGCGTACTTGACACCGAGTCCTTGCCATTGGGTTGATATACCTCTTGCTCCAGCGGTCGATAATCTGGCACTCCATCCGCTAGGTCTTTAATTCGCTGCGCTCCGATATCAAGGTACTTCTGATTCATTTCCGCCCCCAAAAAACGTCTTCCCTCCGCTAGCGCTGCAACCCCGCTTGACATAACTCCGCAAAATGGATCAAAGACCAAGTCGCCACGAGTAGTAAGTGCCCTAATGCAACGTACTGCTAAGGCAACGGGGAATTGGCAGGGATGTTCTGTTTTCTCAACGTGGTTCGCTTTGACATTTGGTATGTCCCACACGTCTGATGGATTCTTGCCAAGGGGGTTTCCGCTAAATTCACCTTTGCGTGCGCCCTTTGACGCCTTCTTGCCGGGATACTTCTGTGGAACTCTCACTGCATCAAGGTCGAATTGATAATTATCGCCCTTACTAAACCATAGGATGGTTTCGTGCCGACCGCTAAAACGCTTTGAACAATGCAGTCCGCTACCAAATGTCCAGATTATTCTGTTACGTAGTTTTATCTCCGGGCATTGCTTCATGATATCGAATATCAAATAGTCAAGCGGCACAACGTGATTTTTCTGAACGTGATAGCCGACTTGCCAGCAAATGCTTCCACCAGGTTTTGTGACTCTAGCAATTTCAGGAAGAAGTCGTCCATGTCCAGCGATAAAATCCTCAACGTCACTGCCAACCTCATATTCTTTTCCCATGCAATACGGAGGAGAAGAAATCGTCAGGTCAACCGAATTGCTTGGCATCCTTTTTAGCAACTCTTCACAATCACCGTTGAACACTGATACCGTATCCCCTACCTCGATTTTTTCACAAACGGTCGCAGATCTTTTATAAATCACGGTAGTACCTCATTAGATCGTGCAATTATAGATCCATGCGCCGAAGCCGCATATAGACAAAAGCAACCAGCGCATATGCGCTGGCTATTAAATACTGTATTTACATACAATATACCCCTGTCGCGTTGTCGGGGCAATGATTGTTTTAACACTTTTGTTTTATTCAAACTGCGTTTTGAAAGGGCGGGCGATTATTCAATGCTCTGCGGAGATATGAATTCGAGTCTGCGCTGTCAGTCCGGCTCTTAATGTTTTTCAAAATGCTCTCGGATCAAATCCTTCGCTTCATCCCATAGTTTCGCGGCTCCACCTTCGATAGCCGGCCCATACCGCTCCACCACCTGGTCGTAGCTAACCGCAAAGTCATTCCAAGTCCCCCCGCCGGTCGCGACGTTTTGAATCAGCGGCTGCAACCGGTCCAGCGCTTTGGCGAATCGGGCATCCGCGGATGTGCCCGCTTCGAACTCCGTCCACAGCGCATGTAGATCACGGCCTTGCGCTTCGGGCAGCATGCCGAAGAGGCGCACTGCGGCGGCGGCTTCGCGTTCGGCCTGATCGGACTGACCGGCGGCTTGGTGGATGGGCGTGTCGCCGGCGTCGATCTCGACGATGTCGTGCAGCAGGAGCATCTGGATCACGCTGCCTAGCTGGATGGGTTGGTTGGCGTAGGGGGCGAGGATGAGGGCATACATGGCGAGGTGCCAGGAGTGTTCTGCCGAGTTTTCGCGCCGGGACCGGTCGATGAGGGGCGAGCGGCGCAGGACGGACTTGAGTTGGTCTATCTCTTTGAGGAAGGCGAGCTGCTTGGCGATTTCGGTTTGCACGGGGGAACCTCCAAGCTGAATTTTACGACTTGTCCGATTAGGCGCGCTTGGCTGGCTCCGGGAATTGGACCGCAAGAAGCGGAGTTTTTGCGGCGAGGATTGACCTTAGAGTGCAATCTGGAAATGCACAATGCGAGGCAATCATGTTCCAGGGCATGCAAGCGGATGAACTGCTGTTCGATACCGGCAACTCTTCGATCGGCCCCTTTCTGGTGGCGAGTTCCCGCAAGGGGATTTGCGCGGTGCTGCTGGCGGACGATGAGGAGGGCCTGATCGCGCAATTCCGCACGGAGTTTCCCGATCGCGGTTTCCGGCGTGGGGGTGCCGAGTACCGGCGCGTCGTCGCGGAGGTGGAGAAGCTGATTGAGTCGCCCCACTATGTTTTCCTGTCTCCCATCGAGGTGGCGGGAGATGAATTCGACCAGATGGTGTGGGCCGCGCTGCGCAATACGCGGCCGGGGCCGACGGTGAGCCTTGCCGAGATCGCCAGGACTATCGGCGCTTCGGCGGGTTCGGAGCGCCTTGTCGAAGCGGCCATTGGGCGGAGCCGGCATGCTGTGCTGGTACCGACGCACCGGGTGGTGGATGCGGAAGGGAAGTCCGTGCCGTTTCGCTGGGGCGCGCAACGCCAGCGCGAACTGCTGGCGCGGGAGATTGCGTTTTACGGGTGAGGTTGTGTCCGCCGTTTTGTCCATCACAGGTAGTGTTGCGGCTATGCGTTGATTTGTTTTAATGCTTGTGTTTTAGAGTATCCGGGAGGATAATTGGGGCGTGGGATTGCGGGCGTGAGAGCCGCCGGCTGGTCAAGCTCTATTCCACATTCGGGTCGCGCGTTTGCGCGGCGGCTCTTTTTCAGTTTGGGAAGTTGCGGCGAATGGCACCGGTTCGCGGTTGGCGAGTTAGCGTTTTTCGAAAAAACCTATGGTTTTATCAGGTGGGCAGGCGCTAACCACAGTTGTTGTGGCGCCGCGCAATTTACGCGAAAACCTATGGTTTTATATGGGTGCCGACCACAGCCGTGTTAATCGGCCCGCGATTTTTTGAAAAAACCTATGGTTTTATATGGCTGATCGAGGATCAAGCGAGTAGCTGAAACGAACCGTCTGCCCGATGCAGATTCCTTGCTCAAAGTGGCAATTCACCGGCGCACTCGACTCCAAGTGGTCGATGGTGTAGCTGTGGAGCTCCACGGGGGCGTGCTCCGGATAGACGGCACTCCAGCGTAGCGCGAACAAGAAGCCGATGTCATCGAGTGTGGTTTCATGCTCGAAGACCGCTCCATTTACCGCGACGAAGCGGAATGAGTGCTTCTCGCTGAGCGTTGGACAGCGGCTTCGAATGTCTGCGAAAAATTCAGGGGTGAGTTGAAAGTCAGACCGCGGGGCTGGCAGCCCCTCGGGGTAGAGTTCTTTGACGGTCTTGCCACGATGGCTGGTTGTGCCGGTGGCTGGAAATGAAATTTCAATGATCTGCCCCGGCTGGACGGGCCGGTTGTGGATCCAGTGGAGGAGCGAGTGTTGGCCGCCCTCTGGAAAGAAGCCGCCGACAACCCTTAGGGTTGCGGTCTCGTCATTGGTTACTGTTTTACTTACATGAATGTGGAGCAACTCGCTGTCGTCGGTGTTGACGGTGGCGAGCAGTTCTCCGTCAACCGCGACGCTGAGGGCAGGCATGGGAGAGGGCAGGATAGGCCGGCGCTTGGGGAAACCCGGCCGGCCGCGCGATGAGGAAGCTTACGCTTCCTTGATCCAGATGACGCCGCCTTCTTCCATTTTCACGGCGTAGGTCTTGAGGTCGATGGTGCAGGGGGCGGCGGTTGCCTTACCCGTTTTGATGTCGAAGAGGCCCTGGTGGAAGGGGCATTCGATCTGGCCTTCGATGACGAAGCCTTCGGAGAGGTTGGCGGCGCCGTGGGTGCAGATGTCGTGGGTGGCGTAGATCTGGCCGTCGAGTTTGTAGAGGCAGACGGGCTGGTCGCCGAGGTTGACGGGGTAGGTGCCTTCTTCGGGAATGTCGCATTCGTTGCCGACGTTGGTCCAATCGCTCATGCTGTTGGTCGCTTAGGTGAAGTGGGTGTGAAGGTAAAACTATACAGGGGCTGGGTGAATTTCGCCGTGAGGTGGGGCGCTGGCTGTGTCCGGCAAGGCCCTTCGACTGGCTCAGGGCGAACGGGCTTTTGAGAGGGGCGGGGCTTAACCCCATCCCTACCCTGTCCCTCCCCTTGAAGGGGAGGAGACGTGCTAAGGGCATGCGTCCGACTGAGTAGTTCCGCTCTTTATAACGGGTAGATGAGGGTGTTGGGGATTAGGAGAGTGTCGTAGACGCAGATGCGGCTGGCGAAGCGCAGGGCGCCGTCTTCGACGACGAGTTCGTCGATGTATTTGCCGGCGTTGAAGACGCGGGTGAGTTCGTCGGGGAGGGTTTCGACGGCTAGGTAGCTGGCGGTGGCTTTGAGTACGCCACGCATTTCACCTTCACCCCAGCCGTGGGTGCGCACGCCGCTGATGAGGCGGCGGATGCTGCGGGGGCCGTAGTAGGCGGTCTGGCGGATGGCGACGACGCGGTCTTGGAGCATGCCGCGGGATTCGCAGCGCATGAGGCCGATGGGGAGATTGCGTTCGTGGTTTTCGCGCGAGGTGATCTGGTAGAAGGCGCGTTCGGTGAAGAAGGCGGGCCAGGCTTCGAAGGCTTCGTCGTTGAGGGTTTCGGCGTAGTCGCCGTAGAGGGCTTCGACTTCGAGGCGCAGCTCGCGGGGGCTTAGGGTTTCGTAGTTCATCGGAGCTGCCGTTTTTGCCGTTCGCTTTTTCGTTGCGGTTGAATTTGAAAATCATCTGGCTCTGCCAGTGATTTTCAACCGAGCAGGCCGCTCAAAAGTAGGTTTGTACTTTTGAGCGAATGGCTAAAGTCCCATCACGCCACGGTAGTAGTCGTAGAAGCCGCGGATGACGCCTTCGGTGACCATGTGCGGCTCGTCTTTCCAGTCGCGGCCGCCCATTTCCATCACGCCTTCGTGCTGGGTGTAGGGGCGGATGCCGTCTTGCGAGAATTTCATGACTTCGGAGTCGTCCATGGAGACGTAGCCGGAGGGGCCCATGAGGTTGGCCTGGCGCAGGCGCTTCATGCGCAGTTCGGCGGGCTCGCCCTTGTAGCCGAAGTAGGTCCAGGCGAGTTCGAAGGATTCGGGACCGCGGGTGATGAGCTGGCGCATGGCGAGGGTGTTGCTCTGCTGCTGGATGATGATGTTGGGCCAGAGCGTGGTCATGACGACGGTGAATTCGGGGAACTCGCGCTCGGGCTGCAGCAGCAGGGGGTCGATAAGCTTGAGTTGCTGGAAGGACTTCATGTCCTGCACATCTCCCTCGCTGGCCACCGCCGCTTTCCAGGAGATGAGGGCGCCGTGGCGGCCGGTGGCGTCCATGCGCACGGAGCTGGGCTGGTCGGCGCGGAAGAGACCGAAGCTGACGAGGAAGACGTGCAGCAGGGTGGCGTGGTAGGGGTCCTTGATGTTTTCGAACATCAGCTTCCAGTTGGCGGGGATGAGTTGCCGTTGATACCCGAGCACTTCGAGTTCGCGGCCGTCGAAGACGCGGTCGTAGAGGGGCAGGATGGAGGCGCCGAGGTAGTCGGCGAAGGGCTCCATGTCGTCGGCAAAGGAGGCGAAGACGGCGCCGTTGCGCTCGGCGACTTTCAGTTTGCGCAGGCCGTGTTCTTCGCGCTTGAAGTCGGCGGGCATGCCGCCCTGTTTTTTCACCCCGCGCATGAAGGGCACGCCGATCAGGTCGCCCTTCATGTTGTAGGTCCACTGGTGGTAGGGGCACATGAACTCTTTGGCGTTGCCCAGGTGCTTCTGGCAGAACTGCACGCCGCGGTGAGCGCAGCGGTTTTCGAAACAGTGGATGCCGCCGTCGGCCTCGCGCGTGACCACCACGGGCTTTTCGCCGATGAAGGTGCGCTTGTAGTCGCCGGCATTCGGGATCTCGGCGGCGAGGCAGACGTAGTTCCAGGAGCGGCCGCCAAATATAAGTTGCTGTTCCCTGGCGTAGATGGCGGGGTCGGTGTAGGCCCAGTAGGGGATGCGCGAGTTGCCTTCGGCGGGCCAGGCGCGGTCTGGCGGTGCGGGGATTGTCCGGGGTATTGTCTCAGGTGCGTTCATGGTGTCCGCCTCGGTGGGGCGCGATCAAATGGTCGCATCATCCTAGCTCGCCACCGTACATTGATCAAGCTGGATCAATCGCTGATGCGGGATCAGCGGCGCCCCGCTATACTGCCCGCGCAGCACCAAAACCCAAACCCCGTCAAAGACACGGAGGAGACAAATGCATAGAGGCTACAACAAGGTGCCGGCCCGTGGGCTGCGCCGCTTGCTCGCCGCCGCGACTCTCATCGCTGCCGGCCTGCCCGGCGTGAGCGGGGCTGCATATCCCGATCAACCAATCAACATGATCATCGCCTATGCGCCGGGCGGGGGTACGGACATCATCGCGCGCAGCCTGATTCCCTTCATGGAAAAACATCTGGAGGGGGCGCATTTCATCGTGCAAAACCGGCCGGGGGCGGGCGGGGACATCGGTTTCGGGGCGATTGCGGCCGCCGCGCCGGACGGTTACACCATCGGCTTCATCAACACGCCGCCGGTGATCACCGTGCCGATCGAGCGCAAGACGACGTGGACGGTGCAAAGCTACGACCTGCTGGGCAACGTGGTGGACGACCCCGGCACTTTCTGCGTGCATAACGACAGCCCGATCAAGACGCTGGCCGAGCTGGCGGCGTACAGCAAGGCGAACCCGGGCAAGGTGACCGTGGGCACCACCGGCGTCGGCTCGGACGACCACCTGGCGATGCTGATGTTCGAGCGCGCCGCCGGGGTGAAGATGAGCCACATCCCGTTCAAGGGCAGCTCCGACACGCGCACCGCCATCATGGGCCAGCACATCGTGGTGGCGGCGATCAACGTCGGCGAGGCGCTGCAGTATGTGAAGGGCGGCTCGCCGATCCGCTGCCTCGGGCAGATGACGGCCAAGCGCATCAGCATGGCGGCGGACTGGCCGACCTTCCGCGAGCAGGGCTACAACTTCGAAATGGCTTCTTTACGGGGTCTCGTTGCGCCCAAGGGCCTGCCGCCGGCGGTGCGCGAAAAGCTGGTGCAGGCGATCGACAAGGCGGTGGCCGACCCGGCCTTCAAGCTGGCCGCGGAAAAGGCTTATGCGCCGGTGCGCTACCTCGGGCCGGCGGCGTATGACGCGGAGCTGAAGGCGGGCGACACCATGTTCCGGCAGTTGTGGAAAGAGATTCCGTGGACCGACAAGTAGGGCGTTGGGACCTCGGGAAAATGTTCCCGCCTGCCGCATGCCGCCGGCGAAGCTATCCCCGAGGCTTACCGTAAAGCCGCGGCCGCGAGCTCTTGCTCCCGGCCCGTTAGATAGATCAGAAGAGTTTGTCCCAGGAGCAAGAGATGCATGAGTTGTTGATCAAAGGCGGCACCATTGTCGATGGCACCGGCGCGCCGGCGTATACCGGCGATGTGGCTGTCAGCGATGGGCGCATTACCGAGGTGGGCAAGGTCGGCGGTGACGCGAAGCGCACGGTGGACGCCGACGGCCTGCTGGTGGCGCCGGGCTGGGTGGACATCCACACGCACTACGACGGCCAGGCGAGCTGGGACCCATACATGACGCCCTCGTCGTGGCATGGCGTGACCACGGCCATCATGGGCAATTGCGGCGTCGGCTTCGCGCCGGCGCGCGCCGAGCAGCGGCAGTGGATGATCGAGCTGATGGAGGGCGTGGAAGACATTCCCGGCGCGGTGCTCTCCGAGGGCATGCGCTGGGAGTGGGAGAGCTTTCCGGAATACCTCGACGCACTGGCGAAGACGCCGCGCGTGATGGACATCGGCGCGCAAGTGCCGCACGGCGCGCTGCGGGTGTTCGTGATGGGCGAGCGCGGGGCGGCGCGCGAAGTCGCCAATGAGGACGACATGCGGGCGATGGCGGAGATCGCGCGGGAGGCGGTGGCCGCCGGCGCCTTCGGCTTCACCTCCTCGCGCACCATGGTCCATCGCACGTCGCGCGGCGCGGCGGTGCCCAGCCTCGGCGCGGCGGCGCGCGAGCTGGCGACCATCGGCCGCGCGGTCGGCAGCACCGGCAAGGGGGTGATGCAGCTGATCTCGGATTTCGACGACATCGAGGCGGAGTTCTCGCTGATCCGCGAAGTGGCCGCCGCCAGCGGCCGCCCGCTCTCCTTCACGCTCCTGCAGCACGACTTTTTGCCGGAGCGCTGGCGCGAGGTGATGCGCCGCGTCGACACCGCGCGCGAGCAGAAGCTGGACATCAAGGCGCAAGTGGCATGCCGGGCGATCGGCATGATCCACGGGCTGGAGTGCTCGATGCATCCCTTCTTCCTCGCGCCTTCCTACGTGGCGATCGCGCAGCGCCCGCTGCCGGAGCGGGTGACGCGCATGCGCGACCCGGAGGTGCGCGCGCGCATCTTGCGCGAGGCGGCGGTGCCGCCGGAAAACCAGCGCCTGAACATCATCACCCAGCACTTCCACAAGCAGTTCCCGATCAACGGCGCGGCGGACTACGAGCCGAAGCCGGAGGACAGCATCGCCGGCATCGCGCAGCGCCTGGGCAAGCCGGCGGCGGAGGTGGCCTACGACATGCTGCTGGAGGAAGAGGGCTGCAAAAAGTTCTACTTCCCCCTCTACAACTACAGCGACTCCGACCTCGAAGTGGTGCGCGAGATGATGAGCCACCCCGCGACCCTGCTGGGCCTGGGCGACGCGGGCGCGCATTGCGGCTACATCTGCGATGCGAGCTACCCGACTTATCTGATCAAACACTGGGCGCGCGACCGCACGCGCGGTCCCAAATTGGGTCTCGAGTTCCTCGTGCATGCGCAGACCCAGCGCAACGCGCGGGCGATGGGCCTCAACGACCGCGGCGCGCTCACGCACGGCATGAAGGCCGACATCAACCTGATCGACTACGCCCGCCTCGACCTGACGCCGCCGGAAATGATCTACGACCTGCCCGCCGGCGGGCGCCGCCTGGTACAGCGGGGCGTGGGCTATGAAGCCACCTTCGTCTCCGGTGAGATGGTGGCCCAAGAGGGCCGCGCCACCGGGGCGCTGCCGGGGCGCCTGGTGCGTTCCCGCTAGCAGCGCACAGGCGGCAGCGCAGCGGTAGCGGACGCCGCGCGCGCTGCTCGACCTGCGGGTGGAGGTGAGCGGCCCAGCGGACCATTGCCCGCCGCCCGGCGCCATAGAGCAGCGCACCCTGCAGCGCACGACGCCTGAGCGGCGACCGCGCGTCTTACGCGGTCAGCTCGAGAATATCGAAGCCGGTGTAGCGGTCCACCATGTAGATGCGCTGGCGGTCGTCGACGAATACGTCGTTGGTCTGCGGCGCGGCGCGGCCGGCGGCCGGCTCGGGAATGAACCAGCCGATTTCCTGCGGCGCGGCGGGATCGGCCACATCGACCACGCGCAGGCCGCCGGCGAACCAGGTGCAGAACACCAGCGTGCCGCAGCGTTGCTCCTGGAACTGGTGGGCGCCGAAGCGCCCGGGCGTGGCGCGGGCCCAGGGCGAATCGAGTTCGCTGACTTCGAAAATGGAAAGCGGCTTGATATTGGCCGTGTCGGTGACGTCGAACACCCACAGGCAGCCGTGCGGGCGGCCGCGGCGGCGCGCGACTTCTTCCGCATCATGCGCGTGGTCTTCCTCGTCGATGGCCACGGCGATGCGCCGGCCGTTGATCTTGTCCACCAGCGGCATGAAGGTGTGCGAGGGCTCGGGGAAGGGCGGGTGGTAGTTGTAGGTGCCCAGGGTCTTGGGGTTCTTGATGTCCTTGACGTCGATCACGCCGACGCCGCCGTGCCACAGGCCCGCCCAGAGTTCGTCGCCATAGCGCAGCGCGTGGTGCAGGCGGTTGCGGCGTCCCGACCAGTTCGGCTTTTCGCCGGCCGCAGTGTGCTGGCCGGGCATCCACCAGCGTGAAACTTCCTCGACCTTGGCCGGATTGCGCACGTCGTAGATCACCAGAATGTTGCCGATGTAGCCTTCCATCTCGGTGGAGATGTAGGCGTAGTTTTCATCCACGTCGAAGCGGTGCACGCCGATGCCGCCGGTCTTTTGATACGTAATGAGCTTGGGGTTCTTGCGGTCCTTGATATCGTAGATCTTGAAGCCGCCGCCCTGGTAGGGCTTCTTCTGCGCGGCTTCGACCAGGGGGATGTCGGACTCTTTTACATTGAGGCGGGCAGCGAGTTCGGCATGCGTGGGGTCGCGCCCCAGTTCGGCAACGAGCCTGGCTTTGACGCGCGGCAACTCGTCGGCGCGGCGGCCGATCGGCGTCATGTTGCGTTCGCTATTGACGTACAGCAGGTCACCGACCACGCGCGCCTTGTGGCTGTGCGACTCCGGGTCGTCGAGGGTGATCTGCGCGATCACCTTGGGGTCGCGCGGGTCCGACACATCCAGGATCGAGGTGCCGAGCTGCGCCTTGTTCGGGATGTGGCCGACATAGGCGTAGTCGCCGCCGACGCTGACCTGGCCGGCGCCGGGCAGCTCTATACGTGAAATGGGTTTTACGTTATGGCAAAGCTGGTGTTCCATGATGACTTCCTGTATTCGGCTTTAATCAATGCGTGCGCCGGACTCGCGCACCACCTTGGTCCAGCGCGGAATCTCGACCTTGATGTAGTCGGCAAACGCCTGCGGCGTGCCGGGCGCGGGCTCCACGCCCAGGGTCTTGAACTGGCCCCGAATGTCCGCCGAGTTCAGCGCGCGCTGCAACTCGTCGTGGACGCGCGTGACCACCGCCGGCGGCGTGCCGGCGGGCACGACGATGCCGTGCCAGGTGACGGCCTCGAAGCTGGGCACGCCGGCCTCGACCATGGTCGGCACCGCCGGCAACTCGCCCAGACGCTTGAGCGAGGTGACGGCCAGCGCGCGCACGCGGCTGGTCTTGATGAAAGGCATCACCGAGGCGGAGGTGGCGAACATCATCTGCACCTGGCCGGCGATCACATCCGTCAGCGCGGGCTGCGCGCCCTTGTAAGGCACATGGACGATGTCGATGCCGGCGGAGGTCTTGAACAACTGCCCCGCCAGGTGCGCCGCCGCGCCCGCGCCGGAGGAGGCGAAGTTGAGCTGGCCGGGCTTGGCGCGCGCCAGCTCGATCAACTCCTTCACCGATTGCGCCGGCACATTGTTGTTGACCACCAGGATGTTCGGCTGGGTGGCCACCAGGCCCACCGGCGCGAAATCCTTGACCGGATCAAACGGCAGCTTGCTATAGAGCGCAGCGTTGGTGGCGAGGATGCTGTTGTTGCCCAGCAGCCAGGTATAGCCGTCCGGCGCGCTCTTGGCGACGACTTCACCGGCGGTGTTGCCGCCGGCACCGGGGCGGTTGTCGACCACGATTGCCTGTTTCAGTGTCTCGGCCATCTTTTGGCCAAGGGCGCGCGCCAGTACATCGCTGGGGCCGCCGGCGGTGAAGCCGACGACAAAGTGGATCGGCCGTTCGGGCCAGGCTTGCGCCTGCGCGTGACCCCAGAGTACCAGCGCCAGGATGGCAAACACTCGTTGCAGCATTGATCCGACTCCCGCCTGAAAAGGCAGGCACTATAGCCCCAAAGCGCGCCGCCACACAGGGTGCCGCCGGCAATTTGGTGGATTACCGGACACGGGCTGCGGCGGGCGCGGGAATTCGATGCATTACCGCGCGGCGCAATCCCTCACGGCTGTTACGCCCGGTCTAGGCGGGAATGCCGGGGATGAAACGCCGCGCGTTGCCGCTGTAGATGGCGCGCAAGGTGGAGTCGCCCAGGCCGAGCTGGCGCAGCGCCGCCACCTGGGTGTCGATTGGCACATAGGGATAGTCGCTGCCGAAAGTCACTTGCGACTCCGGCACCAGTTTCAACAGCGCGGCCATCGGCGCAGGGTGGGTGGCATTCGCCGTGTCGTAGTACAGGCGCTTCAATTCGGCCTCAACGCCGTCGGGCGCGAACTGGTCGACATTCTTCGCCGTGCCGTGGAAATAGTTGATGCGCCCGGCGAGCATCGGGATGGTGCCGCCGGCGTGGGAGAACAGCCACTTGATGTCGCGATAGCGCGCGAAGCTGCCGGAGAGCAGCAGGCTGACCACCGCGCGGGTGGTGTCGTGCGGCACTTCGATCACCGCCGGGAAGGTGCCCACCGAGAGGCGCCCGCAGCAGTTGGCCACCAGCGGGTGGAAATAGACCACCGCCTTGCGGCGGTTCAGTTCTTCGAAGATGGGTTTGTAGAACGCATCGCCCGGCCACTTGTCGCCGTAATTGGTCTGCAGGCCGACGCCTTGTGCCTTCAGGGTGTCGAAGGCATAGGCGATTTCCTTGAGGCTGGCTTCGACATCGACCATCGGCAGGGTGGCAAAGAGGCCGAAGCGCCCGGGAAAGTCGCGCACCATGCCCGCGCCATACTCGTTGCAGGAGCGCGCCATGCGCGCGGCCTGCTCGACGCCGGCGTCGAACCAGACGCCGGGGGTGGAAGCCAGCGAGAGCATGGAGGTGCGCACGCCGCCCTTGTCCATTTCGGCAATGCTGCGCTCGCGGGTCCAGGCCACCTGCTGGGAGAAATGCGGCACCTTGCGCGCGTCTTCCCAGTCCAGCCAGGCCTTTTGATATTCGGGGGAATAGAAGTGGTGATGCGTGTCGATCACCCCCGCTGTCGGGCTGGATGAACCGGTGGCGCAGCCGGCGATGCCGGCCGCGCCGAGCGCGCCGAGCGCCTGCACGAAGCGGCGGCGCGAGGGCATGGGCGCATCGTCAGGACAGCCGCAGTCGATGGCGTGCGCATGCGCATGCGCAGCGGAAAAATTGTGCTGGGACATTTGTCTCTTCCTTCGCGCCTTGGGCGCTTTTAGTTGGCGCGGGCATTGTGTAGACAAGGCTGTGGATTGTCAAATCAGCGCCGTTCGCCAGGCAAGTAATTCGCGGCCCACGCGATGGCGCTACACTTGCGGCCTGCGCTCAAACCACAGACCGCCGGACAAAAATGAACGGAGACAAGACATGCAATCACGCTTCCCCCACGTGCGCACCCTCGGCGCGCTGCTGCTGACCATGGCCGCCGCCGGCTGTGCCGGGCCGAACAACATGAAAGGCCCGCTGGTGCTGAAGGACATGGGCTCCTTCCACGTCGGCGGCCGTGAGGTCACCATCAGCGGCAAGCCGGTAAAGGAAGTGCGCTTCACCGCCACCGGCGCGCCGGCCAAGGTGGACCCGAACGGCGTCTACCAGGTCGAGCAGATGTACGTGCAGTACTTCATTCCGCAAAACCAGCGCGGCGCGTTGCCTATCCTCATGTGGCACGGCGGCGGCCTGACCGGCGTCACTTACGAGAGCACGCCGGACGGCCGCCCCGGCTGGCTGAATTACTTTTTGCGCCAGGGCTGGGCGGTGTACAACTCGGACGCCGTCGAGCGCGGCCGTTCCGGCTTCGCCAGTCCCGACGTGTTCCAGGGCGAACCGGTGTTTCTCACCAAGGCCAACCCGTTCGAGCGCTTTCGCATCGGCCAGGGTCCCGGCTCCTACGACCCTGATCCAGCGAAGATGAAGGTCAACCCCGGCAGCCAGTTCCCGGTCGAGGCCTACGACAATTTCGCCAAGCAGGGTGTGCCGCGCTGGCTGACCACCGACGACGCTATCATCCGCGCCTACATCGCGCTGGTGGACAAGGTGTGCCCGTGCATCGTACTGGCGCATTCGCAGGGCGGCCCCTTTGCCTTCAAGGTGGCGCAGGCGCGGCCGGACACGGTAAAGGCGCTGATCCTCGCCGAGCCCGCCGGCACCGGCGATATGGCGAACGCGGCTGCGCTGAAGAACACGCCCATCCTCACCGTCTACGGCGACTACGTCGACCAGGACGCGCGCTGGCCGGTGATGCGCAAGAGCGTGACCGACGACTTCTACGGCCGCGTGCGCGCCGCCGGCGGCAAGCCGGAGGTGGTCAACCTGCCGGAACTGGGCATCAAGGGCAATTCGCACATGATGATGATGGACAGGAACAACCTGCAGATTGCCGGCATCATGCAGGACTGGCTCAAGTCCAAGGGCTTTTACCAATAAGCCCGGCGCGGGGGCGCGCGCTTATCGCGCGCAAAACTCGCAAGGCGCCGCCCGCGCGTGAGAAACTAGGCGGACCTCGAACAGCGCGCGGCCCCAGGCGGGCCGCCGCCAAATGTATAGACAAAGCAATGGAGACAACCATGCCCGTACGCGCCCCGCGCTCCCTCAACTCTTTTTCACGCACTTTCGGCATGGCGCTGCTGGGCATGCTGCTTGGCGCCGCCCTGCCGCGCCCGGCTGCGGCGCAGGCCTACCCGAACAAGCCGATCACCATCGAGGTGGGCTTTTCGGCCGGCGGCACCACCGACATCATCGCGCGCCTGATCGCCGATGAGTTGCGCAAGGGACTCGGCCAAGCCATCATCATCGACAACAAGTCGGGCGCGGGCGGCAACATCGCTGCCGAGTACGTCGCCAAGTCGCCGGCGGACGGCTATACGCTGATGATGGGCTCGGTTGGGCCCCTGGCCGTCAACGGCAGCCTGTACAGCAAGATCGCCTTCAACAACCTGAAGGACCTGGCGCCGGTGACGCTGGTGGCCCACGTGCCGAACATGCTGGTGGTCAATCCGAAGACGCTGCCGGTGAAAACCTTCGGCGAGTTCGTCAAGGAAGTGAAGGCGCACCCGGGCAAATACTTTTACGCCTCCACCGGCAGCGGCACCTCCGGCCACCTCTCGGGCGTGATGCTCAACATGATGGCCGGCACCGACCTGACCCACGTGCCCTACAAGGGCGCGGTGGCCTTGAACGATGTGATCGCCGGCGACGCGGTGCAATGCATCTTCGCCACCATGCCCTCGGTGGTGCAGCACGTGCGCGCCGGGCGCTTGCGCGGCCTGGCGGTGACCAGCCTGAAGCGCTCGGAAGGCATGCCCGACATTCCGACCATCGCCGAGCTGGGCTACCCCGAGTTCGATGCCTCTTCCTGGTTCGGCCTGGTCGGCCCAGCCGGTATGCCGAAGGAGGTGGCGCTGACGGTGCAGCGCGATGTGGCGCGCATCCTGAAGATTGCGGAGATCCGCGAGAAGTTCGTGCAGCAGGGCGCGGACCCGGTGGGCGATACGCCGGACGAATTCGGCGCCTATATGCGCAAGGAGACGGCGAAGTGGGCGAAGGTGGTGAAAGCTTCCGGCGCAAAAGCCGACTAGCAACCACAGGCAAAAACCTGGGACGCGATAAGGCGAGAAGACATGATGAAGCGTTTGATAGCGGCGGCAGTGTGCGCTGGCCTGGCAAGCACATGCGCGCAGGCGCAGGAAAAATATCCATCGCGCCAGATCCGCCTGCTGGTGGGCTACGCGCCGGGCGGGGCGACGGACCTGATGGCCCGCGCCCTGGCGGACCAGTTGTCGCGCAGCCTGGGGCAGACGGTGCTGGTGGACAACCGGCCGGGGGCGACCTCGAACATCGCCTCCGAGATTGCGGCCAAGAGCGCGCCGGACGGCTATACGCTGCTGATGGGGACGATTGCCAACGCCACCAGCATGACCGGCTTCAAGCATCTGGGCTACGACACCATGCGCGACTTCACGCAAATCACCCAGACCATGACGGCGCCTTCGGTGCTCTCGACCGCGCCGAGCTTTCCGGCGAAAAACCTCAGGGAGCTGCTGGCGCTGGCCAAGGCCAGGCCCGGCATCTACAGCTTTGCTTCCACCGGCATCGGCTCCTCGCCGCACTTGGCGGGCGAGTTGCTGAAGATGCGCACCGGCATCGACATCATCCACGTGCCCTACAAGGGCGGGTCACCGGCGATGACCGACCTGCTCGGCGGCCAGGTGACCATGAGCTTCATGACCGCGGTCTCGGCGCTGCCTTACCTGCAAAGCGGCAAGCTGGGCGTGATCGGCGTGGCGGCGCACAAGCGCATGAGCCAGTTGCCCAACGTGCCCACCATCGAGGAGGGCGGCGTGCCGGACTTCGAAGTGTCGAGCTGGAACGGCCTGTTCGCTCCGGCGAAGACGCCCGCGCCCATCGTCGAAAAACTTTGGGAAGCGAGCGTCGCCGCGCTCAAGTCGCCGCAGGTGAGGGAGAAGATCGAGGGCGAAGGCGGCGAGCCCGGCGGCCAGACCCCGGCGCAATTCCGCGCCTATGTGCAGGCCGAGATCGAGAAGTGGGGCAAGGTGATCAAGGCGGCAAACGTCAGTTTTGATTGACTATCCCGGTACAAATTCGATTAGCAGGTCTCTCCCCTTTCAAGGGGGAGGACAGGGGGGGATGGGGTTGAGCAGGTTTGAACTACGCAGTTGCCAACATGACACTTAACCCCATCCCCACCCTCATTTGCGTAACCTCCTCCCCCGAAGGGGAGGGGACCTTCTAACCGGCAACACAGGCGAGCGTACATTTCGCATCCATCATGAACTTCCAGCTCACTCCAGAACAGACCGAATTCCGCGACGCCGTTTCGCGCTTCGCCGAGCGGCATCTGCGCGCCAATGCGCGCGAGCGTGCGCATGAGCCGAAATATCCGTGGGATGTGGCCAAGCTGATGGCCGCGCAGGGCCTGCTGGGCATCACGCTGAAAGAGGAAGACGGCGGCCAGGGCGGCTCGCTGATGGACGCGGTGCTGGCGATCGAAGCGATTGCCGCGGTGTGCCCCCGCAGCGCCGACGTGATCCAGGCCGGCAGCTTCGGCCCGGTGCGGGTGTTCGCCGAGTACGGCACGCCGATGCAAAAGGAACGTTACCTCACGCGCATCCTCAACGGCGAAGGCGTGATCTCGGTGGGCATGACCGAGCCGGAGGCCGGCTCCGCCGTCACTGATCTCAAAACTTCGGCCACGCCCGATGGCGACGGTTTTCGTCTCAACGGCAGCAAGGTGTTCTCCACCCACGCGCCGTATGCGGACGTGCTGCTGGTGTATTGCCGCTTCGCACCCGGCGTGGGCGGCATCGGCTCGGTGCTGGTGGACACCAAGGCGGAGGGCGTGCGCTTCGGCCAGCACTCTTCCTTCATGTCGGGCGAGGAATGGGCGCAGATTTATTTCGACAACGTGCACGTGGCGCCGGAGATGGTGGTGCTCAAAGAGGGCGGCTTCAAGAAGCAGATCGCCGGCTTCAACGTCGAGCGCCTCGGCAACACCTCGCGCTCGCTGGCGCTGGGGCGCTATTGCTACGAAGAGGCGCGACAGTGGGCAATGCAGCGCAAGCAGTTCGGCCGGTTGTTGTGCGAGTTTCAAGGGCTGCAATGGAAGTTCGCGGACATGAAGATGAAGCTCGATGCCGGCCAGTTGCTGCTTTATCGCGCGGCCACCACCACCGACGCCAGCGGCATCCCCTCGGCGCAGGACACGGCGATCGCCAAGGCTTTTTGCAACCAGGCCGGCTTCGAGATCGCCAGCGAGGCGCTGCAGGTGATGGGCGGCATGGGCTACAGCCAGGAGTCGCTGGTCGAATATTGCATGCGGCGCTGCCGCGGCTGGATGATCGCCGGCGGCTCGATCGAGATTCTTAAAAACCGGATTGCCGAAGGTGTGTTCGAACGCACATTCTCGCAACGGCCCTAGGACGTTGCTTTTAGCGGAGTAACGGCCGAGTTGAAGAGGAGAGATCAGCGCGGTCTCGTGCGCTGCGACCGTTCCTGGTGAGCTTGTCAAACCACAAGTGCTCTCCGATGCATCGCCCTGGCAGTGCACATGCCCTTCGATGGGCTCAGGGCGAACGGAGCAAGGCGCGTGTCTTTCTTATGCGGCGCATGGCGATCTTGTCCGGACAAGGTCCGGCGCACTACGCCTTACAATGTGCGCTGACCTCGTTACTACTCCTATTGTCATGTCGAAACAAATCAAGAATGTGCTCATCTACGGCTACGGCGTGATGGGCGCGGGTGTTGCCAAGACCTTTGCCGAAGCCGGCTTCAACACCGTGATCAAGAGCAGCCGCGCGGCGACGCTCAAGGACCTGCCCAAGGGCGTGACGGCCAGCGCCACCCTGCCATCAGTGCCGCCGGACCTGGTAATCGAATTCGTGCTGGAAGACATCAAGGTGAAGCAGGCGGTGTACGCCGAAGTCGAGGCCGCTTACCCGGACGCCGATTTCCTGCTCGCCACCGGCACTTCGGGCATGGACCTGGTGAAGCTCGCGGCGACGCTGAAAAAGCCGGAGCGCTTCATCGGCCTGCACTACTTCATGCCGGCGGACAAGTCGCTGGTGGTCGAAGTAATGGCCGGGCCGTCGAGCCCGGAAGCGTCGGTGGACCTGGCCGTGGAAGTGATGAAGCGCACCGGCAAGGAGCCGGTGGTGCTGTACAAGCCCATCGTCGGCTTTTTGGTGAACCGCCTGCAGCACGCGATTTTGCACGAGGCTTACTACCTGATCGAGAACGGCGTCGCTTCCGCCGCCGACATCGACCACGCCGCCCGCCGCCTGCTGGCGCCGCGCATGTGCTTAAACGGCCTGATCCAGCAAAAGGACATCAGCGGCCTGAAGATCCATGCCGAAGCGCAGGCTTCCATCGTGCCCGAACTGTTCCACAACGGCGTCGCCAACCCGATGCTGCAGTCGATGGTGACGCGCGGCGAGACCGGGCTTTCCGTAACCAAGGGCTTCTACGACTGGGACGGCTGCGACATGGACACGGTGCGCAAGCAAGCCTCGGCGCAACTCACGCGCCTGATGGCGTTTCTCGACGACGAACTGCCAAAGCCGGCGGCTGGTACAGAGCCCAAGCCGCGCGATCCGCGCGAAAAGAAGTAAGCGGCAACGTAAGTCGCCGCACGAGACCTGCTGCACGAAGAAAAGGCCCGCGATGCGGGCCTTTTCTTCGTGCAGCAGGTCTGCTCAGTCGCAACGCAAGGTCATGCCGCCATCTACCACGATCTCGATGCCGGTGACAAAGCGCGCTTCATCCGAGGCCAGGTAAAGCGCGGCGTTGGCGGTATCGCGCCCGTCGCCCATGAAGCCCGCGGGAATGCGTTTTTGCCGCGCGGCCAGCAGGGCCTGGACGTCACCGCCGGCGCGCTGCTTCGCCAGCCTGACTTCCACCATCGGCGTATGCAACTGCCCGGGCACGACGCAATTGACGCGAATGCCCTTGGCCGCATATTGCACCGCGACCACCTTGCTCAGTTGCAGCACGCCGGCCTTGGTGGCGGCGTAGGCCACCTGGGCCGCGCCGGTCCAGCGCAAGGCCGAAGTGGAGGCGAGGTTGATGATCACGCCGCTTTTTTGCGCTTCCATGATCGGCAGCACGTGCTTGCAGCCGAGGAATACGCTTTTCAGGTTCGCATTCACCTGCGCGTCGAACACCTCTTCGCTCATTTCCACCGGGCCGCCGGCGGCCGAGCCGCCGACGTTGTTGACCAGCACGTCGATGCGGCCGAACTTGGCCATGCAGGCATCCACCGCCTGCTTCAGCACCGCGCTCTCGGTGACGTTACCGATGAAGGTTTCGATGGTGCCGCCCAGCTCCTTGACGCGGGTGACGGTTTCTTCCAGCAATGCGGCGTCGCGGTCGAGCGCGAAAATCTTCGCGCCTTCTTCGGCGAAGCGCACCGCCATCGCGCGGCCGTTGCCCCAGCCGGGGCCGACCGAGCCGGCGCCGCTGATGAAGGCAATCTTGTTTTCCAGACGTAGCTTGCTCATGTTGCTTGTCCTTTCGTTACGCGCTTTTTACTTTCGGGAAGCGGTAAAAGCCCAGCGGGTTGTCGACCATCAGTTTTTTCAGCGCGACTTCGGTGGGTGCGATTTCGGCGAGCAGGTCGGTGAGCACGCCGTCATCGGGAATCGGGCCGTGCTTGATGTTCGGGTGCGGCCAGTCCAGCCCCCAGAAGCACTGGTCGGGGAATTCGGCCATCAGCTTGGCGGCGAAGGGCACGGCGTCCGCATAGGGCGGGCCGGCTTGCGAGGCGCGCTCGCTGCCGCTGACCTTCACGCGGAACTTCGGGTCTTCCATCAGCTTGAGCAGGCTCTTGAAGTTCGGATGGTCGAGACCCTTGGAGGCATCGATGCGCCCCATGTGGTCGATCACCACCGGCACGGCGGACTGCTTGAAGTGCGGCGCGAATTCATCGACCAGTTCGGGGTCGAAATGCACCTGCAGGTGCCAGCCGATATTGGCCAGGCGCTTGGTGAGGGCGATCACGCCGTCGATCGGCGCGCCGGCACCCAGGTGCTTCATGAAGTTGAAGCGGATGCCGCAAAAGCCCTGCGCGTCGAGCGCTTTCAGCACGTCATCGGAGGCATCGTAAGGGGCCAGCGCGACGCCGCTGTAGTCGCCGTTCTTGGCGGCGATGGCATCGGCGGCGGCCCGGTTGTCCATCTTGTGATAGTTGGACTGCACGATCACGCAGTGCTTGATGCCGAGGAATTCGTGCAGGGCGAACAGTTTTTCCTTCGGCGCGTCGGCCGGCGGTGCGCCGGCTTCGGGTGCATAGGGAAACACGGCAGCCGGGCCGAAGACATGCACGTGGGTGTCGCAGGCGCCCGCGGGCAGGCGCACCTTGGAGCGCGAGGGCGCGGCGAGGTAGGTGGGTTTGGGATCGGACATGGCAGGCTTTCGGACTTTGGAACAGCAGGACCAGACAACGGAAAAGACTTCAGGGGTGCGGCTGGCGCGAACCTTCAGGCAGGGGCTAAGGACGATAAATCATTTACGACGCTCGCCGCGCCGATGGGCGGGATTCGAATTTCGAATGCGGTTCGAATGCCCACCCGTGCGCGGTGGATGCCGATGCGCTTTTTGTGCGCTTACTCCGCCTTGATGTTCTTTTCCTTGATGATGGCGGCCCACTTCGCGGTGTCCTTTTTCATCAGGGCGCCCAGCTCGGCGGGGGTGGAGGGTTGCGGCTCGGCGCCGGAATTGACCAGCTTGGCGCGCACGTCCGGATTGTTGACCGCGGCGACCAGGGCGGCGTTGAGCGCGGTGATCGTGGCGGCCGGCACCTTGGCGGGCGCGACGATGCCGTACCAGTTGTTCGCCTCGGCCGCGGGATAGCCCTGCTCGGCCATGGTCTTCACGTCCGGAAGCACGGGCGAGCGCTTCGGGCCGGCGATGCCCAGCGCGCGCAGCTTGCCGCCGCGCAGATGGCCGATCATGCCGGGGATGTCGCCGAAAAAGGCGCCGATCTGGTTGCCCAGCAGGTCGGTGATGGCAGGCGCGGCGCCCTTGTAGGGCACGTGCAGGAGGTTGGCCTTGGTGGCGTCGATGAAGGTTTCGATCGCCAGGTGCGGCATGCCGCCGATGCCGGTGGAGGCGGTGGCGATCGGCTCCTTGGCCTTCTTGCTCGCCTCGATCAGTTCGACCGCGTTCTTGAACGGGCTGGCGGCGTTCACCGCCAGGATGGTCGCGTTGTTGACGATCAGCGCCACCGGCTGGAAGTCGCGCGGCACGTCGTAGGGCATCTTGGGATACAGCGAGGGGTTGATGACGATCGACCCGACGCTGGAGAAGAACAGGGTGTTGCCGTCAGGCGTGGCATGGGCCACGTACTCGCCGGCGATGTTGCCGTTGGCGCCCGGCTTGTTGTCGATGATGACGGTGCGCTTGATCTGCTTGCTGAATTCTTCCGAGATGGTGCGGCCGACGAAATCGGTCGGACCGCCCGGCGGGAAGGCGATGACCAGGTGGATGGGCGCGTTCGATTGCGCCTGCGCTGCGCCGGCGGCAAAGAGCCCGCACAGGGCCAGCGCGGTGGATAGTTTTTTCAGCATGACGTTGAGGTCTCCCGGTTTGAAGTTTGTTGAAGGATCGCGGGCCGGCTGCGCGGCCCTTGGAAATGGGTATTGGGTATTGGGTATTGGGTATCAGGCAGTTCTGCGGTTTGCCCGAAGCGCGGATTTTAGGGCATCGCCTCGGCCGCCCGGCCTGCTTCCGGAAACGCTAACGGGGCCACCGGCGCCGACCACTCCGGCTCGCTTTGCGCCCACTGCTTGATGTAGTCGAGCAGGGCGCGCACCCGTGTCGGCAGCTTTTGCCGCGCGGAGTAGATCACGTAGATGTCGAGTTCGGTCGGCTCCCAGTCGGGCAGCACCACCACCAAGCGGCCGGCAGCGAGGTCGTCGGCGACCATGTAGAACGGATGCACCGAAATGCCGTGGCCGATGATGGCGGCGTTTTGCAGGGTGTCGCCGAAGTTCGAGCAGACGCTGCCGCGCACGCGGATAGAGGCGCGCCCTTCCGGCCCGGAAAAGCGCCAGATGTTAGTGGGAAACTTCAGCGTGTGCACCAGGCAGTTATGCTGCGCCAGTTCCTGCACCGTGCGCGGCGCGCCGACGCGCTTGAGATAGGCGGGCGAGGCCACCAGCACCTGCGGCGCTTTCATCAGCAGTTGCGCGCGGTAACTGGCGTCTTCCAGTGCCGGGGCGATGCGCACGGAGAGGTCCAGGCCTTCGCTCACCAGGTTGGCGCGGCCGTCGTCCAGCGAGAGAAACACCTGGATGTCCGGGTGCAGCGTGGCGAAGCTGGTGACCACCGGCAGCAAATGGCGCGCGCCGAACGAAGGCGGGGTGCCGACGCGGATCACCCCGCGCGGGGCGGAGACCGAGTTGCGTACGTCGGCCTCGATCTCCTCATAGCGCTCGATCAGCATCAGGCCGTTTTCCAGCACGCGCAAACCGGCTTCGGTGAGATTGACCTGCTTGGTGGTGCGCTGCAGGAGCTGCGCACCGATCGACTCTTCCAGCCAGGCCACGTGCTTGGAGACGGCCGCGCGCGACATACCCAGGCGCGCCGCCGCTTCAGCAAAGCTGCTGTTGCGCGCCACCTCGGAAAAGATCTTCAGGCAATGCAGGCGATCCACGTCGCGCCATGCTCCACAAAACCGGCGGTGCAAACCGCCATCGGGCCAATCCGGGCGCCCGAACCGGGTACCTTCATTGTTTCGAAATTGGAAACTATTATTTCGCGCCTCTCGCCTAGGCGGCGGCTGGCTTAGCCGATATATTGTAATCACCGCTCAGCGCTGTGTAAACCTGAAAGCGGGATGCTGCCGCGCCCGTCACGGTTTGCCGGACGCTGCCCGGATGCAGCCGATTTTTCGCGGACTATTTCCATTTTGGAACTTATAAGCTGGATGAGCACGTGCCGGCGCGACCTTCGCCATGCCCATTGAAATCACTGACTTCATCCACCAAAGCCCCTTGTGCCGGGTGATTTTTCGTCCCCACGCCATCGACGCGCTGGGCGACGAGCTGGCGCGCGCCGGCATCACCCGGCCGCTGCTGCTGGCCGGCGGCGCGGTGTCGCGCGGCGCTGCCTATGCGCGCATGCGCGAGCAATTGGGCGCGCTGGCGCTGGCGGCGCATGAGGGCGTGCCGCCGCATTCGTCGGCGGAACTGGTCGGGCAACTGGCGGCGCGGGCGCGCGAGTCTGGCGCCGACGGCCTGATCGCCATCGGCGGGGGCAGCGTGTCGGACACCGCCAAGGCCGTCGCCCTGCTGCTGGCCGAGGGCGGGCGCCTGGAAGATCACGCCAGCCGCTTCACGCCGCCGGACCGCTTGTCCATCCCGGACCTCAGACACCCCAAGCTGCCGATCATCGCCATTCCCACCACGGCCTCGGCGGCGGAGGTAACGCCGGGCCTGGGCGTGCGCAATGCCGAGGGCGTTAAGCTGCTGTTCTCCGACCCCAAGCTGGCCTGCCGGGTGATCCTGATCGACCCCGCGCTCAATCTCGAGGTGCCGGCGCCGCTGATGCTCGCCACCGGGATGAACGGCCTGGCGCATTGCATCGAGGGCCTGTATGCGCGCGGCCGTTCACCGGTGGCCGTGGCGTTGGCGCAGTACGCCATCCCGCGTTTCCTGGAAGCCCTGTCCGCGCTCGCCGCCGCGCCGCAGGAAATGGCGCCGCGCGCCGCGCTGCTCAGCGCCGCCCATCTTTCCGGCCAGGTGCTGCTGGGCGCGCGCACCTGCCTGCATCACGCGCTGTGCCACGTGCTGGGGGCCACCACCGGCATCGCCCACGGCGACGCCAACGCGGTGATGCTGCCGCACGCCATGGCCTTCAACCAGCCGGCCGCCGCCGAACTGGCGCAGGCCGCGCGCGCCGCCGGCATCGCCGCGTTCACCGACGACGACGGCCTGGCGGCGCACAAGCTGACCGCGGCGGTGCGCGAGCTGGGCGAGCGCATCGGCGTGCCGCGCCGCTTACGCGACCTCGGCGTGCGGCGCGAGCAACTCGCGGGCGTCGCCGAACATGCGCTGGGCGAGCGCGGCCTGTATTTCAACCCGCGCCGCGTCGAGAGTGCCGCGCCTTTGCTGGAATTACTCGAAAAGGCGTGGTGAACAGGTGCCGCGAATAGCACCGCGCTGAACGCCACTGCGCAAAGCGGCGGTTATTGCCCGGGCGGCGCGAACTCGCGCCGGGGCGCGGGGTCGCATCTATTCCCCTCCCTGCTCTGTAAGTGCCGCATGCCCACTCTTTCCCACCCCCTGCGTGCTGCCCTTTGCGCCATCCCCCTGCTGCTCGGCGCCTGCTCGCCCCTTCCGCTGATCAACGGCCTGGTGCCGTCGAAGACCTACCAAGCCACACGCGACATTGCCTACGGCGCCGGGCCGCGCCGGCAACTCGACGTCTACGTGCCCGCCGGGCTGGCGCCCGACGCGAAGGCACCGGTCGTGCTGTTCTTTTACGGCGGCAACTGGGACGCGGGCAGCCGGGGCGACTACCTTTTCGCCGGCGAGGCCTTCGCCAGCCAGGGCATGGTGGCGGTGGTCGCGGACTATCGCGTCTACCCGGAAGTGAAGTACCCGGCCTTTCTCGAAGACAGCGCCGCTGCATTTGCCTGGGCGCGCAACAACATCGCGCGCTTCGGCGGCGACCCGCAACGCATTTACGTGGCCGGGCATTCCGCCGGCGCCTATAACGCCGCCATGCTGGCCTTCGACCCGGAATACCTGACGGCCGCCGGCGTCGCACCAGGCGCGTCGGGGAGGGCAGTGAGAGGCTTCATCGGCCTGGCCGGTCCCTACGATTTCCTGCCGCTGCACAGCGCCAAGCTGGAAGCGATTTTCGGCGGGCCGGATACTTCGCCGCTGACCCAGCCGATCACCCATGTCGGCCATGGCAATCCGCTGCCGCCCAGCCTGCTGCTGGTCGGGCAAAAGGACAGGACCGTCGACCCCGGCAATAGCGTGCGCCTGGCGTTGAAGCTGGGCGCCGCCGGCGCCCAGGTGGAGGAGAAGTTCTATCCGGACCTGGACCACGCCCGCCTGCTGGGCGCGCTGGCGGCGCCGCTGCGCTCGCATTTCGGCCCGGTGCTGCAGGACATTACTGCCTTCATCCGGCGGGACGGCGGCGTGAGCGGCCAGACGAAGCCGGCCGGTATCGCCAAATAGGGGTGCGCCAAGCAACCCTTAAGGTGGGTGCGCGGGCTCGCCCGGCTTCCGGTATATTGCCGTCAAGGCAGGTCCCTCCCAGGGTGCATCTGCCGGCGCCGGCGTAGACCGGCATTCAGGGAGAAGCGCCATGGGTCGCCATGGAGGACTTGCACGCATCGCACTGCTGGCGCTGGCCGTCGGCACCGCCACGCCCGCGCGTGCCGAACCAGGCATGCCGGCGCACGCCGAACTGGACCTGGCGCTGTTTCGCGCCGCTTCCTGCGACGCCCTGGTGAGCGAATTCGCGGCCGTGCGCGACGTCAACGCCGCGGCCCTGAAGGAAATGCGCCGCACCGATGGCGCCAGCCCGGACAACACCAGCGCGGGTGTGGCCGTCCTGGCGTCGCGCGGGTTGCGCAGCACGATGCAAAACGAGAACGCCGATGAGACGACGGCGCTGGCCGAACTTGCCAGCTATCGGCAGGCCATCGTCACGGTGGCGGAAGAAAAAAAATGTGCGCTGCCGGGGTCCGGATCCGGGCTCCACGCCAGGCCGCGGTAAAACGAGGCGCCGGCGAGCCACACAGGATTCGGCAGGGAGGGGAAACGAATCCCGGACTTTCGGGGGCAATCAATGGCGGCGTGCCGCAGCGGGCGCGCCGCCGAACATCAGCCGGCTGTCTTCAGGCGGATGTCGTTTTTCACCGACACCACGCCCTTGACGCCGCGGGCTATTTCGCCGGCGCGCTCGATTTCGCGGCGCGAATCGGAGAAACCGGAAAGCTGCACCACGCCCTTGAAGGTCTCCACCGAGATGTCGCGCGCCTTGACTTCCTTGCTGGCGACGAAATCAGACTTCACCTTGGTGGTGATCCAGGAGTCGTCGACGCGCTCGCCGGCGCTTTCCTTGGTGGCCGAGCCGGCGCAGGCGGCCAGGGTGGAAGTGCCGACGACGGTGCAGGCGATCATCAGCGGGGTGAGGTATTTGGCGATAGTGGTTTTCATCGGGTTTTCCTTTGTGGTCTTTATTTATTGGTCGTCGGTCTGGCGCGCATTCCTCAGGGATTGCGCGGTTTGTTACCAGTGCCGCGATGGCGAGAACAATACCGGGCGCTCGCCCGCCGGCTAGTCGGCACGCTGCTGAAAGCGGTGTAGGAATCCGCCGAGTCGCGCCGCCCGGCAAGCCGGCGGCCGACACCACACCCACAAATCGGGCCGCGCGCCCGGCGCCGCGCCGGTGCATGGCTTAATATTCAGGCCTGCCGGCTTGCGCCGGTTTGCCTTCGCCTTTCCCTTTCTCCTTGTCTGAAACCGCCCCCACCCATATCGTGATCGGCGCCGGCATCGTCGGCGCGGCGACCGCCTATGCGCTGCAAAAGCGCGGCGCGCGGGTGACGCTGATCGATCGCGGCGAACCGGGTCGCGGCGCCAGCTACGGCAACTCCGGCGCGCTCAGCCCCGGCTCGGTAGCGCCCCTCGCCATGCCCGGCGTGCTCAAGACCGTGCCCGGCATGCTGCTCGACCCGCAGGGCCCGCTGCACGTGCCGCCGGAATACCTGTTCACCGCACTGCCCTGGCTGCTGCGCTTTGTCGCCGCCAGCGCGCCGGAGCAGGTGGCACGAATCTCAAATGCCTTGGCACAATTGCATGCCGGCGCGATCGACCGTCACCTCGAACTGGCGCGCGAGATCGGCGCGCCGGAGCTGATCATCCAGCGCGGCCACCTGCACCTGTATCCGGATGAAGCCGCGCTGGCGAAAGACGCCGCCGGCTGGAAGTTGCGCGAGCAGCATGGCGTGAAGTTCGAGCGCATCGGCCGCGAGCAGATCCTGGCCCTCGAATCGCAGGTCGGCCCGCGCTACCAGGTGGGAATCCACATGCCGGAGCAGGCGACGGTGGTGAACCCGTTTCGCTATGTCACGCGCATCGTCGCCGCTTTCGCCGCCAATGGCGGGCGGGTGGAGCAGGGCGAGGTGCAGCGTCTGGAGGCAACGGCGCCGCCAGGCAACAGCGGTTGGCGCTGCGTCGGCGCGGCACGCAGCTGGGAGGCGCCGCAGGTGGTGATCGCCGCCGGCGCCTGGTCGCTGCGCCTGCTGGAGGGCATCGGCATGCACGTGCCGCTGGAAACCCAGCGCGGCTACCATGTGACCTTCAAAGGCGTGGTAGCGCCGATCAGCCGCACGGTGGTGCTGGCCGACCGCAAGGCCTTCCTGGCGCCGATGGAAGAGGGCTTGCGCATCGGCGGCACAGTGGAGTTCGGGGGCCTCGACCGTCTCCCGGACTACCGCCGCGCGCGCCTGCTGGCGCAGTTCGCGCGCGAAACGTTTGCCGGACTGGGCGACGCCCAGGAAGAGGTATGGATGGGCCACCGCCCCTGTTTTCCCGACACCCTGCCGCGCGTCGGCCCGGCGCCGGCGCACCCGGGCCTGTGGCTGGCCTTCGGCCACGGCCACCTCGGATTGACCGATTCAGTCAACACAGCACGCCTGCTGGCTGAGATAATCACGTAAAGCAAAGGTGCGGGTGCGCGATGACGTTGTCATCAACTACCGGGCATAGGAAAAGAGAGATTGCGTTTGGGGAACGCGGTATCGATAAGTCGTGCGCGGTGGTTGCAAGGGCGCGCGGCGTTCGGAATAACACGCAACCGCTTTCAGGGAAGGAAACCAGATGAAAAAACCGCTCAAGACCGCGCTCATCGCGGCAGCCACGCTGTTCGGAATGACCCTCGCCGCCTCCAGCCAGGCCGCCGCCTATAAGTGCATGGACGACAAGGGCAAGGCGATCTACTCCGACATTCCTTGCAGCGCAAAAATAGCGCCGCCGAAAATCGAGCCGGCCAAGGCAATCGCCAAGGCGGCCGAGCCGGCGGTGCTGACCAAGCTCACCGAGAGCGAAGTGCTGCGCCTGATCGCCGTGACCGACGATTACACGCGCTCGTACAACCACGCCGACATTTGCAATCTGTACACCGCCGACATGAAGTACCAGATGAACAACACGATGGTGAAACCGCCGCGCACCCTGTCGGCCGGGCGCGACGAGGCCTGCCAGGCGGCGCGCGACAGCGCCGAGCAGAGCAAGCGCGCCGGGTTGGTGGTGATCAGCGAGCGCGGCGCCACCAAGGTGAGCGTCGAGCCGGGCGACGCCCGCGCCAGCGCGGTCTATGAATTGACGATGCGCCTCACGCGCTACGACCGCGTCATCTCGACCTACCATTGCAGCGCGAAAAACCAGGTCGTGCTGGTCAGCGGCAAGGCCCTGTTCTCCAGCGTCGACGAAACCTGCAAGCCTTGAAGCGGTAGCGGCTCCAAGGCGCCGCGGCTGCAAGCGCCGCCCGCTGCAAACCCGGCGCCGCCCGTTGCAAGCGGGGCCGCTTTAATCTCCGTTCGCTACTCTGCTTTGGTGCCGGAGTCGCGGATCACCTTGCCCCACTTGCGCACTTCGGCTTCCACATAGCGGGTGAACACTTCGGGCGAGGTCAGCTGCGATTCAGCGCCATCGACTGCCAGGCGCTCGGCGAGGTCAGGCTGCTGCACCGCCTTGGCGACTTCGGCGTTGAGGCGATTGATGATCCGCGCCGGGGTGCCGGCGGGCGCGGAAACGCCGAGCCAGGAAGCGATTTCGTAGCCCTTCACGCCGGATTCGGAAATCGTCGGAATCTCCGGCGCCGCCTTCAGGCGCGTCAGGCTCGACACACCGAGGGGCCGCAGTTTGCCGGTTTTCACATGCGGCATCGCCGCCGAGACGCCGGCGAACATCAGGTTGACCTGGCCGCCGACGACGTCGAGCAGCGCCGGGCCGGTGCCCTTGTAGGGCACGTGGACCATATCCACCCCGGCCATGGTCTTGAACAGTTCGCCCGCCAGGTGCGCGCCGCCGCCGCTGCCGGCAGAGGCGAAGGTGAAGCCGCCCGGCTTGGCCTTGGCCTGCGCCACCAGCTCGGCCACGGTCCTGGCCGTCACGCTGGGGTGCACCACCAGCAGAAGCGGATAGGAAGCGACGTTGGTAACGTGGGCGAAGTCCTTCATGACGTCATAGCCCGGCTTCGGGTACAGCGTCATGTTGGCGGCGTGGCTGGAGGTCATCATGAAGAGGGTGTAGCCGTCGGGCGGCGCCTTCGCCGCCAGTTCAGCGCCGATGTTGCCGTTGGCGCCGGCGCGGTTGTCGATCACCACCGATTGCCCCAGGCCTTCAGAGAGCTTTTGCGCAAGGGTGCGCGCCAGGATGTCGGCCGGCCCGCCCGGCGGATAACTGACGATGAACTTCACCGGGTGGTTCGGGTATTCCTGCGCCTGCGCGGCGAACGGGTTGCCGAGGGCGAGCGCGGTCAGCGCGAGCGCGGCGCCGAGGATGGATCTGCGTAGCTTCATGGCTCTCTCCTGCGACTCAAAACTCATTTAGACTCATTAAAATTTGGGCGGCGTTTCGACCAGCGCGAGCTTCACCTGTTCGGCCAGGCTTTGCACCGCCAACTCGAAATAGCGCTTGCCGGCTTCGGCGGTAGCGGTGCTGGGGTCGCCCTGGTGGCCGTCTTTCGAGACGGCGGCATGCGGATAGTGAAAGAAGGGGCGCAGGCCCTGGCCGACCATGCGATAGGTCTTGTCCATGTCGACGAGGTCGGGCCGCAGGTGCAGCATCAGGGAAGTCTCGGCGACGTTGGCGTGGCAGCGGCCGTAGCTCTCGTCGGTGGAAAACCAGCTGCGCAATTCCGGGTTGATGTCCCACCAGCTCATCGCGCGCAGGCGCAGGCCGGGGTGCTTGACGCCGCTGTTGGCGATGGCGCTTTGCACCGGAAACTGGTTCGGCAGGTTGCCGTTGACGAACAGCACGCGGCGAAAGCCCTCCGCATACATCCAGTCGCACATCTCTTCGATGATGATCTGCAGGGTTTCCGGCTTCAGCGAATAGGTGCCGGGAAAGCCGCGGTGGTTCGACGAGTGGCCGTAGGGGATCGCCGGCAGCACCGGCACTTGCGTAATGGCCGAGACGCCGCGCGCGATTTCCTGCGCCAGCAGCCAGTCGACGTTCAGCGGCAGGTGCAGGCTGTGCTGTTCAACCGCACCGAGAGGCAGCATCACCATGTCCATGCCGGAGGCGATCAGGCTTTTCACCTGGGGATGCTTGAGCTCGTCAAGCAGGAGGGGTTTTGAGGTCATTGCGGGAAGCGATGTTTGTTATGGACCAACAGTTTAATCTCTGCGCGGCGCGCGTGCAGCCCTTTATTTGCAATGCAGCAATTTCCCGTACGCGCAACCAGCGGCGACCCTCGGCTACGCCCCATCAGCGCTCTCAGGCAGCAGCGGCCGCCAGGAACTCCACGATCACCGCCGACTTGCGCTTGCGGCCTTCGATGTAGGGCCGCAATACCCGAAACATCTCGCGGTCGAAGTCCTGCACGGCGCCGGCGGGCGAGACCAGGCACCAGCGATCAACCACGAAGCGCGCCTCGCGCCCGGTCGCGGGGTCGCGCTCGATCAACTCCACCGGCCCCTCGTGCGGCCAGGGCGGCATGCGTGCCGGCGCCAGCGCCTCGACCACGCGCAACCAGTGCGCCTCGACATTCTCTTCACCGCAACAGGCGCCAAGGCAGCGATTGACCTGCCGGGCGAAGCAAGAGGTTTGCGGCGCTTCGTTCTTGCGCTTGCGCTCCAGCCCAAGGGTCTTCAGACACAGGTGGTATTCGTCGGCGAGCGTGGTGAGGGTAGAGCGCGCCGAGGCGCGCGAGGAATAGGGGCCATGCAGGTCTTCGAGCTCCGTGTGCGCCAACCCGGAGGCCTTGCGGTATTCGATGCCGCGCGCCTCATGATTCAGCACGATGGCCACCGGCTCGGTACGCCGGCGCAGTAGCACATTGTGCGAAGGCAGGCGATCACGGATCAGTTCGGCCTCCAGCAGCAAGGCGGACAGTTCGCCCGCGGTCTCCACCCATTCGATGCGCCGCAACTCCTCGGAGAGCCGCGCGCCGCGCTCGCTCGTCCAGTCGCCGGAGAAATGCCCGCCGACGCGCTCGCGCAAACTCTTGGCCTTGCCGATGTACAGCGGGTGCTGGTTCAGGCCGTAGAACAGGTAGACGCCCGGGCCGTCTGGAATATTCACCAGCGTATCGACCGGCAGGTGCTTGGGCAACGAGGGCCGGCGCAGCACGCGCTTGACCGCTGCCTCCACGTCCTCCGCTTCGAACTTCTTTGCCATCGCCTGCGCCAGCGCGTGGGTCAGGCGCGCATCGCCCAGCGCACGATGCCGGTCCGCATTGCCCAGGCGATAGCGCTCGGAGAGTGCATCCAGCCCCGCATGCTCCAGGTCCGGTTCCAGTTCGCGCGCCAGGCGCGCGGTGCACAGCGTGGGGACGAAAAACGCATAGCCCTCGCGCGCATAGGCCTGCTTGAGAAAGGCGTAGTCGAAGCGCGCGTTGTGCGCCACCAGCACCGCGCCTTCGAGCAGTTCGGCAAGCGTATCGGCCACCTCGGCGAAGCTCGGCGCATCGCGCACCATGTCATTGGTGATGCCGGTCATGGCCGCGATTTCCGGCGGAATCGGCAGCGGCGGCTTGACCAGGGTGGACCATTCGCGCGGCGCTTCGCCCGGGCGCAGCATCACCACGCCGATTTCGGTGATGCCGTCTTCGCGCGGGGAGAGGCCGGTGGTTTCGAGGTCGAGAAAGACGGTGTAGGGAGAGAACATCGCATTACCGCGCCGGATGAAATCACGGCGCACGGGGTACAGCACAAGGTTACCTTAGCATGCGGCGGATTATCCCGTGTCGCGCCCCGCCGGTCGCGCGCCGTAAGATAATGGGTGCCGCGCAACCTATTTCAACGGAGACAAACCATGAGCGATGCCATCAAGGCCGAAATCAAAAGACTCGAAGACCGCCGCTTCCAGGCGATGATCGACAGTGACTTCGCCACCCTCGAAGAGTTGCTAGGCGACCACCTGATGTACACCCACTCCACCGCGCAGGCGGACAACCGCGCCGAGTACATCGCGCTGTGCAAGAAGGGCGTGTTCAAGTACCTGAAGATCGACCGCCCGGTCGAAGACATGCAGGTGTACAACGGCGACACGGTGGTGGTGACCGGGCATACGAAGATGGACGCAATCATCCACGGCACGCCCAAGCTGCTCAACAGCCGCTATACCAACGTCTGGGTAAAGGGAGTCAAGGGCTGGCAGATGGTGGTGTGGCAGTCGACGCCGATTCCTGCACCTGCTGCCTGATCAGGCAGCAAATGTGAATCGGGCGGGACCGGTCACGCCGGCCCGCCCGTCCACTGTCTCCCCGCGCCTGCCTTTTTATTTCTCGGCGCGGCTGGGCAGCGCCGCCACGGCGTGGCCCTGGATCGACAGTTCGTCTTCCTGGTTCTTGCCGATCATCGAGAACTCGACCATCTTGCGGCCGTCCTTCTCGAACTTCTTTGTCACTTCGCCGTTGATGTAGACCGTATCGCCCTCGGGATTGTGGCGGCGGATCTGCGTGTAGAGCTTGGTCAGCTGGCCGTCGTCTCCGATCCAGTTGGTGACGGCGTGCGAGACCCAGGAGGCGCGCTCTGGGCCGTAGTCATAGGCGCCGGGGGCGCCGACTTTGTGGGCGAACTCCTCTTCCCAGTGCACGCGCTCGGGGCAGTCCGGCACGCCGAAGCGGTTCTTGATGCCGGTGTTGGGGTGCTTGCTGATCATCTTGTAGGCCAGCTTGTGGGCGCGGATGTACAGGCCGCCCCAGCCCTGGGTGTAGGCGATGAAGCCGGTGATGGTCATCGGACCCTTGACGGTGGTGGGCAGCTTGTCGCCGACGTTGACGTCTTCCCAGTAGCGCGGGGTGGCGCCGCGCACTTCTTCCTTGGCATAGAGTTCGTAGATGTCGGCCATTTCCTGTTCGGTGTAGACCTTGTGCGCCTTGCCCTTCAGGTGGTCGTACTTGGTGCCGGACTCGCGCGCCATGTCGCGGTCGGTGCGAAAGCACCAGGACTCGGCGGCGGCGAGCTGGTCGCCGGTCTGGTCGAAAAAGTCGACGTGGTAGATCTGCTGGATCGAGCGGCCGGCGAAGCGGGTCTTGTGCTCGACCAGATCTTTCAAATAGGCGACGGTGGAAATCTGCGCGTTGCGATGGATCGGCTTCATCCAGTTGAAGTCGGTACCGGCGAACATCGCGTGCACGCCGGGCAGGCCGCCGACGTAGCCGCTGATGATGCGGCTGCATGCCAGGATGAAGGAGGGCGGGGCGATGACGTCGCCGTATTTCGTCTTCTTCGCGTACTCCGGGTCGCACCACAGCGGGTTGTCGTCGCCGATGCCGTGGGCGTAGTGGCGGATGTTGTCGCGCGTGGCCTCGTAGCACCAGGGCTCGAGGGTGTCCGTGATCTTGACGCCGATGCGCTTGCGCAGGTCATCGAGCGCACGGTCGTTGATGCCGACGAATTCGCGTTGCAGTGTTTCCGACATTTCTTTGCTCCTTGGGTTGATCTTTACGTACAGCTTATTGGCCGGAAGCGGCGCGGTCGCGCAGCACCTTGCGGTTCACCTTGCCGGCGGGTGTCTTGGGCAGTTCGTCGACGAACTCGACCTGGCGCGGGTATTCGTGCTGCGACAACTGCTTTTTCATGAAGGCCTGGATGTCGGCGATGACGGCGTCGCCGCGCTCGCGAGTGACGATGTAGGCGCGCGCCACCTGGCCGCGCACCGCGTCGGGCGCGCCGACCACGGCGGCCTCCAGCACCGCCGGGTGCTTCATCAGGCTGTTTTCGATTTCCACCGCGCTCATGGTCCAGCCGGCGGAGATGATGACGTCGTCGGAGCGGCCCTCGTGATAAAAGTAGCCGTCGGCGTCCGTACGCCCGCGGTCCTTGACGTAAAACCACGCGCCCTTGCGCTTGACGGCGATTTCGCCCGAGGTGTCCGGCGGTTGCACGCGGCCGTCCTGGTCGACGATGGCGACTTCCCAGCCCGGCGCCGGCTTGCCGAGTGAGCCGGGCTTGACCGCGTAGCCGTTAAAGCCGGGATAGTTGACGATCAGCACGCCGACCTCGGTGGTGCCATACATGCTGCACGCCGGGCTGCCAAGCGTGGCCTGCACCCACTGCGCGGTGGCCGTGTCGATCGGCTCGCCGGTGAAGGAGATTTTCGGCAGCGTGATATCGCCGGGCTTGATCAGGTTGGCATTGCGCACCATGCGAAACACGGTAGCGGCGGCGGCGAAATTGTCGATCCTGAATTCGAGCAGCGCCTCGACGATGCGTGCAGGATCGAACTTGCCCGAATATGCCGCGATGTGGATGCCGAGGGCCAGCGGCGCGATGGTGCCGTGCCACAGCCCGTGGCCCCAAGCCGGCGAAGAGGGACAGAAGTAGTTGTCTTCCGGCGCCAGGCCGACGCCATACAGCGCAGCGATCATCAGCGTGACCACCGCGCGATGCGTATGTTTCACCGCCTCCGGCAACTCACGCGTGGTGCCGGAGGTGTACTGGAATACGGCGAGGTCGGAGGCGCTGGTGTCGCTCTCGAAGGCCGTGCTTTCCTTTTCGAGCTCGGCCCAGAAGGCATCGTTCACCTGCACCACCTGCGTGTCCGGAAACTGCGTCGCCAGCGTTTGCGCGTCGTTATGCGTGAGGATCAGCTTCGGCTTGCAATCATTGATGCGCAGCGCGAGGCCTTCCGGCCCGAACAGGGTGAACAGCGGCACGCCGATGGCGCCGCGCTTCACCGCGCCGAACAGCCCGACATAAAAGCCCAGCGAGGGCTCGAGGATCACCGCTACCCGCTCGCCCTTGGCGACACCGCGCCTGACCAGCCAGTTGGCGAAGCAGCCGGTGAGGCGCGACAGATCCGCGAAGCTGTGGTTCTCGGCGCGGCCGTCGGCGAACTTGATGCTCACCGCCGTGCGCGGCGCGCCCTTTGCGTGCCGGTCGAGGCACTCGTGCGCCAGGTTCATGCGCTCGGGGGTGCCGTCGAACAGTTCCCACAGCTTGTCCCAGGCGAAGCCCTTGACGGCACCGCCATAGTCGCGAATGTCGGTGATGCGTGTCATCTTCAGTCGGCCTTGATGCCTGCTTTGCGGATGGCGCCGCCCCAGCGCGCGGATTCGCTTTGTACAAAAGCGGCGAGCGATTCAGGCGTGCCCTTGCCCGGCTCGAAGCCCAGCTTGAGCAGGCGCGCCTTCACTTCCGGGTCGAGCAGGGCCTTGGCCATTTCGTCATGCAGGCGCTTGATGATTTCCGGCGGCGTTTTCGCCGGTGCGAACATGGCGTTCCAGGCCACCAGTTCGAAGCCGGGCATGCCGGACTCGGCAATCGTCGGAATGTTCGGTGCCAGCTCCGAGCGCTGGCCGGTGGAAATGGCGAGGGCCTTGATCTTGCCCGCGGAGACCTGCGGCAGCACGGCCGGCACGGTGTCGATCATCATCTGCACCTGCCCGCCGACCATGTCGGTGAGTACCGCGCCGCTGCCCTTGTAGGCGACGCCGAACAGGGGCGCATTGTCGTTCGCCTTGATCATTTCCAGCAGCACGCGCGCGGTGGTCGAGGGCAGGCCGACGTTGAGCGTGTCGGGCTTGGCGCGCGCCATCGCCACCACGTCCTTCAGGTTGTTGGCCGGGAAGCCGTTGGAGGAGGTGAGCACCATCGGCAGGATGCCGACCAGCATGATCGGCGAGAAATCCTTGATCGGGTCGAAGGTGAGGTTGGAGTACATCGCCGCGTTCATCGCATGCGTGGCATTGGTGCCCATCAGCAGCGTGTAGCCGTCGGGCGCGGACTTGGCGACGATGTCGCTGCCGATATTGGCGCCGGCGCCGGGGCGGTTGTCGACCACGATCTGCTGGCCCAGGCCGCTCGAGGCGCGCTCGGCGAGCAGGCGCGCCAGCACGTCGGTGCCCTGGCCGGGCGGGTAGGGCACCACCAGGCGGATCGGGTGGTTGGGATAGGCCTGTGCGAAAACAGCGCCGGATGCGGCCAGGGTAGCCGCGCCCAGCAGGGCCATGGTCAAGCAGCGTTGCAGCAGTTTCATGGTTTGTCTCCTGATTTTTTGTGGGGCTCTTGCGTCATTACGGCTTGCGCGCACCGGCCCGCTCGATACGCACCGCGCCTTCGGCAATCAACTTCGCAATCTCTTCATCGCCATAGCCGGCCTGCGCCAGCACTTCATCCGTGTGCTCGGCAAAACGCGGCGGCGCCGTGCGCGCCGCGCCCGGCGTGGCGGAGAGCTTGACCGGCACGCCGAGCATGCGCATGCCGCCGGCCTCCACCGCCATTTCGCGATGCGCGGTGTGCGCGTGGTCCAGCGCCTGCGCAACCGTATGCACCGGGCCGGCCGGCACGCCGGCGGCCATCAAGGTCTTGCACAAGGCGGCCGGCTCGTGGCCGCGCAGCACCTCTTCCAGGTCGGCCTTCAGGGCTTCCTTGTTGCGCAGGCGCGCGGCGTTGCCGGCGTAGCGCGGATCTTCCGCCCAGCCGGGCTGGTCGAGTACCGCGCATAACTTGCGGAACTGGCCGTCGTTGACCACGCCCAGGAAAATCTCGCCGTCGGCGGTAGCGAATTTGTCGTAGGGCGCGATGTTCGGATGCGCACTGCCGGTCAAGCCCGGCACCTTGCCGGAGGCGAAAAAATTCGCCGCGTGCGGAATCAGCAGCGACAGCGAGGTGTCGTAGAGGCAGCCATCGACCATCTGGCCCCGCCCTGTCTTTTCGCGCGCGGCCAGCGCCAGCATCACGCCGAAGGCGCAGTAGATGCCGGTGACCACATCGACCAGCGGCGTGCCCACGCGCGTCGGCCCGATCTCCGGTGCGCCGTTGATGCTCATCAGCCCACCCATCGCCTGCAGCACCGCGTCGTAGCCCGGCAGGCTGCCCAGCGGCCCGCTCGCGCCGAAGCCGGTGATGCGGCAATACACCAGGCGCGGAAAGCGCCGCGACAGCACCTCCCCGAAGCCCAGGCCCCACTTTTCCATCGTGCCCGGCAGGAAGTTCTCGATCAACACGTCCGCGTCTTCCAGCAGGCGCAGCAGCACCTCGCGCCCGGCCGGCTGCGCCAGGTCCAGGGCCAGCGCGCGTTTGTTGCGGTTCAGCGCGGAGAAGTAGGCGGCGGAATCGCCGATGAAGGGCGGGCCCAGGCTGCGCGTCTCATCCCCCGCCGGCGGCTCGACCTTGATCACCTCGGCGCCGTGGTCCGACAGCAACTGCGCGCAATACGGCCCGGCCAGCACGCGCGAAATGTCGAGCACGCGCAGGCCGGTCAAGGCGCCGCTGGCGGAAGGGGGAGTGGTGATGTGAAGTCTCCGGAAGATCGAACGACGGGTGATGCGCTTCATTATCGCGGCTCATTGCAACACCGCGGCGCGCCCATTCAGCGATGTTTTACAATGTAAAACTTGTTGCAAAGCGGAAAAACCATGCCTACAGTCATGCGCGGCACCCAGAGCATCGCGCGCGCCATGGCCCTGGCGCGCACCGTCGCCAGCCGGCCCCTGCTCGGCTGGCGCCTGACCGACCTGGCCGCCCACTGCGGGCTGGACAAGGGCACCGCGCACCGCATGCTGGGCGCGCTGGCGCAGGAACGCATGGTGCAGCAGCGCGCCAGCGACCGCCACTATGTACCCGGCCCGCTGCTGTTCGAGCTCGGCCTGGCGCAGCCGCACTGGAGCGCCCTGCAAGCGGCCTGCGAGGCGGCGCTGACGCGCATCGCCCGGCGCACCGGCGCGGTGATGTTCATGTACCTGCTGTCGGGCGAAGAGTTCGTCTGCGCGGTGCGCGTCGGCCCGACCACGCTCAAGGGCCTGTCGATCGAAGTCGGTACGCGCCGCCCGCTGGCCGTATCGGCGATCGGCGCGGCGATGCTCGTCGCCCTGCCGCCGGCGCGCCAGGCCGTTGTGATCGCTTCCAATCTGAAGCAGGTGGCGCCCTTCGGTGCGGCGCGCCTGGCCGGGGTGGAACGCATGCTGCGGCGCTCGCAGCGCCACGGCTACGGCATCAACCTGGCCGACGTGGTGCCGGGTATCAACGCCTATGGCGTGCCGCTGTTCGATTCCCATGGCCAGGTGTTCGCCGCCATTGGCCTGGCGGCGGCGGCGCAGGATTTTCCGCGCGCCCGTGCAGCGGAGGTCGAAGCCATGCTGCTGGCAGAGGCGCGCAAGATCGAGCGCGACAACGCCGCCACCATCGCCAGCCTGACGGAATAGGCACCGCGAGGCAGCGCCGGGCTGCGCAACTACTTGCGCAAGCCCAGCGTGGTGCCGAGCTTTTCGTACAGCTCGTATTGCTCGTGGGCAAATTTCTCGGTGTCGGCCGGCGAGCGCACTGCCGGGATGCCGCCGATGGCAACGTTGCCGGCGAGCCAATCCTTGTCCTGTGCGATCTGCTTGAACGCTTCGGTCCATTTCGCCACCACGTCCGCCGGCAAGCCGGGCGGGCCGTAAAGCCCGCTCCAGCCGGTGAGCGCTTCGAGTTGCGGCCAGCCCAGTTCGCGCGCGGTGGGTGTATCGGGCAGGTCCTTCAAGCGCTCGGCGGTAGTGGTCATCAGCGCGCGTATGGTGCCTGCCTTCAGGTGGCCGCCCAGCGTCGTCATGTTGGTGCACATGAACTGGACCTGCCCGCCGAGGAGTGCCGCGGTTGCCTCCCCCGCGCCCTTGTAGCCGACGTGCTCGGCCGCGCCCGCCGGCAGGCCGGCGACATTGAAAACGTATTGCGGCCCCATGTGCTGGATGGTACCGGCGCCCGCGCTCGAATAATTGAGCTTGCCGGGATTGGCCTTCAGCATGGCGATCAGGTCCTTCATATTCCTGGCAGCCGAATTGGCGTTGACCACGCATACGTACGGGTTGAGCTCCAGCAGCGAGAGGAAGGTGAAGTCGTTCCACTTGTAGGCCATCTTGCTGTCAAGCGCGGGCAGGATCGCCTGCGAGCCGATGCGCGCGATCAACAGCGTGTAGCCATCGGGCGCGCTGCTTCTCACCTTCTGCGAGCCGATCACGCCGGAAGCGCCGGCCACGTTGGTGATGATCAGCGGCTGGCCGTTCAGGTACTTCGGTGCGACGTTGGCAAGGTTGCGTCCCGAGAGATCGGAATCGCCACCCGCCGCATAAGGCGAGACCACGGTGATCGGGCGGTTCGGGTAAGCCTGCGCCTGCGCATTCGTTGCAAGGGGGCCCGTACATGCGGCCAGTGCCGCGATCATGATGGCGCGCACGCGCGCCCTGCTGCGAAAAGCCATTACCGCCTCCTATTTGTACCGCCGCGTGATGTGCGTTTGTCTCGCCGCGCCTGTATGAGCTGTATGTCCAGCATGGCGCTTTCGTGCAAAAATATATTACGATTTGCTCAAGCAGTGTTCCGGAGTTTGGAAAAAAATGCAAATCATGGAGACAACATCGGCCGCGGCCGCTTCTCAATCGTTACAGCCGCCGGGTCGGATCGCGGGGGCCGGCGCATGGGCAGGCCCCGAGATGGCCGCGCACCCGGAGCGCTGGATCTGGCGCCTGAGCGACAGCGAAATCGCCGAGATCGATGCAGCGGTGGCCGCCTTCAAGGCCACCGGCACGCCGATGGAAGCGATCAGCGAAGATACCTTCGTGCTGCCCACGCTCAAGCCCAAGGTCATGCGGGTGCTCGATGAATTGCTCGAGGGCCGCGGGTTCATCATGGTGCGCGGTTTCCCGGTGGAAAAATACTTGTCGCGCAACGACCTCGCCGGCGCCGCCATCGCCTACCTGGGCCTGGGCCGTCACTTCGGCAGCCTGCGCTCCTCCAACGGCAAGGGGCATCTGCTCGGCCATGTGCGCGATCTCGGCATGGACATCAAGGACGGCAACACGCGCTTCTACCAGACCAATCGCCGCCTCGAATACCACACCGACTCGGTCGACATCGTCGGCCTGCTGTGCCTGCACGCGGCGAAGGCCGGCGGTGAATCCTTCATCGTCAGTTCGATGACGGTGTACAACGAAATTCTCAAGCGCCGGCCCGACCTGCTGCCCGCCGCCTTCACGCCCTTTCCCACCGACCGGCGCGGCGAAGTGCCCGCAGGGATGAAGCCCTATTTCGAAATTCCCATCTTCAACTGGTACGCCGGCAAGCTCTCCGCGATCTACCTGCGCCACTATATTGAAGAAGCGCAAAAGCGCTTTCCCGACGCGCCGCGCCTGACGCCGCAGCAATACGAGGTGATGGACCTGATCGACACCCTGGTCAACGACCCCTCGCTGCATCTGCAGATGGCGTTCGAGCCCGGCGACATGCAGTTCCTGCACAACCACCAGATATTGCACTCGCGCAACGACTTCGAAAACTGGCCCGAGCCGGAACGCGCGCGCCACCTGCTGCGCCTGTGGATGGCACCACCGCAGGGACGCCCGCTGCCCGAAGTGTTCGCCCCGCGCTACGGCAGCGTCACCCCGGGCGACCGCGGCGGCATCATCGTTCCCGGCACCATGCTGACGGTGGCGCTGCAGGCGAACTAAGCCACCGGCAAACGGCGCGGCGGCGCTGATTCCAGAAACTGGGCCAAACAAACCTGCGCGCACGCCTTGCGCGCAGGCCAAACACGTCATAATCGGCGCATGATCCAGCGCGCCCGTGCCTTTTACGCCCAGTACGTCCGCGATTTTTTCGCCGAGTACTGGCTTTCGATTTTCGCCATTGCCGGCGCCCTGGCGCTGCTGGTGCTGTTCGTCGACCCGGCGCCGCCGGACCACATCAGCATTGCCGTCGGCGCCGATGAAGACGCCTACCGCGCCTATGCCGAGCACTACAAGGCTGCCCTGGCGCGGGACAAGATCATCCTCACGCTGGTGCCGACCACCGGCGCGCCGGAAAACCTCAAGCGCCTGAACGATCCCGCCGCCGGTATCGACGTCGCCTTTTTGCAGGACGGCCTGACCAATCCGCAGGACTCGCCGCACTTGAGTTCACTCGGCAGCTTGTACTACGAGCCGCTGTGGATCTTCTACCGCAGCAGCGCGCCGCCGAAGGCCGCCACCGCGGGTACCGCAAAGCCCGCCGCCGATACGAAACAGCCGGCCTGGCGCCAACTGCAATCGCGCGCCGACGCCGCCAAGCAGGAAGAACAGAAGTTCGTCGCCCCGGACCGGCTCTCGCAGCTCCTGGGCCTGCGCCTGGCCATCGGCTCCGGCGCCGGCGGCACCCGCCAGCTCGCCGAGCGCCTGCTTTACGCCGCCGGCGTCAACGGCGACAACAGCAAACTCGTTACCGTCGGCGGACGCCAGGCAGCCGACGCCCTGCTCGCCGGCCAGGTAGACGCCGCGCTGTTTCTCTCGACACTGGACGCGCCCTGGGTGCAGCAACTGCTAGTCACCCCCGGCATCGGCCTGATGAGCATCGACCAGTCCGACGCCACCGTGCGCAACTTCCCCTTCCTCCACGACCTGGTACTGCCGCACGGCGCCATCGATCTCTCGCGCAACCTGCCGCCACAAGACATCCACCTGCTCGCGCCCACGGTAACGTTGGTGGTACGCGACGACCTGCACCCCGCGCTGGCCAGCCTGCTGGTGAAAGCCGCCATCGGCGTGCACAGCAAGCCCAGCCTGTTGAACCGCGAGAACGACTTCCCCGCCGACCGCGACGCCGACCTGCCGCTGAATGCCGAAGCCGCGCGCTACTTCAAGTCCGGCCCGCCGCTGCTGCAAAAATACATGCCCTTCTGGCTCGCCACCTGGGCCGATCGCATGGGCGTGGTGCTGTTGCCGCTGCTCGCCGTGCTGATCCCCCTGGTCAAGCTCGCGCCCGCCGTCTACGGCTGGCGCATCCGCGCCCGTGTCTACCACTGGTATGGCGAGTTGAAATTCCTCGAAGTGCAATTGCGCGACGCCCCGGAAACCGCCGCCATGCCGAAAGTGCTGGAGCGCCTGGACTGGATCGAGAACCAGGTCAACCGCATCCGCCTGCCGCTCTCGTTCTCCAACCATCTCTACTTCCTGCGCGAGCACATCGAACTGGTGCGTAACGCCATCCACCGCCACGCTGCTCATCTCGGCATGGACCCCGCCGCCATCCGTGCGGCGGAGATGGCCGCCGCCGCCAAAACCGCGAGCGAGCCGCCGGAAGGAGCTTAGCGCTAAGCCAAGACGGCCCTCGCTCGACGGGACCCAGCCGTTCATTTCTGCGCTTATAAGCACCAAAACAAGAAACCGCGCGAAAGCGCGGCTTCTTTTCCTGGCTTTTCCGTTCCAAAAAATCGACCGGCTCTGCCGGCGATTTTGCCTATATAGGCCGCTCAAAAGCAGGATTGCACTTTTGAGCGCTCACTCCATTTTGACATTCGCCGTCTTCACCACCTTGGCATAGCGCTCGGAGTCTTCCTTCAGCGCCGCCGCATATTCCTCCGGCGTGCTGCCCACCGGGTCGATGCCCAGGGTGTGCATGTTCTCGATCACCGCCGCCATCTTCACCACTTGCGCGATATCGGCGCTGATCTGCTTGACCACCTCCGGCGGCGTGCCGGCCGGCGCGTAGGCGCCGATGGTGGGCGCGAAGTTGAACCCGGGGATCGCCACCTCCGCGATGGTCGGCAATTCCGGCGAGAGCGAGGCGCGGTGCAGCGAATTGACCGCGATCATCTTCAGCTTGCCCGACTTGGCGAAGCCCAGCACCGAAGGCCCGGCCGACAGCGTCACCGCCACGTCGCCCGAGACCACCGCCGGCACCGATTGCGCCGTGCCCTTGAACGGCACATGGACCATGTTCAGGCCCAGCGTCGTCTTGAACGACTCCATGCACAGGTGATGCGTGCTGCCGATGCCGGAAGAGCCGTAGGCGTACTTGCCCGGATTGGCCTTCACCAGCGCGATGAATTCCTGCAGCGTGTTGGCGGGAATCGACGGATTGATCACCATGTACAGCGGCGCGCGCGCCATCATCGAGACCGGAATGAAATCCTTTTTCGCGTCGTAGGGCAGCTTGGGGTAGAGCGACGGGTTAATGGCGATCATCGAATTGTCGGTCACCAGCAGGGTGTAGCCGTCGGCCACCGCGCTCATCACGTATTGCGCCGACACCACGCCGTTGCCGCCCGGACGGTTGTCGATCAGCACCTGCTGGCCCCAGCGGTCGCCGAGCTTCTGGCCGATGATCCGCGCCACGGTATCCGGGAAGCCGCCTGCCGCATAGGGCACCACCACGCGCACCGGCTTGTTCGGGAACTTGCCCTGGGCCAGGGCCGGCTGCGAAAACAACCACAGCGCGCACAGCACGAACGCGGCGCCAATCAGCGCGGCCAGGCGATAAACCGATTTCATGCGCAAGTCTCCTCGTGATCTTATGCACCGCATTTTGTCACTCTTCGACGCCGCAAGCCAGCCCGAGTTCATCAGAGCAACCCGGGGAAAACCCTTTGGCCGCCGCGCTTGATCGACTCCACAATCGAGGGACGATTGCACATTCAAGGCTTCACGCCCGCCCGCGCGCGAACGTACAATGCTCTCCCCGAGAAGAGCAACCCAGAAGAGCAAAAGAGCGCCCCCAGAGACTCGCGGCAAGACCGCGCGGCGCCCGGAAGGAGTGGCATGTTCCGCCGTTTTCGCCTCATGCAGGCCCTGCTGTGCGCCGTATCGGTTTGCGCGGCGAACCTGGCGCGGGCACAGGCTTACCCGAGCCACCCGGTGCGGGTGATCGCGCCGTTTTCCGCCGGCGGCAGCGCCGACACCCTCGGGCGCATCATTGCGCAAAAACTCGGCGAGAGCTTGAAGCAGCCCTTTGTCGTGGAGAATCGAGGCGGCGCCGGCGGCCTGGTCGGCTCCGAACTGGTCGCCAAGGCCGCGCCCGACGGCTACACCCTGGTGATCTCCGGCGTCGCCTCGCACATCGTCGCGCTCGCCCTGGCCAAGCCGCCGCCCTTCGACGCCATGCGCGACTTCACCCACATCGCCCTGATCGGCGGCCCGCCGATCGCCCTCATCGTCCACCCGTCGGTGCCGGCGCGCGACGTCAAGAGCCTGGGCGCCTGGCTCAAGGCGCAACGGCAGTCCGTCGCCTTCGGTTCGCCCGGTGTCGGCACGCACGGCCACCTGATCGGCGAAATGCTCGGCCAGGCCTTGGGTGTAGAGCTGCTGCACGCGCCCTACAAAGGCGCCGCGCCCGCGGTGGGCGACCTGATTGCCGGGCAGATCAAGCTGGCCTCGATTACGCTCAACACCGCCGGCCCGCAACTGCGCGCCGGCAAGGCGCGGGCAATTGCCTTCACCTCGCGCGCGCGCATCGCCGACTATCCCGACGTCGCCACCTTCGCCGAGCAGGGCTACCCGCAACTGGTGGCCTCCACCTGGTTCTCGCTCTCCGGCCCGGCGAAAATGCCGGAAGAAATCGCCTTTCGCCTGAACGCCGAAGTGCGCAAGGCCCTGCAGGCGCCGGACGTGAAAGAGCGCTTTCGCGCCGAGGGCATAGAAACGGCGGACTACGACGTGCCCGCCTTCAACAAATTCGTCGCCGAGGAATCGCACCGGTGGACCGACGTGGTGCGCAAGTCCGGCGCCAAGGCAGAGTAGGATCACGAAAACCCGTCGCGGTTAATAACGCATGTAGTAATCGCAGGAGAAGCAGATCATGATGACCGCCGAACAAAGCGAACAAATCATCCGCACCGGCCCCGGCACGCTGATGGGCGACTACTTTCGCCGCTACTGGATTCCCGCGCTGCACGACTGGGAACTGCCCGAGCCGGACTGCCCCCCGGTACGCGTGCAATTGCTCGGCGAAAAGATGGTCGCCTTTCGCGACACCGAAGGCCGCATCGGCCTGATCGAGGAATTCTGCGCCCATCGCGGCGTCTCGCTGTGGTTCGGCCGCAATGAGGAATGCGGCCTGCGCTGCCCCTACCACGGCTGGAAGTACGACGTGAACGGCAACTGCACCGAGCTGCCCAGCGAGCCGGAGGAAACCGGCATGCGCAGCCGCATCAAGCTCAAGGCCTACCCCACCATCGAAGCCGGCGGCGTGATCTGGACCTACATGGGCCCGCCCGAACTGCAGCCCGAGCCGCCGGGCCTCGAATGGGTCAACGTCGCGCCCGAGCGCCGCTACGTCACCAAGCGCCTGCAGGAGAGCAACTACCTGCAGGCGATCGAAGGCGGCATCGACTCCTCCCACGTCTCCTTCCTGCACGGCAGCTCGCTCAAGCGCGACCCGCTGTTCACCGGCAGCCGCGGCAACATCTACAACGAACACGACAAGATGCCGATTTTCGATGTCGCCGAGTTCGAAGGAGGCCTGTTGATCGGCGCGCGCCGCAACGCCGACGAAGGCCGCTACTACTGGCGCATCACCCCCTTCATCTACCCCTGGCACACCATCATTCCCCCGCGCGCCGGCCACCCGCTTGGCTGCCACGTCTGGGTGCCGATCGACGACGAGAATTGCTGGGCCTGGTCGATCAACTACCACCCACGCCGCGCGCTGACGGAAAAGGAAACCGGCGCGATGAAAGGCGGCGCCGGCATCCACGTCAAATATGTGCCCGGCACCTTCATCCCCCTGGCCAACAAGACCAACGATTACCTGATGGACCGCGCCGGGCAGAAGGCCGGCGTCACCTTCAGCGGCATCGAAGGCATTGCCATGCAGGACGCCAGCCTGCAGGAAAGCATGGGGGCCGTGCAGGACCGCACCAAGGAACACCTCTGCTCCACCGACAACGGCATCATCATGATGCGGCGCGGCCTGCTCAAGGCGGCGAAAGCGGCACGCGAAGGCAAGCCGGTTCCCGGCATCACCGCCGCCTCGCAGCGCGTGCGCTCCTGCTCCATCGAATTGCCCTACGCCGTGCATTACACCGAAGGCGCCAAGCACGGCCTGTTCGCCCCGCCGGACACCGACCCGGTCACGGTTTGACCACCTAGAAAGACTTCATATGGCAAACAAGCTTCCCCTCACGCTGGCCTGCTGGAACTACGACCGCACCCGCGCCCTGGCCGACGGCAGCGTGGCGCCCGACGGCATCGACCTCAACTACCTCGACCTGCCGGTGGAAGAAACCTTCTTCCGCATGCTGCGCTACAAGGAGTTCGACCTGGCGGAGCTATCCTTCTCTTCTTATTGCGTCTCGTTGATGAAGGATCCGCAACCCTTCATCGCCATCCCGATCTTCCCTTCGCGTTTCTTTCGCCACTCCAGCATCTTCGTGTCGAACAAGAGCGGCATCAAGGAACCAAAGGACCTGATCGGCAAGAAGATCGCCACCCCCGAATACCAGATGACCGCGCCGGTCTGGATACGCGGCATCCTGCAGGACGAGTATGGCGTGCCGGTGGATAGCGTCGAGTACCACACCGGTGGCGAGGAAGAGCCGAACCGCGACGAGAAGATCAAGCTCGACCTGCCGCCGAACATCAAGATCAAGCCGATCGCCCCCGGCAAGATTTTGTCGCACATGCTGGCCGACGGCGAACTTGACGCCATGCACACCGCACGCAGCCCCTCGACCTACCTCACCCGCCCCGGCACGGTCAGCCGCCTGTTCGAGAATTACCAGGAAGTCGAACTCGCCTACTACCGCAAGACCAAGATCTTTCCCATCATGCACACCATCGCGATTCGCCGCGAGGTGTACGAGAAGAATCCCTGGATCGCCCGCTCGCTCTACAAGGCCTTCGCCGAGTCGCAGCGCCGCACCTATGAAGACATGGGCATCACCGCCGCCTTCAAGACCATGCTGCCCTGGCTCAACGCGCATGTCGAAGCCGCGCGCCGCGACCTCGGCCACGACTGGTGGCCCTACGGCTTCGGCCCGAATCGCCACGTGATCGACACCTTCCTGCGCTATCACCACGAGCAGGGACTCTCCAAGCGCCGCCTGACGCCGGAAGAATGCTTCGCGCCGGAGACCATGGAAGCGTTCAAGATTTAGCCTGGTGTAAAGTCCGCGCATGGCGAAATCGAAACAGGAAAACACGCGCGGCGACGATGATCCCATAGCCCTGCCTGGGCCGGAGCGCTACCAGTGGTTCGTCGCCGAAGTCTTGCGCGGCGGCAATATCTGGATGGCGGAGTCCGACGAGTTCACCATGGTGCGCGCGGATGGCGACGGCACCCGGCTCTTGCCCATCTGGCCCAGCGCCGCAATCGCGCAAGCCTGCTTCTCGCCCGAAGACATCGCCGCGGGTTTCAAGCCCGTGGCGCGGCCCATCGAGACATGGCTGGAACGCTCGACCCCGGCCCTGGTCAAGGATCGCGTGCGCCTCGCCGTCTTTCCCAATGCCGCCGGCAGCGCCCCCATCGTACCGCCGCCCTTTTTGCTCAACGACCTGTTGCTGGCACAGGAGCGCGAGGCAAAGGTGCAGGGACAAAAGGATAACGGCGAGGAAGGCGGGCGCTTCGGCGCGTCGCTCGCTATTGGGCTCGCCGCCGATTCGCAGGCCGCGCTCGAACGCTTCGTTTCCCGCGTGCGTGAAGGCCGCACCGTCTGGCTGCTGCGCGGCGACGACGGCATCCGCATCTGCGGCTCAAATGAGAGCGAGGAGGAAGACGGCGAAGCCGATGAAGACGACGGCATCACCGTCTTCCCGGTCTGGTCCGACCGCGCCTACGCCAAACGCTGCGCCCAGGGCGACTGGCGCGACAGCGAACCCTTTCCCGTCACCATCGAAGACTTCATCAGCAGCTGGCTGCCGGGCATGCACGGCAACGGCGAGCGCGTCGGGCCGAACTGGAATGCCGACCTGATCGGCAAGGAAGTGATGCCGCTGGACTTGCTGGAAATGCTGGGCGGGGAATAAGGACGCCGGAGCCTGCGGCCGAAGCGACAACTTTGTTGGTCCTCAAGCCGCAGATAGCGCGGACGTTTTGCTCGCATGCTCCTCAACGCAAAGCACTTGACTAATCAATAACCATTTGGTTATGATTAATCCATGCCTACTGCTTCCGCCAGCAACCGCGATGCCCTGTTCCGGGCGCTTTCCGACCCCACCCGCCGCGCCATGTTCGAGCGCCTGATGCGCGACGGCGAATTGACGGTGCGCGCTCTGACGGACCAAGCCGGCGTGTCGCAGCCGATGGTCTCCAAGCACCTGAACGTGCTGAAGGAGGCCGGGCTGGTGCGCGACCGGCCGGAAGGGCGGGTAGTGCATTACCGGGCCGACGCCAAAAGCCTGAAACCCCTGGTCGACTGGATGACCCAATACCGCGCCTTCTGGCACGACCGCTTCGACCGACTCGACGACCTCTTGAAAAGGATGGACCAATGAACACGACTACCGAAACCCAAAGCGTTGTTGTCGAACGCGAATTCGCTCATGCGCCGGAGAAAATCTGGCGTGCCCTCACGCAAGGCCACCTGATCGAGGAGTGGCTGATGAAAAACGATTTCCAGCCGGTGGTAGGCCACCGTTTCAGCCTGCGCGGCGAATGGGGCGGCGTGCTGGACTGCGAGGTGCTCGCCGTCGAGCCGAACAAAAAACTTGCCTACACCTGGAACTTCGACGACCCGGCCAATGGTCTGAAGAGCGTGGTCACCTATACCCTCACGCCGACCGGCGCCGGTACCCATCTGCGCATGGAGCAAGCGGGCTTCAAGCCGGATCAGCCGCAGAACTACAACGGCGCCAAGGTCGGGTGGCAGCAGTTCTATGCGAAGCTGGAGCAGGTGCTGGCGCGGATCGACTGAAGTCCAAGGAGCAAACCGGATGAACAAGAGCCCGACCCAGGGTGAATCCCCCGCCGAGCGAATCGACGCCCGGATCAAGGAGCTCAGCGACTGGCGTGGCCAGACGCTGGCCCATGTGCGCGCCCTGATCAAACAGGCCGACCCCGAGGTGGTAGAGGAGTGGAAGTGGAACGTCCCGGTGTGGTCCCACGACGGCATCCTCTGCACCGGCGAGTCCTACAAGAGCGCGGTGAAGCTGACCTTCGCCAAGGGAGCCTCGCTGAAGGACCCGAAAAAACTGTTCAACTCCAGCCTGGAAGGCAATGTCCGGCGCGCCATCGACTTTCATGAGGGCGACGAAATCAACGAGGAGGCGCTGAAGGCGCTTATCCGCGCCGCCATTGCACTGAACAAGTCAAAGGCGGGCTAGCCGATCCGGCTGGCCGCGCCTGGCGCGGGTGCGCCGCCTTATTTCGCCGCGGGAAACAGTTGCGTGCGCGGCAGCGGGCGCTGGATCGAGCGCGAGTCCTTCGGCCCGGTCGCGCCGTCTTCGGTGGCGAAGGCGCGCTTGGCGGTGTCTTCATCCGTCCAGTGAAGATAGGCCCATTCGAAATTGTCGCCCGCATAGACCATGTAGCCGTCCATGCCCTTGGACTCGAACAGCTGCGTCACCAGCTTGACGTGGCGCCGCAGGCGCGGAATGTAATCGCCGGCGGGCATGTCGTCGTTTCTTTGCGCCATTACCAGAGCGGTAAATCCCTTCGACCAGTCCGGCACCTTGTCGACGATCGCATAGGGCGCATGTAGCGCCATCTTGTCCACGCCGCCTGCGCCGAGCGGGCGCACCTGCTGGCAGTCCTTGGCGGGCAGGTCTGCTTTCGAAAGACTGGTGATGGCCACTACCTTCGACATGGTAGTCGGCGCTTCTTCGATGTTCCAGCCGATCAGGAAAGGCTTGTTGCCCGCGCGAGGTTTCGCGGCATCGTACGCGGTGGCCAGCGCGGCGCCATCGGCGAGGGTGCAAAAGAAAAACGGCCCCCCGGCCTTGGAGGCATTGCCAATGGTGGCGGGTACATCCTTGACCGGCGGCAAGGCGGTCTGCGCGAACGCGTCAGCGCAACAAAGCGCAAGCGCGAGAACACCGGTGGTCAGTGGTTTGTTCAACAATTTTTGTCTCCTGCGGGCAAACGATTATGGGACCGTCGCGTGCGCCGGTCTGCGATCCAGCCCGAAGACTAGGGCCGCGTCGCGACCCGCGTCAATCCCTCAACACCGAAACTAGTTGTTTCGATTTTGCGCCGCCGGAAACTTGACATAGTTCGCGAAGACGCCGCGAAATCGCGCTTTGGCGCGGAACACGCGGGCGCGGACGTCGTGGCCGTCTCCAGGCGTCCGGCACTGCGCCAGCGCACCCGCACTTGCGGCCCGCCGCCCCCGGCCGGCGCGCCATGGCCGGTGTCGGTCGTGAACCGGCCGGAAGCGTCCCGGCCCGGTGTTTCGTTCTTCGACAGTATCGTCACTTGGGCGGAAAAACCGGTGGTCGCACCGCAGTTGCGTTCGAACACCACGGCGCGGTTTTGCCCGTCCGGCGAGGCTGTCTCTTCAACGGTCTTGTTGGCGCACATGTTGGCCGCGCCGCGCACCAGGGCAATCGCCAGCAGGGCCACGCATCCGCCGGGAACGACCAGCGCCGTCAGGATCAGGGCGTTGCGCAGGGTGAACTTGCTGGTGGCTTGCATTTCGGGTTCCTCATGGCTGGGATGAAATCATCTTGGCCCCCGAGTGTGTCGCGCACATGGTGCGATCCGGGCAAATTCGGGCAGGCCCGCGCTGCCTGCAAATCAACCACACTTAGTTGTCCGACTAGCGTATGTTTGGAACCATGGCCGGTGAATATCGGCGACCTGCTTGCGCGTAGCCGTCTCGCCGCAGCGGGAAAAGCGCTGGCGCCGATCGACCAATTGCATGGCGCTGGCCGGACTTCGCGCTGAAAGTGCAAGCGCAATAGTTTGGAAAAAAACCTGTTGTTTACTGTTGTTTTGCCTGACAGTTACCGTGCACCCAACACAGTTGTAGTAACCAGCTGCGCAAATTCCCGAAAAACCTCAGGTTTTCTCAGGGCGCCGCATCCGCGGGGCAGGGCAGTACAATCGCAACCCAGGGAGCGGGCAGGCGCCCGCCAAAAAGACGAACACCATGAACGGCCCAGCCAGCCCGGACAGCCGCATCACCGAGGATAACGCGCACGCCGCGGAGTTCCTGAACGCGATCGTCGATGTCGCGCAGATGGGCATTTGCATTGCCGATGAGAACGGCACCCTGGTGCGCACCAACCCGGCGTTTTGCGCGATGACGCAGTACAGCGACGGCGAACTGGTGGGCCAGCATTTCAGCATCGTCGCGCCGCCCGAATTGCAGCCGCGCCTGGGAGCATTCCTGGCGGCGGTGCTGGAGGAGTCGCCGCGGGTGCGCGAGGAGTGGCGCCTGGGCCGGCGCGACGGCGCGCTGGTGGAGGTGCTGGCGGGCTTTCGCACCCTGACCATGCCGGGCGGCAAGCGCTATATCGTCGCCACCTTCGCCGACCTGACGCGGCGCAAGGAGAGCGAAAGCAGCTTGCGCGAGAGCGAGGAGCGCTTTCGCCAGCTGGCGGAGTCGATCGCCGAGGTGTTCTGGATCAGCAACCCGGACAAGTCGCAGATGATCTACGTCAGCCCGGCCTACGCCACCATCTGGGGCCGCGGCGAGCAGACGGTGTACGACAATCCGCGCTCCTTTCTCGACTCCATCCACCCGGAAGACCGGCCGCGCATCGAGCAGGCGATGGTGCTGCAGCGCGAGGGCGGCTACCACGAGGAATACCGCATCGTGCGCCCGGACGGCGCGGTGCGCTGGATCCGCGACCGCGCCTTCCCGGTGCGCGACGCGCAAGGCCAGGTGTACCGCATCACCGGCATCGCCACCGACATCACCGAGCGGCGCTACACGGTGGAGCGTATCCGCCAGCTCAACGCCGAGCTGGAAGAACGCATCGTCGAGCGCACAGCAGAGCTGACCATGGCCAACGCGCGCCTGCGCGGCCAGGTGGCCGACCGCGAGCGCGCCGAGGCGTCGCTGCGGGTGGCGCACGAGCGCCTGGCGCGCCTGATCGAGACGGCCAACGACGCGGTGGTGACGATCGACCAGCAGAGCAACATCATCGAGTGGAATGCGATGGCCGAGCGCATGTTCGGCTGGTCGCAGGCGGAGGTGCGCGGTCGCCTGCTCACTGAGTTGATCGTGCCGCCGCAGCACCGCGAGTCGCATCATCGTGGCCTGCAGCGCTTTTTGCGCGACGGCAGCGGCGGCATCCTGAACCGGCGGGTCGAGATCACGGCGATTCGCCGCGACGGCACCGAGTTCGACGTCGAGCTGGCGGTGTGGCCGGTGCGCGCCGGCGAGACCTTCACCTTCAGTTCCTTCATCCGCGACATCTCGGCGCGCAAGGCGGCGCAGGAGGCGCTGCAGAGTTCGGAGGAACGCTATCGCGCGGTGGTGGAAAACGCCGCCGAAGGCATCATCGTCAGCCAGGATGGTTTCATCCGTTTCGTCAATCCGGCGGCGCTGGCCTTGTCCGGCCGCAGCCGGGAGGAGGCGCTGACCACGCCCTTCATCGAGCTGGTGCACCCGGACGACCGTGCCCGCGTCTACGACAATTACGTCAAGCGCCTGAAGGGCGAGCCCACCGAGAGCCAGTATGTGTTCCGCATTTTCCACCTCAGCGGCGAAGTGCGCTGGCTGGAGATCAGCGCGGTGATGATCCAGTGGGCCGGCAAGCCGGGGACGCTGAACTTCCTCACCGACGTCACCGACCGCCAGCGCATCGAAGAGGAATTGCGCCAGTCGCTGACGCGCGAGCGCGAACTGTCGGACCTGAAATCGCGCTTCGTGGCGATGGCCTCGCACGAGTTCCGTACCCCGCTGGCGACCATTTTCTCTTCCGCCGAACTGATCGAGGACCACGGCGCGCGCCTGCCGGCGCCGGAGCGCGCCGAGGTGATCGGCCTGATCAAGGGCGCGGTCAAGCGCATGACCGAGATGGTCGAGCAGGTGCTGCTGATCGGCCGCGCCGAGGCCGGCGGCCTGGACTTCAACCCGGCGGCGCTGGACGCCGGCAAGCTGTGCCGCGCCCTGGCCGAAGACGCGCGGCGCAACGGCGCGGTGATCGGCGTCGAGGTCAGCGGCCAGGGTCCGGTGCGCATGCTCGACGAAAAGCTGCTGCGCCACATCCTCGGCAACCTGCTGTCGAACGCGGTGAAATATTCGCCGCAGGACGGGCGCGGCACGCGCGGCATCGCGCTCAAGCTGGCTTGCGACCCCGACGCGCTGACCTTCCGCGTGCAGGACCACGGCATCGGCATTCCGGAAGCCGACCTCACACGCATGTACGACAGCTTTCACCGCGGCGCCAACGTCGGCGGCATCGAGGGCACCGGCTTGGGCCTGGCGATCGTGCGCGAGTGCGTGCAGCGCCACGGCGGCAGCATCAATGTGGAGAGCCGCGTCGGCCAGGGCAGCCTGTTCACCGTGCGCATTCCGGTGACGGTGCCATGAGCGCGACCCACATATCGGGACCGCCGCGCGCAGTCGCGTGGCTATACGCGGTGCTTTGCGCGGCGCCCTACGCGGCGGTGGCGGCGGCGTTTTCGCCGCTGGCCGATTGCGGGTTTATCTGCCTGGTCGGGCCGATCCTGATGGTGGCGGCATTGGCGCTGGGCACGGCGCTGCTGGCAGCCGGCCTGTTGTTGCGCCGGGCGCAAGGCCGCAACGGCCAGTCCTTGCGGCTGGTGTCATGGGCCGCGATGTCGCAGGGCCTGCTGGTGCTGGGGTGCGGCGGGTTGCTGTTGTTCCTGGCACTGGGAGGCTGAGAAAATGCCGCGCATCCTGATCGTCGACGACGACCCCAACCTGCTGCGCCTGCTGTCGCTGCGCCTGAAAAGCGAAGGCTACGAGGTGGCGGAAGCCTCCAGCGGCGAACAGGCGCTGGCCCTGCTGCAGGACCTGCCCCCGGCGCTGTTGATCACCGACCTGCAGATGGGCGGGATGGACGGCATGGCGCTATTCGCCGCCGCCCAGCGCGATTACCCGACGCTGCCGGTGATCATCCTCACCGCGCACGGCACCATTCCGCATGCGGTGGAGGCCACCAGGCGCGGCGTTTCCGGCTTTCTCACCAAGCCCTTCGAGGCGCGCGACCTGATGCGCGAAGTAGAGCGCGCGCTGGAGGCGGCCGGCGGCGGCAACTCGGTGCAGTTGCGCAAGAAGGGGAAGGAAAACGAATGGCGCCATGAGATCGTCACCCGCAGCCCACTGGTCGAGCAGGTGCTGCACGAGGCCAAGCTGGTGGCGCAGGGCGACGCCAGCGTGCTGATCACCGGGCCTTCGGGCAGCGGCAAGGAACTGCTGGCGCGCGCCATCCACGCCGCCAGCCCGCGCGCCGACAAGCCGATGCTGGCGATCAACTGCGCGGCGATTCCGGAGCAACTGATCGAGTCCGAACTGTTCGGCCATACCAAGGGCGCCTTCACCGGCGCCGGCCGCGACCACGCGGGACTGTTCCAGGCGGCCGAGGGCGGCACAGTGTTTCTCGACGAAATCGGCGACATGCCGGCGCCGGTGCAGGTCAAGCTGCTGCGCGCGCTGCAGGAACGCTGCGTGCGCCCGGTGGGCGCGACGCGCGACATCAATATAGATGTGCGGGTGGTCTCGGCCACCCATCGCGATTTGCAGAAGGAGATCGCGGCAGTGCGGTTTCGTGAAGACCTGTACTACCGCATCAACGTGGTCAGCCTGGCACTGCCGGCGCTCGCCGAGCGGCGCGAGGACATTCCCTTGTTGGCCGCGCATTTTCTGCAGGTGCTGTCGGCGCGCTATAACAAGACGCTCAACGGCTACGCCAGCGAGGCGATGGAACTGCTGGTGGCGCACGCCTGGCCGGGCAACGTGCGGCAGTTGCAGAACGTGGTGGAGAAGTGCGTGGCGCTTTCCACCGTCGAAGTGGTACCGGCGGCGCTGGTGCAACGATCGCTCAACAGCGGCGGCGACGAGCTGGCCGCTTTCGACGAGGCGCGGCGCGAGTTCGAGCGCGACTACCTGACCCGCCTGCTGAAGATCACCGGCGGCAATGTGACCCACGCCGCCAAGCTGGCCAAGCGCAACCGCAGCGATTTCTACTCCCTGCTGAACCGCCACCAGATCGACCCCGGCGTGTTCAAGGCCGGCGACTGAACCAGGTCTGGCGACCGCCGGCGAAAGCCCGGCGGCCCTGCCAGCCACTGTTCAAAACATCGCTTAAGCGCAATCCGTCGGTCCGGCTGGTACCGCTGCGCCGGTTGTTGGCATTTGCCGACAGCGCATTTTTCAGCAAATTCAATGACTTAATCCCTGGCATGACATGGGGTGTTGGCATTTGCCAACACTTGGCATATGGCAAAAATCTCAAAAATCACCGTAACTCCTTGATTGAAAACAATATATCAAACATGGCACAGGCGTTGCTCTGTGCCTTGCAGGAACATGATTGTTAAAAAATTATAAGCAGGGGAGTTTTCACGCAATGCAAGCAATGCAGCAAGACCAACACAACAGCCTGCCGACGATCGACGATTTCGTCACCGCCCTGCAAGCCATCCGCCTTGAGTTGACGCAAAACGGCCAGCCGCCGACCGTCGGCATGCTGCGCCCGGCGCTGCAGCGCTTCGCCGAGGAACGCCGCGAGCGCTACCTCGCCGCCGCCACCAACAGCTTCGATCTCGAGCGCCGCATGCGCGACTGGGACCGCGCCAAGATCTCCGGCCTGTTCGGCCAGAACTGATCGCGTTTACAGATACCTTGAACGTGCCGCGCCCGCAACACGACCCACTCGATATGCAAACCGCTCCTCAAAACACCGCCATCGCCCATCCGGCTTTTGCCGAATCGGCCGCCCACCTGACCAGCCTGCTGCACGGCCTGGTTTCGCGCTGGGAAACGCTGGACTTCACCGTCTCCGCCGACTGCTTCGGCCTCGACGGCCGCCTGCAGGCCTGGCAGGAAGCCGATGCCGCGGCGCTGCCGCAGTCCTACGAGCGCCAATAAATAAAAAGCGCCATTGCCTGGCGCCGACCATAACTTCACTCAAACAGAGATAGCAGGGATTCAGAAATGACGCCGCAACAAGTTTCGCTGGTGCAGTCCAGCTTCGAATCGATCAAACCCATCGCCGACACCGCCGCCAGCCTGTTCTACGAACGCCTGTTCGCCGTCGCCCCGGAATACCGTCGCCTGTTCAACGGCAACATGGCGCGTCAGGGCCGCATGCTGATGAACATGATCGGCACCACCGTCGGCGGCCTGTCGCACCCCGAGACCATCATCCCCGCCGTCAAGGACCTGGGCCGCCGCCACGCCAACTACGGCGTCGCCGAAAGCGACTACCAGGTGGTCGGCGGTGCGCTGCTCTGGACCCTGGAACGCGGCCTGGGCGTGGCCTTCACCACCGAAGTCAAGGAAGCCTGGAGCATCGCCTACGGCCTGCTGGCCGCGGTGATGCAGCAAGGCGCGCGCGAAGGCGCCGCCGCCCAGCCGCAGCGGATCGCCGCCTGACTTGACCCGCTTTTCCGCTTTACCGACCCTCCCACAAAAACAATAACGCCGGTGTTGCACCGGCGACCCCTCTCCTCCTTGGCGCTCCCTTTCCCTCCCCCGGGGGAAGGGAGCGCAAATTTTTTCTGCTCCCCACTTTCCTTCCCGCCCGGCGCAATTGCGCGATCAGCGTCGCCGTTTTACGTCGCAGTTTTTTGCTCGGGGCAGTCTAATTAACGAACCCGGGCTGCCGGCAGACGAGCGGCCACGCGCCCGGCGTCCCGCGCGCGTGTGCAGCCTTTGGACGAACTGTGCCAGCTGGGCGGGTGTGCGGGCTGGGCGGGTGTGCCGGCTTCCAGCTACCGGCTAGTGCAGGACCGTGCCGATCCGGGCCAGGCGCTTGATCGCCTCGATCACCGCATCGGGCTTCGCCTTGTTCTGCCCGGCGATATCCAGCGCGCTGCCATGGGCGACGGAGGAAAACAGCACCGGCGTGCCGATGGTCATGCCGGCGGCGCGGTTCGGCGCCAGCGCCTTGGCGGCGACGTGGCCCTGGTCGTGCAGCATCACCACGTGGGCATCGAAGCCGGATTTGGCGAGAAAGGTGTCGGCGCCGAAAGGCCCTTCGACGTCGATGCCAGCGGCCTTGGCGCGCGCGATCGCAGGCGCAATGATCTGCGCTTCCTCATCGCCGAACAGCCCATCCTCGCTGGCGTGCGGGTTAAGGCCGGAAACGGCGATGCGCGGCGCGGCCACGCCGAGGCGCTGCAATGCGACCACCGCGGCGAGGATCACCGCCTCGACGCGCGGAATGGTGATCTGCTCGATCGCCTTTCTCACGCTGGTGTGCAGGGTGACGTGGACGATGCGCTTGTCGTCGAAGCACAGCATCAGCAGCGCATTGTCGCGCGGCACCCCGACCACCGAGGCGACGAAGGTGGGATAGCCGTCGAAATGCACGCCGGCCATCTGCACCGACTTTTCGGTTTGCGGCGCAGCCACTACCGCATCGACCTGGCTGGCCAGCGCTGCGTTGATGGCCACGGTGGCGGAATCGAGAATCGCGCGGCCATGCACCGCCGAGAGCTTGCCCAGCTGCAACTCTCCCGGCTGCAGTTGCGCGCGGGCGATCAGCGCCACCGCGCCGGCCGGCAGGGCCAGCTCGCGCACCCGCTCCGGCGCGACGTTGATGATCTCCGGCGTCAGCTTGCAGGCGGCGGCGTGCAGTTCCAGCGCGCCGCGGTCGCCCACCAGCACCGGTATGCACAGGCTGCGCACCTCTTCGCTCAACGCCGCCTTGAGCGCGATTTCCGGACCGATGCCGGCGGGGTCGCCGATGGAAATGGCGATGCGTGGCAGGGGCATTGAAGGACTCCGGTTTTCGGCGGCACGCGACCGCCGGCCAGGATGGGCAGCGGGACAATCGGAATTATAAGCTGCGACAAACCCTATAAACATTACGAAACGCTAATCAAATCAGCGCAACCGCCGGTTGTAAGCCCCGGGTCGCACCCCCGGGACAAACCCTTGCGCCGCCATGGTGCGCCGGAACCTTTCAAGGCGCGATGAATCGAATTGAAAGCCACAGCCAATCCGGCTGATGCGCCGTGATTGTCCCGAACAGCCCGCCTGCGGTCGGCCGCCAACACCCGCAACTCCACCGCCCGCGCGCAAACCGCCGCCTCCCCCGATTACCCGATCACCAAAAAGGGCCGCCCCGCCATGGATGAGACCATCAAAGTCGACGACCGCTGGTATGTGCTGGCCACCTCTTCGCGCGCCGACGACCGCACCCGCGTGCTCAAGCACGGCGACACCTTCGCGCTGTTCGACCGCTTCGGCGACATCGAGCGCATCGGCAACGGCGAACAGGGCCTGTACCACGAAGGCACGCGCTACCTCTCGCGCCTCGACCTGCGCCTGAACGGCGAGCGTCCCCTGCTGCTCAACTCCAGCGTGCGCCAGGACAACTGCCTGCTCACCGTCGACCTGATGGCCTCCGACTATTACGAGGACGGCAAGCTCACTGTGCTCAAGGGCACGGTACACCTGGCGCGCAGCAAACTGCTTTCCGCCGCCGGCAGTCACGAGCGCCTGCACCTGATGAACTACAGCAACGCGCCGGTGCGCCTGGCCCTGTCGCTGCATTTCGCCGCCGACTACGCCGACATCTTCGAGGTGCGCGGCGTCAAGCGCGAGCGCCGTGGCGAAGACTTGAGTCCGCAACTGCAGGAAGGCCGCGTCGTCCTCGGTTACAAGGGCCTGGATGGCGTCACCCGCCACACCACCATCAGTTGCTCGCCGACGCCCAACCTGCTGGCGCCCGACCATTTGCAATACGAACTGCAACTACCGCCGCAGGGTCACACCGAGTTGCACATCGCAGTGCGATGCGGCCTGCTGCAACCCGCGGACAAGGCGCCGGCCTATGTGCAGGTGCTGGCCGATGTCGAGGCAGAGCAGCGCGGCGCCCGCGCCCAGGCCTGCACCATCCACACCTCCAGCGAACAGGTGAACGACTGGCTCTCGCGCTCCGGCGCGGACATTGCCATGCTCAATACCGGCACGCCGGAAGGCGCCTACCCCTACGCCGGCGTGCCCTGGTTTTCCACCCCCTTCGGCCGCGACGGCATCATCACCGCGCTGCAGACGCTGTGGGTGGACCCGTCGATGGCGCGCGGCGTGCTGGGCTTTCTGGCGCGCCACCAGGCGAGCGAAATCAAGCCCGAGCAGGACGCCGAGCCGGGCAAGATCCTGCACGAGATGCGCCAGGGCGAACTCGCGGCCCTGGGCGAGATTCCCTTCGGCCTGTACTACGGCAGCATCGACTCGACGCCGCTGTTCGTCATCCTCGCCGGCGCCTACTTCCAGCGCACCGGCGACCTGGCCTACCTGCAGCACCTGTGGCCGAACGTGGTGCGCGCGCTCGACTGGATCGAGAAATACGGCGACCCCGACGGCGACGGCTTTCTCGAATACGCGCGCAAGAACAGCACCGGCCTGATCAACCAGGGCTGGAAGGATTCGGAAGACGCGGTGTTCCACCACGACGGCAAGACCGCGCCGGGTCCGGTGGCGCTCGCCGAAGTGCAGGGCTATGTCTACCTCGCCAAGACGCTGGCCGCCGACGCCGCGCACGCGCTGGGCGACAGCCAGCGGGCGGTGGTGTTGCTGCAGCAAGCGGCGCGCCTGCGCGCCCATTTCGAGGCCGCCTACTGGTCGGAGGAATTGAGCACCTACGCCATCGCGCTGGACGGCGCCAAGCGGCCCTGCCTGGTGCGCTCCTCCAACGCCGGCCAAGTGTTGTGGAGCGGCATCGCCTCGCCGGAGCGCGCGGCGCGCACCGCGCAGACCCTGCTGGCGCCGGCCTCTTTCTCCGGCTGGGGCGTGCGCACGATAGCCGACGGCGAAGCGCGCTATAACCCGATGTCGTATCACAACGGCTCGATCTGGCCGCACGACAACTCTCTGATCGCCATGGGCCTGGCACGCTACGGCATGAAGGAAGAGGCGCTGGCGGTATTCAGCGCCATGTTCGAGGCCAGCCTGTTCATGGACCTGCACCGCCTGCCCGAACTCTATTGCGGCTTTCCGCGCCGGCCGCGCGAAGGTCCCACGCTCTACCCGGTGGCCTGCTCGCCGCAGGCCTGGGCCAGCGCCAGCGCGTTTTATTTGCTGCAGGCCTGTCTGGGGCTGTCGTTCGACGCGGTGGCCAAGCGCATCCGTTTCGACCATCCAGTGCTGCCGGCGTTTCTCGACCGTGTCGAGATTCGCGGGCTGACGCTCGGCGCGGCATCGGTGGACTTGGCGCTGGAGCGGCATGAGAACGATGTCGGGGTGATCGTCACGCGCAAGGAAGGTGAGGTCGAAGTCTCCGTCAACTTGTGAGGTAGTGCGCGCAGCGCGCTCATTTCTCCCCTTCCCTTTCAAGGGGGAGCCTGGACGAAAATGAGGGGTGGGGATGGGAGGCATAACGTAGCGTGCGCAACGCGCTCATCTCTCGCCCTCCCATTCAAGGGGAGGCTAGACGAAAATGAGGGGTGGGAATGGGGTTTAGTGGCGTGCTTGAGCACGCTCATTATTTATCCATGCTCCGCGTCGCCGCTTCACCCTGATCCTACCCAAGAACGACGGACACCTAAACGAGGGGTTGGTGGGCAGCTTCGAAATCCAGAGGGCTAAGATAGTTCAGGGACGAATGCCTGCGCTGACGATTGTAGAAGACCTCCATGAACTCG
>JAQGMJ010000041.1 GCA_028292405.1 Betaproteobacteria bacterium
GGTGTGCGTCGTCGATACCGGAATGCCGAGGAACGACGCGGCAAAGATGACGGTCGCGCCACCGGCTTCGGCGCAGAAACCCTGATGCGGGGTCAGGCGGGTGATCTTCGATCCCATCGTCTCGATGATGCGCCAGCCGCCGGTCAGCGTGCCCATGGCGATCGCCAGATAGCAGCTGATCATCACCCAGAGGGGGACATGGAAGACCGGCCCGAGCAACCCTTGCGAGAACAGCAGGACCGAGATGATGCCCATCGTCTTTTGCGCGTCGTTGCCGCCGTGGCCCAGGCTGTATAGCGAAGCCGACACCAGTTGCAGGCGGCGGAACAGCTTGTCCACCTTGTGCGGCGTGGTCCGCACGAATATCCAGGAGACCAGCACCATCAGGATCGAGCCGATCAAAAAACCGAGCATCGGCGAAAGCACGATGAACACCACGGTCTTGACCAGCCCGGAGGAAACCAGCACGCCTGTACCCGCCTTGGCCACCGCCGCCCCCACCAGGCCGCCGACCAGCGCGTGCGAGGAAGAAGAGGGGATGCCGTACAGCCAGGTGATGATGTTCCAGGCAGTGGCGCCCACCAGCGCGCCGAACACCAGGTGGTGATCGACCACCGAAATGTCGATCAGGCCCTGGCCGATGGTCGCCGCCACCTTCAGCGGGAACAGGAAATAAGCGACAAAGTTGAAAAACGCCGCGAAGGCCACCGCGTATTGCGGTTTCAGCACCCCGGTGGAGACCACTGTGGCGATCGAGTTGGCGGCATCGTGAAAGCCGTTCATGAAGTCGAACGCCAACGCCAGCACGATCAGGAGAAACAGGATATGCAGGGTCATTTACGAGGGCAGTGAGAGATTGCGACCTCGCCGATACGCTTACGCGTTCTCGACGATGATGCCTTCGATGATGTTCGCCACATCCTCGCATTTGTCGGTGACCGACTCGAGGAGTTCGTAGATCTCCTTGAGCTTGATCACGTTGCGCACGTCCGGCTCTTCGCGGAACAGCTTGGCCATCGCCGCGCGCATCACGTGGTCGGCGTCGGACTCCAGCTTGTCGATCTCCGCGCACAGCGCGAGCATCTCGGCGGAGTTTTCCATTTTCGGCAGCAGGGCGACGGTGGCCTTTACCTTTTCGCCGCAGGCCACGCAGATGTCGGCCAGCTTTTGCGCCTCCGGCGTGACGGACTTGATGTCATAGAGGAAGATCGAATGGGCGACGTCCTCGGTGAGATCGAGGATGTCGTCCATCGTGGTGATCAGCTTGTGGATGTCTTCGCGGTCCAGCGGCGTAATGAAGGTTTTGTGCAGCAGCTCGACGGTCTGGTGGGTGACCTTGTCGGCCTTTTTCTCGATGGTCTCGATCGAATAGGCGCGGCGTTCGAGGTCGTCGAACTTCGCCATCAGGTCGGCCAGCTCGCGAGCCCCATCGACGATATATTGCGCGTGTTCGTTGAAGAATTCAAAGAACTGGCCTTCTTGCGGCATGAATCGGCCGAACATGGCAACCCCTGGATTTTGTGTGTCGTGCGCACCGGCGCGGTGCAATCTGACCGCTTGTGCGGTGCGGCGCGCATTATAGCCGGAACCCTCGTCCGGCACGGCATTGCAGCCCGGGCTGCCGACCTCAGGCGTGCTGGGCGGCGGCGGTATAGCGCGAGGCCAGGCGGTCGGCGGCGACCCGCAGGCGGGACGAAACCTCGGCGTTGCATATGCCCTTGATCTGCCCGGCGAACCAGACCCAGGAACGGCGGCGCAACTCCAGGGTGGCGCGTTCGCCAGTGTCGACGTCTTCCAGCGCAAAAATCCGCGTGTCGCCGCGCGCGCAGTCGCGCGAATAGCTGGCCACGCAATGGCGCATTTCCATGCCCTCGCGCGCCAGCATCAGCGAATCGGTCAGCGGCACCACCCGCAGGCCGGCGCTCTGGTAGGCGGGCAGGGCGCTTTGCCACATTTGCATATGCTCGGGCGAGCGCAGGATCATCAACTGGTGCCAGCGCTGCTGGCGGCGGATCAGCGATGCATAAGTGGCGTTCTGCCCGATCAGCGGGCCGCCGCGGCCGGCTTCGTCGAGCCACCAGTCGATCAGGTAGCCGGCGTCGTCGCGCAAAAAGCGCAGCGATTGGGAGCGCCGGGCGCGCTCGCGTGCCTCGCGGATCAACAGGCGCATCAGGCGCGCCAGGTCTTCGAGCTGTGCCTGGGCGGCCTCTGCCCGCTCGGCGCCGCTGGCGGCCAGCGAGGCAAGCGCCCGGTCCAGCGGGCCGCCGCGATGATCGAGTTCGAGAATGGCGCGCGGCAGCCGCGTTTCACCGGTGCCGGCGAACAGGCGCACGGCGAGCGTGTCCAGCCGGCCGTCGCCGCCGGCCGCGCAAAGCCGCCGCACCACGCCGTTGGGCTGGCGTGCCAGCCACTTCCAGTCGCGCGGCGCCAGGCGTTCCGCCGGCGGCTGTGCCAGCAGCGCCGCCCGGATCTCGCCAATGGCGCCATCGGCGATGATGCCGGCCTGCTTGCGCGCGCGGGCGCGGATCAGCGGCGCCAGCAACGGCGCGAGATTCGGGGTTTCCGCGGTGATGCGCACCAGCGGCTTGAGGCCGGCGGCGCGCGCCTCGTTGAAGTCGCGAAACCGCGCGCGCCGGCCATGGACCAGAAACACCGGGCGCCGGGCGCCGGGCCCCAGCACCTCGGCCAGCAGCAGGGCACGTACGCGATGCGCCGTTGCCGCCGTGGCGGCCGCCGGAAACAGGTCGGCGCGCAGGCGCCGCTCGGCATACACCTTTTGTTCCGGCGGCAGCGCCGAATCCTGTAGCCCGCACAACTCGATGGCGTGGGCCAGGTGCGCGCGCGCCGCGTGGTTGAGCGCATGCTCGATCAGCGAATCGGTATCGAGCACCTCGATGTCTTCCAGGTGGGAAGCGTCGCGCCATGGCGACGCCAGGCTGGCGCGGGTCTGTATCGCAAGGCGTCCGCGGCTGCCCCTGCACACCCGCAGGGCCGCGCCCAATTCCAGGGCAGGTTGCCCGCGTTCGGTCGCCAGGCGGGCGAATGCGGGGCGCGGCAGGGCCAGCGCGGCGACGACTGCCAGCCCGATTTCGGTCGAAGGGCGCAAAGACTTTTGCCTACGCGCGCGCGTGGGGTGCATGGGGCGGGGAAAGGGATGACTGGAACTGCCGGGGAATAGCCTAAATGTAGCACGGTGCCACGCCTGCGCGAGGCCGCCGTGCGGGAAGCCATGCGCGATTTGAGCCGCCCCTTTTTAGCGGCTATACTGCGCGGCCCAAAGCGTGAGTCTGGAGAGAAACCATGGCAGGTCTGATCATCGAAGACATCAAGGTGGGCGACGGCGCGGAAGCCACGCCCGGCACCCATATCGAAGTGCATTACACCGGCTGGCTGTACAACGACGGCGAGCAGGGCGCCAAGTTTGATTCGAGCAAGGACCGCAACGAGCCCTTCAGCTTCCCGCTCGGCGCCGGCCATGTGATCCGCGGCTGGGACGAAGGTTTCGCCGGCATGAAGGTCGGCGGTGTGCGCAAGCTGGTCATTCCGCCGGAGATGGGCTACGGCGCGCGCGGCGCAGGCGGGGTGATTCCGCCGAATGCGACGTTGCTGTTCGAAGTCGAACTGCTGGGCGTCTAGGCACCAGGCAGTTCAGCGCGGATTGATGTTGCGCGCAGCGAGTATCGCGCGCGCAATGTCGGGCCGGTCGGTGATCAGGCCGTCGACACCGAGCGCGATCATGCGCTCGATGTCTTCGGCGCGATTCACCGTCCAGGGAATCACTTGCAGCCCCTGCGCATGGGCCTCGGCTATCGCGCCGGCGCTCACATCCTGATGGTTGGGCGACCATGCCGCGCAGCGGGCGCGTTTCGCCAGTTGCGGCACGCCGCCTTCCAGCGCCAGCCCGGCGTTCCATGCCGGCGCCACCGTATTGAAATTCGGCAGCCGCGCGGTCAGACAGGCAGTGGGCATGGCGGGCCGCCGCGCCTGCACGATTTGCAGCGTGCGCCAGTCGAAGGACTGGATGGTGACGCGCGTTTCCAGCCCGTATTGCACAATCACTTTCAGCAGTTCATCGACCATCGTCGCGGGTGAGACCGTGTCTTCGGGGTGGTCCGGCGTGAGCTTGGTTTCGATGTTGAAACGCACATTCACGTCGCCGCGGCGACGTACCAATTCGAACAGGTCGGCCAGGCGCGGAATGCGCTCAGTTTCCCGCGCAGCCTGCTCGGGAAACTGTGCTGCGTATGAGGTGCCGGGTTTGAGGGCGCCGACGTTGTAGGCCGCGAGTTCTTTCAGGCTCAGGTCGCGGATGCGCGGCCCCGGGCTGGCGATCCAGGCGCCGGCGGCGTCGCGGGTGATGGCCGGGTTCAGGCGCTCGTCGTGGTGAATCACCACCTCGCGGTCACGGGTGATGCCGATGTCCAGTTCCAGCGTCGTGACGCCGATGTCGAGCGCGCGATTGAAGGCAGTCAGCGTATTTTCGGGCGCCAGGCCGCGCGCGCCGCGGTGGCCCTGCAGGTCGAAACCGGGTTGTTGCGCCATTGCCGCGCCGGCGGCCAGCAGCAGGATCAACAGGGCGAGCAGGCGCATCTCAATTGCCTGGAAGGGCCAGGGCGCGGATCGCCGGAATGTATTGCTTGAAAGTGTGCAGGTTGCTGTGCACGCCGCCGTCGATCAGCAACAGGCGCTTGTCGCTCGCGGTGGCCGCGGCGTACAGGCGCTCGCTCATCTTCGCAGGCACCAGCGGGTCGGCATTGCCGTGGATGAACAGCAGCGGCAGCTTGATGCGGCCGATCTTGTCGATCGAATCGAAGCGCTCGGTGAGGATGAGGTTTATCGGCAGCAGGCGGTAGGCCGCGCGCACGGTGGACATGCCGAGCATCGAGTCGAAGGAGGACTCGATCACCAGGGCCGCCGCCTCGGGCCGGCGCACGGCCAGGTCGATGGCGATGGCGCCGCCCAGCGAATGGCCGTGGATCAGGCGTTTGCGGATGTCGGGCTCGCGCCGTTCCAGTTCGTCCAGCGCGGCGCCGGCGTCCTCGTACAGCGCCGCTTCATAGGGGTGCTCGCCTTCGCTGCTGCCGTAGCCGCGATAGTCGATCGCCAGCACGTTGAAGCCGGCGCGCGCCAGGGTTGCTGCCTTCTCCAGGTTCAGCGGGGCGCTCATGTTGCGCGCATTGCCGTGCAGGAACAATTCGCTCACGCCATTGGGTTGCGGCGAGGGTATCCACCAGGCGGTGATGTTCTCCGTCGCCCCCTCATTGATTCCGACGGCGCGCTTCACCGGCAGGTGCAGTTCCTCGTAGGCCAGGCCGTAGTCGCGCGGCGTGCGCTCCATTGGATGCGTAGGCAGGTAGACGATCTGCCCTTGCTTGTCGTAAACATAAGCAGTGATGCCGCCGTAGATAAGCGCGGCCAGTACCGTCAGGCCGGCCAGCGCGCGGCCAAGCCACTTCACGCCGCGCCGCCCATGCGCCGCCCGGCGAATACGCCGGCAGCCGACAGCGTGGTGGCGACCAGCCAGAAAGCCGGGATCACGCCGATGGCTACGCCCAGTGTGCCGATCATCAGCGGCATCACCGTGCTGCTGGCGTTCATCACCGTGGTGCGCACGCCCACCGCTTCACCGGCGCGGCCCTCGGGCGAAGTGGCATGCAGCAGGGTCATCACCATCGGCTGCGAACTGCCCAGGCCCAGGCCGAGAACAAAGGCCAGGCACATCAGCACCGGAACGTCGCTGAACAAGGGGAACAGGAAGTACACCGAGGCGGTGATCACCAGCGCCCCGGTCAGCGTCTGCCATTCGGAAAAGCGCCGCGCGATCCACGGCATGGCGGCGCGCACGGCGAAGGTAGCGATGCCGAAGCAGCCCATGATCAGGCCGATGGTGGAAGCCGAGAGGTGCAGGTGCGAGCCGTGCAGCGGTACCATGAAATTGAACAGGTCCCAGGCCATCGACATCATGCCGCTGACGATGAACACCGCGCGTAGCGGCGGCAGGCGCAGCAGGTCCATCACGTGCACGCGGCCCGGCGCTCGCTCGTGCGGCACGGTGACCGGCATGCGCTTGCGCACCACCAGCCAGACGAAGAACGAAAAAAAGCTGAACGAGGCGAGGATGATGAAGGTCCAGACGTGGCCGAACCAGTCGATCGAAAAGCCGGTGATCACCGGGCCCATCATGCTGGAAAAGGAAAAGCCCAGGGCCAGGTGCGAAAACGCCTTGGTGCGGTTTTCCGGCGCGGCGGTGTGGCCCACCGCGTTGTTCACCGCGATGTGCGCGACGATGAAGCAGGTGCCGATGATCACGCTGGTGACGTAGAGCGAAACCAGGTTATGGAAGATCGCCGGCAGCAGCGAGCCGCAGAACACGCCGATGACGGCGATCAGCGCCGGCTTCACCGGGCCGATGCGGTCCGTGAGACGGCCGACATGGACTGAGAGGAACATCGGCACGAGCGCCAGCAGCGACATCAGGAAGCCCACCGCGAAGGGCGAGGCGGACATGCTCAGTGCGTACAGTTGCAGGCCCACCCTGCAGCCTGCATAAGTCAGGTGCACCAACACCATCATCAGGATGAGGGGGATGGTCGGCAGCATGCGGGGAACCCTGAGGACGAATGTTAGGCGCTTGAAGAAGCGCTCTGATTTAAGCTGCAATTATACGGTGTGCGCCCCGTGCTTCCCAGATCGCGGCGCTAATGCACGCTGTGCGTGCGCCCGGGTCCGTCTAAATCTTCATCCCGAGGATCACCATCTGCATGCCTTCCAGATGCAATCTGCGTTGCAGCGCCAGCGCCGCCTGATTGTGCAGAATCCGTGTCACCCAATTCTCGTTTTCGAAAATCAGCTTGCTGGTGAAAAAGATGGCGTTGGGGTATTCGAGGCGGATCTTGTTGGCGACGTTGGTGATTTCGGTCACCGGGTCGGTGCCGTAGACGGCATAGGAGCGCGAGGCCATGCCGTTGGCGTGGCAAAAGCGCACCAGGTAGTCCAGGCTTTCGGAGGCGCGCTTTTTCAAGGTCGCCAGGATGTCTTCGCCACCATAGGAGCGCACGTCCACCGTGCGCGCGTTGACGAACAGGAAATTCTTGAAGTGGCCGGGGAAAATGCGCTGCACCCAGAGCAGGGTGTGCAGCGCGCCGCCGCGCGATGAACCGACGAAAAACACCGCCGTTGGCGCGTCGGGTTCCAGCGCCGGGGGATTTTCGTTCACCGGCAGTTCGGGCATGGCGCCGAACACCTTGTCGATCTCGCCGATCTTGCGCCGGGTCTCGTCGTAGTGGTGGCGGATCCAGATGCACAGCGCGCAAAGCGCGGCGATGATCAGGATGGCGAGCCAGGCGCCATCGGCGAATTTCTGCACCACCAGCACCAGGAAGATGCTGGCGCAAACAAAAAAGCCGATGGCCGACAGCACCATGCGCCGGCGCCAGTGTTCGAGCTCCCCGCGGTGGCGCCACCAGTAGATCATCAAGCCGAACAGCGAAATCGCGAAGGTGAGGAACACGCTGATGCTGTAAAGCACCACCAGCAGGGTCACGCTGCCGCGGGTCCACAGCAAAATGCCCAGGGCCGCGACGCCCAGCACCAGGATGCCGTTTTGCGTGACCAGGCGCTGCGATAGGTAGCGGAACTGGTGCGGCAGCCAGGAGTCCAGCGCCATGTTTGAGAGCACTGCCGGGCCGCCGAGAAAGCCGGTGTTGGCGGCGACGAACAGCAGGCCCGCCTCGAAGGCCAGGGTGATGGTCAGCAGGGTCTGGTTGATGCCGGCGGACATGCCGAGATTGCCGATGATCTGGCCGAACACCACGGCATTGAGGGTCTGGCCGTCTTTCGGCTGCACGCCCCACAGCAAATACAGCAGGATGATGCCGCCGGCGGTCACCGCCAGCGACACCGCCATGTAGAACATGGTCACCTTGCCGGTTTTCACCCGCGGTTCGGCCAGCACGTTGACGTTATTGGAGACGGCTTCCAGGCCGGTGTAGGTGCCGCCGCCCTGCGAGTAGGCCACCAGCAAAAGGCCGATCAGCGGCAGCACGCCGATGCTGCCGGCCATGCGCGAGGTTTCGGAGAGCGTGGCCGGCACCAGCGCCGGCAGGCTGGTGACATGGGCGGCGATGCCGTAGACCAGTAGCAGCGCGTGGGTGATGATGAAGCCGAGGAAAATCGGCAGCAATACCTGAATCGCCTCTTTCAGCCCGCGCAGGTTGAGCACCAGGATGAAGACGATGAAGGCGCCCTCGGCGAACAGCTTGGTGCCCTGCCAGGAAGTCGGCAGCAGGGAGAACAGCGCATCGACCCCGGCTGCCATTGAAATGGCGATGGTCAGCACGTAGTCGAGGATCAGGGCCACGCCGGAGACCAGGCCGGGGTAGGGGCCGATCAGCGAGGTGGCGACCCGGTAACCGCCGCCGCCGGTGGGGAACAGCTCGATCACCTGGTTGTAGGCCAGGGCGATGATGAACACGGTGACCACCGTGGCGATCACCAGGTACAGGCCGACGCCGGTGTTGCCGCCGAGGGAAAGAAAGCTTTCCTCCGGGCCGTAACTGGCGGAGGAAAGACCGTCGGCCCCCAGGCCTACCCAGGCCAGAAAGGCGATCAGGGCGGACCCATGCCGGGCATCGGCGGAAAGCGGATCCAGGGGTTTGCCGATCAGGGCCTGGCGTATCCGGGCGACGTTCATCGAACTGCTGGACGACTCAAGGGCGAGTCCCAAATGTGCGAGGGCCGCAGCATACTCCCTTTTGCCGGCATGGGTTTGACTGGTCCGGACATTTGTTGCACTGCACCGTTACGCCACTCCAGTGGGCGCGGCGAGCGTTCCGTTAAACTGGCGCCTTCGCTGCAAGCAAGAACAGGAACCCAAGCATGGCAAAGACCCCGGTTTCGACCGACCGCGCGCCGGCGGCCATCGGCACCTACAGCCAGGCGGTGCGCGCCGGCGGCGTGCATTACCTTTCCGGCCAGATCGGCCTGGACCCTGCCACCAAGGAAATGGTGCCGGGCGGCATCGACGCGCAGATCGCCCGCGTGTTCGACAACCTGCAGGCCGTAGCCGTTGCCTGCGGCGGCAGCCTGGCGCATGCGGTCAAGGTCAACATCTACTTGACCGACCTGGCGAACTTCGCCAAGGTTAACGAGGCGATGGCGAAGTATTTTCCCGAGCCCTATCCGGCGCGCGCCGCCATCGGCGTCGCCAGCCTGCCGCGCGGCGCCCTGGTGGAAGCCGATGCGATGCTGGTCATCGATTGATGGCGGCAGCCGCCACCAAGCGCGATGGCGACACGTAGCGCCGTCGCCAAGGCGCTGCCGAAAAGCGGCCGCGCCGCGGTGAAAACGGCGGCGCCGGCAAAGCGCCCGGCAGCCGGCAAAAAAAAGCCCGAGGCGCCCGCCCCCGGCGATTTTGCGCCCGTCGTCGGCGCCAAGCTGGCCAAACTCGGCATCCACAATCGCGCAGACCTGATCTTGCACTTGCCGCTGCGCTATGAGGACGAGACCCGCATCACGCCGATCGACCAGCTGGCCGACGGCGTGTTCGCGCAGGTCGAAGGCGGGGTCATTTCCGCCGAGATCATGTATCGCCCGAAGCGCAGCCTGGTGTGCCAGGTACGGGACGGCAGCGGCGTGCTGTATTTGCGCTTTCTGAATTTCTACGGCAGTCAACTCAAGCAATTGCAGGAGGGCCGCCGCCTGCGCGTCTCGGGCGAGCCGCGCACCGGCTTTTTCGGCGCGGAAATGATCCACCCGCGCTACCGCGAGGTGCAGGAGGGCGACCCGCTGCCTGCCTCGCTGACCCCCGTCTATCCGGCCACCGCGGGTTTGGGGCAAGCTACCTTGCGCAAGCTGACGGTGAGCGCGATTGCAGATGCGCGCCGCGCCGGCCAGCTCGGCGAAACCGCGCCGGCTGAAGCCTCCGCGCGCCTGCATTTGCCGTCCTTCGAGCAAGCGCTGGACACGCTGCACTTCCCTTTGCCCGGTGCAAGTACCGCAGCCCTGGCCGAGCGCAGCGACCCGGCCTGGCGGCGCATGAAGTTCGATGAACTGCTGGCCCAGCAACTCTCGCTGCAGCGCGCCTACCGCGCGCGGCGGGTGCAGGGCGCGCCGGTATTGGCCGGCGTGGCCGATGCCAAAGGCGACAGCCTGCTGGCGCGCTTCACCCACGCGCTGCCTTTTGCGCTGACGAAGGCGCAGCAGCGCGTCGCCCTCGAAATAGCCGACGATCTGCAAAGCCCGCATCCGATGCGCCGCCTGCTGCAGGGCGATGTCGGCAGCGGCAAAACCGTGGTGGCGGCGCTGGCCGCCTGCCGCGCCATCGACGCCGGCTACCAGGCGGCGTTCATGGCGCCGACCGAAATCCTGGCGGAGCAGCATTTTCGCAAGCTTGCGCAATGGCTGGAGCCGCTGGGCGTGCGCATCGCCTGGCTCGCCGGCAGCTTGAAAAAGCGCGACAAGGAAGCCGGGGCCGCCGCGCTGGCGAGCGGTGAAGCGCAACTGGCGATCGGCACCCATGCGCTGTTCCAGGACAAGGTGTCCTTCGCACGCCTGGGCCTCGCGGTGATCGACGAGCAGCACCGCTTCGGCGTCGGGCAGCGGCTGGCACTCACCGCCAAAGGCGCTGGCGTGGCACCTTCCGGCAAGGGCGCGGACGCCATCGCGGACGTGCGCCCGCATCAGCTGATGATGAGCGCCACGCCGATTCCCCGCACCCTGGCGATGACCTATTACGCCGACCTCGACGTTTCGGTGATCGACGAGCTGCCGCCCGGCCGCACCCCGGTGGTGACCAAGCTGATCGCCGACACCCGGCGCGACGAGGTGATCGAACGCATCCGCGACGCCTGCGGTGCCGGGCTGCAGGTGTACTGGGTCTGTCCGCTGATCGAAGAGTCCGAAACCCTGCAGTTGCGCGCAGCTGAAGAAACCTACGAACGCCTGAGCGAGATGCTCCAGGGCCTGAACGTGGGCTTGGTGCATGGCCGCCTGAAAAGCGACGAGAAGGCCGAAGTGATGGCGCAATTCGCCGCCAATCGCGTCCAGGTGCTGGTGGCGACCACGGTGATCGAAGTCGGGGTCGATGTGCCGAACGCCTCGCTGATGGTGGTGGAACATGCGGAACGCTTCGGCCTGTCGCAGTTGCACCAGTTGCGCGGCCGGGTCGGACGCGGCGCGGCCGAAAGCGTGTGCATCCTGCTGTACCAGGCGCCATTGGGCGAGACGGCGCGCGCGCGCCTGAAAGTCATGTTCGAAACTACCGACGGCTTCGTGGTCGCGCGCGAGGACCTGGCGCTGCGCGGCCCGGGCGAGTTTCTCGGCCGGCGCCAGAGCGGGGCGGCGATGCTGCGCTTCGCCGATCTTGAGCTCGACCTCGATCTGGTGGAAGCCGCGCGCGATTGCGCGCAGGCGATGCTCACTGCCAACGACCCGCTGGCCGACGCCCATCTGCGGCGCTGGCTTGGCGGCCGCGAAGCCTTTCTCGGGGTTTGAGGCGGGAGCGCCCAGGGCGGGCTTGCAGGCAACGCCACTTATCGGCCGGTTCAGCCCGCTGGTGCGCGAGGCCTCAGCCGGAAAACCCGCAATCTGCTTTAATCCGCGCCATGAACACCAAAGCGATCATCGCGCGCCTGAACGCCTACGAGCGCCTGATGCGGCTGGACAAGCCGATCGGCACTTTGCTGCTGCTCTGGCCCACGCTCTGGGCGCTATGGCTCGCCAGCGAGGGGCGTCCCAACCTGTGGCTGGTCTGGATTTTCTCCCTGGGCACGCTGCTGATGCGCTCCGCCGGCTGCGTGATGAACGACTACGCCGACCGCAATTTCGACAAGCACGTCCAGCGCACCCGCAACCGCCCCCTGACCACCGGCGAGGTGAGCGGCAAGGAGGCCTGGATACTCGCCGGCTTCCTTTGCGCGTGCTCTTTCGGCCTGATCATCAAGCAGGACAAGCTGGTGTGGAAGCTTTCGGTAGTAGCCTTGTTGCTGGCGGCCACCTATCCCTACACCAAGCGTTTTCTTTCGATACCCCAGGCCTACCTGGGGGTGGCCTTCGGCTTCGGCATCCCGATGAGTTTCGCCGCCGTCTGGGGCGAACTGCCGGCGATCTGCTGGTGGCTGCTGGCGGCGAACATCTTCTGGGCCATCGCCTACGACACCGAATACGCGATGGTCGACCGCGACGACGACCTGCGCCTGGGCCTGAAAACCTCGGCGATCACCTTCGGTAGTTTCGACATCGGCGCGGTGATGCTTTCCTACACCGCGATGTTCTGCATCCTCGCCTACGTCGGCACGCTGGCCCGCCTGGGCACCTGGTACAACGTCGGCCTGATCGCGGCGATGGTGATGGCGCTGTATCACAACGTTTTGATTCGCGATCGCAGCCGCGAAGGCTGCTTCGCCGCCTTCATGCACAACAACTGGCTGGGCGCGGCGATTTTCGCCGGGATCATGCTGGACTACGGGGTGCGGATGAAGGCGTGGCCGCACATTTAGCGTAGCAGGCAAAAGTAAAAACCTACTTTTGCCTGGGTTCATATTGCGTTAAATCGCCGCAAAGCCGGTCGATTGAACGGGTCAAAAGCTACGAAAAGGCCAAGGCGAAAGGCCAAGGCGAAAGGCCAAGGCGCGAAGTTGCGCGTCTCCGGCTAACTCTTTCCCATTTCCTCGCCGAGTTCACGGCCGCGATTGCTGGCGGCTTTGAGGGCTTCGATGAAGGCCGCCTTCATGCCGTGATCGTTCATCACCTGCAAGGCCGCCGCGGTGGTGCCGCCTTTGGAGGTCACGCGTTCGCGCAGGGTGGCGAAGGTTTCGGGGGACTGGGCGGCCAGTCGGGCGGCGCCGATGAAGGTCTCCAGCGCCAGTTCGCGCGTGGTGGCCTCGGGCAGGCCGAGTTCGCGGCCGGCTTCCTGCATCGCTTCGAGAAAATAAAACACGTAGGCGGGGCCGCTGCCGGAGACCGCGGTGACCGGGTCGATCAGCGCTTCGTCCGTCACCCACACCGCGCGGCCGACGGCGGCGAGCACCTCCTCGGCCGCGGCGCGGCCGGCGGCATCGACCGCATTGCCGGCGTAAAGCGCGGTAATGCCGGCGCCGATCAGCGCCGGCGTGTTCGGCATGCAGCGCACCAGGCGCGCATAGCCGCCGAGCCAGCGCGATAAGTCGGTGAGGCGGATCCCGGCGGCAATCGACACCACCAGCTGCTTGTCCAGATGCGGTGGCAGGGGAGCGACCGCCTCGCGCATCTGCTGCGGCTTGACCGCCAGCACGATCACTTCGCTTCGCGCCAGCGCGGCGTCGGCCTGCGCGCTGACGGCCACGGCGAAATCGCGGGCGATTTTTTCGCGGCCCTGCTCGTAGGGCTCGACCACGTGCAGGTCGCCGGCTGCAAAATCCTGGCGCAACAGCCCGCCGATGATCGCGCCGGCCATGTTGCCGCCGCCGATAAAACTGATTTTCATGATTGCAAACCTTGGGTGGTGTTCATGCCCGTGCTCCGGACCAAAATTAAAAAGGGCTGGGCTGGATTTACCAAAAAAACAACAATGTCACGTCGCGTTTCAAGCGGTATGTTGATCGACATCGGGGCGTCGCCCGAATATCGCCGTGCCGACACGTACGATGGTCGCGCCCTCGGTAATCGCGGCTTCCAGATCATCCGACATACCCATCGACAGGGTATCGCAGTCAAGTCCGGCGGCCCGCAGTTCGGCGAGCAGTTCGCGCAGGCGCCGGAACGGCACACGCTGCGCCTCGGCGCCTTGCAGGGGCTCGGGGATGGCCATCAGGCCGCGCAGCCTGATCCCGGGCAATGCACTGATGGCGCGCGCCAGTTCCAGGGTTTGCGCCGGCGCGACGCCTGCTTTGCTCGCTTCGCCGCTGATATTTACCTGCACGCACAGATTGAGTGCCGGCAGTTGCGCCGGACGCTGCGCGGCGAGGCGCTCGGCGATCTTCAGGCGGTCCACCGCATGCACCCAGGAAAACGATTCCGCGATCTGGCGCGTCTTGTTGCTTTGAATCGGGCCGATGAAATGCCATTCCAGGGGTAAATCGGCCAGGGAAGCGAGTTTTTCCACCGCTTCCTGCAGGTAGCTTTCGCCAAACGCATCCTGGCCGCTGGCGTAGGCCGCGCGAATGGCAGCTGCGGAGAAGGTTTTGCTGACGGCCAGCAGGCGCACCGAGTCCGGCGCACGACCTGCCGCGAGGCATGCCGACGTCATTTTTTGGCGTACGATGTGGATGTTTTCACCCACGTTTTCGCAGCCGGTTTGCCCGCCGGAAGCTGAAGACATGATAATCTTTGGAAATTCGTGACTAAGAGCGGGGTTCCAGGGGGATGGAACGGATCTCCGCGGCACCCGTAGTCGATAAAGAGGGAGAATTATAGATGGACATTTCCGAACTCCTGGCCTTCGTGGTCAAAAACAAGGCTTCCGACTTGCACCTCTCGGCCGGCTTGCCGCCGATGATCCGCGTGCACGGCGACGTACGCCGCATCAACCTGCCGGCGATGGACCATTCCGAAGTCCACGGAATGATCTACGACATCATGAACGACTCGCAGCGCAAGCACTATGAGGAAAACCTCGAGTGCGACTTCTCGTTCGCGATCCCCAACCTGGCGCGTTTCCGCGTCAACGCCTTTGTGCAAAACCGCGGCGCCGGCGCCGTGATGCGGACGATCCCGTCGAAGATTCTTTCGCTCGAAGAACTCGGCGCGCCGAAAAGCTTCGGCGACATCGCCAACCAGCCGCGCGGCATCGTGCTGGTCACCGGCCCGACCGGCTCGGGCAAGTCAACCACGCTGGCGGCGATGGTCAACCACATCAACGAGGAAGAATACGGCCACATCCTCACGGTGGAAGACCCGATCGAATTCGTGCACGAGTCGAAAAAATGCCTGATCAACCAGCGCGAAGTCGGCCCGCATACACTTTCGTTCAACAACGCCCTGCGCTCCGCTCTTCGTGAAGATCCGGACGTGATTCTGGTGGGCGAAATGCGCGACCTGGAAACCATCCGCCTGGCGCTCTCCGCCGCGGAAACCGGCCACCTGGTGTTCGGCACCCTGCATACCTCTTCCGCTGCCAAGACCATCGACCGTATCGTCGATGTGTTCCCGGCGGCGGAAAAGGAAATGGTGCGTTCGATGTTGTCCGAATCGATCCGCGCGGTGATTTCACAGACCCTGCTGAAGACCAAGGACGGTTCGGGCCGCGTTGCCGCGCACGAGATCATGATCGGCACCCCCGCTATCCGCAACCTGATCCGCGAAAACAAGATCGCGCAGATGTATTCGTCGATCCAGACCGGCCAGCAGTACGGCATGCAGACGCTGGACCAGAACCTGACGGACCTGGTCAAGCGCAACATCGTCTCGCCCTCGGAAGCTCGCAACAAGGCGGCCAACAAAGACAATTTCCCCGGTTGATGCGAAGGCGCCGTCCAGGCGCCGGGCAATGGCAATAAGAGCTTCAGGAGCATTCAATGGAACGCGACCAGGCAACAAAATTCATGTACGACCTGCTGAAGCTGATGCTCAGCAAAAAAGGGTCGGACCTGTTCATCACCACCGGCTTCCCGCCTGCTTTCAAGATCGACAGCAAGATGACGCCGGTGTCGAACCAGGCGCTGACGGCGCAGCATACCGCCGACCTCGCCCGTTCGATCATGAACGACAAGCAGGCTGCCGAGTTCGAAGCCACCAAGGAATGCAACTTCGCCATTTCGCCGGCGGGTATCGGCCGTTTCCGCGTCAACGCCTTCGTGCAGCAAAGCTCGATCGGCATGGTGCTGCGGACCATCACCTCGGCCATTCCCACCCTCGAAGAACTGAAGGTGCCGACCGTGCTCAAAGACGTCGGCATGACCAAGCGCGGCCTGGTGATCATGGTCGGCGGCACCGGCTCCGGCAAGTCGACCACCCTGGCGGCGATGATCGGCTACCGGAATGAAAATTCCTACGGCCACATCATCACCATCGAAGACCCGGTCGAATACGTGCATCCGCACAAGAACTGCGTGATCACCCAGCGCGAAGTCGGGGTCGATACCGACTCCTGGGAAGCGGCGCTGAAAAACACCCTGCGCCAGGCGCCGGACGTCATTTTGATCGGTGAAATCCGCGAGCGCGAGACCATGGAACACGCCATCGCCTTCGCCGAAACCGGCCACCTTTGCCTGGCCACCCTGCACGCCAACAGCGCCAACCAGGCGCTGGACCGGATCATCAACTTCTTCCCCGAAGAGCGCCGCGCGCAGCTGCTGATGGACCTTTCGCTCAACCTGCGCGCGCTGGTGTCGCAGCGCCTGATTCCGCTGAAGGACAGCAAGGGCCGCGCCGCCGCCGTGGAAATCATGCTCAACTCGCCGCTGATCTCCGACCTGATCTTCAAGGGCGACGTGCACGAGATCAAGGAGATCATGAAGAAGTCGCGAGAACTCGGCATGCAGACCTTCGACCAGGCGCTGTTCGACCTGTACGAAATGGGCCGCATCTCCTACGAAGACGCGCTGCGCAACGCCGACTCGGTCAACGACCTGCGCCTGATGATCAAGCTCCATTCGAAAGATGCCAAGACCAAGGACATCACTTCTGGCATCGAGCACCTCAACATCGTCTGAGCACGCAAGTGTGAAGCAAAACGGCCGGAGCTTCGCTCCGGCCGTTTTGTTTTGGCGCATACTCTCGGCTCGCTTTCTCGATGGAGCAAGACCATGACCACTCTCTATGATTTTTCAGCGCCTTCGCTGGGCGGCAAGGAAAACATCACCCTCGACCGCTACAAGGGCAAGGTCGCCTTGGTGGTGAACACCGCCAGCCAGTGCGGCCTGACGCCGCAGTACACCGGCCTGGAAGAACTGCACAAGAAGTACCACGATCAGGGCCTGGAAGTGCTGGGCTTTCCGTGCAACCAGTTCGGCGGACAGGAGCCGGGCAGCGCGGAAGAGATCGGCGCCTTTTGCACCAAGAACTACGGCGTCACCTTCCAGATGTTCGACAAGGTCGACGTCAACGGCGCCAACGCACACCCGCTCTACAAGTGGCTCACCAGCAGCGCGCCGGGCATCCTCGGCACCGAGGCGATCAAGTGGAACTTCGGCAAATTTCTCGTCGGCCGCGACGGCAGCATCATCAAGCGCTACGCGCCGACCACCGCGCCGAAAGACGTGGCAGCCGACATAGAGAAGGCCCTGGCGGGTTGAGCGGGAAAGCGCTGGCGGCCTGACCGGAAAACAGGTCAGGCCAAGGCCTACTCGCGGTTCGAACCGGCAATCACCTTGAACTCGTAGAGCCGGCAATCGAGGTCGCCGTTCATCAGCGGGATCTTGCGGGTGGAACGCAGGCGCAAGCCCTTTTCCATGCCGCGGTCGGCGCTGATGAAATGGCAGCTCCAGCCGGCGTAGTGTTTTTTCAGCGTGTCGCCCAGGCGTGGATAAAACGCGGCCATGGTTTCCTGGTCGCTCAGGCGCTCCCCGTAGGGCGGGTTGCAGACCATGATGCCGCCCGGCGCGGGCGCCGGCATGTTCAGCAGGTCGCCGCTACGGATGCGGATCACCTCATCGACCCCGCCGGCAGTGAAGTTCGCCAGCGCGGCGCGCAATGCTTCCTGTGAAATGTCGCTGCCGTGCACCTGCAGGGATTGTGGCGCCGCCTGGCGCGCGATGTCACGCAGGCGCTGCCAGGCCGGAGCGTCGAACTGCTTGAATTTGTAGAAGCCGAAACGGCGGTTCGAGCCGGCCGGAATGCCCAGCGCGATCTGCGCCGCTTCAATCAGGAAGGTGCCGCTGCCGCACATCGGATCGTACAACGGTATCTCGGGGTTCCAGCCGATCAGGCGCAGGATGCCGGCGGCGAGGTTTTCGCGGATCGGCGCTTCCACCTCGGCCACGCGGTAGCCGCGCTTGAACAGCGCCTCACCCGAGGTGTCGAGGTAAAGCGTGGCCTGGGTCTCGTTGAGGTAGGCGAAGACACGCGCATCGGCGCCCAGCTTGGCGATCGAGGGCCGTACGCCGTCGCGCTCGCGAAAGCGGTCGCAGAGGCCGTCCTTGATCGTCAGGGTGGCGAACTTCAGGCTTTTCAGCGGGCTGCGGGTGGCGACCACGTCGACGCGCAGGGTATGCGTGGGCGGGAAATACTTTTCCCAGGCGGTGGCATGCGCCAGGGTGTAGAGGTCCTTCTCTACCTTGTAGGGCGCCTGCGCGACGCGCCACAGTACGCGGCTGGCGATGCGTGAATGCAGGTTGACGGTATAGATGGTCTCGAACGGACCGCTGAAGGCCACGCCGCCGGGCGTGACCGCGCGGTCCTTGATGCCCAGCGCGTCAAGCTCGTCGGCCAGGACCTGTTCCAGGCCGCGCGGGCAGGGGGCGAAAAAATGTTCGGTCACGATGAGCTTTAGTCCCGCAGGGCGCGTTCAAGGAAATCCAGGCGGTCCTGGCCCCAGAACATTTCGCCCTTGTAGATATAGGTGGGCGCGCCGAATACTTGCGCGGCAATTCCCTCCTGGTTGAATTGCTCCAGGGTGGCTGCCGCCTCAGGCGTGCGCGAACGCGCCAGCAGGGCCGCGCCGTCGAGCCCGCAGGTGGCGGCAGCGCTGGCCAGGGCATCGCCATCGGCCATGTTCTTTTCTTCCATCCAGCAGCCGCGCATCACCGCGTTGGCCAGTTGCATGGCGGTATCCGCACCCAAGGGCAGGGCAGCGACGATGAACTGCGCCGCCGGATTGGCATCGAAGGGAAAAAACGCCGGCTCAAGGGTCAGCGGCTGGTTCAGCTGCAAACGCCAGCGCTTCAGTTCCATCATGCGGTAGGCCTGGCGCTGCGGCGGACGCTGTTTCAACGGCAGGCCGCCGGAGGCGGCGAAGATGCGGTTGAAGTCGGCCGGCTTCAGATTGACCGTGGCGCCGGCGGCGCGGGCGATGGCGGTCAAGCGCTCGTGGCCGAGGTAAGTCCACGGCGACGAGGGACTCATGTAGTAGTCGATGATCTTGGACAATCGGGACTCCATTTGCTAAAAGGGCTTGACCACGACCAGGATGACCACGAGAAATAGAACGGGTGCCGCCGGAATCTCGTTGAGCCAGCGGTAGAACTTGTGGCCATGGCCGTTGCGGTCGTGCTTGAAGTCGATCATCAGCTTGCCCAGGTAAACGTGATGGGCGATCAGTACCAGCACCAGCAGCAGCTTGGCATGCATCCATCCCGCCTTCATGCCGATGCCGTAGCCGATGAACAGGGTCAGGCCGCACAGCACTGCCAGCACCGCCGAGGGTGTCATGATGCCGTAGAACAGCTTGCGCTCCATCAGCTTGAAGCGTTCGATGCTGATGCTGTCGGTCGCCATCGAGTGATACACATACAGCCGCGGCAGGTAGAACAGGCCGGCGAACCAGGTGACGACGAAAATGATGTGAAAGGCTTTGACCCAGAGCATGAAGGCGGCTTAGGCCCCGCAGAGCACAGGGGCGCATACAAAATATTGCTAAATTACGTACGGGGCGCTGCACGAGCGCCGCTTATAATCGGCGGCAAGGGGGTTTAGCCCGCCAAGGGTCGATTGTCTCATGCGCATCCTGATCGTGGACGAGAATGCGGACTTCAGTGCGGTCTTGCGCGAGTATTTGCGCGAGGGCCTGAATCTGGCCGCGCTGAAGCCCGCCGAGGGCGCCATGCCCGGAAGTCTGGCGGTCAAGGAGCGGCGCCTCTCGGCCAACAGCGTGCCGATCGAAGGCAAGGACGGCTTCAAGTGGAATTTCGATGCTCTCCTGATCAACTGCCAGGCCGATAGCACCGCCACCCTGGACTGGATCGCCCGCGCCCGCGCTTCCGCCGGCCCGCGATGGCCTGCGGTCCTGCTGGTGGTCGGCGGCAAGGAAGAACGGGCGGTGGCGGTCGAGGCCATCAAACTTGGCGTCACCCAATGCGTTCCGCGCCTGCAGTTGACGCCGCCGCGGCTTTACGACGCCTTGACCGGCGTGGTCAGCCGGCGTGCCGCTGCCGCGCCGGCCAGCCCGCCCGCACGCCCGGCGGTTTCGCCGGCGCCGGCCGCGCCGCCAGTGGACGATGACGATCCACCCACCGTGATGCAGTCGTCGGCCGAGGCCAGGCGCAAGCAGCGGGGTTTCCCGGACATACGCGGCTACCAGATCGAAAGCATGATCGGCGAGGGCGGGACTTCGCGCGTCTACCTGGCCCGGCGCGACGGCGACGACCTGCAGGTGGTGCTCAAGGTACTGCTGCCGCAACTGGCCAGCGACGCCGGCATCGTCTCGCGCTTCATGCAGGAATTCAGCCTGATCCAGAAAATCAAAAGCGCCCACGTGACGCGGATTTTCGACCTCAACTACGACAGCGGCAACGCCTACCTGGCGATGGAGTATTTCGGCGCCGGCGACCTGCGCGAGCGCATCGTCCCCGGCGGCCTGCCGGCGGTGCAGGCGCTGAAGATCTTCGCCCAGGTGGCCCGCGCCCTGGGCGCCATCCACGACGCCGGCGTGGTGCACCGCGACCTGAAGCCGCACAACATCATGTTCCGCGACCAGACCCACCTGGCGATCGTCGATTTCGGCGGCGCCAAGTCGCTCGGCGAGACCGCCGGCCTCACCGCCGTCGGCCACATCATCGGCACGCCGCGCTACATGAGCCCGGAGCAGATCACCGGCGCCAAGATCGACCTGCGCTCCGACCTCTACAGCCTGGGCGTGATCCTGCACCTGCTGCTGACCGGCGATACCCTGTACACCGCCACCACGCCCACCGAGATGATGGACATGCACCTGTACGCGCCGATTCCGCGTTTGCCGGAGGAACTCAACGGCTTCCAGAAACTGCTCAACAAGCTGGTGGCCAAGGACCCCGAGGCGCGCTTCCAGTCGGCGCGGGAGTTGTACGCCTATATCTCCTTTTGATCGCTCAAAAGTACCCACCTACTTTTGAGCGGCCTGATCTGCAAAAAAATCGCCGGCAGAGCCAGTCGATTTTTCTGACTTAAAAGCGACGAAACCGCCAAACAGCAGAGCGCATTGCGCGTTCCGGCCTGACAGCGCTCAGCCAGGCGCTGTCTCTTTCGAGCGATCCCAGAGATTGGGCATGGTGGCACTGGCGTAGCCGGAGATGAAGTCCTCGACCTCGCCGCCGGGGGCGTAGATGTGGCGCTTCACCGCGCCGATGTTGGCGCCGTAGCAATGGATGCTCACCGACACCTGGTCGGTGAGCGGGTTGGAGACGGTGTGGATGTCGCCGATGGTCGGGCTTACCAGGTCGATGCCGCCGGCGGCGATGCGGTGCTCGCCGGTCTTGCCCGGTTTGCCGGCGGCATCAACCGCGTATTCCTCGCACAGTTCCGCGCCGCGCATCACGCCGACCATGCCCCATACCGTATGGTCGTGCACCGGCGTGGCCTGCCCCGGGCCCCAGATGAAACTGGCCAGCGAAAAGCGCTCGTAGGGGTCGCAATACAGCAGGTATTGCTGATAGCGCTCGGCGTGGGGCCGGGCGAACTCTTCCGGCAGCCAGTCGTCGTGGGTGATCAGGTCGGCGAGCAGGGGCTGGCCCTGCTCCAGCAGTTGCGCCTCGCTGCCGCCCTGCTCGACCAGGCGGGTCATGCGGGTGACGAACTGGCGCAGGCGGGCGATGTTCATGGCGGAGGCAGCTCTGGTGGAATGCTCAGGTCCAAGGATACTGCAACCCGCCCCCGCGAACGCCTCAGGCGATGCTGAGCAGGCGCGTGCCGGCGAGCCGGTCGTGCAAGAACTGCTTGTCGCGGTCCACCCACGCCCACAGCCAGTTGGCGAGCAACCAGGGCAGCGCCACCCAGAAGGCGATGGATGAAAAATGCGCCGGGTTCGCGCCGGTCAGTTCCACCACCAGCTTGTAGACCAGCACGCCGAGTATCGGGCCGATCCAGCTCAGGCTGTAGCGCAGCCAGGCGCGCGCCATCGAGGGCTTGCCGCTGGCGGCGGTGAACAGCCTGAATTTCCAGGTCTTCATCGGCAGGGTCTGGCCGGTGCGGCGCCAGCAGACCACGAAATACAAGCCGATCGCCGCGAACATGTAGACCTGGAAGACGTGGCGCAGCGGCGAGTCCGGCGTGTCCTTGAACCGCAGCAAAGCGGAAAACAGGTAGGCCGGGATGAACACCACGCCGAACAGCAGAATGCCCTCGTAGAGCATGCTGGCGAAACGGCGCGCCATGCTCGGGGCGGCGGGCGCGGACGGCGGTGTGAGCGGACTGGAAAGCGGCGCCGGCGGCGCTGCGGAAGACGGGACCATCAGGCTTGCAACAACCTCAAGGTATGGGGGGGGCCGAGCCGCCTATCGGCGCCAGCGTCGCGGTGCCGGAAGCAGGCTGCGAAGCGGCAGGTGCCGGCGTTGCGGACGCAGGTGCAGGTGCCGCCGGCGCCACCGCAACCGGCGCACCGGCGGCGGGTGTCGCGGGGGCTGCCGGCGGCGCCGGTTTGGCATTGGCCGTCATCGGCGCACCGGGTGCTTTCGGCGCCATGGTAGCCGGCGCTTTCGAAGTGGACTGGGGCTTGGCACCGCCGCTGCCGCGGGTGGCCAACTGGCGCCGCACGGCTTTTTGCTTGACCGGCCTCTTCGCATCGGCCGCGGCGGCCAATTGCTTTTTCTGCGCTTCGGGCAGGCTTTGATACTGCTGCCACTCGGCCTTTTTCTGCTCGGCCGGCACGGTCCGCGCCTTTGCGTAATTCTCCCGAGCCTGGCGGCGCTGTTCCGGCGTCAGCTTGACCCAGTCGCCCATGCGCGCCTGCAGGCGCTTTTGCTCTTCGGGCTTCATCTTGGCGTACTTGTCGGCCACCGTCAGCCATTTTTGCTTGCGCTGGTCGTCGAACTTGTCCCACTGCGTGGCCAGAGGCTGCAGCGCCTCCTGGCGCGCCGGCGTCAGCTCTTTCCACTTCGGCAGGGTGTTCCCGAGCGCCCACACCGGCGACCCGAGCATGGCAAAAACGCAAAACGCCGCGATCAGCGGCGCCTTGAACCATGCACGGGTGCTAAAAAAACTCATTGATGATCACCGCGCTTGAGCCAGGTGTCGAAACCGCGATCGAGATAGGCGGTGGGCGGCAATTCGTCCACCAGCATTTGCGCGTCGATTTCCGCGACTTCTTCGGTATAGCGATTCTGGTGCCAATGGTTGATCGACATCAGGCCGACCAGCAAAACCAGAAGAGGCACCAATTGCCCCGCCCAGCCAAAACCAAAGCCGAAAAACGACATTTGACCGCCGCCGGCCACAGCCAGCGAGGCACTTCTTTTTTGTTTAGTGAGCGCTTGCTCACGCGCCGCCCGCAGACGCTCAAGTTTGTCGGCTGGAATGTCGTTAAGTGCGGCATTGAGGTGCCGCTTGACCTGATACCCCACTCGCAGCTCACCGGCGGCTTGAAGGTCTTTGCTCTTGTTCATGGCATATACCTGCTCTTTAGTGCGACGGCGTTATGTGTTTAGGCGATTGATTTACAAGGAAATTCCCTTGGCTTTCATCGCCAGGGCCAAAGCATGTGTCGCACGCGAGCAATGGGTTTTGACGCTCCCCTCAGAGCACCCCATGGCTTGCGCGGTTTCGGCAACGTCCAACTCCTCCCAGTAACGCAGCAGGAAGGCCTCGCGTTGACGCGCCGGCAACTTTTCAATTTCTTCCTGGATCAAGGCCATCACCTGAGCGCGGGCCACCTCATCGTACGCGCTCTCAGCCTGCTTGGAGCCCTCCTGGGCCTCCAAAGTTTCAAGCGGATCGAAATCGGCGTTGTCCGATTCGGCGCTTTCGGGCGCCATCGAAGAAAACAGGGTAGTCCAGAACGAACGCACCTTGGTGCGGCGAAAGTAGTCGCGGGTGGCGTTTTGCAGGATGCGCTGGAACAGCAGCGGCAATTCCTCGGGCGGGCGATCGCCGTATTTTTCCGCCAGGCGCATCATCGAATCCTGGACGATATCCAGGGCGGCTTCGTCGTCGCGCACGGCGAACACCGCTTGCTTGAAGGCACGGCGTTCGACGTCGGCCAGGAAGTCCGAGAGTTCTTTGGGAGTAGCCAGGTTGGGCTCGCTTCGCGAGGGATCGATTGCGGGCGGATTATGCCACTTTATCGGGCAAATCCGCTGCTTTTTTAGGCGAAACGCCGCTTATGCACGTGTTTCCCGCACCATCATGCCGCATGCGCCCACCTCCCGATGGGCGAAAATGCACGATTTGCATCGCCTCCTCAAGCGCTGAAGAAATCCTTGACCTTGTCCATCCAGGACTTGGCGCGCGGGTTGTGGCGGTCCGCATCCTTCAGGTTGATGTCTTCGAACTCGCGCAGCAGTTCCTTTTGCCGCGCGGTGAGATTGACCGGAGTCTCGATCACCACGTGGCAATAGAGGTCGCCGGGGACGCTGGAACGCACGCCCTTGATGCCCTTGCCGCGCAGGCGGAAAGTCTTGCCGGACTGGGTTTCCGCCGGAATCTTGATCTGCGCGGCGCCGTCCAGGGTCGGAATCTCGATCTCCCCGCCGGTGGCGGCAGTGACAAAGCTGATCGGCATTTCGCAATGCAGGTCGTCGGCCTCGCGCTGGAACACCGGGTGCGCCTTGATGCTCATCTGCACGTAGAGATCGCCGGCCGGGCCGCCGTTCATCCCGGGCTCGCCTTCTCCGGAGAGGCGGATGCGGTCGCCCTCGTCGACGCCGGAGGGAATCTTCACCGACAGCGTCTTTTGCCGCTTGACGCGGCCGGCGCCGTCGCAGGTCTTGCACGGCTCGGGAATGATCTTGCCGGTGCCATGGCAGCGCGGGCAGGTCTGCTGGATCGAGAAAAAGCCTTGCTGCACGCGTACCTGGCCCTGGCCGTTGCAGGTGGGGCACTGCTTGGTGCTGGTGCCCGGCTTGGCGCCGCTGCCGTGGCAGGTCTCGCATTGCTCGATCGAGGGAATGCGGATTTTGGTCTCATACCCCCGTGCCGCCTGCTCCAGCGTGATTTCGAGGTTGTAGCGCAGGTCGGAACCGCGATAGACGTTGGAACGCCCGCCGCGCCCACCGGCTGCGCCGGCGCCGCCGAAAATCCCTTCGAAGATGTCGCCGAAGGCATCGGCGAAACCGCCCATGCCGGCGCCACCGGCGCCCGGCCCGGCACCCATCGACGGGTCGACCCCGGCATGGCCGAAGCGGTCGTAGGCGGCGCGCTTGTTGGCGTCCGAAAGCATCTCGTAGGCTTCCTTCGCCTCCTTGAATTTCTCTTCGGACTCCTTGCTGTCCGGATTGCGGTCTGGATGGAATTTCATCGCCAGCTTGCGATAGGACTTCTTGATTTCGTCTTCGCTGGCATCCTTGGCGACGCCCAGGATTTCGTAATAATCGCGCTTGTTGGCCATGTTTTAAGCTTCAACGACTCATGATGTTCTGGCTGCCTTGTTACGGGCCTGGGACCGGCGGATTAAAAGTCCGCCGCTCTGCGTGACCCACTCCCATTGCAAGGCTTGTTCCAGTTATTGCTGAATGCGCAAAGACCGGAGGCCCGTTATTGGTGTCCCAATACCGTTCATCCGGTCTGTGCTTCCGACCTTTTTTCGATGCCTGCCGCTTACTTCTTGTCCTTCACTTCGGTGAACTCGGCATCGACCACGTTGGCGTCGTCGGCCTTGGCGCTTTCGTGCGCACCGCCGGCAGCGCCCGCCGCCGCGGTCTCGGCGCCGGCCTGCTGGGCCTGCGCGTCGGCGTACATCTTTTCGCCGAGCTTTTGCGAAACCGTCATCAGCGTCGTGGTCTTGGCTTCGATCAACTCCTTGTCGTCGCCCTTGATGGCTTCTTCAAGTTCCTTGATCGCTTCCTCGATCTTCGGCTTCTCGTCGGCCACCTTGTCGCCGTGTTCGGTGAGCGCCTTTTTCATCGAGTGGATCAGGGTATCGGCCTGGTTCTTCGCCTGCACCAGTTCGATCTTCTTCTTGTCGTCCTCGGCATTGGCTTCCGCATCCTTCACCATGCGCGCGATTTCTTCCTCGTTCAAGCCGGAAGACGCCTGGATCTTGATCTTGTTCTCCTTGCCGGTGGCC